>CATLIX010000022.1 GCA_949959185.1 uncultured Eubacterium sp. | reverse complement strand
CACCTCCTGTAAGTCCGGCTCAACCGGGCTTTTGCCCTATTGGAATCAAGATTTTGAACTTGTTTCGCAATTACCTAACAACGTGTTTGTGACTGACTATAATGATACTGTGCTGTTTCCGGAAAATATATCATTATTCTGTTAAATAATATAACAATCCTGCAAAATGGAGTACATATGAATATATATATTGATGTAAATGAGGACCGTTCCGAAAGAGTGGATTATGATAGTGCGGAATATCCGGTTTATTCAGGATGTTTCTGTCTGAGCTGTTATCCGGGATATGCGGCGCCGCCTCACTGGCATGATGACATTGAATTTATCGTGATCTTAAAAGGCGCCATGACATACAATGTAAACGGGGAACTGACAGAACTGAACCCGCAGGAAGGGATATTTGTAAATTCCCGGCAACTGCATTTTGGCTATTCCGGAACAAATAAAGAATGTGAATTTATCTGTGTGCTTTTCCATCCGTTGTCGTTATGTCTGACGCCTGATATGGAGCGTAATTATGTAATGCCCCTTCTGCAAAATGAGGATATTCCCTTTCTGCATCTGCAAAATGCAACCTGGCACCAGGAAATCATGGAAGGGGTCAGAAAAATCCATTCCCTTAAAGGGGCTTCTGGCGCGGCGTTGAAAATACAGAGCATTTTTTCATGGATATGGGCAGTAATTTTTGAACATATGCCAAAAACTTACGGATTGGAACAAAAACATCATCATGACCTTTTCGTTCTTAAAAATATGATTGGCTTTATGCAGCAGCATTTCAGAGAACAGATAACTCTGGAACAGATTGCCGCCGCCGGAGGCGTTGGACAGAGCAAATGCTGTAAATTATTCCGTACCTGCCTGCACCAGACACCCAATGTATATCTTACCAGGTACAGACTGAACCGAAGTGCGGAACTTCTGGTGAAGACAGATTTGAATGTTACGGAAATTGCATATGAAGTCGGATTTAACGGAGCCAGTTACTATGCGGAACTTTTTCACAGGCATATGGGAATGTCTCCTTCATCCTACCGAAAAAGCAGGACGGACCCTGAAGGAGCAGGGGAGAGAACAGCAGGTATGTGAGGCTGTTAATGAGTCAGAATATTGACAGCCAGAATTGCCGCTCCCAGAACAGCAAGGACAATACCGGTTACCCGGTTCAGAGTAGCCGCACTGGCTTTATTTGCGAATTTTGCCGCGACTCTTGCCCACAGCAGGGTGGAAGCCACACAGAACAACAGACACTTCAGGTCAGGCATTCCTCCAATGACAAAATGACTGGCTGCTCCGGTCAGGGCAGTAAAAGTCATGATAAACACACTGGTGCCTACTGCGGTTTTCAGTTCATATCCCAGAATACCGGTGAGAAGCAGAAGCATCATCATGCCGCCGCCGGCCCCGATAAAACCGCAGATAAATCCAACGGTGATTCCGCCGGCAATGGACTGGAAAGTACGCGTCCGGCTGTCCACAGATTCCATGGCTTCTTTTGTTGTCATCACAGGTTTTACAATGAATCTGATTCCCAAAAGCAATGTCATGAATACGGAAAAACCGCCCATTGTGGTATTGGGAACAAGACTTGCAGCCCAGCTTCCCAAAAGGGTGCAAAGCAGAACAGTAACCATCATAACCAGCCCGTTTCGGATATCCAGATTTTTGTTTTTTCCATACGTATAAGCGCTGACAGCACTGGCCAGCACATCACTTGCCAGTGCGATACCCACTGCTTCATAGGCAGGCATTCCCAGAAAAGTGATAAGCATGGGGCTGATGACCGCCGCGGCGCTCATACCTGCGAATCCGGTGCCAAGGCCTGCACCGATACCTGCGGCAAAACAAATCAGAAATTTAAACATGTGTTTCCTCCTTTGACTGATATAATTATATCATGAAAAAGAAAATGAACAAGCATAAATGAAAAAAACAGTTGACAGCAATACGTCAGTGTGCTAAACTATCTACAATCAAAATTGAATCAGACATAAAATCAATGAGCAAAAGTAGTACCATTGAAATCGTCCTCACAGAGAGTTATCGGCTGGTGGAAGATAACAGGAAATTTTTATGGGAATGGATTTGTAAGATGCAAAGCGAAATGCCAGTTCTGTGACAGCATGGAAACAGGCAGAGTAGCGGAAGCCGTGTCCTCACGTTACAGAGGTAAGATATCATGTGTATCGGATTGAGATTATAGAATTAGTGGCGGATATTTCTGATTGGAAGTATCTGTTTTTTTATTCTATGATGAAGCAGGGTGGCACCGCGGTTGTTATCGTCCCTGGTAAAAGTGAAAACTTTTACCAGGGACTTTTTTTACCTTACAGGAAATGACGTGTTACTGTGAAGTGTTAAAGTATATGAATTTCCTATAAGAGAACAACAATTATGCGCAGCTCGCGGAGAAGAAGTTTATTGCTGCGCAATCCGCTCGTGCGCGGAGAATTGCACAGCGCATTCTTTTTCAATAAAAAGGAGAGAAGATATGAAACGTATTTTAAGAGTATATCAGCGTACCGTCAGTATAGTCAGTGAAACGGCCATTGCCATGTATGAAAATCTGGCAGGAAAGCGCAGAGGATTTTTACTGGAGAGTTATGACAAAAATTATGACAGATATACATTGTTTGGCGTGGAGCCGGAAGAAATCATTACCTCCAGGGGAGAGGCGCTGGTTATCCGCACCGGTCAGGGGGAAGAAGTGAGGGAAGGCAATCCGCTGGAGCTGCTGAAAGAATATTACAGTCAGTTTGAAATCAGAAAAGATGAGGATGGGCTGAAATTCAGCGGCGGCCTGGTAGGAAACCTGGGGTATGACTTTGTGAAATACACCGAGAAACTGCCGGACGAAAATCCGGACGAAATCGGGATAGAGACGATACAGATGATGCTGATGACAAAATTTATACTGATGGACCATGAGGCGGAAACTCTGACAGCCATTGTGCTGGGAGAGGACAGCGAGGATGGAAAGCGGCAGTCCCTGCAGGAAGCAGACGCATTGATTGCACGGGCGCGGGATTCCGGCAAACAGGAGCAGGAAGCGGTTTCCGTTGTCCATGACGGAAAAATCATTGGGAAATCCGATACGCTGGAAGAATACTGCAAAAAAGTGGAAAAGATAAAAAACTACATCCGGGAAGGCCATATTTTTCAGACCGTGCTGTCTCAGAGGTGGACTCTGGAGACGGGCCGGGAAGGTTTTGATTTGTACAAAGAACTGCGGGAACTGAATCCGTCGCCTTATCTTTATTATTTTAATTTCGGGGCGTTTGAAGTAATCGGAAGTTCCCCGGAAATGATTGTAAAACAGCAGGGCGGAAAAGTATTTACCTGTCCCATAGCAGGAACCAGAAAACGCGGGAAAGACCGGGAAGAAGATGAGTTCTTAAAACAGGAACTGCTAAATGATGAAAAAGAGCGCGCCGAACATGTGATGCTGGTGGATCTGGCCAGAAACGATATGGGAAAAATAGCTCAGTTCGGCACGGTGAAGGTGACACAGTTTATGGAGGTGCGGAATTATTCCCATGTCATGCACCTGGTATCCATGGTGGAAGGCCGGAAGAAAGGCAGATTTCATCCTGTGGATTTGGCAGCCTCCTTCCTTCCGGCAGGTACGTTAAGCGGCGCACCGAAGATTCGGGCCATGGAAATTATTGAGGAACTGGAAGAGAACCGCAGAGGCCTGTATGGAGGGGCCACAGGCTATCTGGATTTCAGCGGAGATATGGACTTCTGTATTACCATAAGAACCATGATAAAAAAGGGGAATAAAGTATACCTGCAGGCGGGAGCCGGAATTGTGGCCGATTCCCGGCCGGAACTGGAATACCGGGAATGCTGCAATAAGGTGATGGCGCTGGCCCGGACATTAGTGGAGGAGGAAAATTTATGATACTGCTGATTGACAATTATGATTCCTTTACTTACAACCTGTATCAGTATATGGGGACTTTTACACAGGATGTTAAGGTTGTGCGCAATGATAAAATTACGATAAAAGATATCCGGGAATTAAGACCGGAAAAAATCGTACTGTCTCCTGGTCCCAAAAGTCCCGGAGACGCCGGAATCTGTATGGATGTGGTAAAAGAATTTCTGACGGAACTTCCCATTCTGGGCATATGCCTGGGGCACCAGTGTATCGGAGAGGCACTGGGAGGGACCGTCACTTATGCAAAGGAGTTGTTTCATGGAAAACAGTCTCTGATTTATCACAGTAAAACAGGAATATTTACAGGCATTGATTCTCCTGTCCGGGCGGCCAGATATCATTCTCTGGCTGTGCAGGAAGCAACCTTGCCGGAATGCCTTAAAGTGCTGGCCAGAACGGCAGACGGAGAACTGATGGCCATGGCCCACCGGGAATATCCGGTGGTGGGATTGCAGTTCCATCCGGAGTCTGTTTATACGGAACATGGAAAGCGGATGATTGATAATTTTGTGAATGGAGTGATTTGAAATGATTTTAGACAAAATAGTGGCAGATAAAAAACAGCGGCTTTTGGAGCAGAAATCCCGCATCAGCGAGACGGAAATGCGCAGGCGGGCAGAAACCTGTTCCAGGGCGTGCATCAGCTTCCGGGACGCGCTGGCCCGGCCGGGAATATCCATCATCGGAGAATTTAAGAAGGCGTCCCCCAGCCTGGGCGTCATAGACAGCAAAGGAACTCTGACGGAGCGAATCGGAGCATATAACGAATCGGCGGACGCTGTTTCCTGTCTCACAGAGGAAAATTACTTTCTGGGAAATGCACAGTATCTGGAGGAAATCCGAAGTATAACGCCTCTGCCCATTCTGCGCAAAGACTTTATGATTGATTCATACCAGTTTTATGAAGCCAGAGCCATCGGAGCAGACGCAGTTCTGCTGATTGCCGCCATTCTGGATGACGTTCAGTTGAAGGAATTTTACGGGCTGGCCGGGGAGCTTGGCATGGACGTTCTGGTGGAAACCCACAATGAGCGGGAAATGGAACGGGCCCTGAAGCTGGATGCAAAAATCGTTGGTGTAAACAACCGGGATTTGCAGGATTTTACCATTCGCCTGGATACTACGGAACGGCTGGCTCCTATGGTTCCCAAAGGGAAAATTCTGGTGGCAGAGAGCGGAATTGTCACGGATGAGGATGTGAAATTCCTGAAAAAATGCGGGGCGGACGCATTTCTCATTGGCCGGGCCTTTATGGAGTCGGAGCATCCCAGGGAGCTGGCGTTACACTGGAAATCTCTGGAATAAAGAGAACATGAGGCATTCCGTGAAATGAAGAGGCAGGTGAGAGCATGAAATTACCGAAAATAAAAATCTGCGGTCTTACCAGAACGGAGGAAGCCGGATTTTTGAATGAATCGAAGGCAGATTACGCAGGATTCGTCTTTTATGAGAAAAGCAAACGGAGCGTAACCATTGCTCAGGCCGAAAATATCAGGAAGGAGCTGTCCCCGGAAATCCGGCAGGTGGCGGTGGTGGTCAGTCCCGAACGGAGCTTATGCCAGGAACTGGAACAGGCAGGATTTGATATTTTACAGATACACGGAAAGATGCATCCGGAGCTGCCGGAGCAGTCCCGGATTCCCATCTGGCGCGCCTGTAACCTGAAAAATATCCGGGAACTGGAGCGTCTGGAACATCATGAGAACATAATCGGTTATGTGGCGGACGCCGGGCAGGCAGGGGGCGGAATCCCCTTTGACTGGCAGAACTGCCGGAATGGGCGGGAATGGAAAGAGCGGTATTTTCACGGCAAAACATTCGTACTGGCCGGAGGCCTTTCCTGCCGGAATGTGGGAGAGGGAATCCGGCGGTTTCATCCCGATGTGGCGGATGTGAGCTCCGGTGTGGAAAGCAGCTTCCGGAGAAGTTCGGATAATCAGGAAATAAGAAGAAAAGACAGAAAATTAATTTTTGATTTTATAAAAGAAGTGAGAGGGCAGGAATATGGAACATAACGCAGATAAGAGATATTACGGAGCATATGGCGGACAGTATGTGTCGGAATCACTGATGAATACGCTGGAAGAACTGGAAGCAGCTTTTGAGGAAGCCATCCGGGATGAAAAATTTCTGGAAGAATACCGGTATTATTTAAAACAGTATGTGGGAAGGGAAACACCCCTTTATTATGCAAAACGCCTGAGTGAGAAATACGGTACAAAAATTTATCTGAAACGGGAGGATTTGAACCATACGGGAGCACACAAAATCAATAATGTAATCGGACAGATTCTTCTGGCCAGACGGATGGGCAAAAAGAAAGTGATTGCCGAGACCGGGGCCGGGCAGCATGGAGTGGCTGCCGCCACGGGAGCAGCACTGGTGGGTATGGAATGTACCGTGTATATGGGGGCGGAAGATATCCGGCGACAGGCATTAAATGTATTGCGCATGGAACTGCTGGGCGCCAGGGTGGTGGAAGTTACCTCCGGAAGCAAAACCCTCAAAGACGCCACCAACGAGGCTATCCGTACCTGGTCCAAAACAGCGGAAGACACCTTTTATGTAATAGGCTCTGCCGTGGGCCCGTACCCCTATCCCAAAATGGTAAAGGAATTTCAGCGGGTCATCAGCCAGGAAGCCAGAAGGCAGATTCTGGAAGCGGAAGGCAGACTGCCGGATACGGTGCTGGCATGTGTGGGCGGCGGCTCCAATTCTATCGGGATGTTTGCAGAATTTCTGGAGGATACTTCCGTTCATCTGGTTGGCGTGGAAGCCGCGGGGCTTGGAATTGAAACAGGCAGACACGCCAGTGCCATGGCATTGGGACAGCCGGGAACCCTTCATGGCATGAAATCTTATCTGCTGCAGAATGAAGACGGAAATATACAGCTTGCCTATTCCATTTCCGCCGGACTGGATTATCCGGGCGTGGGGCCGGAACACGCATATCTGCGGGATACGGGAAGGGTGGAATACGTGTCAGTCACGGATACGGAAGCCATGGACGCACTGCAGGAGCTTTGCAGGCTGGAAGGGATTATTCCCGCCATCGAGAGCGCCCATGCCCTGGCATATGCCAGAAAGCAGGCAGAAAATATGAAGAAAGACGACATTATGCTGATATGTCTTTCCGGCCGGGGAGATAAGGACGTTCAGACAGTAGCAGATTACAGGAAAGGAGCAGGAAAATGAAAAACAGAATTGAACAGAAAATGGAACAGCTGGAAAGCCGGCAGGAAAAGGCATTTATTACGTATATGACCGCAGGGCTTCCGGATTTTGCAGGATGCAAAGAACTGATAAGAACACAGGAGAAGGCAGGCACGGATATCCTGGAGCTGGGGATTCCCTTTTCCGACCCGGTGGCAGACGGGCCGGTGATTCAGAACGCTTCCTGCAAAGCCATTCAGCAGGGCGTCAGCCTGAAAAAAGTATTTGAAATGATGCAGGAAATCCGGGCAGAGGGCGTGGAAATCCCCATTATTTTCATGCTGTACTATAATACCATTTTTCATTGCGGACTGGAACATTTTGTGTCAGAATGCGTGCGGTGCGGTGTGGACGGTGTGATTGTACCGGATTTGCCCCTGGAGGAACAGGAGGAACTGAAACATGCGCTGGAACCGGAACATGCCCCCATACTGATACAGCTTGTATCGCCAGTGTCAGCGTCCCGTGTTCCCCATATTCTGGAGAATGCCAGGGGATTTGTATACTGTGTGTCAGGCATGGGCGTAACAGGCCAGAGCGGAGCATTTCACCGGGAAATCATCCGTTACCTTTCCGCAGTAAAGGCAGTTTCCGGAATTCCCGTGATGATGGGATTCGGGATTCGCAGTGCAGAAGACGTGGCGCCCATGAAGGATATCATTGACGGTGCCATCGTAGGTTCGCATTTTATCAGCCTGATGGAGGAATATGGCTATTCGCCGGAAAAAGCCGGGGCGTACTGCCGTACCTTCCGGCAGCAGTTAAATGCATTGTAATAAATATAAGAAGTGTAATAATTCCTGTGGTTCAGATTTGGAAAAGAGGTTGGAAATATGAAAGAAGCGATTCAGAAAGTGGTAGACGGACAGAATTTAACAGAGGAAGAAGCAAAAAGAGTCATGAACATTATGTTAAGCGGAGAGGCAGGCCAGGCTCAGCTGGGCGCATTTCTCACAGCCCTTCGCATGAAAGGAGAAACCCTGGAAGAATTAACGGGATTTGCGGCAGTATTAAAGGAGAAAGCAGAGCATATCGCTCCGAAGGTGGAGAATTATCTGGATCTGGTGGGAACCGGAGGAGACAGGACCTTTACTTTTAATGTGTCCACGACAGCGGCATTTGTGGCGGCAGGGGCAGGACTTCCCATTGCAAAACACGGAAACCGTTCCATTTCCAGCAAAAGCGGCGCCGGCGATGTACTGGAAGCGCTGGGAGTCAACATCATGGCGGAACCTCAGGTGGTAACCAGATGTGTGGAGGAGGCAGGCATTGGATTTATGTTTGCCCAGAATTTTAATAAATCCATGAAATATGTGGGGCAGGCCAGGACAGAAATGGGAATCCGTTCCGTATTTAATATTCTGGGGCCTCTGGCCAATCCTTCGGATGCGAAATTCATGGTGGTAGGGGTATATGACCCTGCTCTGACAGACATGGTGGCAAAGGTTCTGAGTCGGCTGGGTGTGGTAAGGGGATATGTGGTGAGCGGTGAGGACCATATGGACGAATTTACCCTGACCGGGAAAACCACGGTTTCCGAAATCAGCGAAGGAAAGGTGACAACCCGTCAGGTAACACCGGAGGAATTCGGCCTGAAAGAGGCCTCTCTGGAGGAACTGCAGGGCGGAAACGGGGCGCAGAATGCCAGAATTACCACCGCCATTCTCAAAGGGGAAGAACGGGGCGCCCGCCGGGAGATTGTGCTGCTGAACGCAGGAGCCGCACTGTGCGCAGGCGGCAGAGCCGCAACCATAAAAGAAGGAATCGTTATGGCGGCAGAATCCATAGATTCCGGAAAAGCGTATCACATTCTGGAAGAACTTGTGAAAATATCCAATGAACCCTCAGCGGCCTGAAATGGCATTAGATAATTGCAAAACTGTTAAGTTTTGCAATTATCTATGAAATGGTATGAATTAATGGTATAATACTGAAAAAGGCAGAAAAATTGTAGCAGTTCAGCCATAGCCTGTACTGTTACGGAAAATTCACAGTCAGGAGAGGTCAGGCAGAATGGAAGAAGCAGTTGTTACGCTGAAAAAGGGCGCAGGGAGAACCATAAAATCCGGCGGACTCTGGATTTATGACAATGAGATTGCATCAGTGGAAGGAGATGTTGCAGACGGAGATGTGGTATCCGTCCATGATTTTGACGGTTATCCCATGGGAAAAGGGTTCCTCAATCCCAAATCCAAAATCAGCATACGCATGATGTCACGGGATAAAGAGCAGAAAATAAATGCAGATTTTATAAAAAGGCGGGTCAGGAATGCCTGGGAATACCGGAAGAAAACGGTGGATACCAGTTCCTGCCGGCTGATTTTCGGAGAGGCCGACTGGCTGCCGGGGCTGGTGGTGGATAAATTCTCGGATGTTCTGGTGGTACAGTCCCTGGCCCTGGGCATTGACCGGTTCAAAGAGGAAATTATAGAGGATTTGAAAGAATGCATGGCAGAGGACGGCGTCCGGATTCGGGGCGTTTATGAGCGCAGCGACGCAAAGGTGCGCAGACAGGAAGGCATGGAGCTGCAGAAAGGCTTTCTGGGGCCGGAATTTGACACAAAAGTGGAAATTGTGGAAAACGGCGTCCATTATCTGGTGGATGTGAAAGACGGGCAGAAAACAGGATTTTTCCTGGACCAGAAATACAACCGGAAGGCTATTCAGCCTCTGTGCGTCCATGCAAAAGTACTGGACTGTTTTACCCATACGGGTTCTTTTGCATTAAACGCCGGGATTGCCGGGGCAGATTCGGTGCTGGGAGTGGACGCCTCCCGCCTTGCAGTAACCCAGGCGCAGGAAAATGCGGTTCTGAACGGGCTGTCTGATCGGGTGAAATTCACCTGTGCGGATGTGTTTGAGCTGCTGCCGGAGCTGGAGCGCCGGGGAGAAACCTTTGACGTGGTGATTCTGGACCCGCCTGCCTTTACCAAATCCAGAAATTCCATAAAAAATGCAGTGAAAGGGTACCGGGAAATCAATCTTCGGGCCATGAAGCTGGTGAAAGACGGAGGATATCTGGCCACCTGCTCCTGTTCCCATTTTATGGACGCGGAGCTCTTTGCCAGAACTATCCGCCAGGCGGCGGACAATGTGCACAGGCGCCTGCGGCAGGTGGAATTCAGAACTCAGGGGCCGGATCATCCCATTTTGTGGGCGGCAGAAGAATCTTATTACCTGAAATTCTATATATTTCAGGTGTGCAGGGAGATTTAGGCTGCCCGTCGGCAGACAGAACAGTATGGTGAGGATAGAATCATGAATATATTAGCAGCGGAACATTTGCGGAAAGCATATACGGCAGAACGGATTTTGCTGGAGGATGCTTCTTTCAGCCTTCAGGAAGGCGAAAAAGTCGGAGTAATCGGCGTCAACGGTATGGGGAAATCCACCCTTTTAAAACTCATTGCAGGGGTGGAGGAACCGGACGGGGGCGCTGTTGTTATGGGAAACCATGTGAAAACAGCTTACCTGGAGCAGACGCCTGTGCCGGAAGACACGGACAGTATTTTACAGGCAGCCCTGAAAGGCTTGGACGTTCAGGACGGGGGAATGGAAGGGGAGGCCAAATCCATGCTGCACCGCCTTGGGTTTTCCGATGTGAGGCAACCGGTAAAACATCTGTCCGAGGGACAGAAAAAGCGTGTGGCTCTGGTCAATGTATTGCTGCAGCCGGTGGAAATCCTGATTCTGGATGAGCCCACCAACCATCTGGACAGCGAGATGGCCGGATGGCTGGAAGATTATCTTGTAAGGTTCCGGGGCGCTGTGGTGATGGTAACCCATGACCGGTACTTTCTGGATGGGATTGCAGACCAGATTGTAGAGGTGGACCGTGGAAATATTTACAGCTATCCGGGGAATTATGCCGATTATGTGGCGTTGAAAATCCAGAGGCAGAATATGGAGCAGGCCAGTCAGCGGAAACGGAAAAGTATCCTGAAAAAGGAACTGGCCTGGCTGGCCAGAGGGGCAAGGGCCCGTTCCACCAAACAGAAAGCCCATATTCAGCGGATTGAAGACATGCTGGCTCAGGACGGGCCGCCGGAGGAAAAAAGAGTGGAGATGTCTTCGGCCTCCACCCGGATGGGGAAGAAGACCATCGAGGTCAAAGGACTGTCCAAATCATATGGAGACCAGATATTAATTCAGGATTTTACTTATATATTTCTGAAGGGAGAGCGGATTGGAATTATAGGGCCCAATGGCTGCGGGAAATCCACTCTGCTGAAACTGATTCTGGGACAGGTGGTTCCGGATGAGGGCAGCGTGGAGCAGGGGGAGACCATTCGAATCGGTTACTTTTCTCAGGATAATTCCCATATGGATGAAAACATCCGGGCCATCGACTATGTACGGGAAGCAGGGAACTATGTGGATACCGGAGACGGGAAAATCAGCGCGGCCATGATGATGGAGCGTTTTCTGTTCGACGGCGCCATGCAGTGGACTCCGGTGGGGAAACTGTCCGGAGGGGAACGCAGAAGACTGTATCTGCTGCGGGTGCTGATGGGAGCGCCCAATGTGCTGATTCTGGACGAGCCCACCAACGATTTGGATATACAGACACTGAGCATACTGGAGGATTATCTGGATTCCTTTGAAGGGATTGTGATTGCCGTGTCCCATGACCGCTATTTTCTGGAGCGTGTGGCTGCCAGAATTTTTGCATTTGAGGGACAGGGCCATTTGCAGCAGTATGAGGGAGGCTACCTGGATTATCTTAATGTCGGAAAAGAACCGTGTTCCAGAGGGGAACCGGCGGCCGGAGCAGGAAAAGCGGCGAAAGCGGCCAGAGAGACGTCGAAAGGAAAGCCGAAATACGGAGAGAAAAAACTGAAATTCACCTATAAAGAACAGAGGGAATATGAGGTTATAGAGCAGGAAGTGGCCGGACTGGAAGAAAAGCTGGAAAAGCTGGAAGACGACATGATGAAACATGCCACCAATTCCCTGCGGCTGTCGGAACTCACAGAGGAAAAGGAGCGGACAGAAGCAGAATTGGAAGCGAAAATGGAGCGGTGGGTATATCTGAGTGAGCTGGCGGAAAAGATTGCAGAACAGAACAGTTAGCAGGAGGAGCTATGGATACGAAATTTCAGAAAAAGCACGAATCGGACATGTCGAGGAAAGAAAAAAGAGAACTGGAGCGTGAAAAACTGGCTTCCATGAGCGGGAACGAAAAACTGGAATATATTCTGAGCTATTATAAGTTCCATATTGCGGCTCTTGCGGGTCTTATTGTGCTGGTTGTGGGAATCGGCGTGTGGCTGGACAGCTTCCGGAATGAAACCATGATATATACGGCGGTTATCAACGGAAAAGAACTGGATACAGGAATCATGGAACATTTTCAGGCATACCGGGGAGACGACAGCCGGAGGCATAAGTATATGCTGGATACCTCCGTGGCCTTTTCCGGCCAGGACGGTTCCGGGGAGCTGGATTATGCCAGTCAGATGAAAATGGTTACGCTGGTGGGAGCCAATACAGCAGATGTTTTTATCTGTCCGGAAGAAGTGTATGAGGAATATGCAGGAGAGGAAAATTTTCTGGTTCCGGTGGAAGAACTGATGGGAACAGAATTTGTGTCTGCCCATGAAGACATCTGCCGGCAGGACGCAGTCCGCATCGAAGACAGTGAAATATTGCAGCAATACGGATATCAGAGCCGGGGGCCGGCGTATTTTATCGTATTTCGCTATTCCGGGCATCAGGATGTGGCGGCAGATTTTCTGGAATTCCTGACGGGACAGGAAGACTGAGGGGATTGGTACCACCCCCCCCGTGTCTGCGGACAGAAGATTTTCCGGAGGTGACGGATGCCCGGCATCCACTACTTCCCTGGCCGGACACCGTGCAACGTGGTGCGCGGTGCCGTGTGAACAGTAACGGAGAATTTCTGTAACAGGGAAGATTCTGCAAAAGCCCTTTTCTTTTTATGGAAAAGGTATTATAATAGCAAAGAAGTGATTTGAAAAACGGGGAAGCGGAGTGCTTCCCTTTATGTAACAGGAAAAGGGGAATACTATGGCGTATCAGATTATTACGGATGGTTCCTGCGATTTGGGCGTGGAAGCGGCCAGTCAGGCAGGAGTGCGGGTGGTACCGTTTTATGTGACCTTTGACGGACAGACATACCGGAAAGAAATTGAGGAAATCAGCGTGCGGACGTTTTATCAGGAAATGGTGGATAATCCGGATAAATTTCCCAAATCTTCCCTTCCTTCCGTGCAGGATTATGTGGAAGCCTTTACACCTTATGCAAAAGAGGGTAAAGATATTATCTGCCTGTGCATTACCACGAAATTCAGCGGTTCTTACAATTCGGCCAGAACAGCCGCCGATTTGCTGCTGGAGGAATATCCCGATATTCGGATTCAGGTGGTGGATACCACCATGGATACGGTGCTGCAGGGGCTTCTGGTACTGGAGACCGTGCGGATGCAGCGGGACGGGCTGTCTTTTGAAGAAACACTGGAAAAAATAGAGAAAATCAAGCCAACCGGAAGAATTATATTTACCGTGGGAAATTATGAATACCTGATTCACGGAGGAAGAATCGGCAAAGTAATGGGTACGGCGGCTTCCACCCTTGGAATCAAACCACTGATTATGCTGAGGGAAGGAGAGATTTTCCCCACAGGGATTGTCAGAAACCGGAAAAAGGGGCTGAAGCGCCTGACGGAACAGACAAAAGAGCATTTTGAGAAAACGGGTGAATCTCCCGACGACTATCAGATTGTGGTAGGGTACGGTTATAATTATGAGGAGGCAGAGGAATTCCGGAATCAGCTTCTGGCATCTTTGAAGACTTATTCCGGATATGAGAAGATTGAAATCTATCAGATTGGAGCCACCATAGGAGTTCATACGGGCCCCCATCCGCTGGGTCTGGGGCTTTTGAAAAAATACGACAGATAACAGAAAAATACAACAGATTTTACCTTTTTGTGCGTATATTGTGATGAAAGACGTACAGAACGGAGGACATCATGCAGATAATTATTGTGGGTTGTGGAAATGTGGGCACAACTCTGACAGAACAGTTGAGTAAGGAAGGGCACAATATTACCGTAGTAGATACAGACTCCCTGAAGGCGGAATCCGTGGCAAACCGGTTTGATGTTATGGGAGTGGTGGGAAACGGAGCAAGTTTTACAGTGCAGAACGAAGCGGGAATTGAGGAGGCGGATCTGCTGATAGCAGTTACCACTTCCGATGAATTAAATCTGCTGTGCTGCCTGATTGCCAGAAAGGCGGGCGGCTGCAACACCATTGCCAGGGTGCGCAATCCCATTTACAATAAGGAGATAGCCTATATCAAGGAAGAACTGGGATTATCCATGATTATCAACCCGGAATATGCGGCGGCCTGTGAGATTGCCCGCCTGCTGAAGTTTCCTTCCGCCATCAAGGTAGACACCTTTGCCAAAGGAAGGGTGGAGCTTATGAAATGTAAAATCGGAGAAGGCTCTGTGCTGGGCGGAAAGCCTCTGACTTATATTTCCGGCGGACTGAAATGCGACGTGCTGATTTGCTCCGTGGAGCGGGGAGAAGAAGTCTATATCCCTTCCGGTAATTTTGAGCTGCAGGAAAAAGATGTGATTTCCATCATAGCTTCTTCCAGAAAAGCCAATGAATTTTTTCGGAAAATCGGAATGACCACCAACCGGATTAAAAACTGTATGATTATCGGCGGCGGGGAGACTACATATTATCTGGCAAAACAGCTTCTGCCCATGGGTATGGAAATCAAAATCATTGAGCAGGACAAACAGCGCTGCAATGAGCTGAGCGAGCTTCTGCCCCAGGCCATGATTATCCATGGAGACGGGACGGAACGGAATCTTCTGTATGAAGAAGGAATGCCCCAGGCCCATTCCTTTGTGTCCTGGACCAATCTGGATGAAGAAAATATAATGCTGAGCCTGTTTGCAAAAAGTGTGTCAAAGGCAAAAACCATCACCAAGGTTCACCGGATTGCCTATGATGAGATTCTGGACAGTATGGATCTGGGCAGTGTGCTTTATCCCAAGCATATTACCGCCGAGTATATTCTCCAGTATGTGCGGGCCATGCAGAATTCCATCGGCAGCAATATTGAGACACTGTACCAGCTGATTGAGGATAAGGTGGAAGCACTGGAATTCCGGGTGCATGAGAAATCGGAGCTTGTGGGCGTTCCCCTGAAAGAGCTGCGCCTGAAAGAAAATCTTCTGATTGGCTGTATCAACCGGAAAGGAAATATAATCACGCCGGGAGGTCAGGATACCATTGAAGTGGGCGATACGGTAGTAGTGGTAACCACCAGTCAGGGATTCCATGATCTGAAAGATATTCTGGCATAGGCGGAGGAGAACGGGTTATGAATTATTCGATTATCAGGTATATTCTCTGCCGGGTACTGGAATTTCAGGCATGGTTTCTGGCTCTTCCCTGCGCAGTGGCACTGATTTACAAGGAAAAAGAAGGATGGGCATACGGAGTGGTACTGGTGGGCTGTCTTCTGCTGGGGGCCCTTGGCAAAATGAAAAAGCCCAAAAGCAATGTGTTTTACGCCAGAGAAGGATTTGTGACAGTATCCTTAAGCTGGATTGTGCTGAGCCTTACGGGAGCGCTGCCCCTGTACCTGTCCGGAGAGATTTCCAGTTACACAGAAGCATTGTTTGAGATTATTTCCGGTCTGACCACTACGGGGGCCAGTATTCTGCAAGATGTGGAAGTTCTTTCCAGATGTAATCTGTTCTGGCGCAGTTTCAGCCACTGGATTGGCGGAATGGGGGTACTGGTGCTGATTCTGGCTATTCTTCCGCTGGCAGGAGGCTACAATATGCATCTCATGCGGGCGGAGAGCCCTGGGCCCACAGTGGGAAAACTGGTTCCGAGGGTGAAAAACACAGCCCGGAATCTGTATAAAATGTATGTGGTTCTGACTATTGTTCAGATTCTGCTGCTGCTGATTACCGGGATGTCCCTGTTTGAATCCCTGACGCTGTCGTTCGGTACTGCCGGAACCGGAGGATTCGGTGTGCTGAACAGCAGTATCGGGTCGTATTCCATGGCCTCCCAGGCAGTGATTACGGTTTTTATGATTTTATTCGGTATAAATTTTAACGTATATTACCTGCTCTGGACCAGAAAGCCTCTGCAGGCGCTGCAGCATGAGGAAATGAGATATTATCTGGGACTGATTCTGGCGTCTGTCCTCCTGATTACCATAAATATCAGAGGAGGATTTCAGTCTGTATTTGACGCTTTTCATCATGCGGCCTTTCAGGTGGCGTCCATTATCACCACCACAGGCTATTCCACCACGGATTTTAACCAGTGGCCGGAATTTTCCAAAGTCATTCTGGTGCTGCTGATGTTTGCGGGAGCCTGTGCAGGCAGTACCGGAGGGGGAATTAAGATTTCCCGTGTGGTTATTATGATGAAACTGGTAAAAAATGAACTGTCTTACCTGATTCATCCAAAAAGGGTGCGGCAGATACATTTTGAGAAACGAGTGGTCAACAAGGATGTACTGCGCTCGATTTGCGTGTTTTTTATTGCCTATGCCTTTGTATTTGCTCTGTCCCTTCTGCTGATTTCCCTGGACGGGCTGGATTTTACCACCAATTTTACTGCAGTGGCAGCCACACTGAACAATATCGGGCCGGGGCTGGAGCAGGTGGGGCCGGCGGCTAATTTTGCGGTGTATTCCCAGCCGGCCAAATATGTGCTGATGTTTGACATGCTGGCAGGACGCCTGGAACTGTTTCCCATTCTGCTGCTGCTGGCTCCCTCCACCTGGAAACGGAGGTAAGGTATGCGTCAGATGGAATTTAAAATGGAACGTACAGGATTGCTGCAGGAAGGCGATGTGCTTCCGGTAACGGAAGGGAAACTGCCCACTTCTTATTATTACACGCTGGGCAAAGCCTATGCCATGTCGGCCAATTACAGCTTCAGCCAGCGATTGAAATCCACAGAAGGAAAAGTGGTGAGTATCCATGAGACGCCGAAAGGATTTTTTGTGACGGTGGAATTTGACGAAGATGAAATATCCGGCAGGCATTTATGACAGATCCGTCAGAATTGAGGAAGTATATGGAATCACGGGTAGCCATTATCGGCATTATTGTAGAAGAGGAAGAATCTGTGGAAGCGCTGAACGGGATTCTTCACGGATACGGAACGTATATTATCGGGAGAATGGGAATTCCCTACCCCAAAAAGGGAATCAATATTATCAGCATTGCGGTGGATGCACCCCAGGATATTATCAGCGCCCTTTCCGGGAAACTGGGGAAGCTGGCCGGAGTCAGCAGCAAAACCGCCTATTCCAAAATGTAACAGTTTTACAATTGTCTGAATTGTCTGAACAGGAAAGGAGCAGCCATGAGTCTGAACAGTACCCCATCCGCAGACCGCATACATATTGGTTTTTTCGGGAGAAGAAATGCAGGAAAATCCAGTCTGGTCAACGCAGTGACCGGACAGGAACTGGCAGTAGTGTCTGAAATCAGAGGAACCACCACGGACCCGGTGCAGAAAGCCATGGAGCTCCTGCCCATGGGGCCTGTGGTAATCATTGACACCCCTGGAATTGATGATGAAGGCGCCCTGGGAGAATTGCGTGTCAGAAAAACCAGACAGATTCTGAATAAGACAGACGTGGCTGTGCTGGTTACGGACAAAACCGCAGGTTTTACAGAGGCGGAACGGGAACTGGCGGGCCTGTTTCAGGAAAAGAAGATTCCCTATGTGGTGGCTGTGAATAAAGCTGATCTGACAGATTCCCCGGAAGAGAAACACGCAGAACAGCAGCAGGAGGGCAGTGCAGGTGCCGGATGGGAGCCGGATGCAAAGCGATGTATTTCTGTCAGTGCCAGGACGGGATTCGGGATAGAAGAATTAAAGGAGAAAATTGCCGGGCTGGCAGTGAAATCCGGGCCGGAAGGCAGAATTGTGGGGGATTTGCTGAAGCCTTCGGATTTCGTGGTGCTGGTGGTACCCATAGACAGTGCGGCTCCCAAAGGCAGGCTGATTCTGCCCCAGCAGCAGACCATTCGGGATATTCTGGAGGCAGGTGCGGTTTCCATTGTCATAAAAGAAACCGAAGTAACACAGACATTACAGGAACTGGGGAAGAAGCCTGCTCTGGTCATTACGGACAGCCAGGTTTTTGCCGGGGTCAGCAAAGATACGCCGGAGGAAATTCCCCTTACTTCTTTTTCTATTCTGTTTGCCCGGTACAAAGGAAATCTGCGGACAGCAGTACGGGGTGCGGCTGCCATAGATACACTGCAGGAGGGGGATAAAATCCTGATTTCAGAAGGCTGCACCCATCATCGTCAGTGCGACGATATCGGCTCTGTGAAGCTGCCCCGGTGGCTCAGGGAGTACACAAAGAAGCAGCTTTCCCTTACGTTTACTTCAGGAACGGAATTTCCGGAGGATTTGACAGATTATAAGCTGGTAATTCACTGCGGCGGCTGTATGCTGAATGAGCGGGAGATGAAATATCGGCTGAAATGTGCGGCGGACCAGTATATTCCCATGACCAATTACGGAACTGCCATTGCCCATATGCAGGGGATTCTCAGACGAAGCGTACAGATATTCCCGGAAGTTCTGGCAGAGCTGCCGGAATAGCACAGGCAACTGCCTGACGGAATAACAGGCAGAAAGGAGGCGGAACATGTCGGAACGTATCCTGGTGGTAGATGATGAAACAGAGGTGGCGGATTTGCTGGAGCTGTATCTGGAACATGAGGGATATGAGATTCTGAAATATTATCGAGGGCAGGAAGCGCTGGCCTGTGTGGAGCAGGAGCATGTGGATTTGGCTGTTCTGGATTTGATGCTGCCCGATGTGGACGGCCTTCGCCTCTGTCAGGAAATCCGGAAACGGTATTATTTTCCCATCATTATGCTGACTGCCAGGGTGGAAGACGTGGATAAAATCAACGGTCTGATGCTGGGCGCCGATGATTATATCACCAAGCCTTTCAATCCGCTGGAGGTGGTGGCGCGGGTAAAAACCCAGCTGCGCCGGTACCACCGTTACAATGAACAGGAAGCCGGAAAGGCGCCGGAGGAAAATCAGGACGAACTGGATATCCGGGGACTGATTATGAACAGACGGAATCACCGCTGTTCTCTCTATGGAAAGAATCTGGAACTGACGCCGCTGGAATTTGAAATTCTCTGGTATCTCTGCCGCCATCAGGGAGAGGTGGTTTCCTCTGAAGAACTGTTTGAGGCGGTCTGGAAAGAGAAATATCTGGACAATAACAACACCGTTATGGCCCATATCGGCAGAATACGGGAGAAAATGCAGGATTCTTACCGGAATCAGAAGTTTATAAAAACGGTCTGGGGGGTTGGCTATACCATTGAGAAATGAAAAACAGATTAAACAGGTCATTCTCCATCGGTTTTTCCGGAAAATGCTGGGGGCAGGTTCTGTCTGCATGGGCCTGCTGGTGCTTCTGCTTTTTCTGGGAAAAACCATATGCGATGCTTATATATGGTACGGAACGGAAGGGTTTTATCCGATGCTTCACTGGATTTCGGAAAATCAGGGAATTTTCGTATGCGTGATGTTTCTGGCGGGGCTCCTGATTATCGGTATTGTTTACTGGATAAAACTGCTGAATTATTTTCAGGAAGTGCTGGGAGCCATGGAGCATCTCACGGAAGAATCCGGACCGATTCAGCTTCGGGGAGAACTTCGGGAAGTGGAACAGTATATGAATCAGGTACAGCGCCAGAATCAGAAAAACCGGGAGCTGGCCAGGGAGGCGGAGCAGCGGAAAAATGACCTGATTGTCTATCTGGCCCATGATCTGAAAACTCCCCTTACCTCCGTTATTGGTTACCTTACCCTGCTGCGTGAGGAGCGGGAGATTTCTCCGGAGCTTCAGGAGAAATACCTGTCTGTTTCTCTGGAAAAGGCGGAGCGGCTGGAAACTCTGATCAATGAATTTTTTGAGATTACCAGATTTAACCTGACCCATCTGGAACTGGAAACCTCCACCATATCACTGAAACTGCTGCTGGAACAGACGGTATTTGAATTTCATCCGATATTTCAGGAAAAAAATCTCACCTGCAGGCTGACGGTGGAGCCGGAAGACCTGAAAATTACCTGCGATTCGGAAAAGCTGCAGCGGGTTTTTGACAACCTGCTGCGGAATGCAGTGCTTTACAGCTATGAGGATACGGAGATTCGGCTGCGGGCAGAATCATCGGAAGACCGGGTGTACATTCAGGTGGAAAACAGAGGCGCCACCATTCCGGAAGAAAAGCTGGAACGGGTGTTTGAACAGTTTTACCGGCTGGACAGCGCAAGACAGAGCAAAGGAGGCGGCGCCGGGCTGGGCCTTGCCATTGCCAGAGAAATTGTCCGGCTGCACAAGGGCAGTATAAAAGCGGAGAGCCAGCAGGAACGGACAGTATTTACCGTAGAACTGCCTCTGGCTGCAGCTTCCGGATGAATAAAAGCATAATAATTCCGAATCACAGTGCAAATCTTCATAATTTCTTAAAAATTTTGCGAGAAAAAACGTGAGATTTGCCAAACTCCTTTTTTTATAATAATCCTGTACAGAACAGGAAAATGAGCGTGAGAAAGGAGTTAATATGAGACAGGGAAATGCAAAACGCCGGAGAGAACGAAGACGCAGGAAAATAAGACGCATGGCAGCAGGAATGGGGATGTTCCTGATTCTTGCGGCGGTTCTTCCGGCTGCGGGGCGTATCCGGCAGCAGGGCTCCGGGGCCGCAGAGGCAGAACGTTGTTTGCAGAGCCTGAAAGAAAAGGGGGAGGATTATCCCCAGGAACTGGAGGAAATGCTGGAGCATAATCCGGAAACAGCCGATTTTGTGGCAGGTTATCCCAGCCGGGCGGATTATCTTGGAAAAGAGATAGATCTGACCTCAGATTATCAGCCGGGACAGGTTCCTCTGCTGATGCAGTGGGACAGGCGCTGGGGATACGACAGTTACGGACAGGAGATGGTTGGGGTGGCAGGCTGCGGCCCCACCTGCATGACCATGGCTTACCTGTATCTGACCGGAGATACTGCCATGAATCCCCGGAAAATGGCGGCGTATGCATATGACAGCGGATTTTATACGGAGGCAGGGACAGGCTGGGATTTCTTTATCAGAGGCGCCGGGGAACTGGGGCTGTCAGGCAGGGAACTTCCTCTTGGGGAGACGCAGATAAAGCAGGCTCTGGACCAGGGAGGCCTGGTAATCTGCAGTATGCGTCCCGGTGACTTTACCACCACCGGTCATTTTATACTTTTGCGGAGCTATGATGACAACGGGTTTTATGTCAATGACCCAAACAGCAGGGAAAACAGTGAAAAACAATGGGATTTTGATACCTTAAGCCCTCAGATTAAGTGTTTGTGGAATATTATGTAAACCGCTGAACACAGGAAAGGAAAGAGAAGTATGAAATATCAGGCAGTTGTTTTTGATTTTGACTATACGCTGGGAGACTCCACAGAGGGAATGTTGTCATGTGTCAATCATGGACTGGGAAGCCTGGGCATTCCTCTGGCCGAACGGGAAGCAGTTCGGAGAACAGCCGGGCTTTCCATGAAAGATATTTACCGGGAGCTCACCGGGGATCAGGAAGAAGCAAAAGCAGTACTGTTTGAAATTTATTTCCGGGATATGGCGGATCTGGTTATGGTAGCCTATACGAATCTGTATCCGGACGCCCTGGATTTGCTCCGTTCTCTGAGAGACAGGAACATCCGGACGGGAATCGTCACAGCAAAATACCACTGTCAGATTGACGCAATTCTGGATAAGTGTCATGGGTCAGAGTATATTGACATGATTGTGGGCGGAGAGGATGTGAGCGCTGTCAGACCGGACCCGGAGGGACTGCTTATGACCCTTGCTGCCTGGAATCTGCCGCCGGAACAGGTGCTGTACGTGGGGGACAGTCTGGTGGACGCCAGGACAGCGGAGGCTGCCGGGGTGGATTTTGCAGGAGTCACTACGGGAACCACAACCAGGGAAGAACTGGAGAAATATCCCTGTGCGGGCGTGTACGGGAGTTTGAGGGAACTGGGGGAGGCAGTATACGGATAGCGGCGCCGGCTGGTGCAGAGATTAATGAAATGCTGAGGTAATTATACCAGGGGGAAATTTAATGATGCCCAGATTGGGCTGATGATGGAAATGTTGGAGAAAAGTCAGAAATTTTTCGTTGATGAAGAAGAATATTTCGAACTGGATGAAAGACTGTATCTGAATAATCTTGAAATATTTCCGGTTGAGGAGTGAGTGTGTTTGGAAGGAACGCAGATTTTTATATGGCATAGAAAAAGAACTTTTAGATGAGACGGAGTGTCACCGGGCAAAAGCGAAAGTTTGTTTTCGGGATGATCGGGCAGAATTGCCGGATGTAAATTGTCGCAAGACAGATGATTTCTGTCGTTCCTGTGAATTTTCTGAAAAGCACAGGGAGAAATTCAGCAGGTTAAAGGATGAGAAAAATCTGCCGAAGCAGATGAGAACTGCGATTACGAAATTGTCTGAGAATCAGGAACCAATGAAAGGCAATATCTGTAAAACAGTGGGTGACTGTATTATTGCACTGGAAGCTCTGGAAACAACAGAAAACAGTTTGCACTACCAATCTTAAGGAGTTTCAGCCAATTTGTGACGCCATTGGTGTTAAAGTGTGTAAAATAACAGAAAACAGCAGAAAATAAAAAGAATCTCGCTCTGGAGATTCTTTTTATTTTCATCTTACAGGAAATACAATGATACTGTGAAGTACTAAAGTATATGGATTTCCTATAAG
Source organism: uncultured Eubacterium sp. (assembly GCA_949959185.1). GTDB lineage: Bacteria > Bacillota > Clostridia > Lachnospirales > Lachnospiraceae > Petralouisia. The sequence goes on along the minus strand of CATLIX010000022.1, from coordinate 27,005 downwards.
AGAAAGCCCTTCGGGCGGGATGCGCAGCTCGCGGAGAGGAAATTTATTGCCAGGCAATCCGCTCGCGCGCGGCAAAGTGTCCAGATCTGCGCTCCGCAGGAACAACTACCCGTGCGGGCAGTTCCAATTCAAAAAAATATCAGATAAAATGTAGCTGGACAGCTATTTTACCGGTTCTGCCTGACAGCAGGGGAAGGGTGAATGCAAAATGAAAGTGGAAAAAGGAAACAGTATGGATGAAAGGTATGTCTGTCCGGAACGGGGCAGGAAGAAATTCAAACTGGCGCAGGAACTGCAGCAGAATGTTTATCTGTATGGAATGACCGGAAACGGTAAGACGTCTCTGGTAAAACATATGCTCAGCCGAAAAAGCTACGACTATTATTCGGCCAGGGAGGCGGGAGCGGATCAGATAGAAATTCCGAAAGACGGCAGAAAACATGTGGCAGTTCTGGATGATTTGCATGAAATTTCAGGAGAGAGGCAGAGAGAGCTGTATGCAGAAAAACTGAGCCTTCTGCTGAAGCGCCGGGATATATGGCTGATTCTCATTTCCAGATGCAGGCTTCCCCAGTGGCTGATGCCTTTTCATATGGAGCAACCTTTTCTTGTGATTGAGGAGGAAGATTTACAGCTTGACCGGCAGGGGCAGGATGCCTATTTAAAAAACTGGAAGTTAAATCTGTCTCCGGAGAAAGCAGACCGTATCTGGAAAGCAGCCGGTGGGAATCCGCTGTTCCTGCGTTTTGCGGCGATGGCCGGCGGCGATGTAAAACAGGCGGTGGGCGATATGTGGAATTTTTTCCCCTGCATTATCGAGCGGTGGGAGACAGAGCTGCGGGAATTTCTGGTGGAAATGTCCGTGGTGGAGCAGTTTGACGCCGGGATGGCCCATATGGCCACAGGGAGAGGAAACGTACAGGAACTTCTGAAAAAGGCTCTGGAAACCGGGAATTTTTTAAAAGAAAAAGATGGGATGTACGAATATAATTTTGTGCTGAAAGGAGCTGTCCACGCTTACCTTGAGCGAAAGTATGACAGGGAACTGCTCTACAGAATTTATTATAATGCGGGACGGATGTATGAGATATACGGAGACATTCCCAATGCCCTTCAGATGTATGAAAAATGCGGGGATGAGCAGAGTATTCTGCGGCTGCTGGTGGCCAATGCAAGACAGAATCCGGCCACAGGCCATTATTTTGAACTGCGCAGGTATTACCTGATGCTGCCGGAAGAATCTATCGCCACAAGCCCTGTGCTGACAGCGGGTATGAGTATGCTGCAGTCCATACTGATGAATCCGGAGGAAAGCGAACGGTGGTATGAAAAACTGGAAAAGTTTGCCAGGGAACACGAAGGCAGTGCCAGACGGGAGGCGAAAAACAGGCTGCTGTATCTGGATATCGGACTGCCCCACAGGGGGACGGTGCAGATGGTGGATCTTCTGAAACATGCAGGTACCCTGCTGAAAGATGGAAAAGTCATATTGCCGGAGTTTTCCGTAACATCCAATCTGCCTTCCCTGATGAACGGAGGCAAAGACTTCTGTGAATGGAGTAAAAAAGACAGGGAACTGGCGGCCAGCATTGGAAAACTGGTGGAATTTGTTCTTGGAAATTATGGAAAAGGGCTGGTAAGCATAGCTCTGGCAGAGAGCTATTTTGAAAAAGGCCTGGACAGTTATAAGATTGTGTCCCTGGCAGAAAAAGGGCGTATGCAGTCGGAGGCCGGCGGTAAAATGGAGCTGACATTTGTGGCTGTGGGAATTCTTGTGTGGCAGTCGGTACTGAACGGACATGGAGAAGACGCCAGAGATATTCTCGAAGGGTTTGGCTGGAAAGCAGAGCAGGAAGTATCCCGGTTTCGGCCTAATCTGTCTGCATTTCGCTGCCGGATTTGCCTTTATCAGGGCAAAATTTCCCAGGTTCTGGAATGGATGGAGGAAGCGCCCGATGAAAATAAGGACTTCTGCTCCCTGGAGCGGTTCCGTTATCTGACAAAAATACGGTGTTATCTTGAATTTGGAAAATATGACAGGGCATACGGGCTCTTGCAGAGAATGCTTTACTATGCCCGGAAGCAGAAACGGATTTATGTTGATATGGAGTCCTCCCTGCTCCTGGCAATCACCAGATACCGAATGGGAGAGGAGGACTGGAAAACCATTTTGCAGGAATGCATTGCCAGAGCGGAGGAATATCATTTTGTAAGGCTTTTTTCCAGAGAGGGAGGGGTTGTTCTGAAACTGCTTCGGGCCGGGGAATTCCAGTGGAAAGAGGAAAGTTTCCGGAAGCAGGTAATCAGTGAATGCGAACGGATGGAGCGGTATTATCCTGCCTATTTAAAAGAAAAGAGGACCGGAGAGATTGTACTGTCGGAAAACGCCCTGAACATTCTCCGGCTGCAGGCGGAAGGTTACCGGACGGATCAGATTGCGGAACTTCTTGATATCACAGCCAATACCGTAAAATACCATAACAGGGAAACCTACCGCAAGCTCAATGTCAGCAGCAAGGCCGCGGCAGTCAGCGAGGCGAAGAACCGGGGGCTGATTTAAACAGGCAATTGCCTGACTGATTTAAAAGCGAAAAGGAGTAATTTATTATGAAAAAGAATGTTCCTGTAAAAATAATAAGTATCCTGATACTGGCAGTGATGTTAGCCGGCTGTGCAGCGGCAGAATCCGGGCCGGATACGGAACATGCAAAACGGGAAGAGGAAAACAGGGAAGAACAGACAGAAACTGACGCACAGGACACACAGACGGAAGCTGCCGCACAGGATGCGGGCAGCAGCACGGAGGTAAAGGAGCCTACAGAGTATACAAAGCAGGCTAACGAACTGGTATATCAGGTTCTGGATTTTGCAGATGAACAGGAACGTGAGTTTGCAGAGCGGGGGCTGCTGCGGGCGCCGGAAACCCTGGAAATCAGAACAGACAGCGGCTCCGTTGCCTGGAGCCAGGACTGCTATGATTTTGTCAGGGACAGAGAGAAGTCCCCGGACAGCGCCAATCCCAGTCTGTGGCGCAATACGGAATTAAACGGGAAATACGGACTGTTTGAGGTAAAAGAGGGGATTTACCAGGTCAGGGGATACGATGTGGCAAATATTACCTTTGTACGCAGTGACAGCGGCTGGATTGTATTTGACTGCACCACCTCTGTGGAGACAGCCAGGGCTGCCCTGGAACTTCTGGAACAGGAATTTGGAGAGGCTCATATTACTGCCGTAGTGGTGAGCCATGCCCATGTGGACCATTATGGAGGAATCGGAGGAGTGGTGGCCCCGGAAGACCTGGCAGATTCTGCGCTCAGTCTGGAAGAACAGATTGCTTCCGGAAAAACCCTGGTGATTGTTCCCGAAGGGTATGAAAAAGCAGTTATGGAGGAAAATGTATTTGCGGGAAATGCCATGCGCAGAAGAAGCGATTTCCAATATGGAACTTTTCTGGAAAAAGGAGAAAAGGGGAGCCTGTCTGTAGGCATTGGACTGACGCCCTCTTCCGGAACCGGTTCTTATTATTCCCCCACCTTTGAAGTGAAGGAAGAACTGTTTGAGATGACGCTGGACGGGGTGGAACTGGTGTTTCAGCTTACGCCAGGTACGGAATCTCCCGCCGAGATGAATACATATCTGCCTCAGCACAAAGCCCTCTGGATGGCGGAAAACTGTACCGGAACCATGCACAACCTGTATACTCTGCGGGGCGCGGAAGTCCGTGACGGAAATGCCTGGGGCCAGTATATTCTGAAAGCTCTGGAATATTTCGGAGATGAGACAGAGGTGATTTTCCAGTCCCATAACTGGCCCCACTGGGGAAATGACGTAATCAGAGAATATATGATAAATACTGCTTCCGTATATAAATATATTACGGCTCAGACATTGCAGTATATTAATCAGGGCTATACTTCCGCAGAGATTGCGGAGATGATTGAGCTGCCGGAAGACCTGGAAAAAGTATGGTATACCCGTCAGTATTACGGAACCCTGGCCCATAATGCAAAAGCAGTCTGCCAGAAATATATGGGATGGTACGACGCAAATCCGGTACACCTTAATCAGATGCCTCCGTCAGAATATGCAAAGAAACTGATGGAATATCTGGGAGATACGGAGCGGGTTCTTGCCATGGCACGGGAAGATTTTGAAAAAGGAGAATACCAGTGGGTGGCAGAGATTACAAATGCTGTGGTTTATGACCAGCCGGAGAACCAGGAGGCCCGGAATCTCTGTGCGGACGCTCTGGAGCAGCTTGGGTATCAGGCAGAGTCCGGCGCATGGCGGAATGCTTATCTGACAGGAGCTTATGAGCTTCGTCACGGCACAGAAAACTATCCTGAAAAAAGTGTGGGAAAAACAGGGCCCGCAGCTCTCGGAATGAGTACGGAGACCATGCTTGACTATCTTGGAATCAGCATGGACGCAAAAGAAATGGAAGATTTGAATCTGGTCATCAATCTGGAGATTACAGACGAAGGAGAACAATATCTGCTTCGTATCAACCACGGTGTATTTCTTCATTCTCAGGAGGGCTGGAGTGAAAATCCCGATGGGGTAATAAAAATGAAAAAAGCCGGAATTCTTGGAATTGCAAACAATGACAGGCAGATGATGGAAGAGGCCATAGAGTCTGTCAGCGGGAAGGAAGATATTGTGTCGGTGCTGACAGGAAATATCGCAGACTTCCCAACATATTTCAATATTGTGGAGCCATAGATGAAATAAAATAATTATGCGCACTCGTGCAAAAGGTATTAGTTGCTTCGCAACTGCACTCGGCGCGTCAAAGTGTGCAATCCCCTCAATCTTGAGGGGATTGCACACTTTGTTCAGCATACAGTCCGGGAGTTAAGGATGCTGTTTCATTTTAATGGCAGCTTCCACAAAGCCTTTAAACAGCGGATGGGGCCGGTTGGGCCTTGATTTTAATTCCGGATGAGCCTGTGTGGCAATATACCAGGGATGATCCGGGATTTCCACCATTTCCACAATCCGTCCGTCCGGGGAAAGGCCGCAGAGCTTCATGCCGTGCTCCGTAAGGACAGAGCGGTAATCGTTGTTTACTTCATAACGGTGACGGTGACGCTCGTGGATGGTTTCCGTTCCATAGACCTGATATGCTCTGGAGGACTTGTCCAGAACGCAGGGACAGGAACCCAGCCGCAGTGTCCCGCCGATATCTTCTACGCCGTTCTGGTCAGGCATCAGTGCGATGACGGGATGAGTGGTGTTGGGGTCCAGCTCAATACTGTGAGCGTCCCGGAATCCGCAGATATGGCGGGCAAATTCCACAATGGCAAGCTGCATACCCAGGCAGAGTCCCAGGAACGGGACCTTATGCTCCCTTGCGTACCGACATGCCAGTATTTTACCGTCAATGCCCCGGTCGCCGAATCCGCCGGGAACCAGAATCCCCTGCACGTCTCCAAGAATCTGAGCTACATTCTCTTCATTCAGCAGTTCCGAATCCACCCATTTGATATTGACGGTGGCCCGCTCCGCGATTCCGCCGTGTTTCAGAGCTTCCACAACGGAAATGTAGGCGTCGTGGAGGGAAATGTATTTTCCCACAAGGGCAATTTCCACCTCTTTGTTGGGATTGCGCAGGGAGTCCACCATATCTATCCAGTCGCTTAAATCCGGCTCCGGACAGTCCAGATGGAGACATTCGCAGGCTACCTGGGCCAGATTCTCTTTTTCCATGGCCAGAGGAGCTTCATACAGGTACTCCACATCCAGATTCTGAAGCACATGGCTGTCAGGTACGTTGCAGAATAATGCAATTTTATCTTTGATGGCCTGGTCCAGAGGATGTTCCGAACGGCACACAATAATATCAGGCTGGATTCCCATACCCTGCAGTTCCTTGACACTGGCCTGGGTGGGTTTTGTCTTCATTTCTCCGGAAGCGGTGATATAGGGAATCAGGGTAACATGGATTAAGATAGCGTTCTCATGTCCCACTTCGTGCTGGAACTGGCGGATGGATTCCAGAAAGGGCTGACTTTCCATATCACCCACGGTACCGCCTACCTCGATAATGGCAATATGGGTTTCTTCCGTGGTAAAATTCCGGTAAAACCGGCTCTTGATTTCATTGGTAATATGGGGGATTACCTGGACAGTGCCTCCGCCGTAGTCGCCCCGGCGTTCCTTCTGGAGCACGGACCAGTAGACCTTGCCCGTGGTTACGTTGGAATTTTTGCCTAAATTTTCATCAATAAAACGCTCGTAATGGCCCAAATCCAAATCTGTTTCCGCACCGTCGTCGGTGACAAAGACCTCTCCGTGCTGAATGGGGTTCATGGTGCCGGGGTCGATGTTGATGTAAGGGTCAAATTTCTGCATGGTGACTTTGTATCCGCGGGCTTTCAGCAGCCGGCCCAGGGACGCGGCGGTAATTCCCTTGCCGAGACCGGATACAACTCCACCGGTGACAAAGACGTATTTTACGGGCATAGACAGATCCTCCTTTATATGTGAACATTAATAAACTCTGATTATAACTAATATATTATACAACCTGCGGAGAAAGAAAGCCAGAACTTTTATAAAAATAAAAAAGATTTGAAAAGAAAAATCCTGTATTGAAAAATAAGCATTCTTATGTTACGATGAAACTCAAAAAAATAAGTACATAAAGAACTTGAAAAGGAAAAAATATGGAGTTTTCCGATGAAATAAAAGAATTTTTGGATATGCAGAAGAAAGAAAATGGAGAATCAACTGCAAATATATATAGGAGCAAAATATATGCTTTTTACGAATTTGTCTCTTTAGAACTTAGAGAAAAGAATGTTACCTGTATTTGTTTCCTGAATGTAATGGATAAGGATACCTTATTACGGAGTGTAGAATATTATGTGAAGGCAGGTAACCTTAAAAGCAGAGCTGCTGTAGATATTTACTTTTCTGTAATAGGGAACTTTTATAAGTTCCTTTCAAAAAAATATGGAAAAACAAATGATTATTTTCAGGATAGCATAAAAACCAGGAATTTAAAGACGCATTTCATATAAACTTATTCCGTTTTTCGGATAAAACCAGAATTGGAAAAAGTACGGATAAAACGCAAAAAGGTATGGAAAAAGTACGGAAAAGTACGGATAAATCAAATGACAATTATAAAAAGATTATTCAGTATATAGAGGAAAGAGGGGCAATAACGAATAAAGAGGTTCAGGAGTTGCTGAATGTAAAAGATTCCCGTGCATTAAAAATCTTAAAAGAACTGGTAGAGGCAGGGGTATTGAAAAAAGAGGGAAAATTGAAGGGAAGTTATTATAAATTGAAGTAATTTGTTAGAAGTTTTGTCCTTTTGTTGACACACTCTGGCCTGTGTGCGGTTCTTTTTATAAAAACTTTAGAAATGCGGGGAAAAGTTTAGGAGAATTGTATTGATTTTCAAGGAAAATGCACATATAATAAAGAGGTGTCGCGAAACAGACGGTTGCGATACGCAGGAGGAAATAAATGGAGAACAAAGGAAATAACAATAACAAAGGTGGAAATAATAATGGCGGCAATAAAAACGGAATGACGATTATGGTCTTTATTCTGGCTGCTTTGCTGGTGCTTTTTCTGACCAGCCTTCTGAACAGCTGTGCCAAAGATGCCACCAACAAAGAAGTCACGTATTCGGAATTTATAGATATGGTGGAGCAGGATAAGGTAGAGTCGGTGACATTTACCTCCAACCGGATTAATATTACGCCCAAAGAGGAGAACAGATTATACCGGATAACTTATTACACAGCGGAATTAAATGATGAGACGCTGCTGCCGCTGCTGAAAGAGCATGACGTTAAATTCAGCGGAACTGTGGAAGATGTATCCACAGCCATTATGTGGAATATGGTAAGTTATATTCTGCCTCTGGTGCTGGTGTGGATTCTGCTTTATTTTCTGATTTTCCGCAAAATGGGAGGCGGCGGAATGATGGGGGTCGGGAAGACCACCGCAAAAGTTTATGTGGAGAAGTCCACAGGCGTTACATTCAAGGATGTGGCGGGACAGGACGAGGCCAAGGAATCCCTGCAGGAAGTGGTGGATTTCCTGCATAATCCCAGAAAATATACGGATATCGGAGCAAAGCTGCCCAAGGGAGCATTGCTGGTGGGCCCTCCGGGAACCGGTAAGACCCTCCTTGCCAAGGCAGTGGCCGGAGAGGCGAAAGTGCCTTTCTTTTCACTGGCAGGTTCTGATTTTGTGGAAATGTTTGTGGGCGTGGGTGCCTCCCGTGTCCGTGATTTGTTTAAAGAAGCTCAGAAACAGGCGCCCTGTATCATTTTTATTGATGAAATTGACGCTATCGGCAAGAGCCGGGATACCCGATACGGCGGCAATGATGAACGGGAACAGACCCTGAATCAGCTTCTGGCGGAGATGGACGGTTTTGATACTTCCAAAGGCCTTCTGATTCTGGCAGCAACCAACCGTCCGGAAGTACTGGACAAGGCTCTGCTGCGTCCGGGGCGTTTTGACCGCAGAATTATTGTGGACAAACCGGATTTGAAAGGAAGGGTGGAGACCCTGAAAGTCCATGCCAAAAATGTGCTTCTGGATGATTCCGTGGATTTGGATGCTATTGCACTGGCAACGTCCGGGGCAGTGGGCTCAGATTTGGCCAATATGATTAATGAAGCGGCCATCAATGCGGTAAAACAGGGCAGAAAATATGTAAATCAGGGAGATTTGTTTGAATCGGTAGAAGTGGTCATTGCAGGTAAAGAGAAAAAAGACCGGATAATGGGACCGAAAGAAAAGAAAATGGTTGCCTGTCATGAAGTGGGCCATGCGCTGGTGACTGCTTTGCAGAAAGATGCGGAACCGGTGCAGAAGATTACCATCGTGCCGAGAACCATGGGAGCACTGGGCTATACCATGCAGGTGCCGGAAGAAGAGAAATTCCTGATGACCAAAAATGAACTGGTGGCCCGTCTTGTCACCTATATGGGCGGCCGGGCAGCGGAGGAAATTGTATTTGATTCCGTTACCACAGGAGCTTCCAACGATATTGAACAGGCCACCAAGATTGCAAGGTCCATGGTGACCCAGTATGGCATGTCAGAACGGTTTGGCCTTATGGGACTGGTCACTGTGGAAAACCAGTACCTGGATGGAAGGGCAAGTCTGAACTGCGGAGAGGAAACAGCAGCCCAGATTGACCAGGAGGTTATGAAGATTCTGAAAGACAGCTATGACGAGGCGACCCGTCTGCTTCAGGAGAACCGGAACATTCTGGATGAGATTGCTCAGTACCTTTATGAACATGAGACAATTACCGGAAAAGAATTTATGAAGATTTTCCGTGAACTGAAGGGAATTCCGGAGCCGGAGGAAAAAACGGAAGCGGAAAAGGCCGCAGAAGGATTTAAAGCCGAAGAAACTCGTAAATGGGAATTTGCGAAACCGGAAGAAAAAGCTGTGTCCGGACATGAGCAGCAGGTCCCGGAAACAGCGGAGCAGATTTCTGCAAAACCGGAACCGGAAGAAGAATCAGTTCCGGAGGAAGAGCCAGTTCCGGAAACGCCGGAGCCGGAGGAAGAACCAGTTCCGGATAAGTCAGAGTCGGAGAAAGAGCCAGTTCCGGATACGTCTGTTCCGGAGGAAAAATCAGTTCCGGAAACGCCGGAGCCGGAGGAAGAATCAGTTCCGGATAAGTCAGAGTCGGAGAAAGAGCCAGTTCCGGATACGCCGGAGCCGGAAGAAGCATCTGTGAAGGAATCATCAGAACCGGAGCCGGAAGTTCTGGAACCGGAACAGCCGGAAGCTGTGGAGGCATATCTGGAAGTCAATACGCTGGAAGAAGAACCGATTCTGGAAGTGAATACCTTAAGTCCGGCGGAACTGCTGGAAGCCAGGATTCTGGAAGGCGGAGAAGAACTGAATCAGGATGATATGCCGGAGGATGCGGAGGCATATCTGGAGGTCAATACGCTGGAAGGAGGGAAAATCCCGCAGGAACTGACAGAATCTTCAAAAGGAGAGGAAGTTCTGCAGGAAACGTCAGAATCTCCGGAAGAAGAAATACAGATTATTCCTGTAATGGTAAATGGCCCTCAGGAGGAGAAACCGGAAGAAAAGCTCCTGTTGAATATGGAAGTTCCTGAGAATTCAGCCATTGTCTCTCTGCGGAAAAAGCGTATGGAGAAAAAGGCTGCAGAGGAAGAAACAGCTTCCCGGCAGGAAGACAGTGTGTCTGCTCTGGAAGAAGCTGTGAAAAAAGCCTTTTCAGCAGAGCCGGAGACTCCGGAAGAATGGGGATTTTTTCCGGTGAAAAAGGGTATTTCCGGGAAAGAAAAGGAAATTTCCCATACGCCGGATAAGGAAGGCGAGCCGGAAGAGGTGCAGGAAGAAGAACTTTCTGAAGCGCCGGAGAGAAATCCGGAGGCGGAACCTTTAGAAGCGCCGGAGGAAGACATGGAAGCAGAACAGGCTGATTCCGGAAATGGAGAAGATTATCTGGATAAACTCTTAAAAGGAATAAAATAATGTTTGATATTCAGGAAGAACTGAAAAAACTCCCTCAAAAGCCGGGAGTGTACATTATGCACGATGCGAAGGATACGATTATTTACATTGGAAAGGCAGTCAGCCTGCGGAATCGGGTGCGCCAGTATTTCCGTCCCAGCCATAATGAGGGACTGAAAAAGGAGCAGATGGTGAGACAGATTGAGCGGTTTGAATACATCATCACCGATTCCGAGCTGGAAGCGCTGATTCTGGAATGCAATCTTATCAAGGAGCATCGGCCCAAATATAATACCATGCTGAGGGATGATAAAACATACCCTTATATCAGAGTGACGCTGGGAGAGGATTTTCCCAGAGTCCTCTTTTCACGTCAGATGAAAAAAGACAAATCCCGGTATTTCGGGCCTTATACCAGCGCGGGCGCGGTAAAGGACACCATAGAACTGATTCAGAAGATATATTCTCTGCGGACCTGCAGCCGGTCTCTGCCCAAGGACATCGGAAAAGAGAGGCCCTGTCTGAATTATCATATCCACCAGTGTATGGCTCCCTGTCAGGGGAATGTGAGCAAAGAAGAATACCGGGAGCAGATTCGCCGGGTGATAGAATTTCTCAATGGAAATTACCAGCCGGTACTGAAAGAGCTGGAAGAAAAAATGCAGGCGGCCTCTGAAAATATGAATTTTGAAAAAGCCATTGAGTACCGGGAGCTTTTAAAAGCAGTAAAACAGATTGCCCAGAAACAGAAGATTACCAGTTCGGACGGAGAGGACAGGGATATTATCGCCATGGCCTCGGACGGAGAGGACGCGGTGGTTCAGGTATTTTTTGTGCGGGACGGTAAGCTGATTGGCAGGGACCATTTCCATGTGAATGTGGGAAGCGAGGATACCAGGCCCCAGGTGATGGCCACATTTCTGAAACAGTTCTATGCCGGAACACCTTTTATACCCAGAGAGCTGATGCTTCAGGAGGAAATAGAAGAATCCGAAGTGATAGAGGAGTGGCTGAGTCAGAAACGGGGACAGAAAGTTTACGTCCGGGTTCCCAAAAAGGGCACCAGAGAGAAGCTGGTGGAGCTGGCGGCTCAGAACGCTTCCATGGTATTATCCCAGGATAAGGAGAAAATCCGGCGGGAAGAAGGAAGAACCATCGGCGCTCTGAGGGAAATCGGAAAACTGCTGGAGTTAGAAGAACTGAAGCGGGTGGAAGCATTTGACATTTCCAATATCAACGGATTCGAAACCGTGGGCTCCATGGTGGTTTATGAAAAGGGGAAGCCCAAACGCAGCGATTACCGGAAATTCAAACTGCGTACCGTAACAGGGCCCGATGATTACGGTTCCATGTATGAAGTGCTTACAAGACGGTTTTCCCATGGAATGAAAGAACAGAAAGAAATGAAAGAGCGGGCGCTGGAACATGAATACGGCAGCTTTACCCGGTTTCCCGATTTGATTATGATGGACGGAGGAAAAGGGCAGGTGAATGTGGCTCTTAAGGTGCTGGGGGAGCTTGGACTGCATATTCCCGTATGCGGTATGGTAAAAGATGATAATCACCGCACCCGCGGGTTATACTATCAGAATAAAGAGATTCCCATTGACAGGCACGGCGAAGGATTTAAGCTGATTACCAGAATCCAGGATGAAGCTCACCGGTTTGCCATTGAATATCACCGGTCCCTGAGAAGCAAAGAGCAGGTGCATTCTGTGCTGGATGACATTCCGGGAATTGGGGCGGCCAGAAGAAAGGCCCTGATGAAGGCATTCCTTTCACTGGATGCCATACGGGAAGCAGATGTGGAGACGCTGGCGGAACTTCCTTCCATGAATCAGCAGGCGGCACAGGAGGTTTATGATTTTTTTCATTCTACAGGAAAAACTCTGTAGAATGAAAAACCAGAATGCGCAGTTGTTACTGTTTACTTCACCCGCTAAAGTAGCCAGGTCAGTTGAAGGAGAGCATCATCTGTGATAAAATATGCGTACGGAGTTCTGTCTGTAACAGGAAAAGATTTACTGCCGGAAGAACCGGAGAAAAGGAGATATGATGAACGGTGTAAGCGTGAAAAAAATAGTGGAAAAGATGAATCTGAAGGTACTGAATCCGGAAGTGGATATTAAGAAGCGCAAGGTGACAACCGCCGAAGTAAACCGTCCGGCATTGCAGTTAGCAGGATATTTTGATTATTTTGAAAAGAGCAGAGTGGAGATCGTGGGCATGGTGGAGCACACCTATATGCAGAAACTGGACCGGGAAGAAAAACTGGATTTATATCGGAAATTCTTTTCTCACAACGTACCCTGCGTCATTTTCAGCCGGAATCTGGAGCCGGACGGAGACCTTCTGCAGATTGCAACGGAGCATGATACTCCGGTGCTTTCCACAGATTACGGTACTTCTGCATTTATGGCAGAGCTGATTTATTATCTGGGAGAAGCGCTGGCGCCCTGTATTTCCATTCACGGCGTGCTGGTGGACGTATACGGAGAAGGACTGCTGATTATGGGAGAGAGCGGAATAGGTAAAAGCGAGGCCGCCCTGGAACTGATTCGCAGAGGCCATCGTCTGGTCAGCGACGATGTGGTGGAAATCCGCAAGATTAACAAGCATACGCTGGTGGGAACGGCGCCGGATATTACCAGATATTTTATTGAGCTGCGGGGCGTGGGCATTATTGATGTGAAGACTCTGTTTGGCGTGGAATGTGTGAAAGAGAAACAGAATATAGATTTGGTAATCAAACTGGAAGACTGGAAGAAAGAAAACGAATATGACCGTCTGGGACTGGAGGAGGAATATACGGAATTTCTCGGCAATAAGGTGGTATGCCACTCTCTGCCTATCCGCCCCGGACGTAATCTGGCTGTCATCTGCGAGTCTGCGGCGGTAAACCACAGACAGAAAAAGATGGGCTACAATGCGGCGAAAGAACTGTACCGCCGGGTACAGGAAAACCTGCAGAAGTCAGAAGATGAGGAAGAAGAGGACTGATGCGGCACAACCGGCTGCCGGAGAGCGAGGCAGGCGAAGGCTGATTCAGAGTAACTGCCCGTGAAGGGAATCATCAGAGTGAACAGGAGGAACAGACAATGGAAAGAAAAAATGCATGGAAGAAATACCCGGAAGGGGAACGGGAAGCAGTATTTGCTTTCGGAGAACAGTACAGAAAATTCATTTCAGACTGTAAAACAGAGCGGGAATGCGTGACAGAGCTGGTGGCTCAGGCGAAGGCAGCAGGATTCGAGGATTTAAAGGATATTCTGGCCTCCGGCCGGACCATCAAAACCGGGGACAGAATATATGCGGAAAATATGGGTAAACTGCTGGCGCTGTTCGTCATCGGAAAACAGCCTCTGGAACAGGGCATGAATATCCTGGGAGCTCATATTGACTCGCCGAGACTGGATTTAAAACAGGTACCCCTCTATGAAGATACGGAGCTGGCCCTTCTGGATACCCATTACTATGGAGGCGTGAAAAAGTATCAGTGGGTGGCTTTGCCCCTGGCCCTTCATGGAGTGATTGTGAAGAAAGACGGCACAAAAGTAATCGTCAATGTAGGGGAAAAAGACGAAGATCCTGTATTCGGTGTCAGCGACCTGCTGATTCATCTGGCCGCAGACCAGCTTGAGAAAAAAGCTGCCAAAGTCATAGAAGGGGAAAATCTGGATGTGCTGGTGGGCAGTATTCCCTTTGAAAAAGAAGAAGATAAGGAAAAAGCCAAAGAAACTGTCAAGGCAAATGTACTGAATATTCTGAAAGAACAGTATAATATAGAAGAAGATGATTTCCTGTCAGCGGAAATCGAAGTGGTTCCCGCCGGAAAAGCCAGAGACTACGGGTTTGACCGCAGCATGATTATGGGCTACGGCCATGATGACAGAGTATGCGCATATCCTTCCTTTGCAGCCCTTCTGGAAGCAGGCGTATGCGAAAAAACAGGAGTCTGCCTGCTGGTAGATAAGGAAGAAATCGGAAGCGTGGGAGCTACGGGTATGCAGTCTCAGTTTTTTGCCTATACGGTAGCGGAAATTATGAATCAGATGGGCGGTTACAACCAGATTACATTCAACCGGGCCATGAGCAGCTCCAAAGTCCTTTCTTCCGACGTAAGCGCGGCTTACGACCCCCTGTATGCCTCTGTTATGGAGAAGAAAAACTGCGCATACTTCGGAAACGGACTGGTGTTCAACAAGTACACAGGCTCCAGAGGAAAAGGAGGCTCCAACGACGCCAATCCCGAATACATGGCAGAGCTGCGGAAGATTATGGATGACAACGACGTATCTTTCCAGACTTCAGAGCTTGGAAAGGTAGACCAGGGCGGCGGCGGAACCATCGCCTATATTCTGGCAAATTATAATATGTCTGTGATTGACAGCGGCGTGGCTGTGCTGAACATGCACGCTCCCTGGGAAATCATCAGCAAAGTGGATTTATATGAAGCAAAACGAGGCTATACGGCATTTTTGAAAGAGGCGTAAATGTTAAACGAGATTTTTTCAGAACAGTTACGGAAGATACTGGGGGAAGAACAGTACAGCATACAGGAACCCATGAGCAGGCACATTACCTTTCGCGTGGGAGGCCCGGCCGATTACTATGTGCGTCCCGGAAGAGAGCAGATAGAGCCGGTGGCTGCACTGTGCAGAGAGTTTGAAATTCCCTGGATGGTGAAAGGGAACGGCAGCAATCTGCTGGTGGGGGATAAGGGCGTCCGGGGCCTGGTGATGGAACTGGGTAAAATGGCGGAACATATTACCGTGGAGGGTACCGTCGTTCGGGCAGAAGCAGGGGCGATGCTGTCAGCAGTGGCCCTGCAGGCAGCCCGCCAGGAACTTACCGGCATGGAGTTTGCCTCAGGAATCCCCGGCAGTATCGGCGGAGCAGTGGTTATGAATGCGGGAGCCTACGGGGGAGAAATGAAGCAGATACTGAGAAAAGTAACGGTGCTCACTCCGGAAGGGCAGGAAAAAGAACTAAGCCTGGCAGAACTGGATTTGGGATACCGCCATAGCTGTATTCCGGAAAACCGCTATATTGTACTGGAGGCAGAGCTGGAACTTCAGAAAGGGAATGGGGAAGCCATCCGGCAGCAGATGGCGGAACTGAAGGAACAGAGATTCGCAAAACAGCCTCTGGAATACCCCAGCGCCGGAAGCACCTTTAAGCGGCCGGAAGGGTATTTTGCAGGAAAACTCATCCAGGATGCGGGACTTCGGGGCTATCAGGTGGGCGGCGCCCAGGTGTCCGAAAAGCACTGCGGATTTGTCATCAACCGGGGCCAGGCAACGGCCGGGGATATCCGGCAGTTAATCCGGGACGTACAGGACAGGGTGGAAGCCAGAACCGGGGTGCGCCTGGAGCCGGAAGTCAGGTTTACAGGGGAATTTTAAGGGGATATTAAGGAGGATAAGCAGTGAAATTTGTGATTTTGACAGGGATGTCCGGAGCAGGAAAAAGTACGGCTCTGAAAGTGATGGAGGATATCGGGTATTTTTGTGTGGATAATCTTCCGATTGCCCTTCTTGAGAAATTTGCGGAGCTTGCGGACGTGCCGGGGGCAGAGCTGCAGAAAGTGGCCCTGGGGGTGGATATCCGCAGCGGCCAGTCACTGGATGAACTGCAGAATGTTCTGGACAGGCTTCGCCAGGCAGGAACATCTTTTGATATTCTCTATCTGGATTCCACAGACCAGGTGCTGGTGAAGCGTTATAAGGAAACCCGGCGTACCCATCCTCTGGCAGGAGGGGAGCGGGTGGACAAAGGAATTCAGAAAGAGCGGATGCGTCTGGAATTTCTGAGGAAACAGGCGGATTACATTCTGGATACCAGCAATATGCTCACCAGAGAGCTGAAAGCAGAGCTGGAAAAAATATTTGTGAAGAATCAGGATTATAAGAATCTGTTTGTGACGATTGTTTCCTTTGGCTTCAAATACGGAATCCCCACAGATTCGGATCTGGTGTTTGACGTGCGGTTTCTGCCCAATCCCTATTATGTGGAAGGGCTGCGGGCCAAAACAGGCAACACCAGAGAGATTCAGGAATTTGTCATGCAGTACCCGGAAGCAGGAAAGTTTCTGGATAAACTGGAAGACATGGTGAGATTTCTGATTCCCCATTATATCACCGAGGGTAAGACCCAGCTTGTAATCAGCGTAGGCTGCACCGGAGGAAAACACAGGTCTGTGACCCTTGCCAACGGACTGTACGAGAGACTGAAGCACCAGGAATCCTTTGGAATCAAAATTGAACACCGGGACATCCAGAAGGATGGACAGCGGGGAAAATAGCAGGAGGAGAGATACATGTCTTTTTCCGGTCAGGTAAAAGAAGAACTGTCACGCCAGATTCATAAGAGCAGACATTGCCGGATTGCGGAAATTGCAGCTATTCTGAGCTTTGCGGGAAGGCTGGAAGAAACAGAGGAAGAAAGCATTCTCAGAGTGTACACGGAGAACCTTTCTCTGGCCCGGAAATACTTTATCCTGATGAAACAGACTTTTCAGGTCACCTGTCGGATTGCGGTACGGCAGAATATTTATCTTCACAAAAGCAGAACCTTCGTGATTTCCCTGTCCGGACAGGAGAAAGTCGGCAGGGTACTGCAGGCGGTCAAATGGCGCAGTGAGAAAAATGAGGATATCCGTACCAGAGAACTGGTGCACGGAATTCTGGTACAGAAATCCTGCTGCCGCCGGGCCTTTATCCGAGGCGCATTTTTAAGCGCGGGTTCCATGAGCGACCCGGAGAAATCCTATCATTTCGAGATTGTCTGTACCGGAGAAGAAAAGGCCGGACAGTTAATGGAAATCATCAACAGCTTTGACATGGATGCCAAAGTGGTCATGCGCAAAAAAAATCATGTGGTCTACCTGAAAGAAGGCGCCCAGATTGTGGATATGCTGAATATCATGGAGGCCCATGTGGCCCTGATGAATCTGGAAAATGTACGGATTATCAAGGAAATGCGCAATTCCGTCAACCGTCAGGTGAACTGCGAGACGGCCAATATCAATAAAACGGTCAGCGCGGCAGTACGCCAGGTGGAGGACATTAATTATATAAAGCATACCAGAGGGCTGGACAGTCTGCCGGATAATTTAAGAGAAGTGGCTCTGATTCGCCTGCAGTATCCCCAGGCTCCCTTAAAAGAACTTGGAATTTTTCTGGAGCCGCCGGTGGGAAAATCAGGGGTGAACCACAGACTTCGCAGATTATGCGAACTGGCGGAAGAATACAGACAGACAGATTGTGAGAATATGCAGGGCGGAAAATCGCCTGCGTAAAGTAAGGAGGAAGGCCTATGCTGCGGGAAACCATGAAAATAAGAATCAAAAATGGGGCGGATGCACGTATACTGGCAGAACTGGTGCAGGTGGCCAATTACTATTCGTGCAGTGTTTATCTGGAAAAAGACGGAAAGCGTATCAATGCCAGAAGTCTGATGGGGATGATGAGTCTGGGGCTTCCGGAAGGAGAGGAAATTACGGTGACAACAGACGGAGAACGGGAAGCAGACGCCATGGAGTCTGTCCGGCAGTTTCTGAAAGATTAAGGGAGGCGCTCCGATGAAAAGAAAAAAACTGCTGTTTGTATATAACCCTTTTTCCGGAAAAGGGCAGATTAAGCATAAATTATCGGAAATCACAGACCAGTTTGTAAAGAGCGGATATGAAGTGACTATTTATCCCACCCAGAAGCCTCAGGACGCCATGGAGCTGGTGGAGCAGGCGGAAGACGTTTACGCCCTGGTAGTTTGCAGCGGCGGGGACGGTACCCTGGACGAAACCGTAACTGGAATGATGAAACGGGAGAAAAAAGTACCCATCGGATATATTCCCGCAGGCAGCACCAACGATTTTGCCAATTCCCTGGATATTCCCAAAAGTATGGAGCAGGCCGCAAGGATAGCAGTGGAGGGAGAACCCTTTGGCTGTGACATCGGCAGCTTTAACGGAGATTATTTCGTCTATATTGCGGCTTTCGGCCTGTTTACGGATGTGTCCTATGCCACAAGCCAGGAGCTGAAAAACAGAATCGGCCATCTGGCCTACCTGCTGGAAGGGGTAAAACGGATTCCCGGTATCCAGTCTTACCATCTCCAGGTCACCTGTGAGGGCCAGACCTTTGAAGACGAATTTATCTACGGGATGGTAACCAATTCCACCTCCGCCGGAGGATTCAAAAATATTACCGGGAAACATGTGGAGCTGGACGACGGCCTTTTTGAGGTCACTTTAATCCGTATGCCCAGAAATCCCATAGAACTGAATGAAATTATCGGAAGTCTGACCAATCTCATTGACGATACGGATTTGATATATACCTTTAAAACAGACCGGATTGCCCTGAAGTCCCTGGAGGAAATTCCCTGGACTCTGGACGGAGAGTTCGGAGGGGCCCACAGGGAGGTGGAAATTCAGAATGTGAAACAGGCTGTTCAGATTATGATAAAAAGGAAAGAATTATCAGGATAATATCTTTTCTTTTTGGAAAAAGTAGGATATAATAGCTAAGGACAGAACTGTTCCCAACAGTTTGCCGAAAGATTTGAAATTCAGGAGCGTTCCCTGTCATGGACAGGGGGCAGAAATGGAGGAAGAGAAATGTTAGTATCTGCAAAAGAAATGTTACAGAAAGCAAAAGCAGGACACTACGCAGTGGGGCACTTTAACATCAACAATCTGGAGTGGACGAAGGCTGTCTTACTGACTGCAGAGGAATTAAAATCCCCGGTTATTCTGGGTGTATCCGAAGGCGCGGGAAAGTATATGACAGGATTCAAAACAGTAGTTGGAATGGTAAACGGAATGCTGGAAGAACTGAAGATTACAGTTCCTGTTGCACTTCATCTGGATCATGGCAGCTATGACGGATGTATGAAATGTATTGAAGCAGGATTTTCTTCTATTATGTTTGACGGTTCCCATTATCCCATCGAGGAAAATGTGGAGAAGACAAAAGAGCTGGTAAAGCTTGCCCATGATAAAGGAATGTCCATTGAAGCAGAAGTAGGCGCTATCGGCGGCGAGGAAGACGGCGTTGTGGGAGCAGGAGAATGTGCGGACCCGGATGAATGTAAGGCAATTGCAGATCTGGGCGTTGACATGCTGGCAGCAGGCATCGGCAATATCCACGGAAAATATCCGGATAACTGGGCAGGACTGAGCTTTGAGACTCTGGATGCCATTCAGCAGCAGACAGGCGATATGCCTCTGGTACTTCACGGTGGTACAGGCATTCCGGAAGATATGATTAAGAAGGCAATTTCCCTGGGCGTTGCCAAGATCAATGTAAATACAGAATGTCAGTTATCCTTTGCAGCAGCAACCAGAGAATACATTGAAGCAGGCAAAGATCAGCAGGGCAAAGGCTTTGACCCCAGAAAGCTGCTGGCACCCGGCGCAGACGCCATCAAAGCTACCGTAAAAGAGAAAATGGAATTATTCGGCTCTGTTGGAAAGGCATAAAGAAAGCATATTTCACAGCCGGACAGAAGGACATTGTCTATATTCCATAAAAAAAAGAAAGAAAAAGAATAAATTTATCTGAAATAGCAAAAAATAAAATTTTTCTAAAATTTCTATTGCTTTTTTCTGAAAAGTAGAGTATCGTATTACCAGACAGAAAACAAACGATAGAACAAGGGCGTTCCAGCAGAGGTGGAATGCCCTTTTTTTGGAAAGGAAGAGAGTGTATGAGCGAATATTACAACGTATCAGAAATTTTTGGGGAAAACGTATTTAACGATGCAGTTATGCAGGAACGTCTCCCCAAAAAAGTTTACAAACGGCTGATGGACGTAATCAGCGAAGGCAGGGAGCTGGATCTGGAGACTGCGGACGTGGTTGCCCATGAGATGAAGGAATGGGCCATTGAAAAAGGTGCTACCCATTATACCCACTGGTTCCAGCCTCTGACCGGAGTGACAGCGGAAAAGCATGATTCCTTTATCACAGCTCCCATGGCGAACGGAAAGGTACTGATGAGCTTTTCCGGAAAAGAGCTGATTAAGGGAGAGCCGGACGCCTCCTCATTTCCATCGGGAGGACTGCGGGCTACCTTTGAGGCCAGAGGCTATACTGCCTGGGACTGCACTTCCCCGGCCTTTGTAAGGCAGGACGCGGCAGGAGCCACCCTCTGTATTCCCACTGCATTCTGTTCCTATACGGGAGAAGCCCTGGATCAGAAGACTCCGTTGCTGCGCTCCATGGAAGCCATTAACATCCAGTCCATGCGTCTGCTGAAATTATTTGGAAATACCACATCCAAAAAAGTGACCCCGTCCGTAGGGCCGGAGCAGGAATATTTCCTGGTGGACCGGGAGAAATATCTGAAACGGAAAGATTTGATTTTCACCGGACGTACCTTATTCGGCGCCATGCCTCCCAAAGGCCAGGAAATGGATGACCATTATTTCGGAGCTATCCGGGAGCGGATTGCGGCCTATATGCGGGATGTGAATAAAGAGCTGTGGAAACTGGGGGTTACCGCCAAAACCCAGCACAACGAAGTGGCTCCGGCCCAGCACGAGCTGGCGCCCATCTATGCGGAAGCCAACGTGGCTGTGGACAATAACCAGCTTGTGATGGAAACACTGAAGAAAGTAGCCGGCCGCCACGGTATGATGTGTCTGCTTCATGAAAAACCCTTTGCAGGGGTGAACGGTTCCGGAAAACATAACAACTGGTCCATCACCACCGATGACGGAATCAATCTTCTGGATCCGGGCAAGACTCCCCATGACAATATCCAGTTCCTGCTGGTGCTGACCTGTATTCTGAAAGCAGTGCACAAACATGCGGATTTACTCCGGGAATCTGCCGCAGACGCCGGAAATGACCACAGGCTGGGAGCCAATGAGGCACCGCCCGCTATCATTTCCATTTTCCTGGGAGAACAGCTTCAGGATGTGCTGACCCAGTTAATCAGCACCGGAGAGGCTACCAGAAGCCTGAAAGGGGAAGTGCTTCAGACAGGTGTGAAGACCTTGCCCGATTTTATGAAAGACGCCACTGACCGGAACCGTACCTCACCCTTTGCCTTTACCGGCAATAAATTCGAGTTCCGTATGGTGGGTTCCAATGATTCCATTGCAGCTCCTAATGTGGTGCTGAATACCATTGTGGCAGAAGCCTTTTCCGATGCCTGCGACGTACTGGAAAAAGCAGATGATTTCGAGATGGCAGTGCATAACCTGATTAAAGAGCAGGCCACAGCCCATCAGGATATTGTATTTAACGGGAACGGTTATTCACCGGAATGGGTGGAAGAAGCCGAACGCCGGGGACTTCCCAATATCACCAATATGGTGGATGCAGTCCCGGCGCTGATTACGGACAAAGCCGTAGCATTGTTTGAAAAATTTAACGTATTTACCAGAGCTGAACTGGTATCCAGAAGCGAGATTCTCTATGAAAGCTATGCAAAGGCGCTGAACATTGAAGCCCGCGCCATGATTGATATGGCAGGAAAACAGATTATCCCGGCGGTAATTAAGTATACCACAGCCCTTGCATCCTCCATCAATGCTGTGAAAGCCGCATGCGACGCGGATATCAGTGTCCAGACAGATTTGCTGAAAGAAGTGTCCGCGCTCCTGGCAGAAGCGAAAAATGCCCTGAAGAATCTGACGGAAATTGCAGACCGGGCTTC
This sequence comes from uncultured Eubacterium sp., assembly GCA_949959185.1. Lineage (GTDB taxonomy): Bacteria > Bacillota > Clostridia > Lachnospirales > Lachnospiraceae > Petralouisia. The sequence goes on along the minus strand of CATLIX010000022.1, from coordinate 4,854 downwards.
CGCCATGAGCGAAGGCAGAGATCAGGCCATCTGTTATCGTGACCAGGTAAAAACAGCCATGGACGCACTGCGTACGCCGGTGGATAAACTGGAAATGATTGTAGATAAGGATATGTGGCCCATGCCGTCCTACGGAGATCTGATTTTTGAAGTATAGTATATAAATAAGAGAAACGGCCTGTGTGCGGCGGCCTTAAAAGGGCTCCGTACACCTGGCGCATTCCCTGAAAAGGGAGGATGCCAGGCAACTGTCGTCGCCTGGCATTTATTATGAAAAAGTTTATTCGAAAAAGTAATTTAATGTATAATTACCTGAGACTTTCTTTTGTTATGGTTTTATTATATGTGGAAGAAATGAAGTTTCCGTGTTGATGAAATGAAACTTTTTTGAATCTAAAATGAATAATCTGTGAACAGAAAACTGCATGAAAACGGTACTTTTGTGGAGCCACGACGCTGTGGACGACGGAAAAGCACCGTTTTTTATTTTATAAACAATTATGCGCACCTGTGCGCAAAAGGGAGGAATTATTATGACAGAACAGACAATTGTAAGCCTGGTAAGCGAGCATACCTTTGGCATCTGGTTTTTAATCGGGGCCGCGCTGGTATTCTGGATGCAGGCAGGATTTGCCATGGTGGAAGCAGGTTTTACCAGGGCGAAAAACAGCGGCAACATTCTGATGAAGAACCTGATGGACTTCTGTATCGGAACGGTAATGTTTATTCTTATCGGATTTTCTCTGCTGCTGGGAGAAGATCTGCTGGGATTTATCGGAAAACCGGGATTTGATATTTTTTCATCTTATCAGGATTTTGATTTTTCAAATTTTGTGTTCAATCTGGTATTCTGCGCCACTACAGCCACCATTGTGTCCGGCGCCATGGCAGAACGGACAAAATTTTTATCCTACTGTATATATTCCGGTGTGATTTCCGCTCTGATTTACCCCATCGAGGCTCACTGGATCTGGGGCGGCGGCTGGCTGGCTCAGATGGGATTTCATGATTTTGCAGGCTCCTGCGCCATCCATATGGTGGGCGGAATTTCCGCTCTGATTGGAGCCGGGATTCTGGGGCCCCGAATCGGTAAGTTTTCACGGGATAAAGATGGGAAAATCAATAAAGTGAATGCATTTCCGGGGCATAATCTGCCACTGGGCTGTCTGGGCTGTTTCATTCTCTGGTTCGGATGGTACGGATTTAACGGTGCGGCCGCAACCAGTATCCCTCAGCTCGGCTCCATTTTTCTGACCACTACCATTGCACCGGCAGTGGCAACGGTGGTATGTATGGTGTTTACCTGGATAAAATTCGGCAAACCTGACGTGTCCATGTGTCTGAACGCCTCTCTGGCAGGCCTGGTGGGAATCACCGCCCCCTGTGATGTGACAGACGCCTTCGGTGCCATTGCAGTCGGCCTGGTATCCGGCCTTCTGGTGGTATTCGGCGTATGGCTGCTGGATTACAAACTGCACATAGACGATCCGGTGGGGGCTGTGGCAGTCCATTGTCTGAATGGAATCTGGGGAACTGTGGCAGTAGGGCTGTTTGCCACCTCCTCCGCACCCGGAAGCGAAATTGACGGACTGTTTTACGGAGGCGGATTCCATCAGCTCGGCCTTCAGCTTCTGGGAGTTGTATCTGTGGCCGCCTGGACGGTGGTAACCATTACCATTGCATTTCTGGCTATCAGAGGGACCATCGGCCTGCGGGTAACGGAAGAAGAGGAGATTGTGGGTCTGGACGCCACGGAACATGGAATTGCTTCCGCATATTCCGGATTCAGCATTATGGATATTTCCAATACCATGACCATGGATATCAACGAAAATACGGATTTGGGCATTTCAGAATATGAAAATGCCTCTCCTGCCCAGCGGGATGCGGCGGTAAAGGTGGTGGCTCCACCCAGAGAGGTCACCGGTATGTACAAGGTATCCATTGTGGCAAAACTGTCCAGGTATGACAAACTGAGAAAAGCCATGAATGAGCTGGGAGTTACCGGCATGACCGTAACACAGGTGATGGGCTGCGGCATCCAGCGGGGAGCCGGAGAGAAGTACCGGGGCGTGGAACTGGACGCGACTCTGCTGCCCAAAGTGAAACTTGAAATTATCGGCGGAAATATTCCGGTGGAAAAAGTAATTGAAGCGGCCAGAAAAACCCTTTACACAGGCCATATCGGTGATGGCAAGATTTTTGTATATGATGTGGCAAAGGTGGTAAAAATCCGTACCGGAGAGGAGGATCTGGCGGCGTTGCTGGATGTGGAATAGCATGTAACAGATACCTTTCAGAAACCAGTGGATTTTTTCGTCCAAAGCGTTTATAATGAAGACAATAATGAAAAGTAAAGCGCGGAGGAAGGAAAATGGAAAATAATCTGTTATTTATCAATCAGAATAAAGATATTATCCAGGAATTTCTGGAGGCGATGGAAGGAAGAGACTGCCCTATGGAAATTGATACGGCTGACAGCGGCCTGGAAGCGGCATTTCTTCTGAAGAAAAAGAAATATAAGGTAGTGGTCACAGGACTGGATCTGCCCACTTATGACGGAACGAAAATCATCGAATATCTGAACAGAAATTATCCCAGGACCGTCTGTATCGTTTATTCCTGGCGGCTGGAGCTGGCCCATGTAAAGCTGCTGGTAAACGAGCGGAAGGTATTCCGGATTTTCCAGCGGCCCACCAACTATCTCCAGTTGTACGGAGCTATTATGGACGGATTTATCAAATACGACAGGAAAGAGACAGACGCTCTGGAACGGCGTGATCTGGAGCAGAATCTGAAAAAAGCGTCCGTACAGGCAGCCATGCTGAAACGGGTAGCAGAGGAACGCCCCTGGGAGAAGAAAGAACTGGTCAAATTCCTTCATGCACTGCTGAATGTGTTTGTCCGGGATGTTGAGTCAGAACTGTCTGAGCAGGAAAAATGGAAGCTGGTTGAATACGAGCGGAAGGTATTGTTCCGTCTGCTGGAAAAAGAGGGAGGATTCCCTGGGAATCTGGAAGAGGTCAGACGTGATATCTATAAGCATTTTCTGCATCCGGAGCGGGATCAGCAGGTGGTGCTGGAGATTGAAAACTGCCCCCAGGAGATGGACCCGTATTTTTGCACAAATCTCCACTTTATTATCTGGCTGCTTCTTACCAGATTTGAGATGATTTCCTGGGTATTCCACGTAAAAATTGTGATTATGCCAGTGAATCAGGAGCGGTTCCGTGTAAGAGTAGAAGGTGTGTTCCCGGAGAAGGTCTGGGGAGAGGCCCACGAGAACCGGACAGCAAGGGTGATGACCGGGGTAACCCAGAATATACTGGAGTGCTTTGCAGACCGGTTTAACCAGAGTATCAGCGATGAAAAAGTTGTTTATTATATGGAAGTAGCCGCCAGACAGCCTGCACAGACAGAGCAGGCAGAAATCTGATTTCTGCGGCAACAAAGCGGACAGGTCCGCATATTACTTTTATCTTATGGGAAGACACTTTCACGCTTTAGCGTGGCAAGGTCTTTCCTGTAAGATAAAAAGAGGCGCTGTAAAATCATCCGGACAGATGATTTTACAGCGCCTTCTTCCGGCAGGAAATAATAAGCGGACAGATTATGCTGTCTGATTTGCCATTTTACAGAGTTCTTCCAGCATTTTCGGCAGTTCCGTGTACATGGTTTCTTCTGAAAACTGGCATGTGCCTACTTTCCGGTGTCCGCCGCCCTGGTATTTCAGCATCAGGCTGCCCACATTTACTTCACAGGTACGGTTCAGAATGCTGTAGCCCACAGCAGCAGAACAGCCCTGTCCGCCCCGGCCGCTGACAATCCATGCGGAAATATTCTGTTCCGGATACATACTGTAAATCATAAAGCGGTTTCCCGTATAGATGGGCTCCACACCTCTTAAATCAGAAATAATCACATTTCCTTCTGTCCGCGTATACTTTTCTACCATTTCCTTAAACTTTTCCGTCTGTTCCCAGTATACTTCAATTCGTTCCTTCACATCCGGAAGTTCCAGAATCTCCGTTGTGGACATGGTGCGACATGCTTCCATGAGCTTTTCCATCAACTGGTAGTTGGAAATGGAAAACTGGCGCCATCTTCCAAGTCCGGTTCTGGGGTCCATCAGAAAGCCAACCAGGATCCATCCGGAGGGATGAAGTACTTCCTCTATGGTCAGGTTGCCGGAATCTACCTTGTCTACCGCTTCCATCATTTCTCCGAACTGGGGAAAACGTTCGCTGCCTCCGTAATACTCATAAATAATCCGGGCACAGGAAGGGGTAATCCTGCTCTCACCTTTATATTTTCCTTCCAGCTCCAGCCGCTCATGTTCGCTGGAATGATGGTCGAACCACAGTCCGCAGCCTTCCACAAAAGGTACATTTGCCAGACAGTCGTTCTCATTGATTTCCACCAGACCATCCTGTAAATCCTTTGGATGTGCAAATTTCCAGGTGTCAATAATGCCTGCCTCTAAAAGCAGTGCTCCGCATACCAGGCCGTCAAAATCGGAACGTGTCACTAATCTCACTTTAATATCCTCCTCACTGTGATTTATCATAGAACGTATTCTTTTATTTATCATATCATATCATAACTGCGGCGCAATACACAATCTGTTCTTCCGGAAAGGACACAAAATCTGCAACAGTTCGGCGCAGGTCTCTTTAAACAGGCCGCAGACCGCCTGCCAGGCAGTCCGCTGCAGGCGCAGTTCCTGCCTGAGGCTTAAGGGACGTTCAGGGGGTGTTTTCCCCGGTGTCATTTTCCGGAGGCTCCGGTTCTTCCGTGTCATTCTCCGGAGGTTCCGGTTCCTCTGGTTCTTCCGGCTCCTGGTCATTCCTGTCC
>CATLIX010000021.1 GCA_949959185.1 uncultured Eubacterium sp. | reverse complement strand
GGAACAACAAGCGAAAATAAATAAGCCTACCTTGCTAACTTGGCCGGTTACAGGTAGGCTTTAGGCTTATTCGTGGAGGCTAACCACTTTGTGGGCGGTTGCTCCTTTTCTATAATATAACATTTCTGAATCTGAAAATCAACATTCTTTTTGAAGCTCGGCAGAATATCTCATATCATGTTAAAATGCTTAAATGCTGCCATAATAACTTTTTCTTTCTCCGGCGGACATTTCGGCACACGGCTTTTATTATCGCCTACATTGTAATTCAGACGTTTCTCAATACCGCATTTGTTTTTTATCTGTGCTACATACAGTGACGATACCTTTAAACCATACTCCGACATTATCCATTCTTTAATTTCCGTATAGGTCGCACAGCCTTTTACATCCTTTAGATATTCATTATCTTTTGGCTCATAATCCACATACGCATAGACTGTTTCAGCAGTGTTACTATTTCCTACCCAAAAGGACGCACGTCTCAATATTAGCGGTGGCGGGGAACATGTCCACGCAGCAAATCCGCTCTGCCATATACCCGCTCGCCTGAAGCACTTCCAGATCTCTCGTCAGGCTGGTGGGTTTACATGAAATATATACCATCTGTTTTACTCCATAACGGATAATCCGTTCCAGTGCCTTCGGATGTATTCCTTCCCGCGGAGGGTCCAGTACAATGAAATCCGGTTTTTCTTCAATTTCATCCAGCACCTTCAGCACATCGCCTGTCCGAAATTCACAATTATCCAGCCCGTTTAATTTTGCATTTTCCCTGGCCGCTTCCACTGCTTCTTCCACAATCTCCACACCAATTACCTTTTTCGCCACAGGAGCCAGAATCTGGGCAATCGTCCCGGTTCCGCTATACAAATCGTATACCACCTTGCCTGTTCCGGCATCTGCAATATACCCTCTGGCTGTTTCATACAGAACCTCGGCTCCCAGTGAATTTGTCTGAAAAAAAGAAAAAGGTGAAATCCGAAAACGCAGCCCCAGCAGTTCTTCATAAAAATAATCCACACCAGACAGAATTCTGGTTCCATGATTAATCACCGCATCAGCCAGACTGTCATTATGGGTATGCAGAATTCCCACAATCCTGCCCTTCAGTTTCAGATTGAGCAGTTCAGAACAAAATCCCTCTAATACATTCTGTTCTGCGGCTTCTCCCATTTGCGTAGTGGTAACCAGGTCTATCAGAATTTCTCCTGTTTTTTCTGCCTTTCGCACCAGAAGATGTCTGAGATATCCGGTATGGCGCATTTTATGATAATATGGAATACCTTTTTTCCCTCCTGTTTCCTCCATGGGATTCTCACAGTTCCGGAACCAGAACAGCGTTGCCGATAAAATATCAGAATAATCCTGGTCTACAATTTTACAGCCTTCTGCGGTTACAATATCATGAAAACTTCCTCTTTTATGCATACCCAATTCCAATGGCCCGTCTTTATAGCTGTCTCCAAAAGAAAATTCCATTTTGTTGCGATATTCCAATTGCCTTGGGCTTTTTCTAATTCCCTCGAATCGTTCATCGAACGGTTTCATCGCATATGCTTTTTCATAAGGAGCACAGACCGGCTCCAGCAGTTCCCGAACCTGCTGTTCCTTTAATTTCAGCTGTGTTTCATAAGCAAGATTCAAAAATGTGCAGCCTCCGCAGGCTCCGAAATGTTCGCAGGGCACATGCTCCAGTTCCATAGGGGATTTTTCCAGAACCTCCAGCAGTCTTCCCTCACCTTTTCCTTTTCGCACCTTAGTAATGGAAAAAGAAACTTTCTGTCCTGGCACTACATTTTTCACCACAACGATTCTCCCATCCTCTGCTCTGATAATTCCTTTATTGGGAAATACCACTTTTTCCACCAGGCCATCATATATCTGTCCTTTTTTCATAACTTACCTCATTTCTGTGTGTAATCTCCAAATACAGGAAATACGTCAGAATTTCCCATACTTTAAAAAAGAATTTCGCTTTACGAAATTCTGCGCCGCAAATGTGTCGCCCTGGCGACATATTTCCTTTGCATTTGCGTGTGCATCTTTGTTTTTCTCTTATAGGAAGACACTTTCACGCTTTAGCGTAACAAGGTATTTCCTGTAAGAGAAAAAAGCGGACAGGTCCGCAGGGGCTCCCTGAATCCCTCAATCATGAGGGGCGCCGGACATCCTGTGGATGTCCGTTTAGCGTGGACCGAAGCGGAGCGTAGACCTGGACGGTTTGCTGCGCCATTTGCGGTGTGTCAGAGCATACGCAGTATGCTGAACGTATCGCGTTTAAGCACAATTGCGAAGCAATATTTTCCTCCTGTGCGAGTACGCATCCCGCCCGCAGGGCCTTATCTTATAGGAAATCTATACATTTTAGTACTTCACAGTAGCACGGTATTTCCTGTAAGATGAAAAGACTCCCGCATTCCATGCGGGAGTCCAGACATCTGATTCTTATTCTTCTGTTTCATCCTCATCATCAAAGAAATCATCTTCGAAATCTTCATCAAAATCATCTTCGAAATCTTCCAGATAATCCGGTGTGAAGAAACGATAGATACCATAAGCAATCGCTGCAACTGCCACAACCGCTCCTGCAATGGCGCATACCCAAAGTACCTTTGATTTCTTCTTTTCCTCTTCCTGTCTGTGTAACAGCTCATTCAGTTTTACTGTGCTCAACAGTTCATCAATCTTTTCTCTATTCATGATTACCGCTCCTTCTCCTCTTTTTTGTGGTTGGATTTCCAACCAGTTGTTGGTATAAGTATAACACATATTTACTCATTAGCATACCAGTTTTTTGAAATTTTATACTTTTTTTAGTTTTGCAAAAGAAGCAAACATTTTTTTCGTTCCCACCCGGTCAAAATCCACCGTTATTTCATAGTCTCTGCCGCCCTCCACAATACCGGTCACCGTACCTTCCCCAAATTTCATATGTTTTACCCGATCCCCGCTGGTATACTCCAGTACGATTTTCCCTGTGCTGCTGCTGGAAAATGAAGTACTCTGATACGGGTTTGTCTGATATTTATTCCTGGTACTGAACACGGGATTTACTCTGGAAGCCGCCTGGCGAAAGGATTTTTCCTGTATTCCTGCGGAAGAATCCGTTTCCTTTTTTCTTACCATTCCCCCCAGCAGACCAACAGGAATCTCCTTGACAAATCGCGATACCTTATTATACTGGGTTTCTCCCCGTATCATGCGCTGTCTGGCACAGGTAATTGATAAATCTGTCATGGCACGGGTAATTCCCACATAACAGAGTCTCCGTTCTTCTTCTATCTCAGAAGGGTCATCCGATACAATACTCATATAACCAGGAAAGATTCCATCTTCCATACCGGTAAGATATACATTGGGAAACTCCAGTCCTTTTGCACTATGTAATGTCATTAAAACCACATAATCACTGCCTTCCTGCAGTGTATCAATATCCGCAACCAAAGCTACCTCTTCCAGAAATCCGCTCAGAGTGGGTGTTTCCTCAGATACCTCATAAGCCACGGCCTTACTGATTAATTCATCAATATTCTCAATACGCGCCTGAGCTTCATCGGAATCCTCCGCCTCCAGCTCGGCCACATATCCGGTTTCCTCAATGATTTCCTGCAAAAGTTCGGAAACGCCCAGATATTCCAGCTTACTCCGCATGGTCTGAATCAGATTCACAAACGGTTTTATTTTCGCTCCGGCTTTTCCAAGAGATGTTATATCATCCGCCTGCCTCAGAGCATCGTAAAAGCTCAGGTTATGTTCCTCCGCATAAACCTGTACGCGTCCCAGAGTTGTAGCTCCGATTCCACGCTTTGGCACATTGATAATCCGCCGGACTGCCAGGTCGTCCTTCCCATTGTCTATGGTCTTCAGATAAGCAAGCAAATCCTTGATTTCTTTTCTTGCGTAAAAATTAATGCCGCCCACAATCCGGTAGGGAATATTCGACACTACAAATTTTTCTTCAAATAAGCGGGACTGAGCGTTGGTGCGGTAAAGAATGGCGCATTCTCCGTAATTGCAGTTTCCCTCCCGTACTTTTCTCTGTATATCTCCCGCAATATATTCCGCCTCCTCATACCCGGTCTCAAACTGACTGAAATTAATCTTTTCCCCCTCATCATTATCTGTCCACAGCTTTTTGGATTTCCGGCCCACATTATGGGCAATCACACCATTTGCCGCATTCAGAATATTCTGAGTGGAACGGTAATTCTGCTCCAGTTTAATCACTTTTGCTTCCGGATACACCTCCTCAAAATTCAGTATATTTTTGATATTGGCGCCGCGGAATTTATAAATAGACTGATCATCATCCCCCACCACACAAAGATTCTGATATTTTCCAGCAAGAAGTTTTATCAGATGAAACTGTGCTGTATTCGTATCCTGGTACTCGTCCACCATAATATAATGAAACCGTTCCTGATAGTAATCCAGCACCTCCCTGTCATTTCGGAAAAGCTCCACAGCCTTTACAAGCAGATCATCAAAATCCAGCGCGTTATTCTTATGAAGGGCGGCCTGATATTCCCGGTACACGGCTGCCTGCCTTTCTTTCACGAAATCGCCTGCTGCACGCAGGGTAAATTCCTCCGGGGATATCAGTTCATCTTTGGCCGAAGAAATTACACCCAGAAAATTCTTCTCTTTGTAAATCTTCGTGTCTATCTGCAACCGCTTACAGATATCTTTCATCAGCACTTTCTGATCATCCGCATCATAAATGGTAAAATTCGTATCATACCCCAAACGATCTATATAACGTCTTAAAATCCTCACACAGGTGGAATGAAAGGTGGAAACCCATACACTCTCCGAGCCGAATCCCACCATTTTATCAATACGTTCCCGCATCTCTCCCGCCGCTTTATTGGTAAATGTAATTGCCATAATATGCCAGGGATTCACACCCCGTTCTCCAATCAGATGGGCAACTCTGTGGGTCAGCACTCTGGTCTTTCCGGAACCGGCTCCTGCCAGAATCAGCAGGGGCCCTTCTGTGTGCAGCACAGCCTCCTGCTGCATGGGATTCAACTTATCGTACATACTCATATTCTTTCCTCTCAACTTCAAACGTATGTTTATTATAGTAAATATTCTTCTACATTTCAACCTGTTTCCGGCTATATTTCAGAAAAACTCACAAAACACTTGTTATCTGGTTTTTAATACTATATAATGTACTTTGAGGTGAAACAAATGACAATAGATGAAAAAGATTTACTGAACAGTATCCTGGAAAGTCTGGCACGTATTGATTACATCAAGCCGGAAGAACTTCCCAACATAGATTTATACATGGATCAGGTCACTACCTTTATGGACGCTCAGCTCTCCGTATCCAAGCGCCGCCCGGAAGACAAGGTTCTTACCAAAACAATGATTAATAACTATGCCAAGAACAACCTGCTTCCGCCCCCGGTAAAAAAGAAATATTCCAAAGAACATCTGCTTGCTCTGATATTTATTTACTATTTTAAAAATATTCTGAGTATCGGCGATATACAGGCCATACTGAATCCTGTCACCGAACGCTATTTTGCCTCAGATTCACAGCCGAATCTGGAAGACATCTATTCTGAGGTGTTCCGCCTGGAAGAAGCTGAAATACGGAACCTGCAGAAAGACATTACCAAAAAATACCACACCAGCCAGCAGACGTTTTCTGACACTTCCCCGGAGGAAAAAGAATCTCTGCAGCATTTTGCTTTTATCTGTATGCTGAGCTTTGACGTCTATATCAAAAAGCAATTAATTGAAAAATTAATCGACGCAAAGAGTGTGAAACACGAGAAACCCGCCGGAAAACATTCCAAAGCTCCTGAGAATAACTGATTTACCGTGAGGATGCGGCAAAATAAGAAAGTATTTCCATATACAGGAATACATGTGGATAATATCACAGCTGCCTGTTGCGGCATTTCTCATTTGCAGCACCCTCATTCCATTTTTCCGCAGATTCTTACGCTCTGTCACGCTCCGGATTCCTTTTCTTCTGTTCCCATACCTGTCCTGGCAAACACCATATCATACCCGTCATTCCCATAATTCAGAGAACGATTTACTCTGCTGATGGTCGCTGTGGAAGCCCCTGTTTTTTCGGCAATATCCAGATATGTTTTCTGAGCCCGAAGCATTCTTGCAACTTCAAAACGCTGGGATAAAGACAGCAGTTCATTTACCGTACATACATCTTCAAAAAATGTATAACACTCCTCTTTATTTTCCAGACTTAATATTGCTTCAAATAAATGGTCTACGGCTTCTGTCCTTAATTTTTTGCTCATATACCCTTCTCCTTTATGTATTACTTCTTTTATAATCATATCTTATAAATAATCCTGTAGTGATTTTAACATACTAAAGTCTTGAAGTAAACACATATTTTCATGTTTTCTTTTATTCTGTATATACTCTGTTAAGATACCCTTTCAGAAGTTCGCTGTGAAAATTCACCACCAGTTCTTCCGGAAATTTTACCATATCCAGCATCTTCCTTGCATACCCATGTTCTCCCACCTGTACATCCACATGGGCATCTGAATCCATCACTACCGGCACCTCATATTCTGCACACAGGCCCAGCATTTTCTGATATCGTTCCACCGGATCACCCCGAAAACTTCCGGGAGACAGAGAGGCATTGTTCACTTCCAGAAGAACATGGTATTTCTTTGCTCCCTGAACCAGCCTTTCATAATCAACAGGATAACGCTCGTCATCCGGATGGGCAATAATATTGACATAAGGATTTTTCATGGCTCCGATATATGCATCTGTATTTTCCTCCCTGGTACCTGACACATAACAGGGTGTGTGGAGGCTGGCCAGCGTCAGATCCATGCCCTTCAATATATGTTCCGGCAAATCCACATGCCCCTGATAATCCAGAATATTCAGTTCCGCCCCATACAGCACCGTCATATTCCCATGTTTTCTGGGCAGTACCCGGAAATTCATAAAATACATGTTATGACAGCTTCCGGGCATGGCAGGCGCATGTTCTGTCACTGCATAGATTTCAAGTCCTTTTTCTTCCGCCGCCCTTATCATTTCATTTCTTGTATTATAAGCATGTCCGCTCATAATCGTATGGGTATGCAAATCTACTTTATCCAACATATCATTCCTCTTTTCCAGCTCCTGTCTGCTTTTGTTTCTGCTACTATTCTAGCTGTTTTATCAGAAAATTGCAAGCAGGCCAAAGCAGAGATATCACCGGATTCAAAGACTTTGCACACACTTTTTTCCTTTTCACATATTTTATAAAAAAGAAAACTGCATATAATTATGGAGGAAATTATGAAAAAAAATTTATCACGCTTTATGGCACTGGCTTTATGCCTTACCGGGGCTCTGATGGCCTTTGCAGGATGCGGAAATCCAAAAAAGGCAGACAGCAAAAACACTGTGACCGACGTAACCTTAAATGAAGTGGCTCATTCCATCTTCTATGCTCCCATGTATGTCGCCATCGAGGAGGGCTATTTTAAAGAAGAAGGCATTAATCTGGAACTGGTTACGGGTTTCGGCGCCGATAAAACCATGACTGCCGTTCTCTCCGGCGAAGCTGACATTGGATTTATGGGACCGGAAACCACAGTCTACACCCGCAACGAAGGTTCTGACGACTATGTTGTTAATTTTGCCCAGCTTACTCAGCGCGCCGGCAACTTCCTGGTGGCCCGTGAGGAACTCCCGGATTTCACCTGGGATGACCTGCGTGGAACAGAAGTACTTGGCGGAAGAAAAGGCGGTATGCCGGAAATGGTATTTGAATACATTTTAAGGCAGAACAACATAGACCCTGCGAATGATTTGTCCATTGACCAGAGTATTGATTTCGGCTCCACTGCAGCGGCATTTTCCGGCGGAAAAGGAGATTTCTCCGTTGAATTTGAGCCGGGAGCTACTGCACTGGAAAAAGAAGGAGCCGGCTATGTGGTCGCTTCCCTCGGCGTAGATTCCGGTTATGTCCCCTACACTGCTTTCAGTGCAAAATCCAGCTATATGGAAAAACACCCCGACGTGATACAGAAATTTACCAACGCTCTGCAAAAGGGGCTGGAATACACCCTTTCCCATACACCGGAAGAAATTGCAGAGGTAATCTCTCCCCAGTTCAAAGAAACAGATATGGATACGCTTACTACCATCATTTCCAGATACCATGAACAGGAAACCTGGAAAGAAAATCTGATTTTTGAAGAATCCGCTTACAATCTGCTCCTGGATATTCTCTCTGAATCGGGAGAACTGACTGACCGCCCTGCTTACAAAGATTTAATTGATTCCTCCTTTGCAGAAAAAGCTGCAAAATAATATGTAACATATCATACAGGAAAGACCCCGTCACCATAAGCGTGAAAGTGTCTTCCTGTATGATAAAATTAAAAATACGCCGGGTTTTCGCCTCCGTTTCTGTCGTTGCCTGTCAGTTCACATTGTCCGAAAATCAGCCTGACAGCCTGCAGCGTGAAAATCGGACCTGAAATTCCTGATTTGCCTTCTGTCCAAATTTCCAGCTTCCATCTCCTGTTATCCATTCCTGCGCATCCTGTATATCTTCGTGAGTGAATTTCCAGACTTCCACAGGTGTTTCATTGCTGAGAATACGCTGCAGATATGCATAATGTTCCGGCTCTCTCCAGGCTGAATTCTTCTCCAGGGTATCCAGATATTTATCTGAAATATAACGGACATAGTACCTGGGCAGTTCTGCCACCAGGGCATCCTCATCCATTACCCTGAGTTTCACCGTCCTGTATGTAGTTTTCCGATAAGCATCCGTCACCTCATAAATAATATCAAACTCTGCTCTGGCTTCTGTCTGCATTTTCAGAATCTGCGAATCAAAATCCTTCAACTGCAGTTTCCCGGTCAGATTCCCGTCTTCCACATCTTCTGCCGAAGCGCGCTCCACAAGGATATCCGCTGTAATCTCTCCGCGATTCGCCTCTTCTTTCAGATAATAAAAAATTTCTTCGCTGTGAATTTCCGGATAATTGTTATATTTTACTTTCACCGGAAATTCTTCCTCCGTAGTATACCCGTTACTGTCGGTAACCGCAAATTTTATGCGTACCGTAATGGTTTCATCCTGCTCCAGTTTCAGATAATAGGTATCCAGCAGAAAGTCTTCCGGAACGTCCTCATCGTATACTTTCTCATAAGCCTCCTGGCTTCCGTTTTCTGATTTGGGATACGTAATTTTTACAATTCTGATTTTATCATTCAAATCCGGATAATCCGGATGATTTTCCCTGCAATTGTCTTCTTCGTCATGGGCAGTCAGACAGGCCGTCAAATCCTCTTTTGTGACATCTTCCCCCTCATAGAATTCCAGACTGCTGCCCGGTGTTACCACAATCGTGGGAAACGCATTCCATTTTGCCAGAAAATTAAGATACAGGGATGGAAAAACCGCCTGCTTATTTCCCGGTGCCAGAACTGAATCCACAGGCTGATACGTTGCAGCCGGTTCCAGAGTCCTGTCCGAAACACCATGCACCCCTTCTGCTTCTTTGTAAATATGTGCTGCAACGTCCTGATGATGTTCCTGATATAATTTGTTCTGAGACAGATTCCATCCCTCAAAACAGTATTTTACCCGGCAGTCATAAGGCTTCCCATCCTGTGTATATTTCCTCTGATTTTCTTCCCTGGCAAATTCATTTTTCCGGAACTGGTAAAGATTCTCCATGGAAATTCCATATTCTATCATATTGGTTCCGGAAGTAGCTCCGTTGCCGCTGTAGGCCATATTGATATCCCGATATCGGAAATAGCGGTATACAACGCCCGGCCCCTGTATGTTTTTAAGGTTGGAACAGCCTGTATACTGATACAGGGGATAAGAGGTATCCTCTGTTCCCCAGGCAGTCCCGGCAATTTCTTTCCCCTGGGCCGCTTCTTTTTTCTCTTTATCTCCCAGTTTTACAAGGGTACGAAAACGCCCGTTTTTGAAATATACCGCCCGTTGAAACTGTATCGTTCCCTGTGCGGTCACCTGAAGCTGATATGCAGCCCCTTCCTGCGGCACCATGGATAATCCGGCTGTCTGCGATACTCCGGCAAAAGCGGAAGCAGAACTGCCTCCGGCCTCAGACTGAAACTGCCCGATTTTTGTTCCGGCAGGCAGGCCGATAAGAGATACCGTCACATCTGGCTGTCCGGTCTTTGCCGTTACCTGTCCCCGTTCCTTATCCCAGGACAGCAGCACACCTGTGTATTCTCTGGCATCTCCTGCTGTTTTTTCAAAATCACAGGGGACGTCCGCGTAATCTTCGCAGGAAATCAGAAAATTATATCGCGCATACCATATAGCGTCACCCAGTTGCCGGTAATCTGCAATTCCGGCCGCTGTCAGTTTGCCGTCTGCCGCAATCATCTGAGTGCCGCCGACAGGAGCATTATCGTATCCCTGAAACACATATCCTGTTTTTCGTGGAATTTCAATGCTTCCCGTCTGCTCTCCTTCTTTCAGAATACTGGTACACTCCGGGTTCAGATACCAGCCATGTTCATATTTTTCATAAACATTCCCCGTTCCTGGAGTCTCCGGAGTATCAAGACGCCTGTCAAGAGTAACCGTGTATATATTCGGCATCCATTGGGCATATAGGGTGACCACTCCATTTTGTATTTCCGTAAGATTTTTCACGCTCTGTCCGCTTTGATAATACCTCCCAAATGTCTGCATCCCCCATCCCAAAAAGGTATAGCCAGGACGGCTGAACTGATTGCTTTTCAGGGTAAACGGCTTATCATAGACTGCGGACTGGTCTTCCATGGTTCCGCTTCCTCCATTGGCGTGATATCTCACCGTATATTTATTCGGAACCATCTTAAAACCAAACACAGAATTATGGTATTCCCCGGAAGCTCCATAGTTGGTGATTCCTGTATTATTGGTATCTATGGCAAATTTAAAATATCCGTCTCCCGTCCAGGACGCCTCTCCTTCTTTCAGCTTATCATCCGGTTTCTGTATCCGCTTATTTTCCTCTTCAATGTCAAACCCCTCCAGATCCTCATAAATGCTGTTATCAAACCGAATCTGATATCCCCGGTAGCCATACAGGAATTTTCCGCAAAGTTTAAAATAATATCCATTGTTGTGGGCGGGAACACCTGCTGAACCAAGAATGGGAGAAGCGCCTGCGCCGTTCTGCGCGGTTTTTTCCCATTTCTTTCCCGATTCAACATCAAAGGAAAATGGATCATGCAGCTTTATCACAGTATCGGTGGTCCATTCCCAATTGTCAATATTGGAAATATCCCCTTTCTGATTTTTCAGATACCGCAGACTCCAGGAAATATTCTGACTCTTATAGGAAGAAAGGGATTTCACACCCATATTAATCCTGTACCATCTTCCCTTTTCCACTTTATCGCCTTCTTTTCTCAGAAATATATAGAAATGGCCTTCTTTCTTCCTGTAGTCCTGCTGCTCTGCATAATATTCTTCCTTTGTATTATACCGTTCAGCCGAAATCACTTCCTTTTCTGATAAATCCGGCATTTTCTCTTTCCCTTCCGGATTCTGTTTTTCTTCTGTCCGTTCTGTCTCTGATTCCGAGCTGACCTCTGTTTTTTCTGTCTTCAATTCCCATTTTTCTTCCGTCAGTTCTGATTGCGGTTCCTGGCTTTTTTCCGCCCGTTCTGCATCCGGCTCCTTCTCAGATTTTTCTTCCATATTTTCCTGCTGCCTTTGTCCGCAGTTCGGATATGCCTCTGTCATTTCCGCAGATTTCAGATTCCCTGTCATCAGCACAAATGACAACAGTATACAGGCAATTCTCAATCCCGTTACCTCCTTTATTTTTATTCAAATACAGCGTCCAGTATCAGATTTTCTTCTACTGCTGCATGGGCCGGATCCCATTCCTGGCTCTCTCCCTGTTTCACCCAGCAGCGAAATGTCTTACCATCCTTTTTGGGTGCTTCCGGCAGAACAACTGTGCCGCCTTCATACAGAGAATACCTGTCATACACTTCCCCCTCTGACAGAAATGTCACGGTATGGTACGCCCTCTTTTCGGAATATTCTTCCAGAATCACAGATTTCCGGCAGACAGCTTTCTTCTCATTCCCCAGAATATTCCGATATGTCTCTGTAATTCTCACATCCAGAACTCCCCGCTTTGCATCCGCACTCAGAATCTCCACCTGCAGCTCGGAATCCGATTCCACCTGCAGAAGCAGAAGCTGATTAAACCGGGCAACCAGCTCCTGCGGTGATTCCGGGCCATTCTCTTCTTCATTCTGCAGTTGTTCCAGGGCCTGTTCAATAGCCGTATTCAGTGATGTTTCCATTTCATTTTCCCGCACATGCTTTCCGCTGACTGCCAGTGTAATTGCCAAAACCAGCATTGCCAGAACGGCCAGTGCCAGGCCATATACCGTCTGTTTCATATTCCTCCCTGCCTGTAGTCTGTCAGCAGTACAAATTTCCTGACCGCAGATTTTCTCTGCCCGTCTGTGGTCTTAAGTTCCAGCAGATACATGCCCCGCTCAGAAAATACCATTTTATGTGCTGCCCTGTCATAACAATCCATTCTGTCGTTTCCGTGTTCATCCTGAATATCCAGCACTTTAATCTCCGTCTGTATTCCCTCTGCATCCCTTCCCTCAAACACCTGGGCAATTTGGATTTCCTCCCTTGGTTTCCAGATTTTGGAGGTTCGGCGGATGATTTCAGGAGATTTGCGGCTGCAGATTTTCTTTATTTCTCCGGAATCTGCATAATCCTCATAACGTTCTTCCGGAACATCCATATGTTCTCCCAGCCTGTCCGAAAATGACAGGGCAGACAGAACCGAATATAATGCCGCAAATATCAGTCCGGCCAGCAATATTCCTGCCATGATTCTGTAACTTTCTTTCATTTCAGCTCCTTCTTAACAAATACTCCGGGAAAAAGACAGAAGCATCTCGTATAAACCTGCTCCGCCCAGTACAAATTCTGCCGCCATTCCCGCTATTACCACAGCCGCCGTTCCGCCCAGCAGTATTCCTGCATATTCGTCTATGATTTCTCTCATATCAGTTCCTCCGCTTCCTTTCACTTTATCGTATCACACAACCATCGTTAATATATAACAGAAAATTCCCACAAAACCGCCTCCGGCAATCGCATAGACAATGGAACCTCCGAATTCTTCCAAAATTACTTTCATACTGCCTCCTATCTTGCAAATCCCCGTATTTCATGATCAGATACCAGATTTAACACAGGGATGGCATAATCAAAAGAAAGTATCACTTCTGCCATCTGCTGCCTCTGCTCCGTATCATACACCAAATCTGCAACTGTCAGTTCATAACCTCTGCTGACTGCCTGACTCTGACAGGCCGCAATCACACCGGGATTAAAGTTACTGCACTCAATTTCACTGATTACATCAGCATGATAACTTCTGGCTGCCGCTGCCTCCATTCCCGCTGCCACCACGCCGATTCCCACAAGCCCCATCAGCATCAGAAAAAACAGCCCCAGATACGTTTTCAATACCTGCCCCATCTTCTCCTCCTTTCGCTCAAAGCTGCATCTGTCCCAGAAACACTATCATAAATACCACCATATTGACGATGGTATGAAAAGATACGGTAACCTGAGGAAGATAAAAAACGCCATTGATTCCCGCAAGATTTTTCTCATTGGTAAATTTTTCCGCCTTGTCCAGCATTTTGCTGTTGCGCTGTACCAGAATCCGTATCTGGGCCTGCGCATCCCCGCTTCCTGACTCTGAAATCGCATAGAGCATTTTCATGGAAGACTGCACCGAAGAAAGCTGAAATTTTGTCAGGAAATTCAGATAAGGTTCCACGGAATCCGGCTTTCTTTTCAGATTATCCGACAATATCTGCAGCTCTTCTCTCAAAACTGCCGGAGCATGTTCTATGGTCTTTTCTATGGAGACCTGTACATTATTTCCCTGCATCAGCAATGCCATTTCCATAAGCCATGCCGGAAATACACGATTAATTTCCTTTACTACCCGGTCGTATGCCAGCCGATAACCCATTTTATGCTGGTTGGCCAGAATCCCTCCTGCTGCCGCAGCCAGCAATGCCCCGGCGGAATGCCCTGACAGCCAGATAACAAAACTGACGGTAAAAAAACCGCCGCCCAGAATCAGGCTCTTTTTTCGCTCCGTTTTTTCATCAAATTCCATCACCATATGATAATACCGGAACCATTTTTCTTCCTCTTCCGGATTGTCCTGCACCATCCAGCTTCCGGCAATTTCCCTGCTGGCTCTCCGGAATATCAGAATATTCAGCAGCAGATAAATGGTCGTGCTGATTTGAGTAACCGGATGCTCCACAATGGCATACTGTTCCGGCATGGAACGATACACACTGTGAAAAATAACAGCCAGTATCATGGTCACTGCCAGAGAAAAAATGACTCTGGTACGGGCTGCCCTTTTATCCTCCTGCAGCAGAAGAACATTGTCCGCCCATACTGCCTTATCCTGCAGCAGCAGGTCTATTCCCTCGCTACAGGAGCCGCCGTTGCTTTCCACCATCCGCAGATACTCATGAATGGCCGGCAGGCGGCTGGCAGGATACTCCTGTTCAATCAGCGCAAAGGCCTCACGGTACAGCTCCCGCTGATACTTTCCCTGCTCAATATAATCCACAGCCTGGCCAATTACCATATGCATCCGCCCGCTCCCGAACAGGGCCCAGGTATCTTTCAGGGCACTGATAATCTTCTGATTCGCACGGAAGGAATACAGAATCTGCTCCATATAGTCCGACACATCCAGAAAACGTTTATGCTCGTACCTCTGTTTATATCCGTCCAGAATCAGAAACGGCAGGATTCCGACACATACCAGCCCGGTCACCACCACAAAATACCAGCGCAGAGAAAACAGCATACCGCACCCTGTAATTCCTGCCGCAGCAGTCAGAACAAACAGCACATACCTCCCCATGGAAAAATGATAGCCATAACTGTCAATCTGTTTCTGCAAATCTGCAGGATGGAACAGATAAGAGAATCCCGTCCTGCGGGAATAATTTTTCTTCTTTTTCAGATTCTGTTTCATACTTCCTTCCCTTCTGCCTTCCTGGCAGTTCTTACCAGTTCCACATCCAGAGGTTCGTAAGGACATGTTTCCGGACATTGAAAAGGTTCTGAAATTCCGGCCCGCATCATCCGTTTTAATATATCCCCCGGAATATTTTTGGAAATCAGTTTTCCGTCTTCCACCAGCATATAAATGGCGTTCCGGCCATTCAGGCGGTCGTAAAAACACATCTGGTCAATATACCGCTCCAGCATCCCATATTCGTTTTCATACTGCCTGAGCAGTACGCCCACGCTGATAAACTCATAAATATAATTTTCCAGCCGGTCCGCATCTCTGGAGCGTCCAATCATATTCATAATCCGATCCGGCAGATTACGCAGATCATCCAGGTGCAGAGTGGTAAACCCGTACACTCCGGTAGACCACTGCTCTAACAGATACTGCACCTCTGTGGACCTGGCTTCAGACAGAATAATCCATTTCGGATTCTGTCTGAGACAGAGCTTAATCGCATCCGTATAGCTCAGTTCTTTACTTACCTGCAGTTCCACACAATCGTTTTCCGGGTTGATTTCATGAAAATGCATTTCCAGATTATCCTCAATGGTAATTGCCCTCTGATTTTCCGGAATAAAACGGGAAAAGAATTTGGCGCATTCTGTCTTTCCCACTCCCGGCTCTCCGCAGAAAGCAAAATTCATTTTCGCTTTCACACAATTGATTAAAAGGCTTAAAACCTCTATGGAACAGTAGCCGCTTTCCAGCATACTTTCTACGGTATGCCGCACTTTGGGCAGAGATTTGCGTATACAGATACTTCGGCCTGACACTGCCGCTGACTCATGCACAATGCTGATTCGAAGTTCATTTGTCTCTGCTTCCAGTACATTACTGGCTCTGTTAAAGGGCTTGTTCACCCGATTGGCAATCCGGTGGGTAAATCGTTCCACAAATTCTTCTGTTACCTCTGCTTCAGCCCGGTACCTTCCCTTTTTCAAATCGGCAATCCACAGTGTTTTCCCGTTATAATCAATATCTGTCACATTTTTATCCTGAATATAGGGATAAAAAGGACCAAATTCTGCCTCTGTTAATTCCCAGCTATATTTCATTATTCCTCCAATCTGTTATTATGGAACAGAACCTGCTGCAAAATATGAAGATTCCGTATGATATACCTGGCGTATAGCCGCAGGTCCGTAATATATTGTGACAATCCATTATTTTGCAGCAGTCCCGTCTCAGCCGAAGAAGTTCAGTCTGACCTTTCGGCAAAACATTCAGGCACACGATGGGATTCAGGACATACCTGTTTTTGCAAATAATTCACTGATCATTTTTGCAAAAGCAGTATGCACCGGCCCTTCGGCTGCCAGCAAAAATCCCACTATTGCAATCAGAGCAACAATGGCAACTGCTGTAACAATAATGCCGCTGTATTCCTCGAAGATTACTTTCATACTTATTCCCTCCTTTCTGCGGACAGAATAATCCACGATTTTGCTGTACATTTCATGCATTGGTAATCGGCGAAATAAAATGCCAATTGATTAAGAACAACTGTCTGTCATTCCTATGCAGAAAATAAAAGATTGTGATGTGCCGGCAAAGAAATTACCGACGGTAAGATAATAAAGTAATAAGTTGTAACCAGAATTGCTTCTGTGATGGTATTGTAACTCCTGATTCCGGAAATTGCAATTAGGCACTATTAACAAAATTTTTCTGCCGAAAAAAAGCCCTGGGAAAGGAAATCCGCTTTCCACAAGGCTTTTTGCATGTCAAAAGGCTTTATAAATTTTCTACTTTTTTCACTGCTTCTTCCAGGTAAGGATTCTCTATTTTATGGAAATTTCCTTCATCTGCCAGTCTTGCATACTCCGGCTCCAGAGGCATTCTGCCCAAAACCGGCAAATCAAGTTCCGCTGCCGCTTCTTCCAGATGGCTCTCTCCGAATATTTTTATTTCCGTTCCGCAGTCCGGGCATTTCAGAAAACTGTAGTTTTCCACAATGCCAAGTACCGGAATATCCATCATTCCCGCCATATTGATTGCCTTTTTCACAATAAGCTGCACCAGTTCCTGCGGAGACGTTACAATTACAATCCCGTCCACCGGAAGAGACTGGAACACGGTCAGGGGGACATCCCCGGTTCCCGGAGGCATGTCCACAAACAGGTAATCCAAATCTCCCCAGTACACATCATGCCAGAACTGTTTTACGGTAGATGCAATCACCGGCCCGCGCCAGACTACGGGAGACTCCTCATCATCCACCAGCAGATTCAGAGACATGATTTTCGTACCGTCCTGGGCAGGTATGGGAAACAGACCCATATCATTTCCTTCTGCCGGCCCGTGAACTCCAAACATTTTCGGAATGGAAGGCCCGGTAATATCCGCGTCTAAAATTCCCACTTCATATCCCTGTTTTCTCATTGCTGCCGCCAGAGATGCGGTAACAAAAGATTTTCCCACACCTCCTTTGCCGCTTACAACGCCAATTACTTTTTTCACACTGGAAAAGGGATTCAGTTCCTCCAGAAAACTCTGAGGCGTACCTCCGTTCTGACTGGGACATCCTTCGCAACTTTCTCTTGAACAACTCGATGCACTGCTGCATTCCTTATTCTCTGCCATTCTGATTCCTCCTGTAACATAAATTTCTTTTCATTTTGATTAAAATGCTGTCAGATTTATTAAATTTCATGCCCAATATTATGCCTGCATACGGTCTTTCCATTTCTTCCGTTCCACCAGGCGTC
Organism: uncultured Eubacterium sp.; assembly: GCA_949959185.1. Classification (GTDB taxonomy): domain Bacteria; phylum Bacillota; class Clostridia; order Lachnospirales; family Lachnospiraceae; genus Petralouisia. Next base: position 34,214 of record CATLIX010000021.1, on the reverse strand, counting down.
CCATACAAAATGCAATAATTCCAACGCCAATTCCTGTCTGAACGCAGAACAGCAGGCTTTCCACTTCTCCCGGCAGTTCTCCGCCAATCAATGTTTCCAGTACAGGCGTAAACCAGGGCTCATAATCCTCCTGAATCCCTTCCACTACCTGGCTTCCCGCATCATCCGAACCGCCAAACTCCGCTCCCTTTAAAGCCAGTAACGGTATTACTACCAGCAAAACTGCCGCCGCCAGAAGAAGTATCATAATCTTTTTATCTGTCTTTTTCATTTTTATCCCTCCTGTACCTTTTCTCTCCCGGAAGTTCCTGTCTCCAGATATCCCACACTTTCCAGTTCCGGCCGGGCATAATTTTCCAGTGTAATAATAATCACCGTGGTGAGAAATCCTTCTATCAGTGCAAGGGGAATCTGGGTTGGAGCAAAAACACCCAGAAATTTTCCGGCAGACGCCAGAACACCGCCCTGCTCAGAGGGATACGCCAGGGCCAGTTGGAAGCTGGTCACACAATAGGTAAAAAGATCCCCCAGCGCCGCCGCCAGAAATACGCTGACTCTGCGGTTTACCTTACACTTTCTGCACAGTCCGTAAACGCCCCAGGACAGCACAGGCCCCGCAATGGCCATGGAAAAGGTATTGGCTCCCAGACTGGTCAGCCCGCCATGGGCAAGCAGAACCGCCTGGAAAATCAGCACGATAATGCCCAGTATACTCACCGCACCCGGTCCGAATAAAATGGCTCCCAGACCTGTCCCGGTCATATGGGAACAGCTTCCGGTAACAGAAGGAATTTTCAGAGAAGATATTACAAAAATAAAAGCCCCCGACATGGCCAGTATGGTAATGTTCTTCCGATTCTCTTTCAGTTTGTTCCGAATGGAAAAAAATCCTCCTGCCAGAAAAGGTATGCACACAATCCCCCAGGCAATACAGAATCCTATGGGCAGGTATCCCTCCATGATATGCATGGCGTTTACTTCAGGCGCCACTGCGAATCCCGCTGCAAAGGCAGTGAGCATTATCAATAATTTCTTCTGTTTCTCTGTCATATTCCTTCTCCTTTTCTGCTGAATAACAAACAGGCAGCTGCGAAACAATAAACTTCATCTCTGCGAACTGCGCATACTATTTTTATCTTATAGGAAATCTATATGATTTAGTGCTTCACAGTGGAACAGTATTTCCTGTAAGATAAAAAAATACCGCATTTCCTGCATTTCGTACAGCAAACCGGTATCATCTGCAATTTCCCGTTCTCACACAGAAAACCGCACCTGGATAATCCATTCCGAAAAACCTTTTCCCGGATATCTTTCGGAACGGGTAATCTGCAACCAGTTATCTCTCGTAACTATTTGCATTCCCTTACAAAAGGCAGGTCTTCTGACTCAAGTTTCTGCATTTTCTTTCACCTTCCCGGTTTCCCAGTGGTATCTGACAATGTATCTGAACCATACGCTGTCTGCGAAAGAAAACTCCGCTTTTACAGTGGCGGGACCGTATGAGATTCACACTCATTTCCCTATTATCCTGCAATCCTGCAGGCACCTTCCGTAATTATATTTTCTGATACTGAATATCTCTCAGTATTTTATAATCATATCACGGCAGCAGAAAAATGTCCAGAACTTTTCTTTCTCTCCTCCGGGCCAGGGTAACAATGCGTAAAAGCAGAATTACGGAACATCAAAATAAGGGCTTCCAATCATTAAATCTTCTGCCAGTATATCTGCAAATTCTGCCACTATCCGCTTTTTTTCCTCCCAGAATTTTCTGGCTTTTTCCGTCACCATAGGATTCACTTCCTTTTTGTTGGAATTCTCCATAATATGATAATATGCGGCTCCATAGCTTGTGGCATGTATATTTCCCATAGCCATACAGTCCCACACAATTCCCATGGCCCCTTCCTCATCCAGTAAATCTGCCTCCATCAGCAAAATCAGTTCCAGACTGGTATCTTTCTTCTTCAGCAGTTCTTTATTGGAATGGGCATAAATCAGACGTTCTACCCTGTCACGAAATGTTTCGTCCATATGGTGGCACACTGCATATTCATGAAATGCTTTTCCGCTCCGCAGGGCATGGCGGTTATTATCCTGATTCATGTAGCCGATGTCATGAAAAACAGCCGCTGTATATAAAGCATCTTTATCCACATGTTCCATACCTTCCGTCAGACGGAAACACCAGTGCAGCACCCGAATGGTATGCTGAAAACGGGAACGGAACGGATGTCTGGGATTGGGTGAATCTATACCATGATTTCTGGTAAGATATTCTTTCACATAAACCAGATATTCCATATATTTTTCGTTCATCATATCTCCTGCCCTCCCTGTATGTTATGGATATTTTTACAAATGCATGGCTTTTGCCAGTTCTTTTGCCTGTCTGGGATAACTGTTTTCCCGTATCAGCCCTTTTTTCAGAAGTATTTCATACACCTCCAGCAGTTCCGGCTTTCTCAGATGCGCCCGCTCCAGAACAGATTCATCCCGGAATACGGACAGTACTTCTCCGTCTGCTATCACCTGTCCCTGGTCAAAAACCAGTACCCGCTCTGCCCAGCGGTACGCAAAATCCACATCATGGGTGGAAACCAGCAATGCTTTACCCTCCCCGGACAGTTTCTCCAGAACTTCTTCCAGCATATCTGCACTAAGCGGATCGAGGGCCGCCGTGGGCTCATCAAACAGTATCACTTCTGAATGCATGGCGATAATATCCGCAATACTGACCCGCTTTTTCTCCCCGCCGCTTAAATAATGGGGCGGCCTGGTTCTGTACTCCTGCAAATCCATATACTCCAGCGCCTGATTTACCCGCTCTCTTACTTCTTCTCTGGACAGTTTCAGATTCATGGGGCCAAAAGCCACTTCTGCCTGCACGCTGGAGGCAATAATCTGACTGTCTGCATCCTGAAACACAAATCCCACATGCTTCCGCAGCTCATTCAGATTTTTTTTCCCTGTTTTCTGCCCTTCATAAAAAATTTCTCCGGTTTCTGCCTGCAGCACACCGTTCAGGTTCAGAAAAAATGTGGATTTTCCGGCTCCGTTTGCGCCCATCACTGCTATTTTTTCTCCTCTTCGAACAGAAACGTTCACATCCTTCAACACGGGATTTCCGGGATGATATCCATATGATAAATGCCGTACCTGTAAAATTGTCTCCCTGGATTCCACAGCTTCCTCCTCACAAAATCATGAATTTCTATACTTCAAAGTAAAAGGGCCCTTCCTACCGGAGAATCAAAAACAACATAATCAGGCTGCCTTCATAAGCCGCCAGCAATGCCACCTGCCATATTTTCAGCTGCTTTTCCTCCTCCCAGAAAGGCAGTTCCCCTTCGTAACATCTTGATATCATGGCATCATAACAGGCATTTGCTTTTTTCAGGGAAAGCAAAAACAGATTTCCGCCTGTCTGGCCAAAAGAATAGCAGGAAGTCTTAAAATCCGTATACCCCAACCGTGACATGGCCGCAGTCTTCATCCTGCCCTGTACTTCTGTTAAAATAAAAATGAAACGATAAATCATATCCATCAGTTCCACAATTATTCGGGGAACGTGAGCCTTTTTCAACACGCCTGTCAGTTCATGGGCCGGCGTTGACAATGCCAGAAAATACATGGCGCTTACCGCTCCCATAGCTTTCAGAACCAGCTCCGCAGCCTGTTTTATCCCCTCTTCTGTTACATACAGATAAAACCAGTTCAGTGAAATCCTGTAATCTCCTGCCGGAGACCTGGATATGCCGCAGGCTACCGCCGCACTGCCCAGTATCAGAAATGCGACCGGAATCTTCAGAAATCCTGCATAATCGTAAAAGGATACGCCGTTTACCTTTACATTCATAAATCCCATGGTCAGAATCACTGCAATGGAAATTACCGGCTGATTCAGCAGAATGCACAACAGCAGGATACTGCAGGCGGATATTACTTTATAGCTGTCATTCCAATGACGTATTCCCGACTGGCTGGCATAATAATCCATGCTGTTCACGCTGTGGGAATGACGTCTGTGACGATGAAATATCATTTCTGGCCCCTCCAATTGCAGGTTGAACTGAGTCTTTCCTGTAAGAAAACAAAGCAGACAGGTCCGCTTCAACTCCCTGAATCCCTCAATCATGAGGGACCTGGACAGTTTGCTGCGCGCGAGCGGATTGCCTGGCAATAAATTTCCTCTCCGCGAGCTGCGCATCCCGCCCGGAGGGTTTTCTCTTATAGGAAATCTATATACTTTAGCACTTCACAGTAACATGGTATTTCCTGTAAGATGAAAAAGAGAACTGCTGCTTTGCAACAGTTCTCTCAACTTATCAAACTCTGTTCTCTTAAAAATAGCTGTTATAATTACTTCCATAAGAATAATTATAATTATAAGCTCCGTTGCGTCCATAAGTATTCGCCTTACTTGCCTCATTCTGCGCGTAATAATCTACCATGGAAGCCTTTGTAGATACGGAGTAGCCATAAGAACCATTTCCGTTAAAAAGTCCCTTCACCACATCCATATCTGCTTTCATGAATGTCTCTTTGTCAAGGCGCAGCGTATCATCTTCTGCTATGGAGATTCCGATTTTATCCAGAGTCTTCTCATTGGTGTCTGTCAGATGAGTCAACTGCCGAACCGCCCGGTCGATGGTAGACGTATTGGTATCTTCTGCATTATTAATCAGAGCATTGTAATCATCCACAAAGGATTTCACTTTATCGTAAATCGCATTTACATCATAGTCTTTCTTCACAGTGCCGTCTGCCTGTTTTACATCTACCTTCCGGAATACATTTTTATTTCCTCTGGTAAGCAATGCATCTGCTGACTTCTTCAAATCATCCGCACTGTTCTCTATCTTGGTCAGTTTCTTCGTAGAATCTTTCGAAACGGACGTGGATGTGGATGGACGCATTGTCTGTGATACGCTGGAGAGTCCCTGCCGATTGGAATGTGTCCCGTAATATGCTTTCAGCAGCTTATAATACCCGCCGTTGCGAATGCTTGCATAATCAGCCAGAAAATTCCCGGAACCAATTCCGGATGAGCCTGAATTCAGGCTGGAAAACAATGTGTTTACCGAATTAGCGTTATTTAATCCAAAAAATGCCATAAACCTCACTCCTTTGAATCGGGCGGACATCCCTGTCTCTTCCCCTGCTTACAACTTTCTCACTGTCTGAAATTACTGTTTTCTGCTCACAGTTATAAAAATCCCATTTACAGTTTACTTGTATGTATTATACCATTTTTCACCGGTATTGGCAATATTTTTCTGAAAATCTGACTAAACTTTTGTAAAAGGGGCGCGGACTGAACTGTTGCGAACTTTTATCTCCGTTCAGAGATCTTCAATCTGCCAGTCCACCGGTTCTACCCCATTGGCCTGCAGGAATTCATTGGCCTGACTGAAATGTTTGCAGCCGAAAAATCCCCGGTATGCCGACAGAGGGCTGGGATGGGGAGCTTTCAAAACCAGATGCTTCGGATTCGTCAGAACAGAACCTTTGTTCTGAGCCGGCCTGCCCCACAGCATGGACACAATGGGCCTGTCCTGTGCATTGACTGCATGGATAATCGCATCCGTAAACTGTTCCCATCCCTGCCCCTGATGGGAGTTGGCCTGATGGGCCCGGACAGTAAGTACCGTGTTCAGCATAAGCACACCCTGCTCCGCCCATTTAACCAGATATCCGTTATTGGGTATCCGGCAGCCCAGATCCTCATGGAGCTCCTTATAGATATTTTCCAGAGAGGGGGGCGCTTCCACCCCTGGTTTTACTGAAAAACAGAGACCATGGGCCTGCCCTTCGTTGTGGTAGGGATCCTGTCCCAGAATCAATACTTTCACCTTGCTTAAAGGCGTCAGATGCAGAGCGTTGAATATATCGTCTGCCGGCGGATAGATAACCCTTGTATTGTATTCTTCCCGGACAAATTTGTAGAGTTTCGCATAATAAGGCTTCTTAAATTCCTCTCCGACTGCCTCTACCCAGTCGTTTACCAGCATTCCCATCGTAAATAACCTCCACTGTTTCCTTTACTGACAGCGGCCGCATTCGGACCGCTATATCCTCATCGACACGCCTTTCTGTGCCAGGTATCGTTTTAAATCCATAATTTCCAGTTCTTTGTAGTGGAACAGGGAAGCCGCCAGCGCCGCGTCTGCGCCGCCTTCTGTCAGCGCCTCATAAAAATGCTCTCTGGTACCTGCGCCGCCGGATGCAATCACAGGAACGGAAACATGATTCGCAATAGTTCCCGTCAGTTCCAGATCATAACCGGCTTTTGTACCGTCGCAGTCCATACTGGTCAGGAGAATTTCTCCTGCCCCCAGCTCACATGCCTGGATTGCCCATGCTACCGCATCCAGTCCCGTGTCAATCCGGCCGCCGTTTTTATATACATTCCATCCGCTGCCATCCGGCCTTCTTCTGGCATCTATGGCAACTACCACACACTGGCTGCCAAACTTGTCCGCTGCTTCCTGAATGAGATTCGGCGTATTGATGGCAGAAGAATTGATGGAAATCTTATCCGCTCCTTCCCGCAGCAGCACACGAAAATCTTCCACCGTACGAATACCTCCGCCTACCGTAAAAGGAATAAACACCGTCTCCGCCACTCTGCGTACCATATCCACTACCGTATTTCTGGCATCGGAAGACGCGGTAATATCCAGAAACACCACTTCGTCCGCCCCTGCCTGGTCATAGGCCGCCGCAACCGCCACCGGATCTCCCGCGTCTTTCAGATTCACGAAATTAACTCCTTTTACCACCCGCCCGTTATGTACATCCAGACAGGGAATAATCCTTTTTGTAAACATGTTCAATCCTCCCCTGTTCTGGTAAAATTCTGCAGAATCTGCAGTCCCACGGAACTGCTTTTCTCCGGATGAAACTGGCAGGCAAATACACGATCCTGCTCCACGGATGCATGAATATTCACACTGTATTCCGTGGAAGCTTTTACGATTTCTTCATGTTCCGCTTTCAGATAAAAGGAATGGACGAAATATACGAAAGCTCCCTCTGCCACCCCTTCAAACAGCCTGCCCTGATTCTGAAGATGAAGGGAGTTCCAGCCGATATGGGGTATTTTCAGTCCGGGCCTGTCAGGTATCTTTAAAATTTTTCCCTTTAAAACACCGAGCCCTTCCACTCCGCTGTTTTCTTCGCTTCCTTCAAACAGTAACTGCAGACCCAGGCAGATACCCAAAAAGGGCGTCTGCCTGTCAATTACTTCATGTATTACTTTGTCCAGCTCAAATTTCTTCAGTTGCTCCATTGCCACCCCAAAAGCGCCGACTCCCGGAAGAATCACTTTATCTGCTTTCAGGATTTCTCTGAAATCCCTGGTGACAATACTTTCTTCTCCCAGGTATTTCAGAGCTTTTTCCACACTTTTCAGATTTCCTGCATCATAGTCAATAATTGCTGTCATCGTTCTGCTCCTGTCTGTTACTCGGACTCTGAAAGGCCCAGGCTGTCAATCACATCGTACAAAGCATAAGTGTAATCTTCCTTTTCATGTATTGCATACAGCGTTCTGGCCTGTTCCAGTGTCATACTGTAATTTTCAGACAACAGCTTCTCCAGATCCATCAGCATTTTATCGTATTCTGCTGTGGCTCCGGCCTTGACCGCATCAGAAACATTTTTATCATATCTGCCCAGACCGCAAATCAGCGCGTTCAGTGCTTCCGGATGCATATTCTGTTCCCGGTACATATAATAATTCCGGAACTGCTGCTGTACATAAGCAGTATATTTTGCCTTATTATACAGTTCTTCGTCCGCTGCTTTTACCTTGGCTCCCTGGGTAAAACAGGTATATGCTTCCACATAGTCCCCCTGCTCATAATACTTCTTCGCATTTGCCACATCTATGGTATAACCTACCTGGGTGGTAATCAGATTAATCAGAATTACCAGCGAAACGCCCACCAGCATGATGAGGAATACCGGTTTCTTCGGCAGCGGTTTGGTTTTTATTACTGTTTTTGGCTCTTTCGGCTTCTTTTCTTTCTTCGGCTTCGCTGCTTTTTCCTGGGCCTTCTGAGCTTTCTTCTCTTCTCTTTCTTTCTTTTTCTGTGCTTTCTTCTCTGCCTTTTCTTTTTTCTTCTGAGCCTTCCGGGCTTTGGCGTCATCTTCCTGCTTTCCTTTTTTCCTTTCCAGTTCCCTCAGAATATCAATATTTTCATCCGAAATATTCTCAATATCTCCGATTTCCGGAATTTTATCCTCTTCGCTTACTTCCACTTCCTCTTCGCCAAATAAGGCCAGGGACAGTCGTTTAAAGAATCCGGGCTTTTCATCGCCCTTTTCTCCTTTTTCTCCCTTTTTCCCTTTTTTCTTCTTTTTGCCTTTTCCAGGCTCTTCGTCCTCTTCCGACAGAACTTCGTCCAGTTTTTCCTGCTCTTCTGTGTTCTTTTTGCCGGCTTCCCTGCCCTCTTCCATCTCGTCCAGTCCCAGCCCGTCAATTTCTCTGGACAGTTCCATAGCCATGGATTCCATTTCATCCATGGGCATGTCACCCTCCTTTGGAGCTTCATTATCCGGCGCTGCCGCCATATCTTCTTCCATTTCAGGAATCATATCATCCAGCGGTTCCATACCAAAGGATTCGTCATTGCCTTCATCCATGGTGTTAATCATGAAATCCTGTTCTCCGTCGCCAAAATCCGTACTGATTTCGTCCAGGTTCGATTCCTCATCTGAAAAATTCTGCAGAGATTCCTCGATGGGCAGATCTCCTTCTCCCAGGGTATCCACTTCTCCCGGCTCATCTTCTCCTCCGAAAGTGTCAAAATCCCCGAACGTATCCAGGTTCCCGAAATCATCAGGAGCTCCAAAGGCATCCATTTCCTCCGGCTCATCCATGGTGTTCTGTTTTACATTGTTCACAATATGGTCGATATCTTCCATATCGAAATCCATACTTCTGTCTTCCGCGAAATCTTCTTCCGGTTTATTCCTGCTTTTCTCAAACTCCATCAGAAAATCATTTTCATCATCTTCTGAAAAGGAATTATTAAATTCTTCTAAAAAATCTTCCTCTGTTTCCTGAATATCTTCCGGACTGTCTTCCACTCCCCGCAATAATCTGTCCAGGTAATCTTCTCTCTCGTTCAAAGATTCCACCTCCGGTGCTTTCATTATTTATACGGCGTATCATATCTTTCAATATTATATCATAATCATTTTCATTATACAAATTATTTTTAGTTCTTAAAACTGTGCACCGGCGCAGGTATTCTGCCGCCGCGGCTGATAAAGGCCTCGCAGCCGAATTTATTGACAGGCATTACAGGCGCATGGCCCAGAAGTCCGCCAAACTCCACCGTATCGCCCACATTTTTTCCGATTACGGGAATCAGGCGCACAGCAGTGGTTTTCTGGTTAATCATACCAATAGCCATTTCATCTGCAATCACACCGGAAATTACAGAGGCGGGTACGTCCCCTGGAATGGCTATCATATCAAGTCCCACGGAACATACGCAGGTCATGGCTTCCAGTTTCTCCAGCGTCAGCGCTCCGGCTTCCACCGCGTCAATCATTCCCTGGTCCTCACTGACCGGAATAAATGCCCCGCTTAATCCTCCCACATAGGAGGAGGCCATAATTCCGCCTTTTTTTACCTGGTCATTCAATAACGCAAGGGCGGCCGTAGTACCTGGCGCACCGGCATATTCCAGACCGATTTCTTCCAGTATTTCAGCTACGGAATCACCGATGGCCGGCGTGGGCGCCAGAGATAAATCTATAATTCCAAAGGGTATTCCCATTCTTCTGCTGGCTTCCTGAGCCACAAGCTGTCCCACACGGGTGATTTTAAAGGCTGTCTTTTTGATGGTTTCGCAGAGCACCTCAAAATTCTCATTCCGCACCTGCTCCAGAGCCTTTTTCACAACGCCCGGCCCGGAAACTCCCACGTTAATAATGGCGTCTGCTTCCGTGACTCCGTGGAATGCCCCTGCCATAAACGGATTGTCGTCGGGTGCATTGCAGAAAATCACCAGCTTTGCGCAGCCCAGAGAATCATTTTCCTTCGTATATTCTGCTGTCTGAAGCACAATCTCACCCATGAGCTTCACTGCATCCATATTAATACCGGTTTTTGTGGAGCCTACATTGACGGAGCTGCAGACGCGCTCTGTCTCTCCAAGAGCCATCGGAATGGAACGAATCAGATTCTCATCTCCCTTTGTCATTCCTTTTGACACCAGTGCGGAATAACCGCCGATAAAATTCACACCTACTGTTTTGGCCGCCCTGTCCAGTGTTCTGGCAATAGATACAAAATCCTCCGGCGTCCGGCAGGCTGTCTGTCCCACCAGTGCAATGGGGGTTACGGAAATCCGTTTATTTACAATGGGAATACAGTAATTCCGCTGGATTTCTTCTCCTGTCTCCACCAGACCGGCTGCTGTTGCGGTAATTTTTTTATAAATATTTTCATTTAATTTTTCCAGATCAGAATCCATACAGTCCAGCAGGCTGATACCCAGAGTAATGGTGCGGACGTCCAGATTTTCCTGCTCTATCATTTTATTGGTTTCTTTTACTTCCCAGATATTTATCATTGTGCCGCTCCTTAAATTCTGTGCATTTTATTAAATATTTCTTCCCTCTGACATTTGATGGACACGCCGATGTTCTCTCCCACCTGCTCCAGTTCTCCGGCACACTGGTCAAAGGAATTGGTTGCATTACTCATATCCACAATCATCATCATATTAAAAAATCCCTGTACTATGGTCTGACTGATATCCAGTATATTAATGTCATGTTCTGCCAGATATGTACATACCCCGGCAATGATTCCCACGGTATCTTTTCCTACAACTGTAATAATTGTTCTGTCTGTTTTCTTTTCCATTCTTTCCTCCAGTTCTTAAAATTCAATAATATCGGAAACCATATCGCGTTTGGCCACATAAATAGGAAAATCTCCTGCATGGTAGGGATTATCTGCAAGATCTATTTCCAGACGTACCGTCTCATAGGCCAGCTTTTCGTAATTATTCTCCTTACTTAAATGCCCCAGAATCACTGCTTTAAAATTATCGTGAAGCACCTCGCTCAGCAACCGTCCGGACAGTTCATTGGACAGATGGCCCCGGTCTCCCAGAATCCGCTGCTTCAGATAGTAGGGATAAGTGCCCACCTGCAGCATATGTACGTCATGATTGGCTTCCAGCAGCAGCACATCCAGATGCTGCAGCCTTTCTATAATATAGTCATCATATCTTCCCAAATCTGTCATAACCGCCATGGATTTTGACCCATGGCGGAGAATAAATGCAGTGGGCATTGCGGCATCATGGGAAATAGACACGGGATTTATTCGGATATCTCCCAGAGTAAATTCCCGGTCCGGTTCAATTTCCCGAAAGAGTTCTTCCGGTATCTGCCCTGTGGTTTTACACTTTAAAATAGCTTCCCAGGTTCCCCTTGTGGTATAAATGGGAATTCCGTACCGTCTGGCTATCACCCCCAGGCCGCTGATATGGTCGGAGTGCTCATGGGTAATCAGAATACCGTCCGCATCCTTTGCAGTGTGTCCGATTTCATTCAGTCCCTGCTCCACCCGCTTCCCGCTGATTCCCGTATCAATCAGCAGGCTGGTGGTATCTGTTCCTGCAAAAATGCAGTTTCCGCTGCTGCCGCTGGCAATGCTGCACAGTTTCATGTTCTCTAATCCTCCCAGTAAATTTCAATCACATCTCCATACTGGAGAGGAGCGGTATAAGAAGGCATTGCATTATTCAGTCTGGTAACAATGGCCCTTCCGTTTCCTGCGTTCAAATCAAAGGATATTGCGTCAAATACATCCACAAATACATAGGACGATTTGCCGGTGAGAGTAACTGCCGCATTGTTTACAATTACCTGCAGGGAAACCGTTTCCGGTTTCGCCTTTACCGTCTTCACTTCCGGTTTCTTTATTATAGTGGGCCGGATATCACTTTCCACCGTCTGCTGAGACTGGAGAAACTTTTCTTCCAGTTCTTCCTGGGTCAGTTCCCGCTCCTCCGGCTGAAATTCTGAATCCTCCGGCTTTACAGGCTCCGTCTGAATTGCTGATTCTTCCTGTTTTACCGGTTCCGGCCGGGATTCTGCTTCAGGCGCTTCCGCTTTCACCGGCTCCGGCTGTGGTTCTGCTTTGGGCGCTTCACTTTTCACCGGCTCCGGCTGTGGTTCTGCTTTGGGCGTTTCGCTTTTTACTGATTCCGGCCGGGATTCTGCTTTAGATACTTCGCTTTTCACCGATTCCGGCCGGGCTTTTGCCTCTGCTGTTTCCGCTTTCTCCGGCTCAGACTGAGAGTCTTCTGCTATCACCGGTTCCGGAACTTCCGGTTCGGAAAGTACTCCTTCTTCCATTACCAGCGGTTCGGAACGTTTATACACATTCTCAATCTCTGACGGGGGCGTCCGATAAGAAATCACATCCCATTCCACAGAAAAATTCTCATAAACCAGCGTGTCCAGATCTGCCGGCTTATTATTTACCAGAATTTCGCTGTCCATATCAATTTCCACGTCCATAAATTCCATAATCTGGGCTACTGTATAGAAATTGCGCATTTCCACCCAGTCGTTTTCCTGTATTTCATAATAAGGCGGCTCCAGACTGCCGTTTACTTCTGCAAATCTGGGACAGGTAATCATCCTTCCGTTTACTTCAAAGGTAATGACTACTCTTCCGTATTCCTCCAGTTCTTCCAGACGGCAGACTGCCGCCTCTCCCATGGTGGAAGGCTCAATTACAATATCGCTGTTGGGCTCCAGTGTAGCATTGATACTGGTCACTCTGCCATTGACACGGACTACCGCGGACTCTCCGGGCTCCCCGCGGACAATCCGCTTTTTCCCGTTGACATAGAAATTAATTTCCTTTCCTCTTCGGGGGAACAGCTGCTCGTTGGGGAAGCCCGCCCGCAAAGCGGCGTCCACAATGGTCAGTTTATTATTGTCATATAATTTAATCCGTTCCCCGTTAAACCGTACAAATACAAAATTATTTTTCTGGTCATAATAACTGATACAGATACCGATGGGCGTTACCAGCAGTGGATCCTTTTTAATTTCCGGCTGTTCAAAATGGATTTCCTGCAGCACTTCTTCCCCTCTCAGCGCCACGCGCTCCAGAGGCAGTTCCAGTTCTTCCGCCAGGTGCTCCACGAATCCATGGACTTTTCCGCCGCCGCCTACCACAAAGGTGGCGCTTACGGTTTCCCCGCCGTTGAGTTCTTTGATTTTAGATGCAATATCTTCTGTCAGATTATACACCAGAGGCTGAATCAGATCCCATACTTCCTCTGCAGTCACCGTATGTTTAATCATCATGATATCCTGATATTCAATTTCTTTTTCCGTGGTGGAGCTGAGCTTGATGTGCTCCGCTGTCTTAAAGTCTACCAGATAATGCTGTACCAGCAGTTCCGTAATCTCATCTCCGGCACAGGGTATCATGCCGTAGGCAATGATGCTTCCGTCCCTGGTAACGGAAATATCGCTGGTTCCCGCTCCCACGTCTACCAGAGCAATATTCAGCATCCGGAACGTTTCCGGAATGGCCACATTGATGGCGGCGATAGGCTCCAGCGTAAGGCTGGCAACCTTCAGACCTGCAAGGCCTACGGCTGAATACAGACCGTCCACCACGTCTTCCGGCAGGAAGGTTACAATAATATCCGCACTGATAACTTCTGCCTTATGGCCTTCCAGATTGGAAAAAATATCTCCGTTCAGGTAATATTTTACCACGGAATATCCCACACAGTAGAATTTAAAATTGGTATCGTTATTTTCATTTAAAATCTGCTGAGCCTTCTCAATTCCCAGTAAATCCAGGGTATGCACATCTTCTCCGGTCACCACAATTTCTTCCGGAAAGCTGTATTCCACTGTGGTGGTAACGGTTTTCAGCACGCGTCCCGCCGCCGCAATACATACTTCGTTCAAAGAAAGGCGGCTCTGCTCTTCCAGTTCTTTTTTTACAGCATTTATGGTACGCCCTACCCGGCCAATATCATGAATCTGGCCGTCCAGCATGGAACGTGTGGCATGTTCCTTTACATACTGGGCAACTACATAAAAATCATCGTCTTCTTTATAGCCTACGGTACCTACCACATTTCTGGTTCCGATATCCAGTCCAAATACCAGTGGAACTCCGTCTAACTGCTGCTCCATCTTATTTAACTCTCCTTTTTCCTTAATGGCCTGAGCTACCTGATAAAAGGTCTCTTCTCTGGTTCCGTTATTTTCAATGATGACCTGACAGTTCTTCCGGTATTCCTCATCAGAAAGCTGGCTTACGAACATCTGCTCCACCTGTTCTTCCGTGTAGCCTCTGGAACGCATCAGACGTTTTTTCCTGACTTCCTCCGAAGTACGCACATACCAGAGTTCATCACAGATTTCATCGTAATTGTCTTCAATCAGAAGGGCTGCTTCTATTATCACAAAGTCCAGAAGGCCCATGCGCTTCTGTTCTTCAATCTGGTTCAGAATGTATTCCTTCACCACCGGATGCATGACGTCGTTCACACGTTTCCGCAAATCTTCCGAAGTAAAGATTGCCGCCGCCAGCGCAGAACGGTTGATACTCTCATCTTCGTTATACACTTCCACCGGAAGAAATTTCAGCAGCTTCCGGTAGCATTCGCTTCCCGGTTCCATCATCATCCGGGCAATTTTGTCCGCAATCAGATTTTTTACTCTGTAATTCTGCTCCAAATATTCCAGGATAGCAGATTTTCCTGCTCCTACTCCGCCTGTAATTCCAATTACCTGCATACCACAAAACTCCTTTATCTTTGATTGATGGCGGCAGTTTCTCCTGCGCCACCTGCAAATCTGTTATTTTAGTGTGCGTCGTACCAGTCTTTTCCCTGCTTCATGTCAATCTCCAGCTTAACGGAAAGGTCGGCTGCCGTTTCCATTTCCTGCTCCAGAATGGCCTTTACCTGCTCTGTCTCCTCCTCCCAGGCTTCGATGAGAAGCTCATCATGTACCTGCAGAATCAGCCGGGAACGGAGCCCCTGTTCTTTCAGCTTTTCACTGACACGAATCATGGCAATCTTAATGATATCTGCCGCGGTTCCCTGAATGGGTGAATTCATGGCCACCCGTTCTCCGAAGGACCGCTGCATGAAATTACCGGAAGACAGTTCCGGCACCGGACGTCTCCTGCCGAACATGGTGGTAACATAGCCCTGCTCTTTTGCTTCCTTCACCTGCCTGTCCAGAAATTCCTTCACCCCTGGATACGTCTCAAAATAAGAATCAATATACTGTGCCGCTTCTTTTCTGGTAATACTTAAATCCTGGCTCAGACCAAAAGAACTAATTCCGTAAACAATGCCGAAATTCACAGCCTTGGCATTTCTCCGCTGCAGAGATGTCACTTCCTCAAAGGGCACATGGAATACCTGGGAAGCTGTAATCCGGTGAATATCCTGAGCCTTCCGATAAGCCTCGATAAGATTCTCGTCTCCCGACATGTGGGCCAGCACCCGCAGTTCTATCTGGGAATAATCCGCATCAATGAGAACACGGCCTTCTCCGGGGATAAATACCTTCCGAATCTGCCGCCCCAGTTCCATCCGGATTGGGATATTCTGCAGATTGGGCTCCGTACTGCTGATTCTGCCCGTAGCTGTAATGGTCTGATGGAAAGTGGAATGAATTCTTCCATCTTCTCGGATACAGCCCACAAGCCCCTCCGCATATGTGGATTTCAGCTTTGTCATCTGGCGGTACTCCAGAATCTTCGATACCAGCGGATAATCCCCCGCCAGCTTCTCCAGTACATCCGCCGCTGTGGAATAACCTGTTTTTGTTTTCTTTCCATAGGGCATTTTCAGCTTGTCAAACAGAATAACCCCTAACTGTTTGGGAGAATTGATATTAAATTCTTCTCCGGCTTCCTGATATATTTCCTGTTCCAGCTCTGTGATTTTGCCGAAAAGATTCTCCCCATAGATTTTCAGGGCTTCTCCGTCCACCCGGACCCCTTCCTGCTCCATCTCATACAGCGTATAGACCAGAGGCATCTCAATTTCCCGGAAAAGCTGTTCCATACCGGTAGATTCCAGCTTCTGAAACAGAACTTTTGCCGCCTGAAATCCTGCTGCAGCCATAAAGCAGCCATACCGGAACAGTTCTTCCGGCTTTTCCCTGGCTGCCTGAGCCAGAGACAGTTTGCCCAGCAAATCCGTCCGGGAAGGCACCATCCAGTCCAGATGTTCCTTCGCCACGTGGTCAAAGGCATAATCATTTTTCAGAGGATTCAGAAGATAAGCCGCCAGCAGCAGGTCAGCCGTTTTTTTCCGCTCCTCCTGCCCCGGAGAAATCCAGGGAAGCTGCTGCTTCAAATCAAAGGTTGCCGCCCAGCCTGTCTGCTTCAGCAAGTCAGCCAATGCCTGCCTCAGCCATGCGCCTGTCAGCTCCGGCCCTGTTTTTACAAAAAATATCTGTTCTTCTCCAAAGGAAACAGCCGCTCCCAGAATCTGTTCCCCACGCCGGGACGCTTCCTGCTCTTTTGGAGTTCTCAGAAGGCTGTCCATGGAAATCTGGCCCTCCTGCTCCGTCGCTGCCTCCTGGTCTGCCAGGAGCTGAAACCCCACGCCCTCTGCTTTCCCGGCTTCCGCAAACAGTTTCTCTGCCTGAGAGAATTCCGTTATCTCCTGAAAATACTGTTCTGACGAAGTCGTCGGCGCCTCCACCTGAAAGCGGCTCAGCATATTCTGAAATTCCAGCTTCTTCATCCACACATAGGCTTCCGGTGTGAATAAATCACCCAGCACCGCCTCCTCCAGGCTGTAGAAAATGGGTGCGTTTACCTCAATGGTGGCAAGGGTTTTGCTCATCTGCGCCTGTTCATAAAACTCCCGCAGGTTTTTTCTGGCTCTGGGCGGACTGAGTTCCTCCACATGCTCATATGCATGTTCAATGCTTCCGTAAGCTGCTATTATGGCGGTAGCTGTCTTTTCGCCGATTCCAGGCACTCCCGGAATATTATCGGCAGTATCTCCCATCAGAGCTTTTACATCAATAAACTCTTTGGGTGTTACCTGATATTTTTCCTTTACATCCGCCCCGTAATAATCCTCGATTTCCGTTCCGGTACGTTTTGTTTTGGGAATACGAATCTTAATATGCTCACTGGCAAGCTGCAGCAAATCCCGGTCCCCGGATACCAGGGACACTTCCAGTCCTTCCTGCTGGCAGCGGGTGGCAATGGTTCCCAGAATATCATCGGCTTCATAGCCCTCCTGCTCCACAATGGCAACTCTCATGGACTTCAGAACTTCTTTTATCACCGGCACCTGCTGGCGCAGTTCTTCTGCCATGGGTTTCCTTGTCCCCTTATAATCCGCGTACATTTTATGCCGAAAGGTAGGTGCGTGCACGTCAAAGGCCACCGTCAGGTATTCCGGCTTTTCTTCTTCCAGTATGCGGAACATGATATTCAGGAATCCATACACCGCATTGGTGTGAAGTCCTTCCGTGTTGGTCAGATCGGGAATTCCGAAAAAAGCTCTGTTCAGAATACTGTGCCCGTCAATTAAAACTATTTTTTTACTCATAAAAACCGATTCCTCTTATTTTCCAGCATTCAATTCATAATCATTCTCTATTCTACACCATATGGGACCGTTTTAAAAGTTATAAATTTACAAAAAATATATTCCTTTACCTTTTTTGTGAAATATGATATAGTTTTATTGAATTTTACCGGAAATTATTTCCACAACAGAATCGAGGTAGCGGCATTGAACAGATTACAGGAAATCGGCAAACGGATTCTTACCGGAGAACTCCCGATTACGGACAAAATCAAATACAGCTTTACCATCTACTCTCTTGCGGCTGTTCATACTTTTTTTCTGTTCTTTTTCCTGTATATCCGCATCCCTTCCATGGCTGTCTACAGTCTGTTCAGCACACTGACTTACCTTTACTGCCGAAGGCTGCTCCGGAAGGAGGCCTACCCTCTTATTTATTATATTTCCTGCGGGGAGATTATTCTGAACACCATTTTCACCACCTGGACCATCGGCTGGGAAAGTGGTTTTTCTCTGTTTCTCCTGGCACTGGTAGCCGCCGGATTTTACGTTTCCTACACTTTTCCCCGGCATAAAATCATAAGTCCTTTTGTCTGCGGCATATTATCTGCCGTCGCTTATTTCGGATGTTATTTCATGGGACGCTCCACGCCTCCCCTGCACACCTTTCCGGACAGAAGAGTTTTTCATGTTCTTTATACCTTTAATTCCCTGTGCACCTTTGCATTTATTACGATTTTCTCCATTCTGTTTATGATTGACGTACGTGCTTCTTTCAGCAAACTGTTCGAAGAAAATAAAATGCTGGGACAGATTGCAGGGATTGACGCCCTGACCGGACTTTACAACCGCTGGAGTATGGCCAGATTCCTCTCTGATGCTTTTCAGGCAGAGCGGCCGTTCTGTCTGGTTATGTGTGATATTGATGATTTTAAGAAAATCAATGATACTTACGGACATGAATGCGGAGATGAAGTACTGAAGCATATTGCCAGGATGATTCAGAGCTTTGTGCCGGAAGGCAGCTATGTATGCCGCTGGGGCGGCGAAGAACTTCTGCTTCTTCTGAATGAATATACCTCCGATGAGGCTGCCGCCCTGGCGGATAAAATCCGCAGCACCATTGCCGGAACCGACACTGATTTTCAGGATTCCAGAATTCATCACACCATTACCATGGGCGTTGCTCACCATCACAAAAACCAGACGGTGGAGTCCACCATTGCCAGGGCAGATATGAAATTATACATCGGCAAACGCAACGGCAAAAATGTGGTAATTCAGTAAACCGGCACAGGTGCGGGCATGACCTGCCTTTCCGCGGTCTGCGAAACCTGTGCCGATTCTCTTTTCAGAAGGAATCAGTACAGGTTTTTCACCTTAAATTCCCGCTCGGATTCCCGGCGCATATCTTTTTTCGCAATATCCTGACGTTTGTCGTAAAGTTTCCTGCCTCGTGCCAGGGCAATTTCCACTTTCACCAGGCTTCCCCTGAAATACACCTGCAGGGGCACCACCGTATACCCTTTTTCCGCCATTTTCCCTGCTATTTTATGAATTTCATGGCGGTGGAGCAGAAGTTTCCGGGTACGAAGGGGGTCCTTATTGAAGATGTTTCCCTTTTCATAGGGACTGATATGCATTCCGTAAATAAAGACTTCTCCCTTTTCCACCCGGATAAAGGACTCTTTCACAGAGCATTTTCCCATGCGCAGGGATTTTACTTCTGTCCCCGCCAGACTAATCCCCGCTTCATATTTGTCTTCTATGAAATAATCGTGATATGCCTTCTTATTATTGGCAATTAATTTTATACTTTCCTTTCCCATCTACAGCTCCTTTTCTTCCTGCGGTCCTTCAGACTCCGGCATGGCAGCGAGGTCTGGTTCTTCCCCATCCTCAGGCAGTACAAAGTTTATGGTGCGCATCATCCGGTCTGTGTCCGCCACCACAATCCGGATTTTCTCTCCCAGCCGGTAACGTTTCCCGGCAGCTTCTCCCACCAGTTCGCAGGTGTCTTCATGATAATGGTAGTAATCGTCTTTCAGGCTGGTCACATGAATCATGCCTTCTATCGTATTGGGCAGTTCCACATACATTCCCCAGGATGTAACGCTGGAAATCACCCCATCAAAGGTTTCTCCGATATGCTCCGACATGTATTCCACCTTTTTCAGTTTTTCCGTCTCCCGCTCCGCCTCATCGGCCCGCCGCTCCATCTGGCTGGAGCGGACTGCCACCTGGGGCAGAATTGCTTCATAATGGGTAATCCGTTTCTCCGTCATCTTCCCTCTGAGGGTTTCCTTGATAATCCGGTGAATCTGCAAATCAGGATAACGCCGGATAGGCGAAGTAAAATGACAGTAATACTGGGCGGCAAGGCCGAAATGTCCGGTATTAATGGTGGTATACCTGGCCTGCTTCATGGAGCGCAGCGTCAGCCTGCTGATTAAAGGTTCTTCCGGAGTATCTTCGATTTTATCCAGCAGCTTCTGCAGTTCTTTCGGATGAATCTCTTCCTGACCGATTCTGATGGAATACCCGAAGTTATTGATAAAAAGGCCCAGTTTCCTGATTTTCTCCGAATCAGGTGTATCGTGGGTCCGGTATACAAAGGGAAGCTCCTGCCAGAAAAAATCCTGAGCCACGGTCTCGTTTGCCAGCAGCATAAAATCTTCAATGATTCTTGTGGCCACATTGCGTTCGTATGGTTTGATTTCCAGGGGTTTCCCCTGCCTGTCCAGGATAATTTTTGTCTCAGGGAAATCAAAATCAATGGAGCCGCGTTTTCTCCGCTTCTCTCTCAATATGGCCGCCAGTTCTTCCATTCTTTCAAACATGGGCACCAGTTCCTGGTATTCGGCCCGCTCCGCTTCGTCCTGGTCTTTCAGAATTTTCCGCACACTGGTATAGCTCATGCGGCGGTCTGACCGGACTACTGTTTCCGCCAGCTCGTGGTCCACCACATTTCCCTTTTTATCAATCAACATAATGCAGCTTAAAGCCAGTCGGTCCTCTCCTGCATTCAGGGAACAGATGCCGTTGGACAGAATGTGGGGCAGCATAGGAATGACCCGGTCTACCAGATAGACGCTGGTGCCCCGGTTTAATGCTTCCGCATCCAGCGCGCTGCCCTCCTGCACATAGTTGGTTACGTCTGCAATGTGCACGCCCAGACGGTAGTTCTCTCCTTCTCTGGTCAGGGTGATGGCGTCGTCCAGATCTTTGGCGTCCTCGCCGTCAATGGTCACTGTCTGCCAGTCCCTGATATCTTTTCGTCCTGCCATATCTGCTGTGGTCACGGGTCTGGCCACGTTTCCTGCCTGTTTCAGAACTTTTTCCGGAAATTCCATGGGCAGGTCATATCCTTTTACAATAGACATGATATCCGTTCCGGGATCATTGATATGCCCGATAATTTCCACCACTTTTCCTTCAGGTTTCTTCCGGTCGCCGCCATATTCCGTGAGTTCCACTACCACTTTATGGCCGTCCGCCGCTCCCCGGCAATACTCCCTGGGGATAAATACATCCTGCGCCAGTTTCAGATTATCCGGCACCACAAAACCAAAACTGCTGTTCTTCTGAAAGGTACCTACCAGACGTGTGACACCTCTTTGCAATATTTTCTCCACCGCGCCTTCCCGGCGTTTTCCTGACGGTTTTCCCGGCGGCAGGGAAATCTGTACCAGGTCTCCGTCCATGGCTCCGTTCACCCGGGCTTCCGGTATGAATATATCTTTCTCTTCCCCCTCCACACTGACGAAACCGAAGCCCCGCACATTTCCGGTAAAAGTCCCGCACAGGAACCTGCTTTCTGCTTTGGAGTATTTACCCCGTCTGGAAACTTCTATTTTTCCTTCTTTCTGAAGTTCCGAAAGCACCTGTTCCAGGTCATCTCTGTCTTCTCTGGGCACATCCATCAGAATGGCCAGTTCTTTGAGCTTCATGGGCACGTAAAGGTCACTGCACATGAATTCAAATATCATATTTTTTCTGCTTTCCAATAATTCTTTTTCCATATATATTCTCCATAAATAAGAATGCGCAAGCACATTCTTCGCGCGCGAGCGGATTGCGCAGCAATAAATTTCCGCTCCGCGAGCTGTGCATAATGGTTTTATCTTACAGGAAGACACTTTCACACGTTAGTGTGACAAGGTCTTTCCTGTAAGATAAAAAAGACTGCCGGAACAAAACCGACAGTCTCTTCTGTACCACATATACGCTGCCTGCAGCTTCGCAGACGGCTGGTTAAAAACTTCCAATATTCAATACAGCGGCAATCACCAGAAACAGAACCACCAATACCCTGGTAATCTTCACCAGAATTCCCTCTCTGGAACGTCCCTTGTTCCTGCCCCAGTAAGTGTCTGCCGCACCGCTGATGGTTCCAAGTCCTGCCGATTTTCCTTCCTGCATCAAAACAATGACTGTCAGTCCAATACTTATTAAAATAAATATTACCATTAAAATCGTTTTTAATACTGCCATTTTCCGTACCTCCTGTGACTGTTCTGTTCACAACCTGTTTTATAGTATCACATTCAGGAATATTTTTCAAGAAGTTTTTACTGAACAGTAACAAACTGTTACCAAAGAACATCACCTTCAGAAGAAAGCACTTGAAACTCTGCACAGATTATGGTATATTGGACATAAGAAAAGCACCCACTCCCAGGGGTGGATGTCTCTTGATTGGGAAAATGCTCTATTGAGCACCGCCTAACCTGCTGGCAGACAGGTTAGGCATTTTTATTTCTTCTTACTTCTCTTATCGAGAAAGGTCAGAAACGCAACAATCAAACTTCCAGAGGATATCAGCAAGCCAATAATCCCAATGAATATTAAAATAATATCCGCAGCTGTCATGATACGCACCTCCCTTCCTATGTATTCCGAAGAACCGGTCATTGGTTCGGGAGGCTGCCGCCCCTGTCATGGGCACTTTTCCATAATCGAAATATTACCACAGTTCGACAGGAATTTCAATCATGTTCTCTTTTCATGGAATATGTGGAAAGTGTTTCAAAATCAATCTGAAAATAATCTCACAGAGCAAAAAGAAAGTCTGTAAACTGTTGCTCTGCAATATCATTTCAGATAACAACAACCCTGTTTTTCCCATTCTTCTTGGCTTTGTAGAGGGCTGCATCCACACGGGTGCACAGCTTATCCAGCGTATCGTCTTCTCTGGCCTGAGTTACCCCAAGGCTGACTGTCTGGGTCCGCATGGCCGGGAAATCCGTATTGGCAAAACACTGGCGAATCAAATCCGCAATATAGGAAGCGGCGGAAAGTTCCGTATCATGAAGCAGCATCATAAATTCTTCCCCGCCCCATCGCCCGGAAGAAACATTCCGCATATAATCCGACTTTTCACTGTTCAGAAGATTGGCCAGTCCAATAATGACCGCATCTCCGGCCTGATGGCCGTAAGTGTCATTCACCTGCTTGAAATTGTCTATATCGAGCATGACCAGCGAAAATTTCCGATTCGGTTCACCGGCAATGGCCGCCTCTATCTGTGCCTGTATTTCCCTCCTGTTATAAAGCCCTGTCAGCCCGTCAATAATGGCCGCTGTCTTTAATTTCTCATTGGCCTGCTCCAGCTTCTGATTAATCTCCTCCAGTTCCAGGGATGTCATACTGATGAACGTGGCCAGACGTGACACCAGCGGCACCTTTGACAGGGAATTTTCCTCCGGGGAACTGCCTGCAGATACGGAAACCTTTTTCTCCCCTTCCCGCATGGCGGCGATTACAAGGGTTACATTGTGCTGATTCAGGTTCCCGCCGGTCCGCAGAAATTCTCCATGGGAAAAAAATCCGCTGGAAGATGAAATTTCCCGGAAGGGATAAATCTCATAAGTGGGTTCTTTGGTGGTCCAGAACGTACGTCTGGCGGCACAGGAAAAATATGTAATAAATCAGGTGCAAATTCTGCAATCTTCCTGCTGTCCTGTTTGATACTCTCAACAATGGTACCCGGATCTCCGTAGGAAATCCGTACCACCGAGCCAATGTCCATATCTGAGGTCATGGTAATGGAGCCATCCTCGTTGCTGGCTACGGGAGTACGCAGTATGGTAGTATCATTATGCTCATAGAATAATGGAAATTCCAGCGTATTATAGAAAAAATTCTCATCATTTTTAATATTCAGATATTTACGGTACACATCATAAGCAGGAATTCCATCCAGTTCCTGTAATACCGAACCATTGGATTTGGTCACATGGAACTTCCGGCCCAGCGGTTTCCATCCTGTTACATTTATAGATTCCACATGGAATTCTTCACCCCCGTAAAACAATATCACGATGGACCGTTCGGAAATGTCCGCCCCTTTGGAAAACACACAGGAATCATCACTGGTTATATCATCGCTGCAGGCAACACCGCCGAAAATCTGAATATCCGGCCGTATATTTTTCAGTCCGTCGCAAAATCGAGTCGTAGAGCCTTCCGGAATGGTAAAAAACATTTCCATGGCCTTCACCCAGGGATTTTCTTCTGCTTCCACCAGAATCTCATCGGTAATGTGCTCCACACTGTCCTTTGACAAATCATACTGGAACAGCTTCACCTGCGTGGAGGGAAGCTCAAACACCGTACACACTACCGTAATGTTTCCGGACAACCGACAGTCAATAATATTTCCGCTGGTGGAACAGCCCATATAGGGCGTGTCCGGAAATATTTCTTCCACTGCCGCACATACAGACTGCAGCACTTCCGGCTCCAGTACTTCGGAATATATCTGAAATATCTTTTGGGAAATCCGCTGTTCTTCACACCAGCGTCTGAATTCTGAAAGTTCTCCGGAAAATACTTCCGGATCATGATATTCAAATTGAAATTGTTTCATAACCGCCCCGTACCTTTCTGCAAAAACACCGTCTCTATCTGGTTTTTATTATAACAGATTCCGGGGCTTTTTTAATGAGAAAGCTCCGGAATCCATATTTGAAATAAATGTCAGAATATCAGAATTTGTTAAAAGGGTTCTTATACTCGGCCACAATGCCAAGCTGTTCCTCCACTCTGAGAAGCTGGTTGTATTTGGCCGTACGTTCTGCCCGGCAGGGGGCTCCCGTCTTAATCTGGCCTGCATTTACCGCCACTGCCAGATCGGCGATAAAGGTATCCTCCGTTTCGCCGGAACGGTGGGAAATCACAGCCCGGTAAGCATTTTTATGGGCAGTTTCGATAGCTTCCATGGCCTCTGTCAGCGTCCCGATCTGATTAACCTTAATCAGTATGGCATTTGCAGTTTTCAGCTTGATTCCCGCGTCCAGACGTTTCGTATTGGTTACAAACAAATCGTCGCCCACAAGCTGAATCCGTTCACCCAGGCATTCCGTCATGGCCTGCCATCCGTCCCAGTCCTCCTCATCCAGACCGTCCTCAATGGAAATAATGGGGAATTTCTCAATCAGCTCTGTGTAATATGCAATCATATCGCCGGTATTGCGGGCAACCTTTTCCCCTTTGACACGGGATTCTCCCGGAAAATGATACAATCCTGTCTTCTCATCGTACAGCTCGCTGGCTGCCGCGTCCAGGGCTATTTTAAAATCTTCTCCCGGCACATATCCGGACGCCTGCACGGCCTGAATAATCAGTTCCAGCACGGAAACAGTATCCGGCAAATCCGGCGCGAAGCCTCCTTCGTCTCCCACTGCTGTGGAGAGGCCTTCTTTTTCGCAGATTTTTTTCAGATTATGATATACCTCCGCGCACATGCGCAGTCCTTCCCGGAAACTTTTCGCGCCCACCGGCATAATCATAAATTCCTGAAAATCCACGGTGTTGTCCGCATGGCGGCCTCCGTTTAAAATATTCATCATTGGAACCGGCATCTGTCTGGCGCTGACGCCGCCCAGATACTGATACAGAGGAAGCTCCATGGCTTTTGCAGCAGCCCGCGCCACCGCCAGAGACACACTCAGCATGGCGTTGGCTCCCAGATTGATTTTGTCGTCTGTTCCGTCCTCCGCAATGAGAATACGGTCAATTTCCACCTGATTCAGAGCGTTTTTGCCTGTTAATGCCTTGGCAATTTTATCATTGACATGCTTTACGGCGTTCTGAACCCCCAGTCCGAAATATCTGGGTTCCCCGTCTCTTAATTCCACCGCCTCAAACTGCCCGGTGGAAGCTCCGGAAGGCACCGCCGCCCTTCCTGTGGTTTTCTTTCCATTGCTGGTGGTTTCCACCGTTACATCTGCCTCAACGGTGGGATTGCCTCTGGAATCCAGAATTTCCCGTGCATGGACCTCCGTAATTTTCAAACATAAGCTCATATCCGTTCTCCTTTCGCATATTCCTGTCTGCTTCCAGTATCTGCAAAATTACAGAAAATATGCATAAAAACGAATATCAGGACTCGTAAGGCTGCGCCAGGGCGCCTCCGGCCTGCCGGAGAATGGTCAGATTCCAGTTTTCCCGTCCTTTCAGCAAATCCAGGGTAGTTCCGTCCGTCAGGCGAAGCTGGGGCCGCAGCAGATTCCGGGGATAATTTTCCACCACAAGAGCCTCCCTGCCGTCTGACAGTTCCACCATGGAACCTTTGGGATAAACCGGTACATAATTTAAAAATGCTTCTACCACTTTTTTATCAAACATGGTTCCGCAGCCGCCCATCAGATACTCCAGGGCTTCAGAAAAAGAACAGGCTTCTTTATAAGGGCGTTTGGATGACAGAGCATCGTACACGTCTGTCACATGGATGATTTTCGCAAAGGGATGGATTTTTTCACCGGTCAGACCTTTCGGATAGCCGCTGCCATCCTCATTTTCGTGATGGCACAGTGCGCCCATCCGCACTCTTGCAGGTATATTCCACTTTTCCGCCAGCATGTCATAAGACAGCTGAGGGTGCTGTTTCATGATTTCAAATTCCTGTGGATTCAGCTTTCCCGGCTTGTTCAGAATATCTTTGTCAATCAGCATTTTTCCCATATCATGAAAAACTGCCGACACGCACAAATCAATTAAATCCTCTCTTCCATACCCCATTCCCATGGCAATTACCGTAGACAGCACAGCCACATTGACGGAATGGCGGTAAGTATAATCGTCAAAAGAGCGCATATCCATCAAATCCAGCGAGACGGTTTTCGCCTCCAGAATCTGGTCCACAATTTTCTCCGCAAATTCCAGGGCCTTCTCCAGGTTCAGCTCCTGCAGAGAACGAACCGCAGCGTTGCGCAGTTCTGTGGAAATGGCCTCCTGAATACGGATGTCTTTGGACAGCTCATCCTCTATATAAATACCTGCGTAACCCAGCTCAGCCAGCCGGTTAATCAGCTCCTCTGTCAGCATTTTTCCATCTGCCAGCAAAATGCGGTCGGAAAAATCATAAATGCCCTTTCCCAGAATCATCCCCGGTTCCACTTTGCCTGTTTCTATATATCTCATTTTTACCACCCATACAGCAAGAATGTATCAGGGCTCTTTCCGCCCTGATACATTCCCTTTTTCTGAAAACCTATACATTAATCTCAGCTGTCATGCCAAGAATCTCTTTATTCTTCTCCAAAACCGGCCGGACCTCCTGTGCCAGGAATTTCTCCACCTGGAGAGGCGCTCTGCCCACATATCTGGAAGGCTCCATGGACTGCTCCAGTTCTTCCAGGGTCAGGTTAAAGGCCGGGTCTGCCGCAATCAGATCCAGCAGATTATTATCTTTTCCTTCTTCTTTTACATGCTTTCCTGCTTCCATGGAAAGCTGACGGATTTTCTCATGCATTTCCTGACGGTTTCCGCCATTTTTCACCGCGTCCATCATGATATTTTCCGTTGCCATAAAAGGCAGTTCCGCCATCATATGTTTGCGGATTACTTTCTCATATACCACAAGACCGTCCACCACGTTCAGGCATAAATCCAGAATTCCGTCTACCGCAAGAAAGCCCTCCGGTACGGAAAGGCGTTTATTGGCAGAATCATCCAGGGTACGCTCAAACCACTGGGTAGCAGAGGTAATGGCCGGATTCATTGCATCCACCATCACATACCGGGCCAGGGAAGCAATCCGCTCGCTGCGCATGGGGTTCCTCTTATATGCCATGGCGGAGGAGCCAATCTGGTTTTTCTCAAAAGGCTCTTCCACTTCCTTCAAATGCTGGAGCAGACGGATATCATTGGACATTTTATGAGCGCTGGCGGCAATTCCTGCAAGGACGTTCAGCACTCTGGTATCCACTTTCCTGGAATAAGTCTGTCCGGACACAGCATAACACTCTGAAAATCCCATTTTCTCTGCAATCATGGGGTCAATTTTGTCAATGGTTTCCTGATCTCCTGCAAACAGCTCCTGGAAACTTGCCTGGGTTCCGGTGGTTCCCTTGGAGCCCAGCAGCTTCAGACTTCCCATCACGTATTCCAGATCTTCCAGATCCATCAGAAATTCCTGCAGCCAAAGAGAGGCCCGTTTTCCTACGGTGGTGGGCTGGGCCGGCTGAAAATGGGTAAAGGCAAGGGTTGGCAGATTCTTATAGGTATCGGCAAATCTGGCCAGTTCCGCAATCACATTCACCAGCTTCCGATGCACCAGCTTCAGGGCTTCTCTCATGACAATAACATCCGTATTGTCTCCCACATAGCAGGAGGTTGCGCCCAGATGGATAATACCTGCCGCTTTGGGGCACTGCTGCCCATAAGCGTATACATGGCTCATCACATCATGCCTTACCAGCTTTTCCCGTTCCCTGGCCACCTCATAATTGATATCCTCCGCATGGCTTTTCAGTTCCTCTATCTGTTCCTGTGTAATGACAGGTTTTCCGTTTTCACTTAAACCCAGTTCCAGCTCTGTTTCCGCAAGGGCTATCCAGAGCTTCCTCCAGGTACGGAATTTCATATCCGGTGAAAAAATATACTGCATTTCCTTACTGGCATATCGCTCTGATAAGGGGCTGTTATATCTGTCTGTCGACATGGTATGTTCTCCTTCCTTTGTCCGCTGCACTGCTATCTGTCATAATCTCCTCTGATGTCTTCTGTGGGTGGCTCCAGGGGATATTCTCCTGAAAAACAGCCTTTACAGATGGGCAGTCCTTCCGCCATCTCCTGAAGACGCGAGATATTCAGGTAGCCTAATGTATCCGCACCGATAATCTGGCGGATTTCTTCCACAGACCTGTTGTATGCAATCAGCTGCTCCCGCTCCGGAATATCCGTTCCAAAATAACAGGGCCACAGAAAGGGCGGCGAAGAAATCCGCACATGCACCTCAGCGGCTCCTGCCTCCCGGAGCATACGCACGATACGGTCCGAGGTGGTTCCCCGGACAATGGAATCGTCAATCATAATGATTCGTTTACCTCTGACTGCTTCCCTCAGCACATTCAGCTTCACCCGCACACCGGACTCCCGGCTGCTCTGCCCCGGTTTAATAAAGGTCCGACCCACATAACCGTTTTTTACAAAGGCTGTCCCGTAGGGAATTCCCGATTCCAGGGAATATCCAAGAGCCGCCGCATTGCCTGATTCCGGTACTCCCGTCACCAGATCCGCCTCCACCGGAGAATCCATGGCCAGAAAACGCCCTGCTTTGATTCTGGCGCCATAAACGCTGACGCCGTCGATATGGCTGTCCGGCCTTGCGAAATAAATATACTCAAAAATACATCTGGCCTCCTGCTCTTTCGGCAGACAGAGGCTGGTATCGGATTTGATTCCTTCCGGTGTAATGGCTACCACTTCTCCCGGCAGTACGTCCCGCACAAACTCCGCTCCGACCGTTTCCAGCGCGCAGCTTTCCGATGCGATGATCCAGGCATTATCGCGCTTTCCGATACAGAGAGGTTTAAAGCCAAAGGGGTCCCGGACGCCAATGAGCTTTCGGGGGCTCATAATCACCAGGGCATAGGCTCCTCTGATTTTCTCCGCCGCCCGGCGTACCGCTTCCTCCACGGTATGGGACTTTAAACGCTCTCTGGCAATGTGGTATGCAATCACTTCCGAATCAATGGTGGTCTGAAAAATCGCTCCGGTGTATTCCAGTTCTTTCCGCAGCTCGCCTGCGTTGATAAGATTCCCGTTATGGGCCAGCCCAAGGGTTCCTTTTACATAGTTCAGTACCAGCGGCTGTGCATTTTCACGGGTGGAAGCCCCGGCAGTGGAATAGCGCACATGCCCCACGCCGATATCTCCCTTCATTCCCTCCAGTGATTCCTGGGTAAATACTTCATTGACCAGCCCCATGCCTTTATGGGAAGTCACCTTCCCTCTGGGGCCTGCGGTCTCGCTGACTGCAATTCCGCAGCTTTCCTGGCCTCTGTGCTGCAGTGCAAACAGCCCATAGTAAATGGTGGAAGCCACATGGTTGCCGTCAAAATCATACATTCCGAACACACCGCATTCTTCCTGCGGTTTATCCAGGCTAAAATCCCTTTTTCTGTTATCCATATATTCTCCAGTCAGTTTTATGCGAATTTCTCTCCGGTTAAAAGTTCATATGCCTCTTTATATTTGTCCACTGTTTTTGTGACAACTTCCTCCGGCAGCAGGTAATCACTGTCCGGATTCTGCTTTAACCAGTCCCTCACAAACTGTTTATCAAAAGAGGGCTGGGATTTTCCAGGCTCATAGCCTTCCAGAGGCCAGAATCTGGAGCTGTCCGGGGTCAGCATTTCATCTCCCAGAACCACGCATCCATTTTCATCCAGTCCGAATTCAAATTTGGTATCGGCAATAATGATTCCTTTGCTCCGGGCATATTCCGCACACTTTTCATATAACCGAATGGTATATTCCTGAATCTGTTTCGCATAATCCGCGCCTCTGCCCGGATGGAGCTTCTCCAGAATCTCCACACTTTCCTCAAAGGTAATATGTTCGTCATGAAGTCCGAGCTCCGCCTTGGTGGTGGGAGTATAGACGGGCTCCGGCAGTTTATCGGATTCTTTCAGCCCTTCGGGAAGCCTGATTCCGCATACGGTACCATTTTTCTGATAGCTCTCCCAGCCGCTTCCTGTAATATAGCCCCGCACAATACACTCCACGGGAAGCATATCCAGTTTCTTACATTTCATGCTGTTTCCGTCAAAATTCTCACTGCGGAAAAATTCCGGCATATCTGACGTTTCTGTGGAAATCATATGATTCGGCACAATATCTCTGGTAAAATCAAACCAGAACTTCGACATCTTTGTTAAAATCGCACCTTTTTGTGTAATTCTGTTTTTTAAAATAACATCAAAGGCGGAAATCCTGTCTGTGGCCACGATAATCAGGTTATCCCCGTTGTCATAGACCTCACGTACTTTTCCTTCTTTTATCGGTTTAAATTCCTGAATGCTCATTGATTCCTCCATGTCTTATCGTTTTACCAGCAGTGATTTTCCGGTCATCTCTTCCGGCTGCTCCATTCCCATAATTTCGATTAAAGTAGGCGCAATATCTGCCAGGCAGCCGCCCTCCCGCAGGGTATATGCATCATCATAGTTAATCAGAATAAAGGGAACCGGATTGATAGTATGGGCCGTAAAGCTCTCCCCTGTATTGTAATCAATCAGCTGCTCCACATTTCCATGGTCTGCGCACAGGAACATAACGCCGTCCACTTCTTTCAATGCTGCCACTGCTTTTCCCACGCAGGTATCCACTGCTTCCACAGCCTTGATGGC
Organism: uncultured Eubacterium sp.; assembly: GCA_949959185.1. GTDB lineage: Bacteria > Bacillota > Clostridia > Lachnospirales > Lachnospiraceae > Petralouisia. Next base: position 2,980 of record CATLIX010000021.1, on the reverse strand, counting down.
TGCCGCTTCCACACCGGTATGGCCCACCATGTCAGGATTGGCAAAGTTAATGATAATCACATCATATTTGTCGGATTTGATGGCGTCCACCAGCTTGTCGCATACCTCGTATGCGCTCATTTCCGGTTTCAGGTCGTAAGTTGCAACTTTGGGGGAATTTACCAGAATACGGTCTTCTCCCTGATTGGGCTCTTCCACGCCTCCGTTGAAAAAGAAAGTAACATGGGCATATTTCTCTGTCTCGGCAATTCTGGCCTGGGTCTTTCCGTTGGCTGCCAGAAATTCTCCGAATGTATTGGTCAGCTCCACTTTGTGGAATGCAATTGTTTTATTGGGGATGGTCACATCATACTCGGTAAAGCAGATGTAGGTCACATCTTTTCTTGGCCCTCTGTCAAATCCGTCAAATTCATCCATACAGAAGGTTCTGGTTATCTCTCTCGCCCGATCAGGACGGAAATTGAAGAAAATAATGGTATCTTTGTCCTGGATGGTTGCCACCGGCTTCCCGTCCTTTTCCACTACGGTGGGAACCACAAATTCATCCGTTACAGCTTCCGCATAGGAAGCTGCCACCGCCTCCACTGCATTGGACGTGCGGTTTCCTTCTCCCAGGACAAGGGCTTTGTATGCCTTCTCCACTCTGTCCCAGCGGTTGTCACGGTCCATGGCGTAATAACGCCCGGATACCGTAGCGATTTCTCCCACGCCGATTTCCTTCATTTTTGCTTCCAGTTCTTCCATAAATCCTTTTCCGGAAGTGGGAGCCGTATCACGTCCGTCCAGGAAGCAGTGTACGTACACTTTCTCAATCCCTTCCCGTCTTGCCAGTTCCAGCAGTCCGTATAAATGGGTATTGTGGCTGTGTACGCCTCCATCGGATAACAGTCCGTAGAGGTGCAGGGCGGAATTGTTCTCTTTTGCATTCTTCATGCCCTTCAGCAGCGCTTCATTCTTAAAGAAATCTCCGTCTTCAATTTCTTTGGTAATTCTGGTCAGCTCCTGATAAACAATTCTTCCGGCTCCCATATTCAGATGGCCTACCTCGGAGTTCCCCATCTGTCCGTCGGGAAGTCCTACGGAAAGTCCGCTGGCATAACCTCTGACAAAAGGACAGTCCTTCATCAGTCCGTCGATATTGGGTGTATTTGCCTCATACACCGCATTTGCTTCCTGCTTTTCATTTAAACCAAAACCATCCAGAATCATCAATACTGTGGGTTTCCTGCTCATAAGATGTTCATCTTCCTTTCTCTGTTCTGATTTGATAATTTTACAATATGATATGGTAACCTGTTCCCATCCGGGCGGTATAATATCCGTGCACATTATAACACACTCTGACCGGAAAATACAATCAGTTTATGGGATAACATATCCTTCCCCGTCCACCTGGACCCCCGGCGCGGAAATCCGCTGCATAAAATCCAGAATTCGCTGTTTTTCCTGCGGTTCTTCCGTCAGGGATGTGATACAGCCCCGCTGCACACAGGGCAAAAAACGAACCTCTGTCTGATTGCTGTCCGTATGGAGGATTACCTGGAAAATTCCCGTATCCAGCGTCCTGTTATTAAACCAGAAGTTTCCCAGACTGTATATTATGGGTTTGTCATTATAAAAATCAAATCCCTGCAGGCAGTGGGTATGGCCGCCCACCACAACATCTGCCCCGGCTTCAATAAAGGCTGCTCCCAGTTCTGTCTGATCTGTCCCGTAATAGCTGGTGTTTTCCGTTCCCCAGTGAACGAAAGCAATGACACAGTCGCTCTGCTTCTCTGCTTTTTCAATCACCTGCAGAAATTTATCGGGATTTTGGGTTTTCAGTACGCCTCCGCTGGTTTCCGTGGCTTCCCTGGTGTAACTGGCGGAACGCTCAATCTGAGTGGCGGATACAATGGCGATTTTTCTTCCATTTACAATAAAGTAGACAGGCTCCATGGCTTCCTCCAGATTTCTTCCGGCTCCCACACAGGGAATTCCTGCCTGTTCCAGAGTATCCAGCGTGTCCAGCAGGGCTTCCTCGCCAAAATCAAATACATGGTTATTCGCCAGAGACACAATATCTGTTTCCAGTTCCTGCAAAACAGAGACCCGTTCCGGACTGGCCCGGAAGGTATAGCTTTTCCCCGGCAGAGGATTTCCTCTGGTGCTGTAGGCAAATTCATTATTTATCATAAGTATATCCGCCTGTCTCATTTCTGTCAGCAGCGCCGGCGAAAAACAGTCCTGAATGCCTCCTGCTCTCCCGTCCAGATACCTGGTGGTGGACCAGCCTTCCGCCAGATTGACGTCTCCTGTAAAATCCATCACAGCCCGGTCCGGCTCCCCGCACTCCTTTTCATACAGTTTTATCTCCCCATACTCCGGGTAAAGTCCCGTATCTCTGCAGTATTCGCTCCAGAGAGTATGAATGGATTTCCCGGTAATCTGATACCAGCTTTCCGCATCCTGCTCCGGGTTTCCGGCTGCCTCCTTCAGAGCAGATAAATTTTCCTCCCCATACTGTCCGCGAAACCATTGAAAAAAAGACGTATCTGCAGGATACCCGCCCAGAAATGCTTCCCCGCCCCAGTTCAGGATTTTTTCTATGAACCGCTCCGAATCTGAAATTATTTCTTTTCCTTCCGGTATTCTCTCAGAGATTCCTTCACCGCATATGCCCGTTTCTTTCAAAACAGAATTCCCGGATACGGAATAAAGGTTCCGGCCCCTCTCCCACTGGCTCCAGCCTGTCAGCAACAGGACAAACAGCCAGAAAATCATCAGTGTATTTTTCATTATCTTCACCGCAGTTTATGGAACAAAGCGGTCAGGTCCGCTTCAACTCCCTGAATCCCTCATTCTTGAGGGACCTGGAGGGTTTGCTGCGCGCGAGCGGATTGCCTGGCAATATATTTCCTCTCCGCGAGCTGCGCATCCCGCCCGGTGGGCTTTCTCTTATAGGAAATCTATATACTTTAGCACTTCTCAGTAACACGGT
>CATLIX010000020.1 GCA_949959185.1 uncultured Eubacterium sp. | reverse complement strand
TTTCTCAAACGGAAACTCTTCTGAATCTTTCAAGGTTATTTCACTGTTCAGTTATCAAGGTTCTCTGTCATCTCCCTTAGGCGACAACTTCTTTACTTTAGCATATCCTCACCTGTTTGTCAATGACTTTTTTCATCTTTTTTATTTTTCTGATTTCCTTTCATCGAGTCCACTCTGCCTTTTTCGACAGCCGCTCTCGACGACGAATGTTATATTATCACGTTTATTTCCATATGTCAACAGAATTTTCCAGAAAAAATAAAGTTAGTTTTCATCCTCATTTTTTGTCAAATTGTTTGAATTGTCAGTATTTTTTCTTTTTATTTCCACTTATACTTTTCCTGCTCAAAATCATTCTAATATAATGTAGAGAATCCCCGGTGACAATCCCCGCGGAAAAGATTTATTTCCATATTGACAAATCACCGCCAATATGCTTTAATATTCATATGAACAATTATTCATATGAAAGGAGGCAACCTTATGGAACAGGTTGAAAAAAATAATTTAAAAGAACACCACCATGAACATCAGGATTCCTGCTGCTGCGGACAGGAGCACCACGAGCACATACACGGACAGGAACATCATCATGAGCACATACACGGACAGGAACATCATCATGAGCACATACATGAACACGAGCATCAACATACACACGGCGATTCCTGCTGCTGTGGACAGGAACATACCCACCAGGCAGAGCAGCGTCCGGATGCCGAACATGCCGGAGGTATCCGTTTCACCTGTCTGGTAGAAAATCTTGGCTGTGCCAACTGTGCTGCCAAAATGGAGAGGCGTATCAATGAACTGCCGGAAGTGAATGCCGCTACGCTTACTTTTGCTACGAAACAGCTTCGTGTGGCTGTCACACCGGAAGGCGCAAAAAATGAAGAAGCCCTGATTGCAAAGTTCCAGGATATCTGCGCTTCCATCGAATCTGAAGTTGTGGTAAGCCGGCAGCAGATTTCTCAAAAAGGAAAAAAAGCTCTTTCTGTCTCTGAGCAGAACTCTTCCGTAAAGCACTGCTTCAGCCAGCAGCAGACTGACCTTATTTCTATCATCATCGGCGCTTTTCTGTTTACTGCCGGAGAAGTTCTGGAACATGCAGGTATGGAAGGAGCCTTTCTGCCCTCCGTAATTTTTGTAATCTCCTATGTGCTCCTTGGAGGACAGATTGTGCTGACTGCCCTTAAGAATCTCTGCAAAGGACAGATTTTTGACGAGAATTTTTTAATGAGTCTTGCAACACTGGGCGCGTTCGCCATTGGAAACTTCCCGGAAGCCGTGGGAGTTATGCTGTTTTACCGCATTGGAGAATATTTTGAGGAGGTGGCGGTGGCACGCAGCCGCTCTCAGATTATGGAAGCGGTGGACTTACGCCCGGAAACAGTCAGCCTTATACAGGGAAATGATGTGAGAGTGATTGCTGCAGAAGATGCCCGGCCTGGAGATATTCTGCTGGTCCGTCCCGGCGACCGTATCCCGCTGGACGGTGTGGTGCTGAAGGGAGAAAGCCGGCTGGATACCTCTCCCATTACCGGGGAACCGGTTCCGGTAAAAGCCGCTGCGGGAGATGACGTCACTTCCGGCTGCATCAATACTTCCGGCCAGCTGAAAATCAGGGTGGAAAAATCCCTGGAACACTCGATGGTTACCAGAATCCTGGATTCTGTGGAAAATGCTGCTGCCAGCAAACCCAAAATTGACCGTTTTATCACCAGATTTTCCAGAATTTACACTCCTTTTGTGGTAATTGCAGCACTGGCTACCGCCGTCATCCCTTCTGTCGTCACCGGGGACTGGAACCACTGGATTTACACTGCGCTGACATTTCTGGTAATAAGCTGCCCCTGCGCACTCGTTTTAAGCGTACCGCTGGCATTCTTTTCCGGTATCGGCGCCGGCTCCAGACAGGGAATTTTATTCAAAGGCGGTGTATCCATTGAGGCCCTGAACCGTATCAGCACAGTTGTTATGGACAAAACCGGCACCGTCACAAAAGGAAATTTTGCGGTACAGCAGATTCTTCCTTTCCATGGCCATTCTGAGGAAGAAGTACTGAGGCTCTGCGCCAGTCTGGAACAACATTCCACCCATCCCATCGGCGTAAGCATTACTGCCGCCGCCCGTGAAAAAAATCTCGTTATGGAAGAACCTGTTTCCCTGAAAGAGCTGGCTGGCCATGGAATTCAGGCTAAACTGCCTGTGGGAGAAGTACTGGCTGGCAACCGGAAAATGATGGAAAAATTTCATGTGGATTTATCGGACTGCACAAAGACTGTTTACGGAACCGAAGTTTTTCTTGCAGTCCAGGGAGTTCTGGCCGGATATCTGCTGATTTCCGATACGGTTAAACCGGAATCTGCCAGAGCTGTTGCCTCCCTGAAACGCCTTCATATAACCACTGCCATGCTGACCGGAGACGCACTGGAAAACGCCCAGGCAGTTGCGGCAGAAACCGGTATTGAGCAGGTACATGCCCGTCTGCTCCCGGAAGACAAACTGGAAAAGCTGCAGGAAATCCGCAGAACAAACGGTTCCGTCATGTTTGTGGGAGATGGCATCAACGATGCGCCCGTTCTTGCCGGGGCTGATGTGGGAGCCGCCATGGGCAGCGGCGCAGACGCAGCCATTGAGGCTGCCGACGTGGTATTCATGACCTCTGACATGGAAGCTGTCCCGGACTCCATCTCCATTGCCAGATGTACTACCCGGATTGCCTGGCAGAATGTGGTCTTTGCACTGACCGTCAAGGCACTGGTTATGGTTCTGGGCCTTGCCGGGTATGCTTCCATGTGGATGGCAGTATTTGCAGACAGCGGGGTTGCCATGCTTTGTGTGCTGAACTCCATTCGTATTCTGTACCGGAACAGAAAAGCACAGATTTCCGGATAACATAACAAAGTGTACGGGGCTGTCATCTGCTTCTTCTGCGAGCGGGTATTTTCTTTTCAGCTTTCTTCTGCCTCTGCCTTTGCCAGTTTTATTATCCGGCTGGTGCCAAGACGGTCTGCGCCCAGCCGGAGATATTCCTGCGCATCTGCAAAAGAAGAAATTCCTCCTGCCGCCTTTATTTTTACTTCCGGGCCGATATGTTCCGCTAAAAGTTTCACATCGGCAAAGGTAGCCCCTGCAGTGGAAAATCCCGTGGAAGTTTTGATAAAATCAGCTCCGGCGCTGGTTACGGTTTCACACAGCTTCTGCTTCTCCTCTTCTGTCAGCAGACAGGTTTCCACAATGACTTTCAGAATCCTTCCCTGACAGGCTTTTTTCAGAATACGTATTTCTTCTTCCACCAGATCAAACCGGCTGTCTTTTATCCATCCCAGATTGATAACCATGTCCAGTTCACCGGCTCCGTTGGCAACAGCGTCCCTGATTTCAAATTCTTTTACAGCCGTGGTATTATAACCGTTGGGAAATCCGATTACCGTACAGATTTCCATTCTGTCTCCCAGATATTCCCGCGCCTGTTTTACATAAGAAGGAGGGATGCAGACGGAGGCAGTGCCATAGGCCAGGGCGTCCTCACAAATCTGCTGAATTTCCTTCCATGTAGATGTCTGATTCAATAATGTATGGTCTGTTTTTGCATAAATCTCCGTTCTGTCTGATTTCATACTGTTCATTTCTTTCCTCCTTCATCTGTCTCTCTCCTGATTCTGAACAATTCGGACAAATCTGCACCGAACGCGGTTTTTGGGCTACATCTGCCGAATGGCCTCCCCGATGGTTCCCGCACCGATAATTTTTATCCCTTTGGTATCCGTCAGTCCCGGAATGGACACTTTGGGCAGAATGCACGTCTCAAATCCCAGTTTCCGGGCTTCCGTCACCCGTTGCTGGGCCATCTGGACTGCCCGTACCTCACCGCTCAGCCCTACTTCCCCGAAACAGATCATTTTCTCATCTATGGCTTTGTCCCGGAAACTGGAAGCAAGGGCCATCACAATCCCAAGGTCAATGGCCGGTTCATTCATCCGGATGCCTCCTGCAATATTTATATAGGCGTCACAGGCTGACAGGGACATTCCCGCCCGTTTTTCCAGCACTGCCATCAGCAGGTTTACCCGGTTCAAATCTGTTCCGGCCGCTGTTCTCCTGGGAATTCCAAAATTACTGCGGCACACCAGGGCCTGTATTTCCACCAGTATGGGACGGGTACCTTCCATGGAGCAGGCAACCACAGAGCCGGAGGCGCCCTGGGGCTTTCCGTTCAGCATGAACTCTGAAGGATTTTTCACTTCCACAAGCCCTTCTTCCCGCATTTCAAATACCCCGATTTCATTGGTAGAGCCAAACCTGTTCTTGACGCCCCGCAGAATCCGGTAAGAAGCATGGCGGTCCCCCTCGAAATAGAGTACCGTGTCCACCATATGTTCCAGCACTCTCGGTCCTGCCACAACCCCTTCTTTCGTCACATGTCCCACAATAAAAACCGTAATCCCCATGCCCTTTGCAATCTGTAAAAGTCTTCCGGTGGTTTCCCGCACCTGAGATACGCTTCCAGGTGCGGCGCTTATTTCTTCACTGTAAATGGTCTGAATGGAATCAATAATTACAACCTGCGGCTTCTGCCGCTCCACAACCTGCTCAATCCGTTCCATGCCTGTTTCGCAAAATAGCTGCAGATTATCGGAAAACTGCCCAATCCGCTGGGCCCGCATCTTAATCTGCTGCAGTGATTCCTCTCCGGAAATATACAGCACTTCCTGCGTTTCTGCCAGATTCCTGCACACCTGCAGCAAAAGGGTGGACTTCCCAATCCCTGGGTCGCCTCCCACCAGTACCAGTGAACCGGACACGATTCCTCCGCCCAGCACCCGGTCCAGTTCTCTGAATCCTGTCGCTGTCCGGCTGCCGGACTGAATGTCAATCTCCGATATTCTGGCGGTTTTCAGTTCTTCTTTTCCCCCCGGAGTGCTTTTTATCTTTCCCGCCGCTTTTTTCTCCAGCGATTCTTCCACAAATGTATTCCATTCCCGGCAACCCGGACACTGCCCCATCCATTTGGAAGACTCGTATCCGCAGGACTGGCAGAAATACACGGTGATCTTTTTTCCCTTTGCCATATTTCATCCTCTTCTGCCTGACGTATACATAATACAGGGCATTTCAAAAGCCCTGCACGGACTTCTGAAATGCCCTGACTGTCTGTATGTTATCCAACTTTTTCAATCTGAACAGCAACCGGAGTGTCTTCATTCAATTCCACGCTGAGACTTAACTTCCCACCCAGATTCGTCTTCATATGGCCTGCATTCACGCCATCTACCACCACTTCATATTCTGCCTGTTCTTCCAGTTCCAGGGTAATCTGTGCGTCTTCTGCTCCTTCTACCCGGAACGCAACGCCGCTGTCTGTCACCTGAAGCTGACTCACTGTGGTCCCCGGTACAGATTCGTACACAAACATACCATTTCGCTCCAGTTTGGTGATTTCATGAAAAGTCTTTACCTTATACAGGTCTCCGCCGAATTCAAAATTATCTGCTTTTGCCTTGGACGTCAGCCTGTAATTCCCAAAACTTAAAGTTCCATTGCTTTCTGTACGGATCAGTTCTTCTACTACAGCCATTTTTTTATCCTCCTGTTGAAATTGTCTGCTTTCCTGACACCATTAATTATATAATAAATCCTCCGGTTTTGCCAGCAATATTTTACATACTTTTACAGTCATTCTGCTGTCTGCTCCCGGACTGCTATTTCGTTCTGACTACAAAGGTAATTTCCTTTTTGTGCATGGCAGCTTCCACCATATCTCCTGCTTTTACTCTGCCGGAAAGGATTTCCTCCGCCAGACCGTCTTCTATCTTATTCTGAATCATTCTGCGCAGAGGACGTGCACCGTACTTCGGCTCATAAGCTGTGTCCACAATATGACTTTTTACCGCTCCGGTGATACGAAGTTCAATTCCCATCTGAGTCCTGCAGCGCTCAATCAGCGTTCTGGTCATCAGCGTTACAATCTTCTTCATATCTTCTTTGGTGAGGGCATGGAACACAATGGTCTCGTCAATACGGTTCAGAAATTCCGGCCGGAAAATCCTGCGCACCTCTTCCATTACGCTGTCCTTCATCCGGTCATAGTTGTGCTTTGCATCTTCCACGGAAGCAAATCCCAGCGCTTTCGGCTCAATAATAGACTGGGCCCCCGCATTGGAAGTCATTATGATAATCGTATTTTTAAAATCTGTCTTTCTGCCCTGGGCGTCAGTAATGTGACCGTCATCCAGTACCTGCAGCAGGATATTAAACACATCCGGATGGGCCTTTTCAATCTCATCAAAAAGAATGACAGAATACGGATTCCGCCTTACTTTCTCACTTAGCTGTCCTCCCTCGTCATATCCCACATATCCGGGAGGCGAGCCAATCATTTTGGACACGCTGTGCTTTTCCATATATTCCGACATGTCTACCCGCACCATGGCGGATTCGCTGCCAAACATGGCCTCTGCAAGGGCTTTGGAAATCTCTGTCTTTCCCACGCCGGTAGGGCCCAGAAACAGGAAAGAGCCAATGGGACGGTTGGGGTCTTTTAAGCCAACTCTGCCCCGGCGCACTGCTTTTGCCACTGCAGACACTGCTTCTTCCTGGCCGATAACCCGTTTATGCAGCACGGATTCCAGTTTCCGCAGTTTGGCGGACTCTTCCTCTGCCAGCCGTTTTACGGGAATTTTTGTCCACTGGGACACCACCTCGGCTATTTCATTTTCCCCCACTTCCGCCCGTTTGCGCTTCATGGATTTCTTTGCCTTTTTCTGCAACTTATCATAATCTGCCTGCAGAGCTTCTTTTTCTCTGCGCAGCTCAGAAGCCTGCTGAAGTTCCATTTTCTGAATGGCATCTTCCATTTCTTCAGTAACCCGGTTGATTTCTATACGGATATCCTGCAGATTTGTGGAAGTCTTTACGCCTTCCAGACGGACTTTTGCCGCCGCCTCATCCATCAAATCTATGGCTTTGTCCGGCAGGAAACGGTCGGTGACATACCGGTCGGAAAGCCTTGCCGCTGCCTCCAGCCCTTCGTCCGTAATCACGACCTGATGGTGCTTTTCATAAAATCTGCGCAGTCCCTTCAGAATCTCCAGCGTTTCTTCTATGGTGGGTTCCTCCACCATCACCGGCTGGAACCTCCGCTCCAGCGCCGCATCTCTTTCGATATATTTCCGATATTCTTCCACGGTGGTGGCGCCAATCATCTGGAATTCCCCCCGTGCAAGGTAGGGTTTCAGAATATTGGAGGCGTCCATGGCTCCCTCTGCTCCTCCGGCGCCGATAATCGTGTGAAGTTCATCCATGAACAACAGAATATTTCCGGCTCCCACCACTTCCCGAATTACTTTTTTAATACGTTCTTCGAATTCTCCCCGGTATTTGGAGCCTGCAATCATACTGGAAAGGTCCAGGGTAATCACCCGTTTCCCCGCTACGGATTCCGGCACCAGGCCCAGGGAAATCTGCTGTGCCAGCCCTTCCGCAATGGCCGTTTTGCCCACTCCTGGTTCTCCAATCAGACAGGGGTTATTTTTCCCGCGCCTGCTTAAAATCTGGATAACCCTCCGTATTTCTTCTTCTCTTCCGATTACCGGATCCAGCTTTCCCTCCAGAGCCATCCTGGTCAGATCTCTGGAATACTGGTCCAGCACCGGCGTGGACTCCAGGCTGCGCTTCCTTCCTTTGGCGGATTTCAGTTCTTCTCTGGAAAAACTGCCTTCCTCTCCCATGGCCACCAGCAAATCAATATACAACTTCTGTAAATTAATGCCCATGGTATTCAGAAGGCGCACTGCGGCAGATTCATTTTCTTTGATAATGGCCAGCAGCAGATGCTCCGTACCTGTCTCACTGCTGTTAAAATGGCCCGCCTCTTTCTCTGCCGTATCCAGCACTTTCTGAGTCCGCGGAGAATACCCGTCTCCATCCAGCAAAGCAGTGCCCTCTCCCGGAGCAATCAGTTCCTCGATGAGCTCCAGCAGTTTTTTCTCCTCCAGATGGTTATCCGTCAGAACTTTTGCCGCCACTCCGGTTCCTTCCTGAAGCAGTCCTGCCAGAATGTGCTCGGTACCGACATAATTATGCTGCAGCTTTTTGGACAGCCTGGCTGCCAGCTCCAGGACTTTTCCTGCCTGGGGCGTATATTTTTTATGCATTCGCTCCTCCTGTCAACACAGCAAAAGCTGCGTTCCGTTAAAATTCATATTCATCCAGTATCTCGTCTGTAAGCTGATGTATTTCTTCTCTGGAAATATTTTTGCAGACTGCCTTTGCCAGAATTACCTGCAGAGTCTCCCGCAGTTCCCGGACTGCCTGGCTTTTATCTTCCTCCAGAAAAATCACCGCTCCGTTTCTCCGGTCCAGCCGGATAAATCCTTCCTGCCGTAATACATGATATGCTTTATTTACGGTATGCATGTTAATTCCGATACTTTCCGCAAGCTGGCGCACCGAAGGCAGGGATTCCCCCTCCTGATACTGGTTCGTGGCTATTCCCTGCACAATCTGGTTGCGCAGCTGCATGTAAATGGCTTCATCACTGTTAAAATCAATTTCTATATACATGATACACCTGTCTTTTATAAATCTTCCAGATCAATCACTTCAAAATCATCCTCTAATTCCAGATTCTTTCCGGGTTCTGTCATTACAGGCGTTTCCGGAGCTTTTGGTGCTTCTGTTTTCTTTTTTGTTTCCATCTTTCTGGGAGGTTCCAGCTTTTTGGGCGGCTCCACTTTCCTGGGCGGTTCCATTTTTCTGGGAATTTCCAGTTTCCGATGGATATCCGGATGCTGTACGCCTTCCGGTCCTTTCTGAGGTTCCGGCTTCCCAATGGGTCTGGTTTCCTGGCTCACGTTCTTTGCCGGCCTGGATTTGGGTTTTTCTTCTTCCCACAGTTCTTCTTCATCGTCATCTTCCCTGGCTTTCCGCCTGCTCAGAAGGAATTTGCGTTCTTTGGGCAGAAATTCTTCTTCGTCGTCTTCCTCATCGTCTCCCCTGCCCCGAAGTATCAGATTTACAATAACCACAAGCAGCACTGCAATAACAAAAATCATAATAGCCGTATTTCTCGTGGAACTTTCCTTTTTCTCATTAAACTGTTCTTCCAGATCCTTATAGGCGCTCTGCAGTCCCTGCAGTTCCACGCTGTCTGTTCCTTCTTCCGTATCCTGGGGCGTCTCCGGAGCGGCTGCCGCTATTACATGGCGCTGGAAGGTATTTTCTGCTGCGTCATACTGATACCAGCCTACATTTCCCTGGCTGCTGGCACCGTATACCAGAGAAAACTCCGGCAGTTCCGTGACAGGAGCGGCTGCTCCATCCTCCGGAACAGTGGCTTCTCCCTCCGGAGCGGCAGCTTCCCCTTCGGGATTTTCGGCCGGAGCTTCTGTAGGAGCGGCTGCTGTCTGCACTGCGGCCCCGTTTACAAACACCGGAACATTTTCATAACCTGCCAGGGTTCCTGCAGCAGGCGTATATTCTGCGGAAAGCCCCGGTTCTGCAGGGGGATTTAACAGAATCAGGTAATTTTCTCCCAAATCCACTTTCCGAAACGGGTAAACAACCCCGCTGGCCTCCTCAAAAACTGCCAGGGTATTCTTCACCTCCGTACTGGGCGTGGTGAGATACACCAGCATCAGGGGCGCTTTGTCAAACAGAAGCCCTTCCACCTGCTGGCCATTACATGTGGTGGTGGTTTTCGTGAAGTCCTGGGGAATCACATCCTCCGGAACAGTGGCTGCCAGATTAAACGGATGACCGTTTAAGGTAATTCCTTCCGGATTTTCGGCCGGTGCCTCCGGCGTGGCTGTTTCCCCTTCTCCTTCCGGAGTTTCCGGCGCGGCTGTTTCTCCTGCTCCGCCTCTGGTCACTGTAATTTTATATGTGGCAGTCGAACCGTTTTCTGCCTTTACCACGATACTTATGGTATTCTGCCCCGGTTTTAAATCCGTATGCCCGGTTATGGACTCTACCGTCGCTTTTTCATTGGAAGGTTTTGCATCCACTGAAATGCTGGTGACATCTTCACCCACGGTTGCCGTATAGTTTGTTTCAGAATACTGGAATGCCGGAGACAGAGTACCCGGTGAAATCTTAAGAGAGGCAAGGCTGTTGTCTTCAGATTTCACTCCATTTTCTGTGCCGCCGGCAGTCCCTTCACTGCCCTGCTGTCCGTTCCCTGTTCCTGTGCCGCTTACCGTCAGTTTCGTTCCCCCTGCTGTGAGTTCTCCGTATTCCAGGGTTCCGTCGCTGACATTGACCCCGTTGGAACCGCTGACTGTCACTGCTGCAGTTCCGGCAGCAGTGGCTTTCAGGGTAATGGACGCTGTATTGGCTGATACGCCCACATAGCCTCCTTCTCCGCCGGAATAGGAGGATTCACTGCAACTGACAAAAGACAGTTTCCCGCTGTCGTAATTAAATCCCAGTTTTGCAATTGCCTTCTCTCCGTTTGGCCCGGCTGCCCAGGCGGTTACTGTCACCTGGTCTCCCACATTCAGCGTGGAGGAGGACACGGAAATTGTCACCGTTCCTGCCGCATGAGCCCTGATTGGCCAGAACAGCCCGGTGAGCAGCATAAGGGATAATACCATACCTGTTATCTGTTTCGTTCTTCTCATATAACACACCTTTCTTCTGTTTTATCATCCATATTTCTTATAAATTTACATAATCTCCCATAATGAACAGTACTATTATAATTTTCCTCATCCCGGATTGTCAAGCTGGAACATTAAGAATTCACGAAAGTTTCCGATAAAAGTATTACAGAGAAAATTTATGACATGATTTTTCGTAAAGGGAGGTTCTGTTCATGATATATCAAATGACACGTATGCTGGATTCCATGGAAAATGCCATGAAGCTGCAGATGCAGGCAAAGGCCGAACAGAGGGCTGAGAAAGCAAAACAGGAAGAAGAAGCATTTCGTGAGAAACTTATGCGTTCCGCCTCCTGTAACATGGAGCTCGACGCCAGTGCTTCTGCGGTAAAGGGAACAGAAGACGCCGTGCGCAGGGATCAGCTTGCAATTATGATTATGGCAGGACTGTAAGTTCACAGCTTACGTCCTGCTTCTCCTTTCCGTCTCCACAGTTCTTCCAGTTTTTTCAGACTCACATCTGCCCCAAGGGCTATTACCATGCTTAAAATCGTTCCCCATACAATTTTATACACGTTCATGGTACGCAGTCCGGAGAATAATACGGTACCGAGACCACCCGCATTGATCGTGGCGGCAATTGTGGCGATTCCCGTAGTGGATATAATTGCAAGGCGGATTCCCGCCAGAATGGAAGGCATGGCCAGCGGAATCTGAATGGTACGGGCCAACTGCCACCGGCTCATTCCCATTCCGATTCCTGCTTCCAGTATTGTGGCGTCAATATTCCAGATTCCTGCCAGAATATTCCGTATCAGCAGATACTGGTTATATATCACCAGCACGATAACAGCCGTCTGATTACCCAGTCCGAATATGGGAATCAGAATGGCAAACAATGCCAGACTGGGAATGGAATAAACAGCGCTGAATATCTGCACCACCCCGTTGGAAAGCCATTTTTTCCTTAAAATCAGACCGGAAATGAGCGCGGCCAGCAACAGGGAAAAAAACAGAGTCACAAACACCAGGTACAGATGTTCCGCAAATGCTGTCCCAAACAGCTCCCAGTGTTCTGCAAAATACCGTATCATACTTCCTCACCTTTCCCCATATCTGCCGTCCGCAAAAGTTCTGTTACAAATTCATCCGCCGGATGGGCCTGAATCTCCTCCGGGGAATCAAACTGCAGAATTTTCCCCTGATTCATCACAAGCACCTTTGTGCCCAGCTTCCAGGCTTCCCGGATATCATGGGTTACAAAGAGATATGTTCTCCCGGACTGTTCCTGAATCTTTTTAAGCTCTGTCTGGAGTACTTCCCGATTGATGGCGTCAATGGCCCCGAAAGGCTCGTCCAGCAGCATAAGGGGCGGGTCTGCAATCAGCGCCCGTGCAATTCCCACTCTCTGCTGCTGTCCGCCGGACAGCTGGGCCGGATACCGGTTTCGGTATTCTTCCGGCTCCAGCGCTACCAGCCGCAGCATTTCATCCACCTTCTGCTGTGTTTTCTTTTTGTCCCATTTCAGAATTTTCGGAATGGTAGATATATTTTCTTTTACGGTCATATGGGGGAACAGGCCAATCTGCTGAATCACATAACCGATATTTCTGCGCAATATCACAGGATTCTGCTCCCGGACAGGTTCGCCAAACAGTAGAATTTCCCCTCTGTCCGGCTCACAGAGCCGATTGAGCATTTTAATCAGCGTGGTCTTGCCGCACCCGGAGGAGCCAAGCACCGTCACAAATTCCCCTTCCTGGATTCGGATGCTGACGTCATCCAGCGCCGGACAGGTCATGCCCGGAAACCGTTTTTCCACATGTATCAGTTCTACTGCGATTTTCCCGCCTCTACTTTTTGATACTTTCGTAGAATTCTTTTGCAACATCTGTGTATTCCTCTTTGTCGATTTCAACTTTTGCATTTAACCCGGTAATATTCTCTGTGGTAAATTCTGCGCTGATTTTATTGAGAATATCAGCAATATCCGGATGTTCCTCCAGTACATCGTTCCGGATAACCGGAGCAAGGTTATAAGGGGGCCACACGTGCTTATCATCCTCAAGCAATGTAAACTGCTCTTCCACCAGCCTGCCCTCTGTGGTATATACGGGAGCCACATCTGCCTCATCATTTTCCAGAACCTGATATTTCAGAGCATTGCTGTAGATATTGCTGGATTTCCATTCAAAGGGTCCGTACACTGCTTCCAGCGCCGGAATTCCGTCCGAACGCTCGTCAAACTCTCCCTGAGAAGCAAACCGCAGTTCTCCTGCATGTTGCTGTAAATCGGAAATGGTGGATATTCCGTATTTTTCAGCCGTTTCCGTGCGGATGGCAAGGCCCTGTCCGTCATTTGCTGCGGAATAATCCAGCCAGGTGAGCTGATACTGTCTGTCATAGGCCTCTTTTACCGTGTCATACACTTCCTGCTCATCGGTGAGAGGCTCCATGCCGAGAACCGTCAGCAGACCCGTTCCTGTGTATTCCGGATATACATCAATTTCATCACTGGTAATGGTGGTGTGTATCACAGATGATGAGATATTGAATTTCCGCTCTACTTTATATCCTGCGTCCTCTAACGCCAGCGCATAGATTTCCGTTACAATTTCATTTTCAGTCAGGTCTTTGGATGCAATGCGAATCAGTTTATCGGAATCTCCGGAAGAACCGCATCCGGCCAGAACTCCCATTCCCAAAACACCTGCCAGCAGCAATGTACCTGCTCTTTTCATCATCTTCTTCATTCGTTTCCTCCTGTTGTAAAGGTTCAGTTGCAGAGATATCTTGTCTGATATCGGTAAATCCGGTCCAGCACATAACCTGTAAGCAGGGATAAAACTGCCACGGACACTCCTCCGATATACAACAGATCCATCCGCATCAGCCCCAGTCCTGTAAAAATAATATCTCCCAGCCCTCCGGCTCCGATATAGGAGGCCAGCGTGGCGCTTGCAATCACTTCCACGGCTGCTGTCCGGATTCCGGCATACATAATGGGAAAAGCCAGAGGCAGCCTGACCTGGAAAAAGCACCTCCGGCGGCTCATCCCCATGGCTTCCGCCGCCTCCAGAATTTCCTTCGGCAGGGATTGAAATCCCTGCACGGTATTCATCAGAATGGGAGGAATTGCCAGGATAGTCAGTGCCGTCACCGCAGGTTTTACCCCGGTTCCCATCACAGGAATGCAAAGCAGCAGCACCGCAAGGCCGGGTATAATCCGCAGAACTCCGAAAAAGCGTTCCAGAAAAAGCTGCAGTTTTGTAAAATGAGAGCAGAGAATTCCCATAGGAATCGCCAGAATCATGGCCAGCAGTACCACACTCCCGCTGATTTCCATATGCTCCCGCAGAAGCTGCAGGTATTCTGCTCCGTTTGTGGAAAAATATTCCGCTATTTTGTCCATACATGCCTCCCTGCTTATCATGTCCTTTTTCGTTCTTCCCATTCCTGTTTCCTGTTACAGTATGATTTTTTCAAAATGCTCCGTCAACTCCCGGATACATCCGTCCGCAAAGGGATTTTTCAGTCCGACTTCTTCCAGCATGGGCACGTAGAACTTCCGGGCCGACATTCTGCATAAAGCCAGATAACTCTCCCAGGCTTCTTTATAATTCAAGTCCATTTTCATTTTATACTGGAGGGCGCATACGGTAGACAGACAGTAATCAATGTAATAAAAGGGCATCTGGAAAATATGGCCCTGCCGCTGCCACCAGCCTCCTTTTCCGAAGAAGGAATCATCCTCGTAATTCATATGGGGACGGTATTCCTGCTCCAGCTTCTTCCACACCTGTTTCCGTTCTTCCGGCGTCAGTTCCGGATGTTCATAGATAATATGCTGGAACTCGTCCACCATACAGCCATAAGGCACAAAGCATATTCCGTCCTCCAGGTGCATCAGACGGTAATCCTCTGCCCGGCTGCCGAAAAACTGTTCCATCCACTGTTCCGTAAAATATTCCATGGCCATGGAATGGATTTCCGCTGTCTCCATGGTAATATCCAGATGTTCACGAATCTCTTCTTTCCGCACCAGATACCCCTGAAAAGCATGTCCGCATTCATGGGTAATCACATCCACATCGCCGCTGGTTCCGTTGAAATTGGCAAAAATAAAGGGAGATTCAAATTCCGGAAGGTAATCCATATAACCGCCCTGCACTTTATTTTTCCTGCCCAGCACATCCAGCAGTTCATTTTCCATCATGAAATCAAAAAATTCTTTCGTCTCAGGAGAGAGTTCCCGGTACATTTCCTGCCCTTTGGCCAGAATCTCCTCCGGAGTACCTTTCGGTTCCGGATTTCCTTCTGCAAAATACATATTGTTATCAATATAGGAAAGCTGCTCCACGCCCAGCCGTTTCCGCCTGTTTTCATGGATTTTCGTTGCAAGAGGCACAATATATTCCTTCACCTGCCTGCGGAAATGTTCCACTTCCGCCTGCCCATAACTATTCCGGTGCATTCGGCAGTACCCCAGCGGAATAAAATTCTCACAGCCCATCTGCCGGGCCTGCTCCGTACGGTTCTTTACCATTTCATCATAAATACTGTCGATTTCCCCGGTTACGCTCATAAAATAGTTGCTGACTGCCTTCCAGGCCTGCCTTCTGGTGTCCCGGTCCGTATCTGACATGAATTTGCCCATCCGTGACAGATTGCAGATTTCCCCGCGAAAAGGGATTTCCGCTGAGGCAATCAGTTTGGAGTATCTGCTGACCAGAGCATTTTCCTGCTGCATCAGGGAAATCAGCTTTTCGTCCATGGACTTAAAATCCAGTTCCATGTTTTTGAAAGCCACCGGCCCGATTTTTTCTTCCAGATACGTCCGGTGCGGGGACTCAAACAATACTTTGTGGTATTCGTTGTCCAGATTGTCCAGCACAGGCTGCACTTCGTCATAGAATTCCTGTTCTTTCTCATAATATTCGTCGGCAGTGTTGATGTCATGGCGTATCATAGCCAGAATCCTGCAGGTTTTGATATGGTCAGCCAGTTTGTAGTACTCTCTGTGGATTTCAAACTGTTCTTCACCGCCGGACGCCTCTTTCTGACGGCGTGTCAGTTCCTGCATGGCGGCTTCTGTTTCTTCCCGGTTCAGTCTCTGATATGGCATTTCTGAAAATTTCATAGCTGTCCTCCGTTCTGCGTTTTGTTTTGTTTCTTTTCGCACTCAGGTCTCCTCCCATCTCAAGGCAAACGATGGGTCCCTCCTCAGTGCATATTATACCATAATCACCCCGTGATATGGTATGGTACCCTTGCCCATTCGGGCGGTATAATATCTGTCGATATTATACCATAATTTTCCTGCCAGTATATGACAAAATTCAGCTTTTCCTCATCTCTTCCAGCAGTTTCCAGATATTACAGCCAATCCTGTCAACCAGTTCTGCTTCGTCACCCGGCATTCTCTTTGCTCTTTGAATAGCTTTATCTACAAATGGCATATAATTCTTTTTGAAATTAATCCCGCTTTTTCCATGACAGGCTTTTTCTGAAACTTCTTTGCTCACAAATGTATGATTTAAGGATACTTTGGGATTTTCTTTTATAATTTCCAGTTTATCACCATATTCTTTTTCCACATCAACTTTTTCTTCTTCCTTCTCACGTTCAAAAGCACCGGAGGACAGCCTGTATTTATTATACATATCTTTCCTCCTGATCTGAAAATTCTTTATGAAAAACGGGAATCGCGCCATATCTTCCCAGTAAATATTCCCGGTCAATTTTTTTATCAAATCTTGCCCGGAACTTATTCAGGGAATAAATACTGGAGCCGTGGTCTTCCTGTCTTTCCACAAACCAGATTTCATCCTGCCGCAGTAAATCCAAATCCAGCAGATTCGTATCATGGGTAGTTGCTATCATCTGCTTTTTCTCACTGTCCGTCAGCGCATAAAACAATTCCAGAAACCGCCTGGTTATATTTGTATGAAGACTTCGGTCTATCTCATCAATTAAAATCACACAGTCATCACCGCCTTCATAAAACAGAGGAATCAGATCAAATAAACGCTTTGTCCCGTCCGACTCGTCTGCATATTCAAACAAATCCTCCATATTTCCATGGTTTAAAAGCATTTTATTATAAATCACATTTCCATTTTCATCTTTATGTAGCACATACATCTTCTGATTTATATTGAACATCACAGGATGTTTATTCACTTTACCGAATATGTCTTCTTTAATCTTCTCCGCTTTTTCTTCAGGCAGATTTTCCAGTACCCTATCAAAATCCATTTCCATCTGCTGACCTTCCACTGACTCTATTCCAGTATCAAAATATGACAGCAAATCTGCAAAAACCTCTTTCGTATCTTCATCTGAAATAACATCATTCAGACCCCCGTATTTCGTTCCGGGGAACAGAATTATCATGTGCCCGAACCATTTATGCACGTCTGCAATTTCTGCAAATATGCCGTTCTGTTCATTTCCCCGTTCAGCTATATCGCTCAGAATTGTCTTTTTCCTGAACGCTTCGGAAATATTCCATCCAAAATCCTCCAGATAAATCCTCAGGCGTACATTTTCTTCTGCACGTTTCTGGACAACCTCCGTACCGACATGGCTCCTGCCATCTTCGTCTGTTTCACGATTATAAAGACATATTTCTTTCCCGCTTCCTTCTATTCTTACAAGCCATTCCGATATAATTTCTTCATTCTCGTAAGAAACCGCCAGTCCATAAGAATACTCTTTTTCATTTACCAGAATTCTGTATTCAAACACTCCGGGCTGGCGGTATGTTTCTTTTTCTACCCGGAAATGCTTTTTCGTCAAATCCACTTTATCCAGCCCGTTCAAAATTATTTTTCTGGAAAAATGTGCCGCTTTTATCAAATTGCTTTTTCCACTGGCATTTGCACCATAAATCAGAGCACTCTTTAAAATTTTTTTATTACTGTTCATCATTACATGCTCTTTGTGCCTGATGACTCTGCCTGCCAGCAGTGAAATAGTCTGTGTATCAAAAAATGATCTGTAATTGCTTACAGAAAATCCTATCAACATATAAACACCTGCTTTCTAATCAGATTAGATTTATTATATTGTGATTTTATCACATTGTCAATTTTATTATGTAATATTTTACACTTTTTTCATCATTTAAAATGTGTATTTTTCTCCTGTTTTATTATATTTAAACAAAATAAAACCAGGTGACAGGATTATGATTTCCACCCCCTGGTTTTAAATTCGCCGCTTCGGCAAACTATCTGATTCTGTAAAATTTTATCATTCCGCTCCATCCCGTGATTCCCCGGACCCGCATGTTTTCATCACATAACAGGCCCGGCCATTTTCCTTGGCCCGATACAGCATACTATCGGTTTCTGCCAGTATATGCGCCACATTCTGCGGAAACGCAAACTGATACGCACCTATGCTGCAGCTCACCTTTTTTCCAGGCAGTATCCCGGAAATCACCGCCAGAAACTGTTCCAGCCGCCGGTTCAGCTCCTGGCAGGACATGGCATTTTCGATGATAACAGCAAATTCATCTCCGCCGATTCTCCCAACCGTACCGCCATCTCCAAAGGTACTGTGCAGCCGCCCCGCAATTTCCTTCAGAACCCTGTCTCCCGCGGAATGGCCGAACGTATCATTGATTTCCTTAAAGTAATCCACATCCACAAACAGAAACCATCCTGCTTTTTTCCCGTCGGTACCACTGGCTTTCTGAACCTTTTCACAGTGGTAGAGAAACATTCTTCTTCCCATTACGCCGGTGAGCCCATCCATTTCTCCCCGGTATTCTTTGTAAGACATATATTTGTAAATGGAAATCAGCAAAATAACGGAGATTATATTCAGCGCCAGGGAAGCAATCAGAAACTGCATCTGCAGATGGAACAAATCAGAAGAAATCAAATCCGATACCTTCACCCCGTGCTGCTCCAGCATATAAGATTCTCTCTGAGAAAAATAGGCCGCCGCAGAAACAGCCATACCCAGCAGAAAACATTCAAATCCCATAAAAAATACATTCATTTTTCCGGAAGCATAGGGATTATTCCCTGACTGATCTATGCCCTGCCTGATATTCTGCACCGTATCTTTCTGATAAGCAGCCCACAATAATTCCACCGTAATTACACAGACCGCTGCAAAAACTCCATCGTCCCAGTCATATTGAAAGGCTCTGCTGTAATGATACCCAAGTTCCGGAAATAAAAGTCCCATGGCTGTATAAACAAAAAGGGAATGTATCTTAGGCGCAATTGCAGAAATCACGCCAATCCACAGACGACCGTATTTTCTTTTTTTCACAAACTGAAATGCAAGCCCGATGACAAGGCCAAACAGCGCTCTTGTTCCCACGCTCAGCAAAAGACTGCCGACCGGAGAAGCACTTAAAAAAGGAGAAAAGACTGCGTCTGCCGGCATAACGTAAGAAGCAGACGCTTTATACATACTGGCAGCTCCAAAAACAGCCCCCATGATTACAGACTGCACGGGACCAAACACACATCCCGCCACCAGAATGGGAAGGTATGCCACCGTGACAGAAATAGGCGGTATATGCAGATATCCCAGAAACGTAAAGGACATCAGAAGTTCTATTGCAATCAGAATTCCGAAAGAATAACGGTCAAAACAGGAATCTCCCCACACCTTTTTTATTATCTTCATTTCACGTACCTCTCCTGTCTTTCCCCGCCGGAACTTTTGTCCTGTCATTTATTTTCATATTAATCTCTGTTCAGAAACATTTCAATCAGTATAGTTTATTTTCCATAAAAAGTCAAATTTCCCAAAAAGCATATGTTCCGATATTTTTGGTAAAATCCATATCATATTTGTTTGCCTTTTTCTCCAAAATATAATAAAATTTAACTGGTATGCGCAGGCAATTGCCTGTTACCAGTATATGAAAAGGAGAATTCACATGAAAAATTGTATTGTTGCCCAGTCCGGAGGCCCCACAGCCGCTATCAATGCCAGCCTTGCAGGCGTTATTCAGGGTATCCTGGAGCACCCTGATTATGAGCATATCTACGGCGCCCTCAATGGGATTACCGGAATTCTGGAAAAACGTTTTCTGGACCTTACCGACGATTTCAGGGAACAGGAACATATACGCCGCCTGATGGTAAGCCCGGCCATGTACCTGGGCTCCTGCCGCTACAAACTCCCGGAACCGGAGGATGGCCAGGACACTTATGAATTTATTTTCAGGGTATTCCGGGAACTTGAAATCGCAGCCTTTTTCTATATCGGCGGTAACGATTCCATGGACACCGTGGCCAAACTGTCCGCTTACGCCGCTGCCATAAAGAGCCCTGTCCGTATTATCGGTATTCCCAAAACTATTGACAATGATTTATGCGTGACAGATCATACCCCTGGTTTTGGCTCGGCCGCCAAATACGTGGCTTCTTCCATGCTGGAAATTTTCCACGATATTTCCATTTATAATATGAAAAGCGTTACCATTGTGGAGATTATGGGACGTGACGCCGGATGGCTGACTGCCGCCGCAGCTCTTGCCCGAAATGAATACTGCGCCGCCCCTCACCTGATTTATCTGCCGGAGCAGCCCTTTGATACGGAAAATTTTCTGGATGATGTGAGAAGCCTTCTTCAGGAATACGACAATGTGATTGTGGCTGTCTCAGAGGGAATCCGTGACAAAAACGGGACATATATCAGTGCTTCCGGAGAAACTGCCGATAACTTTGGCCACAGCCGCCTGAGCGGAGCCGGCAAAACACTGGAATATCTGGTGGAGGAGCGCCTGGACGTAAAAGTACGCTCCATTGAATTCAATATCCTTCAGCGCTGCAGTTCTCTGGCTGCTTCCCGGACAGATTTGGACGAATCGTTCCGGCAGGGCGTTTACGGCGTTTCTCTGGCTGCTGAAGGAAAAACCGGCCGGATGGTAATCCTCCGGCGCACCGGCGACGAGCCCTATGAGGCTGTCTGCGGCGATGCTCCGGTATCTGAGATTGCCAACCAGGTAAAATCAGTTCCTGCAGACTTTATCAATACGCAGGGAAATGATGTAACAGACAAGATGATTTCCTATTTGAAGCCCCTGATTCAGGGAGAGACGGAAATTGCTTTTGAGCAGGGACTTCCCTGCTACCTTCCGATTCCGCACCTGCTGTGATTTCCTGCTATCCCAGCGCCACATCCATCACCATCATAATCAGAAAACCAGCCATAACACCGATGGTTCCCACATTGGATGACTCGTCAGGCTGCGCCTGAGGTATCATTTCATCCGCCACCACATAAATCATGGCGCCTGCTGCAAAAGCAAGAAGCCAGGGCATCAGCGGAACCACCGCCGCCGCTGTGAGAAATACAAGAATTCCCGCCAGAGGCTCCACAAGCCCGGACAGGCAGCCCGTGAAAAATGCTTTAAAAGCTCCCGCACCGGACTGCCGGACCGGCAGGGAAATAGCGGCTCCTTCCGGAAAGTTCTGAATTCCGATTCCCATGGCAAGACCCATGGCAGAAGCCAGATACACCGGATCCTGGGGATGCTGTCCCGCCAGGACAAAGGCCAGGCCCACCGCCATGCCCTCCGGAATGTTATGCATTGTGACTGCCAGTACCAGCAGTTTCGTCCCGTCTTTCTTCTTCTGCCCTTTCTCATACCCTCCTTCTTCTGCCAGGCAGCAGGCTGCACGACAGTCTTTGGAGAGAAGGGAACTGCATTCCCTGCTGTCTCCATGGAACCAGGGCAATGTCTTATCCACCAGATACAGAAAGCAGCCTCCCAGGGCAAACCCTGCTGCCGGAGGCAGCCAGACAGGCATTCCCAGTTCACTGCTCTGTTCCATGGACGGAATCAGCAGAGACCATACAGAGGCTGCTATCATAACGCCGGAGGCAAATCCCAGGAAAGCGCGGTTCAGCTTTTCACCAATGGTCCCGCGAAAGAAAAACACCAGGGACGCTCCCAGCGAAGTCATCAGAAATGTGAATCCGGTACCGTAAAGTACCTGCATTAATATATGAATCATAAAAACTCCATTGCTGCATTTCTATTACTCTATGCAGAAGGGGTTTATTTGTTCTTCTACAGGAAAGACCTTGTCACGCTAAAGCGAGAAAGTGTCTTTCCTGTAGAAGAAAAACTAAGATGCACAGCTCGCCAAAGCGTAAACTCGCATTACATTTTCCGGCGCGATTCTCCTGTTCCCGCCACCACTTCAAAATATCTGCCGATTTCCCGCCAGGCCTCTACAGATTCCGGCATCATCATCATGCCCATCTGGAACACATGAAACATGCCTTCGTATATGCTCAGGCGGACTTTTGCTCCCTGCTGTTTCGCTTTATAAGCCACCACAACAGAATCACTGAGCAGCATTTCCATGGAGCCTGCCTGAATCAGCATGGGCGGAAACCCCCAGTATTCTCCGAACATGGGAGAGATATAAGGATCTCTGGGGTCGTGCCATCCCACATAATCCCGGTTATAAATCAGGCTGTCCCTGGTCTTTCCAAACAGGGGGTCACGTTCATAATTATCCTCATAAGACGGGCCGCTGGCGGTCAGATCTGCCCAGGGAGACATGAGAACCAGGCCTCCCGGCAGCCGTCTGTTGTGGTCTTTCAGGTACATGCAGAGGGCCAGGGCCAGACCTCCTCCCGCCGAATCTCCGGCCACAAAAATCTGCCTGCTGTGCCATCCTGCCTGTTTCAGCCAGTCCCAGGCCTCCACTGCATCCTGCAGTGCTGCCGGATAGGGGTCCTCCGGCGCCACCCGATAATCAATGGTGAGTACGCTCATACCTCTGCTGACTTCACAGTACAGTCCCGCAAAAGAACGGTAGGCGTTACGCATGGCTCCGATATATCCGCCTCCGTGAAGCTGCAATATCACATAATCCTGTCTTGGTGATTCCTTACTGATCAGATATTCCATCTGAAAGTTCGGCAGCCCGATTTCTTCCAGATAAAAACAGTCCGGACAATGCCATTTGGGCTCCACCAGCTTTTTGCGCAATTCCCCCGTCTTTAATTTTCTTCCAATCAGATTGTCATTGGCCACATGGGCAATCATATCACGAATAACTTTTCCTCTGACACTGACCTCTCTCATAATTCCTCCTCTGCTTTCCCTTACACATGAAACCTTCTTTTTAATTCCGCCTTTGCCCGACGATCTCCGAAAATCAGCGTACCCAGCAGCATACACAGGGATACCGCCAGAGCTGTCAGGGAAAACATGGGCCTTGTGATGATTCCCAGCCACCACAGCACAGTACAGACAATGGAAATCAGCGCTGTAAAAATCTGCATCAGCAGATAACTCTGCCAGTTGGAAGCATTTACAATCATCAGGCTGGCAATGGTAACATCCAGAAGAAGCACGGCCCCCGGCAATGCGTAATTGACCGACCATCCCCGGTAGCCTACAATATAGTCCGCCGCAATTACAAGAAGTACGGCGCCGATCACCTGAACCACAATAACGGTCTGATACCCTTTATTTTTCTGCAGAGAATATTTCAGGGTAATATAAAAATACAAAATACAGATGCCGCTGACTGCCGACCACCAGACGCCGTGAAAATTCAGATAATTAACAATAATCAGCGTCACTTCCGCAATAATAGCCAGAAAACTGTACAGCCGCACAATAAAATTCAGTTTCCGCACTGTGGATTTTACATCCGGATAACCGGTACAGGTTCCCGGCTCCCCGGATATTTCCAGCACACTGCTGCACAGGGGGCAGACTCTGGTATCATCCAGAATTTCCACCCTGCATTTTTTACATTCTCTCATTCGTCATATACTCCATTCGTCTCAATTCTTACCGGTATTCCATCCTGAGAAAGGCGCCGGAAAAATCCCCGCTGCACCGACACATCCGCCAGATTGCTGCTGATGGTAAATACCAGCGTATCCCGGTAAGAACAGATGGTTCCCTTGATATTCTGCCCCTTGGACATGGACAGAAAAGCCCGAAACCCGTCAATATAGTCCTGGTATTCCTCCCGCACCTGAATATTTCCGATATTGGTCACTGTTGTGGTATTGGCAAGAGCGCTGCTGTGATACACATAACGTATGGCAATATTTTTAATGAACAAAGGCACGGCCCGCAGAATAAAATTCTTCTCATTGGACACATTGTAGGCAAAGAGATTTTCCAGATGTTCCCGGTTAATCTGGCCGCGCAGGCTCTCCGCCACAATCTGCACCACTTCCTCAAAGGTATAGCTTTCTTTTTCCGGCCGAAACACAGCCGATACAATCACAAAAAAATTCTTCATGGTAATGGAATCAAAATAAGGCCGCAGATTCACCGGAACACAGGAGCTGACCGGCCGCCCGGAAGGCATTCCATGCAGGCATTCCTGATAAATACTCCACAGAAAGGAAGCCACCAGATATTCATTGATGGATACCCCGTATCCGTTGCACACCTTTTTCAGCGCCTGAATGGGCATGTATCCGTGCATAACTCCAAGCTGCAGGGGTTTTAATTTTTCCCCTTTCACCAGATAGGCCCGCTCTGTCTTGTAGCCCTTTCTGTGGCTTTTTTTGTAATTTTTCAGATAACTGTCCTCCCGGTTCAGGGATGTGTCGCTGCACAGGCCGTCCCCCATTTTTTCCTGAAGCTCCGGATGGACAAGACGGAGATACTGGTAAGTCAGTTCTTTCAGAAACGTGATTCCCCCCATTCCATCTGTCAGCACATGAAATACTTCCAGATTAATCCTGTTTTTGTAATAGTTGACCCGGAACATGTAATTCCGGTTCCGGTTGGGGGAAATAAACTGGCAGGGGTAACGGTATTCTTCTTTCACGTCCGGAGCCGGTTTCTGGTTTGTCTCAAAATAATACCAGAATACCCCATAACGTATGCGTACCCGGAATACGTCAAACCAGGGCAGCACCCGTTCCAGGGCTTCCTGTAATATCTCCTGCCTTATATCTTCTTTTAAAGTAACAGAAATCCGGTACACATTGCTCATACTCTCTCCTGCAATCACAGGAAACAGATGGGCGGTATTGTCCAGCTTATCCCATTTTATTTCTGCCATTATTCCTAAACTCCTTATCCCTTACGCCAGCCATTTTGTCAGTACTTTCACAAAAAGCCGGATATCAATGGGTTTGGCCACATGGTCATTCATCCCTGTATGTATGGCTTTCTGCACATCCTCGGAAAAGGCATTGGCAGTCATGGCCACAATGGGAATCTTTTCCGAATCCTTCCGGCCGCTGCTGCGGATTTCCTTCGCCGCAGTATATCCGTCCATCACCGGCATCTGAATATCCATAAATACAATGTCAAAATATCCCGCTTCCTGCTCCCGGTACAAATCTACCGCTTCTTTCCCGTTGTATGCAAGAATTACTTCCAGTTCAAACATCCGGAGAATTTCCATGGCAATTTCAATATTCAGCTCATTATCTTCCACCAGCAGCACACGCTTTCCGGGGAAAGAAACCGTTTCTTCTTTTCCGGATTCCGGAACATCATCCGTACTGTCCTGTGCCTCATCCTGCAGCGGAAGAAACAGGGTAATAATAAATTTTGAGCCTTTGTTCAGTTCGCTTTCCACCTGAATATCTCCCTGCATCAGCTGCACCAGATTCCAGGCAATGGTCATGCCCAGTCCCGTGCCCTCCAGGCTCTCCACACGGGGATCTCCGGAACGCTCAAAAGGTTCAAACAGATTTTTCTGAAACTCTTTGGACATGCCGTATCCGTCGTCTTCGATGGTAAAACGGTAATATCCGTAATTCTGGTGCAGGGAGGGAAGTTCCTCTATCCGAAAAGCCACATGGCCTTCTTTCTGAGTATATTTCACCGCATTGCCCAGAATATTGTGGAACACCTTCTGCAGACTCAGATAATCTCCCATTACTTTCCGGTGCTCAATGTTCATGGCCAGTTCAAAATGCTGCTGCTTTTCTTCCACCTTTGTCTGGAAAATGGCAGCCGCCTCGTCAATCAGCTCTTTCAAATCGAAATCTTCAATTACCAGATTCATCTTGCCGCTCTCAATCCGGCTCATGTCCAGCACCTCATTGACCAGACTGGTGAGATGGTTGCTGGCAATGGTAATTTTATTCAGGCAGTCCCGAAGTCTTTCCGGGTCTTCCATATTGGCTTCCGCAATGGCTGTCATTCCCACGATGGCGTTCATGGGAGTACGTATATCATGGCTCATCCTGCTCAGAAACTCACTCTTTGCCCGGTTGGCCTGTTCCGCTGTCTCAAATGCCTGCTGCAGTGCCCGTTTACTCTCCTCTTCCATCAGAACCTGCTGCTCAATGTCCCGGACACAGGCAAACAGCTTCGTATGTTCCTCATCAAAGTAACGTATAGTACATTCTTTGTGATTTTTTCCTTTTTCTTCCCGGCCCTGGAAATAGTAACGCACCCCTTCTTCCGTCCGGTCCAGCTCCTCCAGAATGGTCTCCAGGGTAATGGTGGCTTCATGATAGCGTTTCCTGTCTTCTGTACACATGAAAATGTCGATAAACCGTGATTTAATTTCCGAAAATACCCCCTGTTTAATGGGCTCTTTGGGATTGATGTGTTCCGCCACCTTCACATCCGTATGGCCGTTTTTCACATCAATAATACCGATTCCGTCATATTCCGTGTCCACGGTAAATTTATAAATGGACTGATACCGCTCATTTTCCCTCTCCATTTTCCGCTGCTGCGTCAGGTCTTCAATAATTCCCACTGCAAAGACAGTATTCCCTTCTTCGTCAAAATTCACGCTGGAAATACTGCATTTACACCAGAACTTTCCCTGACAGGAACTGTAATAAAAATAATCGGTTTTCCCGCCGTCTCTGATATATTCATGCACCCGGCAGAACAAATCATGATACTCCTCATCCACCAGCGCCTCTGCAAAATCATGCTTTACATCTGAAAATTCTTCCGCACACCCGTAGTAGCGGGCTGTTTTTCCCGGCAGAACAACTTTATTTTCTTTGGGATAATAAAAATATTCCAGAATATTTGTATTTTTCAGTGACATCCTCAGAATTTCCATATTGCCTTCGTAACGGTTTTTCAGATATTCCTGATATGCCTTTTCCTGCCTTTTCTGTTCGTCAATATCCTGTACCGCAATCAGAACCTTTCGGTTACTGGAAAATCTTGGCATAAAATAGCAGGTAATACTCACCCAATGGTATTCTCCGTTAATATTCCTCCGATACTCCCGGATAAATTTGTCTTTTCCGCTCTCCATCTGAAATTTCAGGTAGTCCAGGGTGATTTCTTCCCTGAGCTGCATCTGCTCTTCCGGATGGTAGAACTGCACCTTATCCTGAAAATTGTTTCCGGACACAGATTTTTCCGTAATAGCAGATTCCCCTTCATTCACCACATGGACAGGGTAGATTTCATTTCTGTCCAGCTCCAGTATCATAACAGAAATATACAGATCCTTCAGGGATAGAAGCATGGTTTCATTAAAGCTGCGCAGCTTTTCCGTTTCTTTCTGCAATGAAATCATTTCTGAAATATCCTGATGGTACCCCCGGAACCGCTGGCCTCTGGTATACCCCCGGTCAAGAATTCCGCCGCAGCGCACATACATCTTTCCTCTTACGGGATGATACCAGGGATAGCTGATTTCCCCATGCTGTCCGGAGGCCATGGTTCCCACCGCCTCCTCCACAAGTCCCAGGGAAGATTTCTCAATCCGCTCATACCAGTGCCGGTAACACTCCTCCGGAGTTGGAATTTCCTCCAGCCCCAGCAGCTCCATCATGGCCCGGTCCGCATACATGCGTCCCGGTTTTCCCTCATCTATTTCAATATACCACAGTCCGATTTTGGCATCGTAAAGGATTGAGCCCATTCTTATATTATCATCAAACATTCCATTTTCCATATCTATTCCTCATATCTTATCTTGCAGATGTTTCCACAACCAGTTTCTTTCTGTGGAGAGGATTCTCATAGTCCTTTCCGTAACCGTCATCCTGATACAGCTCATATACGGCTCTTTCTGTGACGAAATGCAGAAGTTTCAGCTCCTGTCCCTCCGGAACTTCCATGTACTGGCCGGCCTTTGTATAAGGAACGATTTTTTCCGGACGGATAAAAAATACGACTTCATCCAGCGGAATCTCAATATAATAATGACCCTGTTCCAGCACCTCTGTCTCCATCTGCTCCATGCTCTTTAACCGTACCAGCTTCATGGGCTCCGGCAGGTATACATATCTGCCGCCGGCATTCTGAGTATAAACCGGCGCAATCATAATGCTCTCTCCCAGCAGAAGCTGATCCTCCACATCTTTTGCATGTTCATCTTCCGGATATGCAAAAGCCAGAGGCTGAAACAGCATTTCATCTTCCAGCGCCGCTTTCATATATTCGCTGTAGAGATAAGGCATCAGGCCATAGCGGATTCCGATAAGATTGCGGAAGGTTTCTGTCCGGGTAAACCGGTAGCATTCCTGAGTTCTGGTGCCCAGGGCTGAATGATTGCGCATCAGAGGGGTGAAAATCCCCAGCGCCAGCCAGCGCAGCAGCAAATCTTCCGTAACATCTGCGCCGAATCCTCCCAAATCTGCCCCCGTATACAGGAACCCGCACATATTCAGAGAAGGCAGCATTTTCAGATTCAGCAGCAGATGGGACCACCAGGACTGATTGTCCCCCATCCAGATTCCTCCGTAACGGTGCATTCCGATATAAGAAGAACGGGAAAATATCAGAATCCGCTTCTCTGGCTCCAGTTCTTCAAAGGCTTCCCCTGCTGCTCTTGTCATACCGTATCCGTACAGATTGTGTACCTTATCGTGGCGGATTTTGCTTCCATTCAGATTATGGTAAAAACTCCTGTAATCCTCCGGATTATTAGCCAGCCCGTTGACCAGGTCTTTCAATGCAAAAATCTCCCACATGTCCGGATTCCGGCTCTCAGTTGATTTGATTTTATCCATCACATAATCCAGATTCTTCTCCGAATAGAAAATGGCCGGCTCATTCATATCGTTCCAGAACCCTTCTATGCCCTGTTCCAGCAGGAACCGGTATTTCCCGCCAAACCAGCGCCGGGCCTCCCGGTTCAGCACATCGGGAAAATGTACTTTGCCCGGCCATACTGCCCCGGTAAATGCTTTTCCCGTCTCATCTTTACAGAAATATCCCTGTTCCAGGCCTTCCTCATATACCTCGTACCCTTCTTCAATCTTCACGCCTGCATCAATGATGGGCACCAGATGGATATGCCGCTGTTTCATTTCCTCCACAAATTCCGGAAAATCCGGAAACCGCTCCTGATTTACCGTAAAATCCTTAAATTCTTCCATATAATCAATATCCAGATATACGCTGTCCAGAGGAATTCCATGCTCCCGATACCCCTGTACCACTTCCCGGATATCTTCCGCACTCTGATATCCCCAGCGGCTCTGCCCGAATCCAAAGGCCCACCTGGGCGGAATATAGCTTCGCCCGATTAACTGCCGGAACCCTTTTACAATTTCCGGTATGCTGTCCCCTTCCAGAATATACAAATCCAGATTCCATTCTTCCGGCATGATACGCATCTCATCCATCTTTTCATATCCCATGTCCAGCGTCAGCTTCCCCGGATAATCCAGAAATACACCGAAAGTCTCCACTCCATCCACCACAAAGAAATTGTGGGCTCCGTACAGGGAGCGTTTTCCTTCGGTATGATGGGGATCGTCCGTACAGTTGCTCTCGTAAATCCAGCCCCGTTTATTAATCCCCCTGATATTCTCTCCCAGCCCGTAAATCCGCGTTTCCCCCTCCAGCGGATACATCAGGTAACTCTTCTGCTCTGCGGCTTCCTGTGTATCTGTTACGGAAACCTCCATATGCTTAAAATAGGGGATTTTTCCTTTCTCTTCTGGCAGACTCCGTACCACTGCTTCCGTATTAATGGGATTTCCCATGGAAAATCTGCGTATTCTGCTCATAAACTCATACTCCTTCTGCTTTTTATTTTTCACATCCGGCGTCTGTCACCGCCTGCGCACCGTTTCATAAAGAGAACAGCCTTTGTCCACCATACACACAATCCATCCTTCCGGACAGGCGGGCGGTATGGGAACCAGCGGAAACATATGGCGAAGAATGATGTTCTGCTCCCGCCTGGTAAGCCTGTAATCTGCACTGGCATTTCTGAGGGCCGTAAAGGGATGACGGAATCCGTGAAGGCTGTGGCTTCTGTCTTTCTCATGCCAGTCATAAAGAAAATAATCATGCAGCAGAGCGCCCCGTACCAGTTCTTTTCTGTGACCGTTTAAATGCAGAAATTCTGCTGCTTTCAGGCTATAATATGCCACCCGGACACTGTGCTCATACACCGAAGTGTTTCCATGCTGTATAAAACTCCGGGATTTCCTGATGCGTCCTTCCCTGCTCAATTCATGGATGATTTCCGCTATCATCCTCTTTCCCTCTGTCTGATTCATAGTTCTCTGATTCCTGCTGTTTTCTGCTTTTTCGCCTTCAGGTCTCCTCCCGGCTTTGCCGGGTCCCTCCTCAAGGCATATTCTACCATATCTTCCGTAAAATTTCTTCCGTATTTTGACATTTCCAGGAAACTGCTGTAAAAAAGAATGCGCAAGCGCATTCTCCGCGCGCGAGCGGATTGCCTGGCAATAAACTTCATCTCCGCGAGCTGTGCATCCCGCCCGGAGGGCTTTATCTTATAGGAAATCTATATACTTTAGTACTTCATAGTGACACAGTATTTCCTATAAGATAAAAATGCGTTACTGTTCACACCCTACGGGTGTTCCGGTAACGGCATCCGGCCATTTAAAGTCACCTTCGGTGAAGGGCCGGATGCCGGCAGCCACTGACAGCAACTAAAAGGCAAACAACAAAAAGGCACATGAAAAAATCTTGCATTTTCCATACACCTTTCCGTATCTGCTGCAATTCTAAATCTGAGTCACTACAAAGATATTATAAATCGCCCGGATTGCCTCCTCAAAATCACTGTTCTGTACACCGATAATAATATTCAGCTCACTGGAACCCTGGTCAATCATTTTCACATTTACATTCACATGGGCGAGGGCGGAAAAAATTCTTCCTGCTGTGCCTCTGGTGGATTTCATTCCCCGGCCCACCACTGCAATCAGCGCCAGATTTCCCTCCAAATCTATGCTGTCCGGCCGGGCAAGACGGTGAATGGCAGACAGTACCTGCTGTTCTTTTCCCTCAAACTCCTCCTGATGGACAAATACCGTCATGGTATCTATTCCCGAAGGCACATGCTCAAAGGAAATGCCATGTTCCTCAAAAGCGGAGAGGACCTTTCTGCCGAATCCCACTTCCGCATTCATCATGTCTTTATCAATATTGACCGCCACAAATCCTTTCTTTCCGGCAATTCCCGTAATGGTATAATCCGGCTGGCGGCAGGTGCTCTCCACAATCAGTGTTCCCTCATCTTCCGGTGCGTTGGTATTGCGGATATTGATGGGAATTCCTTCTTTACGCACCGGAAATACCGCATCCTCATGAAGGACCGTGGCTCCCATATAGGACAGTTCCCGCAGCTCCCGGTAAGTGATTACTTTAATCACCTCCGGATTTTTGATAATCCGGGGGTCCGCAATGAGAAATCCCGAAACATCCGTCCAGTTCTCATAGAGGTCCGCCCGTACCGCTTTTGCCACAATGGAACCGGTAATATCGGAACCTCCTCTGGAAAAGGTCTTCACCCTTCCGTCTTCTCTGGCACCGTAAAATCCGGGAATCACCGCATACTCGCAACTTTTCAGCCGCTCGGACAAAATTTTACCGGTTTTATCCGCATCAAATTCTCCGTCATTTCCAAACACAATCACTTCCGCCGCATCCACAAATTCAAAGCCCAGATAATTGGCCATAATGATTCCATTTAAATATTCTCCGCGGGAAGCCGCATAATCCACTCCCGCTTTTTTCCGGAAATTTTCCCCTATTACTTCAAATTCCCGGTTCAGAGAAAAATTCAGGTTCAGCCCATTGATAATAGAATCGTACCGTTCCTGTATCTTTTTCAGCAGAGATGTAAAATTCTCCTCTGCTTCTGCCAGCGCATAACACTGGTAAAGCATATCTGTTACTTTCGTATCTTTGGCGTTGCGTTTCCCAGGCGCACTGGGCACCACATATCTGCGGCTCTCATCTTCCCGGATGATTTTCCCAACCTTTGCAAACTGTCCGGCACTTGCCAGGGAACTTCCGCCAAACTTTACTACCTTTATCATGTCCCCACTCCTTCGGATTCTTCAAAATTTCACTGGACATTTTACCATAAAACCTTCCATATGGGAACTGATTTTTTGAATTTTTCTGTCTTTTTGGCAGTTATATGGTTACTGTTCCCTGACACGTTCCTGGAACAGGCCTTGCATTTTCCAGATACTTATATTATAATACTTATAATTTAACATAACATATACTGCAAAATAAATACAGTTATGTAATTGTTTTTGCAGTATTTTTTTGAGGAAAAATAAATGAAAATTGCAATCTGTGACGACAGCATGAAAGACATGGCAGCGATTGAGCACCTGCTGGGAAAATATAAGGAACGTTACCCCCAGGCAGAATTTACCATAGAGAAGTTCACAAATTCCGCTCACCTGTCTGAGAAAATACAGGAAAAGAAGATGGCTGACATTTATATCCTGGACATCATCATGACCGGAACCACCGGCATTGATATCGGCAACCAAATCAAACATTCCGGCAGCGAAGCCGCCATTATTTATATTACTTCTTCCGATGATTTTGCACTGGATGCATATGATGTACATGCGGTAAGATATCTGTTGAAACCGGTAACAGAAGATAAATTTTTTGAGGCCATGGACTATGCCCGCTCTTACCAGGAAACCAGACGGGGCCTTCTGTATCTGGTGAAAACCAGAACGGGCATGATATCCATCCCCTGTTCCAAAATTGAATATATCGAGAATTCCTCCCGTATGCTGAATGTGCACTTAACAGACGGAGCCGTAATTACCAGTATTTTCATCCGTAAGTCCTTTGACGATGAAATCAGAGACCTGATTACGGAAAAAAGTTTCATTCAGGTTCACAAATCTTTTCTCGTCAACCTGAACCATATAAAAAAACTGGAAGGAAACAGTATCATCATGGATAACGGCGCCCAGATTCCCGTCAGCAAAAAGAATACCGCAAGCGTAAAGAGGCAATATCTTATGTTTATCTCAGAACAGTACAGGTAAGGTAACAGCATGAACTATTTTGACAATATATCCTATATGATCAGCCATTTATTTTTAATGAGTTTTATTTATCTCTTTATCACCCACCGCTATTCCGCAAGGGTAACCAGGCTGATATGCCTGTCTTCTTTTCTGCTTCTGAGTTTTACCGATGTAATCAAGTTAAACATATTTCCGAACAGTGATACATGCTATTTCCTTGTTACTGTCCTGCAAATCTTTATCACACAGCTCACAGGTATTTTTATATCCAGCAAAAGAAACAGCAAAGTTCTCTTTATAGGCCTGAGCGCTTCCAATTACACCATCATTGGCAGTGTCCTGGCCCCTATTATGCTGATTAATACCCGCAGCATGGTCCTTGCTCTGGCAGCCAATTTTGCAATCCATTTCGTTATCCTTTACATCCTGTATAAAAGCCTCCGGGACATATGGCTCAGACAATATGAAAACGAATATATCAAGGGCTGGCCGGAACTGTGCCTGATACCTGCCCTCTTTTACTGCAGCTTTTCCTGTATTGCTTTTTTTCCTTATACCCTTTACGACAATCCCCAGAACATTCCGGGTATTCTGTGCATGATGCTCACCATGTGCGTATCTTATGTGGTGGTGCTGAGATATATTGAAAGTGACTCCAACAGAAAGGATATCTACTATAAAAATGTACTGTTCGAAACTTATATCAGGGGTCTGGAAAATCAGTATTATATGGTAGAAAAGTCAGAAAAGAAACTCAGAATCCTGCGCCACGACATGCGCCACTATTCCAGGCTGATTCATCAGCTTCTGAGCCAGGGAGAATACGAGGAAATTGACAAAATCATGGCCCATATCAATGATGTCATGGACGAAAGCAGAGTGACAAAGTACTGCAAAAACCTGATTGTCAACGCCATTATCTCTGAAATGATAAAGTGGACGGATAAATTCGGAATTACAGTAACGCTGGATCTTATGGTTCCGGAAAAAATTCCGGTCAACCATTACGAATTTACAGCGGTGATTGCCAACCTGTTTGAAAATGCCATAAGCTGTGTGAAAGATTATGAGGAAGCACACCGGTACATAGAAATGAAAGTCCACTGTACGGAAGATCATCTGCTGATTCAGGTAAAAAATGAGTGCCATGACGCCCTTACCTTCGATACCCAAACCGGCCTTCCCAAAAGCGAAAAAGGCGTAAATCACGGTCTGGGTATGCAGAGTGTGCTGGCGTTCTCCGAAAAAACAGGAGGTACCATCGACTGCTTCTGTGAAAATAACTTATTTCAGATTATACTGTTTGCAAAGTTCTGATGTTCCGTTCATTTCTATTCTGAAGTTTTCTGCTGCCTTATCCGCCTCTCAGAAACCGGACTACCTGCCTGTTTGCCGCTCCAGCGCAAGCCCAATCAGGCGGTCCGTATCATCGGCCATAAAGAAAAGAATACCCCTTTCACGCCAGTACGTGAAAGGGGTATTCTTACAGACGATTTCGTCTTATTTCTCACCGTATAAAGTGATTAATTTATTCAGATATTCATAACGCTCTTTTGCATGTTTCTCAGATACGGCAAACAGTTCTTCTGCTCTTTCCGGATTGAATCTTGCAAGGGCATTGTAACGAACTTCTCCGTTCAGGAATGCCTTGTAATCTCCGGTAGGTGCTTTGCTGTCCAGGGAGAATGCTGCTTTTCCTTCTTCCTTCAATGCAGGATTGAAACGGAAGTTATGCCAGTAACCGGCTTCTACAGCGTTCTTTTCTTCGGTCTGAGCCTTGCTCATACCAACCTTGATACCATGGTTGATACATGGAGCGTAAGCGATGATCAGAGACGGTCCCGGATATGCTTCTGCTTCTGCCAAAGCTTTGATACACTGATTGTAGTCAGCGCCCATGGCAATCTGTGCAACATATACATAGCCGTAGCTCATTGCGATGGAAGCAAGGTCTTTCTTCTTCACTTCTTTTCCGCCTGCTGCGAACTGTGCAATTGCTCCGGTAGGTGTAGCCTTGGAGGACTGTCCGCCTGTGTTGGAGTAAACTTCCGTATCGAATACCATTACGTTGATATCCTGTCCGCTTGCCAGAACATGGTCAACGCCGCCGAATCCGATATCGTATGCCCATCCGTCACCGCCGAAGATCCACTGGGATTTCTTAGCCAGGAAATCTTTCTCAGCCAGGATTTCTTTGGAAGCGTCGCATCCACATGCTTCTAAAGCTGCAACTAATTTATCTGTAGCTGTTCCGTTTACAGCGCCGATTCCGTAAGTGTCAAGCCACTCTTTTCCTGCTGCTGCAACGTCTGCATTCTTGCCTTCTGCTACCAGTGCTTCTACTTTTGTTTTCAGTTTCTCTCTGATTGCCTTCTGAGCCAGCAGCATACCATAGCCGAACTCTGCAGCATCTTCGAATAAGGAATTGGACCATGCGGGGCCATGTCCTCTTTCATTTACGGTATACGGTGTGGACGGTGAAGAGTTACCCCAGATAGAAGAACATCCGGTTGCATTTGCAATATACATTCTGTCACCGAACAGCTGTGTAATCAGTTTTGCATAAGGTGTCTCGCCGCATCCGCCACAGGCTCCGGAGAACTCAAGCAACGGCTGTTTGAACTGAGAACCTTTTACGGTATTCTCTTTGAATTTCTCAACTACATCCACTTTCTTCTCTGTGGTCAGACCATAATCGAAGAATGCCTGCTCTCCAACGTTTGCTTCGCAGTTCTGCATGGTAAGCGCTTTCTCGCCCTTCTTGCCAGGACATACGTTTGCACAGGAGCCGCATCCGGTACAGTCAAGTGCGGAAATGGTCATGCTGAACTTGTACTCCGGCATTCCTGTCATAGGAAGTGTCTGCATTCCTTCCGGAGCGTTGGAAGCCTCTGCTTCTGTCAGAGCTACCGGACGGATAACTGCGTGAGGACATACATAGGAGCAGATATTACACTGGATACAGTTTTCCGGATTCCATACAGGAACATCAACAGCGATACCGCGCTTCTCGTATGCAGCGGAACCGGAAGGAGTCTGTCCGTTTTCGTATTTCTTAACAACGGATACGGGAATCTTATTACCTTCCTGTCCGTTTACCGGAATCTGAATCTCGTTTACGAAATCAACAACATCTTTTCTGTCTCCGGTTGCAACTTTTGCAAAGCTCTCATCCTGAGCGTCTTTCCAGCCTGCAGGTACGTCAATCTTAACAACTCCGGTTGCTCCGGCGTCGATTGCATCGTAGTTCATCTGTACGATCTTGTCGCCCTTCTTGCCGTAGGTTGCCTTTGCAGCAGCCTTCATCAGCTCAATGGCTCTTTCTTCCGGAATAATAGCTGCCAGTTTGAAGAATGCGGACTGAAGCACGGTGTTGATACGTCCGCCAAGTCCGATTTCCTTACCAATCTTAATACCGTCGATGGTATAGAACTGGATATCGTTTTCCGCAATGTATCTCTTAACCTGTCCAGGCAGATGGTTTTCCAGTTCTTCCGGAGTCCAGGAGCAGTTCAGAAGGAATGTTCCGCCCGGTACCAGTTCCTGAACCATGTTGTACTTGCGTACATAGGAAGGATTGTGACATGCCACGAAGTTCGCCTGTTTGATCAGGTAAGTAGATTTGATTGCTTTCTTACCGAAACGCAGGTGGGACATGGTAACGCCGCCGGACTTCTTGGAATCATAATCAAAGTATGCCTGAGCGAACATGTCTGTGTTGTCACCGATAATCTTGATGGAGTTCTTGTTTGCTCCAACCGTACCGTCTGCGCCCAGACCCCAGAACTTACAGTTGATAGTTCCTTCCGGTGTGGTTACCGGGTCTTCTTTTACTTCCAGAGAAAGGTTGGTTACATCATCATAGATACCTATGGTGAATCTTTCTTTCTCAGTATTGTTGTATACAGCGATAATCTGTCCGGGTGTGGTATCTTTGGAGCCTAATCCGTAACGTCCGCTTGTAATCTTAACAGCGTCGAACTTGCTTCCCTTTAATGCTGCTACCACATCCAGATATAACGGCTCGCCAAGGGAGCCAGGCTCTTTGGTTCTGTCTAATACAGCAATAGTCTTAACGGTATCAGGAATTGCTGCAATCAATGCTTCTTTGCTGAACGGACGATACAGACGTACTTTTACAACGCCCACTTTCTCGCCTTTTGCCATTAAGTAGTCAATGGTCTCGTCAATGGTGTCGCATACGGAACCCATAGCAATGATGATTCTGTCTGCATCAGCAGCTCCGTAGTAGTTGAACAGTTTGTAATCTGTTCCAATCTTTTCATTTACCTTGTCCATGTATTTCTGTACGATTGCCGGCAATGCATCGTAGGTGGAGTTACAGGACTCTCTGGTCTGGAAGAAAATATCCGGGTTCTGTGCGGAACCGTCCTGACGGGGATGATTCGGATTCAGCGCATTCTTACGGAATGCGTCGATTGCGTCCATATCCACCATGTCTTTCAG
This sequence comes from uncultured Eubacterium sp., assembly GCA_949959185.1. GTDB lineage: Bacteria > Bacillota > Clostridia > Lachnospirales > Lachnospiraceae > Petralouisia. Next base: position 15,285 of record CATLIX010000020.1, on the reverse strand, counting down.
GTCTTCATAATCCCATGTTTCAATTTTCTGAATCTCGTGGGAAGTACGGAATCCATCAAAGAAATTGATGAAAGGAAGATGTCCTTCCAGTCCGGCACAGTGTGCAACCGGAGTCAGGTCCATAACTTCCTGTACGGAAGATTCGCAGAGCATTGCCGCACCGGTCTGACGGCAGGCATATACGTCAGAATGATCACCGAAAATGTTCAGTGCATGAGTTGCCACACAGCGGGCAGATACGTTAAATACGCCCGGAAGCCCCTCACCTGCAATTTTGTACAGATTGGGAATCATCAGTAACAGTCCCTGAGATGCAGTATAAGTAGTGGTCAGAGCACCTGCTGCCAGTGAACCGTGTACCGTACCTGCTGCTCCGGCTTCAGACTGCATTTCTGTTACCTGAACAGTCTGTCCGAAAATGTTCTTTCTTCCCTGTGTTGCCCATTCATCGGTAGCTTCTGCCATAACAGAAGACGGTGTGATTGGGTAGATGGCTGCAACATCTGTATATGCATAAGAAGCATGAGCTGCTGCATGGTTACCATCCATGGTTTTCATAGATCTTTTCATTACATTTTTCCTCCTGCCTGAATTTAATGTAACATCTTCATTGTTACAATTTAACCTGCTGCTGCCCGTCCGGTGACTCTGCCGCCTTCTTCCGCTGATACCCGGAAAATCCGGCCGGACAATAACAGATTCTTCCTTTATACTATAATAATTGTGACTGAAAAAATCAATAGTTTTTCGCTTATTTCATGTATTTTTCCTGAAACACCTCAATGGGCAGAGGCCGGTCAAACAAAAAGCCCTGGCCGTAGCGGAAACCGCAGTCCACCAGGAACTCCCGCTGCTCTTCCGTCTCGATTCCCTCAAAAATCACTTCCTCCTTGACGCTCTCAATTAATCTGCCCACATTCTGTATAAATTCTCTGGCATTTTCACGGGTTCCCTGATTCAGAAAGCTCCGGTCAATCTTCACAATATCTGCCGGAATATCGAGGAGCATCCCCAGGGAGGAATACCCTGTCCCGAAATCGTCGATAGCCACCCGGAATCCTGCCTGGCGCAATTGCTGCACTTCTATTTTCACCAGATCATACCCCGCCACAAACAGGCTTTCCGTTATTTCAATTTCAATATATCCGGGTTCAATCCGGTAGGCTCTTGTCAGTGACAGAATCCGCTGGTAAATCCCGTCCTTTTCAAAATGGCTCCTGGAAAAATTCACGGAAATTACCGGTGGTTCTTTCCCGGCTTCCAGCCAGCTGCGCATATAAATCAGCACCTGCTCATACACATAAAAATCCAGCTCCACAATGTATCCTGTTTTCTCCAGCAGGGGAATAAACTGGCCGGGCGGCTCAATCCTTCCGTTTTCCTTCTTCCAGCGCACCAGCGCTTCTCCGCCGGAAAGAACAAACTGGGAAAGATAAAATTTGGGCTGCACATACACCTGAAAGCCCCCTTTATCCAGACTTCCCTGAAATTCCGCCAGAATTCGCTTCTCTTCCTCCCGCTGGCTGCGCATTTTGCTCTCATACACTTTGCAGAAGGCATTGTGGTTGCCCTTAATGCTTTTTCTGGTAAGATTGGCATTTTCAATGGCCATGTCCAGATTCTCATCCCTGCTCTCCATAAAGTAAATGCCTGTGGTCAGCCTGACATTGCAGGAAGGATAGAATTCCTTCTGGCGCCTGGTAAAATTCAGGCTGATTTTCACAATATTCTGCATAATGGATTCCCGGTCCGTGTCCCACAGAAAGGTAATAAACAAATCAGAATACAGCCGGCAGGAAACCATCCGCCCGTCCTTCTGAATCATGGCTGCAAAATCTTTCAGAATTCCGTTTCCCGCCTCATGGCCGAAATTATCATTCAAATAGGAAAAATCATTGATATCCGTATAAACTATGGCATACTGCCTGTGCTCCTGCCAGTTCTCCAGTTCCTGCTGCACCCGGCTTTTAAAGGCGTCCTCCACATACAGACCCGTCAGCAGGTCCCGCTTCTTCAGACGCAGAATAGCTTTCTGATCCTCTTCTCTCTGCACCCGCAGAGCCACGAATACGGAAATCATCCGGGACAGTTCCAGAAATGTCTCTTTCTCAAAATCTGTCCAGAGCCTGGGTTTTTCCATATCACAGAAAGACACATACCCTTCTCCCAGTTCAAACCAGGAGAAGCTGCAGTTTACCAGCGCCCGCATTCTGCGCTCCCGGAATACCGCCTTATCGGATTCCGTAACCTTATCGTCCCCCTGGCAGTCGTTAATGTAAGACAGGCCCCACTCGTCAAATCCTGCAAAAAAGCCATCCCAGTTCTCATATCTGTCTACAAACTGAGGCCTGGTCAGGATTCCGTTCTCTCTGGTCCAGCAATTGGTCTGCACCAGTTCCTTCCTCTCTTTGTTGCATTCCAGTACTGACACCATGTCCAGATCGTACTGTCTTCCGATCCGCTCCATCAGCAGATTCAGGGAATCGTTCACATCCCTGGCATGGGAGAGCAGGGTAAAGGCCTCGGATATAAAATCCATGTCCTGTATCTGCCCCGCCCTGTACTGGCCGCTTCCCGACTCTATCTTCGTCACTTTTCTGGTCTTCCACAGGGGATCTGCAATTTCTGCCAGGCGGTACTGGTTCTTCCCTGCTTCCTTTGCCTGGTACATGGCCATATCCGCCTTGGAAAACAGGGACGCATAGCTTTCCTTCACCGTTCCGTAAATGGCTACTCCCACACTGCAGCTTATCTCCACTTTTTCCTCGTGTCTGCCGTGATAAGTCTGCCGCACCAGCTCACAGATACTCCCGGCCTTGTTTTTCGCCTGAAAAGAATCGGTGTGTTTCATAAGCACCAGAAATTCATCTCCGCCAATCCTTCCGATAATATCTGTCCCCCGGAACAGGCTCTGTATTTTCTTCCCGATATTTACCAGCACATTATCTCCGAACAGATGGCCCAGCGTATCGTTTACATATTTAAAATTGTCCACGTCCACCAGAAACAGCGCATGGGTACCGTTGGGATTGCTCCTTAAAAATGACTCGATTTCTGCTTTTGCAGCCGCCCGGTTCAGCAGGCCGATTAAATCATCGCGTTTCAGACGCTGCGCCATTTCATCCTGCTGCAGCCGCTCTCTGGTAACATCTTCCGTCCTGCCCAGAATACGCACAATACGTCCTCCCACGCCCCGGATACTCTTATAGCAGGTTCTGTGCCAGGCATATACCGGCTGCTCTCCGTCTCCGGCAATATTCACCCGGTATTCCAGCACTCCGTGTTCTTCCTGCTCCGAAGCCCGGTCCAGCACTTTGAAAAACTGCTCGCAGTCCTCCCGGTGCAGCACCTTCTCCAGAATAGTCCTGGGTACACTGTAATCCTTCCCGTTCCGGTCTGCCAGTATAACATTGGAACGGGCGGAAATAAACATGGTTTCATTTTTTACATCGTATTCAAAGGGAAATTCCTGGTTGATTTCCTCCATCAGCTTGTACCGCTCCGTCTGAAGGTGCAGTTCTTCCTCCATCCGTTTCCGGCTGTGGATATCCCAGATTGCTACAAGAAAATAAGGTATGTTGTTCTCATAATAAAACAGGCGGACTTTCAGTGCCAGCCAGCGTTTTTTCCCGGCTTTGTCACAGAAGCGCACCTCGCACTGCCCCACCCTGTCGCTGTCCGTTGCGTCTTTCATGATTTCTCTCAGGCACTCTCTGTCCTCCTGGTACAGAACATCGGAAAAATTCCCCTCCATTGCCTGTATTTCTTCCTGCGTATAGCCTGCCGCATGAAAAAATTCTTCATTGCCGCTCACCAGTTCCCGGCAGTCAAAGCCCCGGATAACTGCACAGCCCGCAGGCATTTTCTGCACGGTCCGGTCAGACATTTTATCGGTTTCCCCCGCTCCGGCCTGCTGCGCCGGACATGTTTCTCTGATTTCCTGTTTGTCCATAAAAGCATTCCCCGTTTCATTCTTTTATGTGGCTTTGTTCTAAAATGAAAATTCATTATTTTCAATCATACCAAATATTTCCCTTATTTTCAATTGTTTTCCTTGAAAATACAGGGATTTTATGTATAATAGTTACTGTCTGCTCCATAAGCGAAAATATGGGCGTATCATAATACGATAAAGAACAGAAAATTCAGAAAAACGAGGATTTTAATATGATTAGTGCAAACAATGTAACACTGCGAATCGGCAAAAAGGCTTTATTCGAGGACGTGAATATCAAGTTCACCGAAGGGAACTGTTATGGGCTCATCGGCGCCAACGGAGCCGGAAAGTCCACCTTTCTCAAAATTTTAAACGGACAGTTAGAGCCTACCAAAGGAGATGTTTTCATCACTCCCGGCCAGCGGCTCTCTTTCCTGCAGCAGGATCATTTCAAATACGATGAATTCTCCGCGCTGGACACGGTTATCATGGGAAATCAGCATCTGTATGACATTATGAAAGAAAAAGACGCCATTTACATGAAGGAAGATTTCACCGATGAGGACGGGATTCGCGCCAGCGAACTGGAAGCGGAATTCGCGGAGATGGACGGATGGAATGCGGAATCGGACGCGGCCCAGCTCTTAAACGGTCTGGGCATTGAAACGGAATTCCACTACGCTCTTATGAAGGACTTATCGGGAGAACAGAAAGTGAAAATCCTGCTGGCCCAGGCGCTGTTCGGCAACCCGGACATCCTGCTCCTGGACGAGCCCACCAACCACCTGGATTTAGACGCCATTGCATGGCTGGAAGAATTTTTAATCAATTTCAACAATACGGTTATCGTAGTGTCCCACGACCGGTATTTTCTGAACAAGGTCTGCACCCATACTGCAGATATTGATTATGCCAAAATCCAGCTCTATGCGGGAAATTACGATTTCTGGTATGAGTCCAGCCAGCTTTTAATCCGGCAGATGAAAGAAGCCAACAAGAAAAAGGAAGAAAAAATCAAAGAGCTGCAGGAATTTATTTCCCGGTTCTCCGCCAATGCTTCCAAATCCAAACAGGCTACCTCCCGGAAAAAGGCGCTGGAGAAAATCCAGCTTGACGAAATCAAGCCTTCCAGCCGGAAATATCCTTATATTGACTTCCGCCCCAACCGGGAAATCGGCAATGAGGTGCTGACCGTGGAAAACTTATGCAAGACCATCGACGGAGTAAAGGTACTGGACAACGTGTCCTTTATTGTGGGACATGACGACAAAATTGCATTTGTGGGAAGCAACGAAACTGCAAAGACCACTTTGTTCAAAATCCTTGCAGGAGAGATGGAGCCCGACGAGGGCAATTACAAATGGGGCGTAACCACCAGCCAGTCCTACTTCCCCAAGGATAATACGGAAATTTTTGACAACGACCTGCAGATTGTGGAATGGCTGACCCAGTATTCTGAAATCAAGGACGCCACCTATGTGCGGGGCTTCCTGGGCAGAATGCTGTTCGCCGGAGAAGACGGCGTGAAGAAAATGAAAGTGCTGTCCGGCGGGGAAAAAGTACGGGTGCTTTTATCCCGTATGATGATTACCGGAGCAAACGTGCTGATTCTGGACGAACCCACCGACCATCTGGACATGGAGTCCATCACCGCCCTGAATAACGGGCTGATGAAGTTCCCCGGTGTCCTGCTGTTTGCCTCCAGAGACCATCAGGTGGTACAGACCACTGCCAACCGTATCATTGAGTTTCTTCCAAACGGCTCCATGATTGACAAAATCACCACCTACGACGAGTATCTGGAAAGCGACGAAATGGCCAGAAAGCGTCAGGTATATTCTACCAGTAACGCGCAGGAAGAAGACGACTGATAACGGAAAGGAATCCCTGTGGATTGATTTTCAGGAACTGAATTTACAGTAAGTATGCTTTCAGCAAATCCAGCGTGGCCTTTACTCCGTCCACATGGCTTCTCTCATAGCCATGAGAGGCATAGACTCCCGGACCAATCAGCCCATGGCGGCAGTCATAACCCGCCTCCAGTGCAGCGTCCGCATCTGACCCGTAATGGGGATATACGTCCGGGGCAAAGTCAATGCCATGGTCTTTCGCCGCCTTTATCAGACCGCTTACCACAGGATAACTGTAAGGGCCCACGCTGTCTTTCACACAGATGGATACCTGGTGCTCCGTACAGTTCAGTCCCTCGCCCACACATCCCATGTCCACAGACAGAATTTCTGTTACGCCGTCGGGTACCGTTCCGCAGGCTCCATGACCCACTTCTTCATAAACGGTAATGTGCTGGTAAATATTCCGTTCAGGAATAATCTTTTCCTCTTTTATATATTTCGCAAATCCCAGCAAAACACCCACACTCAGCTTATCATCCAGAAACCGGCTCTTGATATAGCCTTTTTCCGTAATCACAGTTCTGGGCGCAAAGGCCACAATATCCCCTGCCATAATACCAAGTTTTTCCGTCTCTTCCATGGAGCTGACTTTTTCGTCCAGTACCACTTCCATGGTATCAAAGCTCCGTTTGGCTGTGCTGTAATCGCCGTTTACATGGACGGAAGCATTTTCCATCTGAAAGGTTCCCTCATACACGCCGTCGAATCTGGTAATAATCCGGCAGTTTTCTGCTTCTGCATTGTTGGGATTCAGACCGCCCAGAGGCGACACTTTCAGCCTGCCGTTCCCTTTGATTTCACAAACCATGGCGCCCAGCGTATCCATATGGGCTTCCAGTAAAATCCCGTTCTCCGGCTCCTGTCCGCCCAGATTCACCAGCACGCCGCCTTTTACGGTTTTTACCGGTTCATATCCCAGAGAGCGGTACGCTTTCATCAGATACTCCGCCGCTTCTTCCGTATATCCGGTAGGGCTGTCTATGGCCAGAATTTTTCTGGTCTCATCCAGAATATATTCCATAATTGTTTCCATTTTTTTCATTTTCTATATTTCCTCCTGTCATTTCAGGCACAGAAATGCCCCAAGATTTCCCCGTTTCCCATGGCTGGCCCGATGGGAAAACAGTAATTTATGGTTACAGCAGGTACAGATTTCTGTCACTGTCAGGTGTTCCTGCCGGATACCTGCTTCCAGCAGGACAATCTCATTGGCCCGCCACAAATCAAGCTGGTATTTTCCATTTCCCTTATCCTGCAGAATCTCGTCTCTGCGTCCGGGAAATCCCTGCTCAAATGCCAGCGCCACATCTTCGCTGACCTCATAGCAGTTCTGGCAGATGGAGGGGCCGATGGCACAGACCACATCCTCCGGCTCTGTCTGAAATTCCCGTTTCATGGCCTCCAGCGTGGCTTTTCCCATGCGGCCCACAGTTCCCCGCCAGCCGGAATGAGACAGCCCGATGGCTTTCTGCCTGGTATCCACAAAATACAGGGGCACGCAGTCCGCAAAAAAGGCTGACAGTACCAGCCCCGGTTCATTGGTAATCAGTCCGTCAATATCCGTATAATCCCTTTCTCTGAGCAGTCCCTTTCCCGCATCTTCCCTGCCCACCCGCCTTACATTGGCGGTATGGGTCTGGTCTGTCAGCACAAAATTCCCATACTCTGTCCCAAGGGCCTGTGAGATTCTGCGGAAATTTTCTTCCACAGCTTCCCTCTCATCTCCTCTGGTAAAGCTCAGATTCAGACTTTCAAATATGCCTTTGCTGACGCCGCCCAGTCTGGTGGTAAAACAGTGCTTTACCAGATGGGTTTCTTCCACCAGCGGAAAAGACAGGTACGGAAAGATTCCCGCCTCCGTCTCTGCCTGTTTTAATACCGGAACTGGTTTCCTGCTTCCGGACTGAAATACGATTTGCTGCTCCATAACCGCTCCTTCCTGTTATTATGCATAAACAGATAATTGTGAAACTCAATAATTGTGTTAATTTCATGTACAATTCAAAAGATTTGAATATAAATATTTTCTCATGCAAAAGGTGAGAAATGCATTTCAGCACTATGGAAGCGAGACTTAAAGAAGCATGAAAGCCTCTGCTGAACATGATTCTTTGCATTCAGAGGCTCGCTGGAATGTCCGGTGCGTCTGGCATTTCGGCCTTTTGTATGAAGGAGATATTTAAAAGAAACTGTGGAAATTGTACATGAAATTTTGATAATTGGATAGTTTCAGCGCCGAAAAGGAAACGCATGTTCCACATGAATCATCTCTGTTCCCAGAATTCCGATTACGTCAAACCGGCAGGGCGTCTCTTCTCCATATCCATAACGGAGACAGTAATATTCCGCCGTCCGGCAGATTTTCCGCTGCTTTGAAAGATTCACCGCCTCCAGCGGATGGCCGCCTCTTATATCTTTCCGGTATTTTACTTCCACAAATACCAGGTATTTCCCCTGTCTGGCCACCAGATCTATTTCTCCATACCTGCTGCGGAAATTTGCCGTCAGAATCTGATAACCCTTTTCTTTCAGAAATTCTGCCGCCTGCTGTTCGAAGGCCATGCCAAGACTGCGGTTCTCATTTCCTGCTTTTCCCAAATTTACATACCCCTTCTGTCTCCTGTTTACTGTCACCTGATACGGTCTCCCCTGTATCTGCTCCGCTTATTTCTTATTCTGTGATTTACCGCAGTTTCTCCCGCATTCGCTCCATATCATCTACAAATACCAGTATTTCCGCCACCACTTCATACAGTTCCGGCGGTATCATATCGCCGATTTCCAGTTTGGACAGGGTTTTTGCCAGTTTATCATCCCGGTAAAAGGGGATGTTGTCTTCTTTCGCCTTTTCAATAATCCGCTCCGCCAGATGCCCTTTTCCGGTAGCTATGATTTTCGGTGCGGTTTCCCCCGGATTGTAGGCTATGGCCACAGCGGTTTTCTGCTTTTCACCCGATGTGGTTTCCATGGTTACCAGCTCTTTTGTATTTCTGTATCTTGTTCCGTCCATGGCCCTTTGGCTCCCTCCGTTCCCATATTTACTCACAGCCTGTCAGTCCGGATTTCCATTTTCTTTCTCTGTAAAACATAAGTTCTATGCTTTCACATCAAAGGAATACCGGTGCAGCTTTCCGGCAGGCTTTTCCTGCTCCAGAAATTCCCGGGGAGAATCTTTCTGCAGTTTCCTGTTTTCCACCTTTATCTCACAGCTATATCCTTTCTGCTCCAGACGTTCCGCCAGTTTATCTGTAAATCCGGCAATCAGCCGGTAAGATTTCTCATCTGCCAGGTAGAAATCCGTCTGCACCGACTGTCCATGCATTTTCACATAAATATCGGTGGAACCCAGATGTTCCATATCCAGGTGGAGCAGTGCGGACAAATCGCCTTCCTTTTCCCTCAGATTCTTTTTGTTGGTATACACATACAAATCGCTGTGGGCATTCTGCTGCTGCAGTTTCAGCGGAAGCTGCACATAGGTGTACACCTGATTTAACTGATTCATAAAATCCAGATTATTCTGCACGGACTGAGCTGTTTTTGCCAGGGCGCTGCCTTCCTTTCCCGCCTGGGACAGCACCTGCTGCAACTCTGACATCTGCCGGTTCAGACGCTGGTACAGCTCCTTTACAGCCCCTTCTTCTTTTAATTTTTCCGGCGTCAGCATCCACTGCTCTGTCATGGCCTGTTTCATCAGGTTTTTCACTTCTTTTGAAGAAAACAGCTTCTTCATGGCCCCGGCCTCTCCATACTCGCTGCTTTCCAGGGCTTTCATCATCTGCTGCAGAAATTCTCCGGCAGAAAGGTTCGCATTCAGCCTGCCCTGGGGCAGAAGCTGCTGATTTTCCGCTGCCCCGGATTCTTTCAGCATGGAGGCCAGATTCTCCTGCTGTTCTCCGGTCAGTATCTGGTTTATGCTATTCTGCGCCTGGGCGCCGCTCTCTTTCCCGGCAGATTCCGGAGCTTCCGGGGGAACTCCTGCCTGGGCCTGTACCTGGACCTGGGACTCTGCTTTGGCCTGTACCTGGGCCTGAGACTCCGCCTGGGCTGCGCCGGTAAGGCTTTCCAGTACTCCTGTACCCTGAGAAGCCGGATTCTGAGATACCGGATTCTGCAAATCCGGATTCACGGTCTCCGTCTGTCCCCCTGCCGCACCCGCTCCCTCTGCCTGTGTACTGTTGCCCAGCAGAATTTCCATAATCTGCTGCTGAATTCCGGGAATCCGGCCTGTCTGCTGTCCGGCTCCTGCCGCCGGATTCTGTCCGACTCCTGCCGCTGCCGGATTCTGCCCGGCCCCTGCTGTCGCCGGATTCTGCCCGCTGCCGCCCAGCGTAAAATTCTCCGTAAGTCCCTGTCCTTCCTGTCCGAACAGCTGCTCCGGCAGATTTGCAAGACCTTCCATCAGGTTCTGCAAATCCGGCAGGATTGCCTGCTGTCCGTTCTGATAATTCTGAAACTGGTTCAGGGAATTTTCCGTAATCTGAAATCCCAGCTTCTGCATCTGAACCAGCATCTGCATGTCTGCCTGAGGAAAACCGGCCGCAGCCCGCGCCATCTGCAGCAGGCTGTTTCTGTCTATGGGAAGCTGCTCCATCATCATCTGGTTTACCATGGACAGGTTACGGGGATTTACCTTCAGTCCCGCCGCCTCCAGCGCTTTCATCAATGTGGGATTCTGAGCACTTTCCAGAACCACCGGGCGGATGGAAATCTGTTCTTCTGTGGTACCCTTTACCTCAAACAGCATGGGCTGCCCCTGTTCCAGTGTGACTCCCGTCTCCATTCTGGCCTGTATGGTACTTCCGTCGCTCAGTCCAAGAGTTACCTGACCGTTGCTTTTTATGTCTGTCACCATTCCTTCAAACACTTTGCCCGGAACCAGTTCCTGAAGCTGAGAGGCCGGACGCACGGAAGCTGTTTCCTTTACAGAATTCAGGGTCTGTGTATTGGATGCTGTATTGGCCTGATATTGATGAACACCCTCCAAAAATGACATATCCATCACTGCCTTTCTATGTTTTTTATAAAGGTCTGACGGTGTATGGGCGAGGGCCCAAAAGTCCGGACTGCCTGCATGTGTTCCTGGGAACCGTATCCTTTGTTGCGGGCAAATCCATACTCCGGCATAATTTTGTCGTATTCCACCATCAGCCTGTCTCTGGTTACTTTTGCAATGATACTTGCCGCTCCGATGGAAATGCTTTTCGCATCTCCTTTGATAATGGGAACCTGAGGAATGTCCACCTGGGGAATGGTCACAGCATCATTTAATAATATATCGGGCGTCAGAGTTAAATTTTGAATAGCCTGCCGCATAGCCTCATAAGTTGCCTGAAGAATATTGATTTCATCAATTCTGGCGGGACTTACCATGCCGATTCCTGTGGCCAGGGCCTGCTCCATAATCACCTCATAGAGTTCTTCTCTTTTTTTCTCACTGAGCTTTTTGGAATCATTGATATAAAGAATTCCGCAGTCTTTGGGCAGAATTACTGCCCCGGCCACCACAGGGCCTGCCAGTGGCCCTCTGCCCGCCTCGTCGATTCCGCACACATGGCCTGCCTGTTCGTACTGCCTTTCATAAACTTTCAGTCTCTCGATTCTCTCCCGCTCCTGCTGCAGCTTCTCCAGACGTTTTCCGGCCTGCTGCAGCAATTTCTGAACTCCGGCGCGACTGTCATTGTTATATTCGGAAATAAAGGCAGGCAGCATCGTCTCCTCTGCTGCCTGTAATTCCTCTTTTATCTCACTGATTTTTTTCTGTTCTCCCACTGTATTCTCCTCTTATCCTGTACTGTCTCCTGAGGATTCCGGATTTATCCCCCTACTGATGTTTGATAAATCCAATCCGGTCAAAGGGATAAAGCCGCAGCCAGGCTCTTCCGATAATATCTTCTCTGCGTATTTTGCCCACACTGGGATCCCGGCTGTCTGAACTTGCATTCCTGTTATCTCCCAGCACAAAATATTCTCCTTCTCCCAGTTCAATGGGACTGGCGGCTTCTCCCGGATCTAAAATAATCTCTCTTCCGTAGGATTCCTCCAGCACTTCCCCGTCAATATAAATATTCCCTTCGTCATCAATCTGTACCGTTTCTCCCGGCAGGCCGATAATCCTCTTGATATAATAAGTATCTTCTTTGTACTGAAAAGGAAATACTATGATATCAAACCGTTCCGGGTCGTGGAACCGGTAGCTGATTTTATCCACAATCAGATTATCTCCGTCACTGAGGGTATATTCCATGGAAGTACCGCTTACCTGGGTGCGCTGCCCCACATAATGAATCACCAGATAGGTCACCAGAAATACAATTGCAATATAGAGAATAAAACTCAGGGTCTCTTTCACCATATCCGACTTATCCCTGGGAGATTTCTCCTTTCCCGCCCTTTTCTCTTTCCGGTTTTCTTCCTGTTTCCTGTCCTCTTCCTTTTTATTCATAATCATACATTCTTCTTTCTTTTCAACTCTCCTCATTGGGGAATTCAAGGGTTATGTTTCCCAGGCGTCCGCTGCGGAACTCGTCAATGACAAGGGCTGCCGCTTTGCTGTAATCAGGCTCATTTCCCTTTTTGACACAGTTGCGGTTTTCGGCAATCTGCATCAGCAGTTCCGGCGGATTCCGGTCTTCTTCCACCCCGTACCGTGCAGCCAGCACTCCAGGATAATTTTCCTTCAGAATTCCAATCAGTTCCAGAGAAAGTTCGTCAATATTTAAAATTTCGTCTTTTATGGAGCCAATCAGTGCCAGCAGCAGCCCCACCTGCTGATCTTCAAATTTGGGCCATAAAATTCCAGGCGTGTCCAGAAGCTCCACATTCTTATTCAGCTTAATCCACTGTTTTCCTTTGGTTACCCCCGGCTTATTTCCCGTTCTGGCACAGGCTTTTCCCGCATAGGTATTGATAAACGTGGATTTACCCACGTTGGGAATTCCCACCACCATGGCCCGTATGGGACGGTTTTTAATGCCTCGTTTCCGGTCCCGCTCCGTTTTCTCCCTGCAGGCTTCCATAATCACGCTGCTGATGGTCTTCATCCCTGTCCGGGACCTGGCGTCCAGTTTTACCACAAACCAGCCCTTTTTCCTGAAATATTCCGCCCAGGCGGCTGTCTGTTCTTCACTGGCCAGATCCGCTTTGTTCATAAGAATCAGTCTGGCTTTCTGCTTTCCAAGTTCATCTATATCGGGATTGCGGCTGCTTAAGGGAATTCTGGCGTCTACCAGTTCAATTACCAGATCTATTAATTTCATATCTTCCTGCATCTGACGTCTGGCTTTCGTCATATGTCCAGGATACCATTGAAACTGCATATTATCACCTTTCCGTTATTTCAGCAGAGCGAATCTGTCCCAGGGCCAGACAATACACCATGCCTTTCCCACAATATATTCTTTCTTTACATTTCCAATACTGGCGTACCGGCTGTCCTCGCTGTTGTTCCTGTTATCCCCCAGCACAAAATACTCGTCCTCGCCCACGGTGAGTTCTTCTTCTGCCAGCAGTGCATTTTCAATGGCGGGAACTTCCACCTTTTCTTCAAAAGGCTCTCCATTAATATAAATCATGCCTTCCTTTACCTGCACTTTGTCTCCCGGCATGGCGATGACCCGCTTGATATAGTAATGGGATTTCTCGTTTCCATTGGGCAGAAATACAATCAGATCGTTCTGCTTCGGGCTGAATATTTTATACACAAGCCGGTTGACCAGAATTTTCTCTCCGTTCTCCAGCGTGGGAGACATGGAAGGGCCCACCACAGAAATGCGGAATCCCACAAATAACACCAAAAGGACTGCCACAAACATGGTCAGCAGAATCTCCCCTGTCCAGAGCGCAATCTCTCTCAGTAATCCTGTATTTACTTTTCGCTTTTTCCGGTTAAAATTTAATCCTGATGTCCTTCTCATTTTTCTCTCCGCAAGGTGCCTGTATCCTGCATATCATTTTCCTCATACAGGAAACCCGGAGGAATCTCCTGTATGAGGAAAAAGGGACAACTACAATTGTATTTGTCCCTTCTGCATTCTGTCCGGATTATTTTACCAGCTCTTTTACTTTTGCTCTCTTGCCTACGCGTCCTCTCAGGTAATTTAATTTCGCACGTCTTACTTTACCGCGGCGGACAACTTCAATCTTCTCAACATTGGGAGAATGCAGCGGCCAGGTCTTCTCAACTCCCACACCGTTGGAGAATTTTCTTACGGTGAAAGTCTCACGGTTGCTGCCGCCCTGTCTCTTTAACACAATTCCTTCAAAAACCTGAATTCTTTCACGGTTTCCTTCTTTAATCTTACCATATACTTTAATGGTATCGCCTACGCGGAATTCCGTAATCTCTGATTTTAACTGTTCCTGTTCAATACTTTTCATAATTTCTGTTGCGTTCATCCTGTGACCTCCTGATTATATTCCGATGTTCTTAATACCTTTCGTAACAGAGGACCATCATTTTCTGTCTCACAGGTTGATATTCTATCATAATTTTTCTGAAAAGTCAACAACCCCGCGGGAATCAGAGGATTTTTCATATTCCTCCAGCCACTCCCGCTCCTGAGGCGACAGTTGCAGGCACGCCCAGCGGGTCAGAAGGGAATCGATACCCCGGCAAATAAAAATCCAAATATACAGTTTGCCGATCTCTTGCAGCAGGAAGCAGAGAGATCCCAATCAGTACATTTTTCAAAACATGCGGTTCAAAGAGTGCAGGAACGCGGAATCGAGATGACCGACAATCTTCTTAACGACCTTAATCAGGCAGTTCAGAAAGCCAGATCCAAGGGCGCCAGAGACGTAGTTATCATAGGAGAGAGCGGTGCATTTATCGTCAACGTCCCTCACAACGTGGTGGTAACAACCATGTCCGGAACCGAGATGAAAGAGAACATATTTACTAATATAGACAGTGCTGTCATAATGTAAGCCGGACCATTAGAGGAGGCTTAAGGGCTTGCGCGACTCGCAAGCCCTCCCCGACAGCGGTATAATAGAAAGGAAGTATGAAAAATGGTCAGATCAATGGTAGCTGGAGTCGCAGGACTCAAAGCGCATCAATCAAAGCTGGACGTAATCGGTAATAATATTGCCAATGTAAATACCTGGGGATTCAAATCCTACAGTTACAACTTCAAAGACGCAATGTATACGAATTCCATCAACAGTACCGGAGGTAGTGTCATAGCCGGAGCGGCCGGAGGACA
The DNA here is from genome assembly GCA_949959185.1 of uncultured Eubacterium sp. Lineage (GTDB taxonomy): Bacteria > Bacillota > Clostridia > Lachnospirales > Lachnospiraceae > Petralouisia. The sequence goes on along the minus strand of CATLIX010000020.1, from coordinate 229 downwards.
TAACGCTTCTCAGGTAGGTTATGGTTCCACCGTATCATCTATCTCCAACGTATACACCACAGGGGCACCGTCGCCGTCTTCAAGAACTATGGACTGTATGATTGACGGAACAGGATTCTTCCTTGTAGGAAACATGGTGAACGGTACTTTTACTAATGTAGAGGGATCGGGATTATTCTTGTCAAGAGTTGGAATTTTTAGTGTGGATAACAACGGTTATCTGGTAGAT
>CATLIX010000019.1 GCA_949959185.1 uncultured Eubacterium sp. | reverse complement strand
CCATGAAAGCCAGTGATAATCCGGAAAACGCCGCAGAGTTTCCCATGAAAGCCAGTGATAATCCGGAAAATGCCCCAGAGTTTCCTGTAAAAGCCGGCAATAAACCGGACGGTTCCGCAGGGGAAATTTCAGAATCGCAAAAAGAATGGTTTTCAATCAAACTAACCATAGAGGAGGAAATAAAATGAAGATTATATTTTTGGATGCAAAGACAATTGGAGAAGACATGGACTTATCCGGATACGAAGCATTGGGAGAAGTGGTAAAATATGACTTTTCCACACCTGAAGAAGCCGGTCAGCGGGTAAGGGACGCGGATGTTATTATTGTAAACAAGGTTCCGGTAAATGAACAGACCATCGGGAATGCCAAAAATCTGAAACTGGTATGTGTGGCGGCAACCGGTACTAATAATCTGGACAAAGATTATCTGGATAAACGGGGAATTGCATGGCGCAATGTGGCAGGCTATTCCACCGAATGCGTGACCCAGCATACCTTTGCACTGCTGTTTTACCTGCTGGAACATCTGCCCTATTACGACAAGTATGTAAAATCGGAAAAATACGTGGGAGACCGGATTTTTACTCATTTTGATAAAAAATTTACAGAGCTGGACGGGAAGACATGGGGAATTATCGGCATGGGCGCCATCGGCAGAAGGGTGGCGGAAGCAGCAAAAATTTTTGGCTGCAATGTGATTTACTATTCCACCTCCGGAAAAAATAATCAGCCGGGATACCAGCGGGTGGAACTGGACGAACTGCTGGCAAAATCTGACATAGTATCCGTTCATGCCCCGCTGACGCCGGAAACAGAAGGGCTGATGGATAAAAAGGCTTTTGAAAAAATGAAAAAGTCTGCCATTTTCCTGAACCTGGGGAGAGGCCCCATTGTGGCAGAACAGGATCTGGCAGACGCTTTGAAAAACGGAGAAATTATGGCGGCCGGACTGGATGTGCTTTGTGTGGAACCCATGAGTCCGGAAAATCCCCTGAAAGAAATCAAAGACAGCGGAAAACTGCTGATTACGCCTCATATTGCCTGGGCCAGCGTAGAGGCCAGAACCCGGCTTGTAAATACCATACTGGGCCAGATTCAGGATTTTTTTGTCTTATAGAAAAAAACTATATTGCTGTGAAGCGTTAAAATATGTGGAATTCCAAATTTAACTGGGTATTCCCGCATCCAGACCGCTGTGGTAGGAGTTATTTCCAAGGCTTTTTGACAGCCTGTGAATCCCAAGGGTCTCCGCGGGGGTGAAAGGCCGTTCCTGAAACAGTGCATACAAAGCAGTGAGCGTTTCCCTGTACCGTTCTCCGGCAGCTTCCATCAAATCCGGAAAGGAAGCGTCGGAGAACAGGGAGGGGGCCCAGGGATTGTTCCACAGGCAGTGGCGCAGATTCAGAGGGTCTTTGTGGACAGAAGGTTTTTCATCCGGAATCATGGTGGAAAACAGCGGGTATCCCAGAATCCACTGCTCCAGTTTGCTGATGACAGGCTTTTTCCATCCGGCAGGGTCGTGAAAAAATCTGGTACCAAGCTGAATGGAGCGGATGGCGGCGTGCATGGTAAGACGATGTACAGCAATATGTGGATAAGTCTGAGTGTATACATTATACAGTATCCTGGAAATGGTGCGTATTTCCGCAGGTGAAAGGGAAATTACCCGGTTCTGACGGAAAGCGGCAGGCGGACAGCGTCGGTATAATGCCAGCAGCGTTGTGTCGATTTCTGTTTCCAGGCTCATATGGCGGCCATGGTATCGGTTATTCTTTTCCTGGAATCCGGTTTTCCAGTAGACATAGGGGTGACAGTGGGTATCCAGCAGGTAATGGCCCAGAAAGCCCGCAATATAGGCTTCGGCAATCTGCCGTTCTTTTTTGTCGGAAAACAGCCTGCGGCTGTTCAGCAGATGATGGAGAAAGGAGTTTGTCTGCTCCGTATGGGCCACGGAGCCAATATTGTTTTTATGGATAAGATAGGAAGGCAGGAAATAAAAAAACAGATCGGGCCCCTGCAGCCCCAGGCTGAAAGCAGCATGATTCTGGCGTATGGTCTGTTTCAGAGAATTGGGAGCCATCTGCTTCCAGGTGTTCAGGCCAAACAGATAATGAGTGGTAAATCCAGGCATGGTATTGTCCTCCAAATGTGCACTCGTGCGATACGTATTTTCATGTATCAACTGAGACAGGTACAGTTTCTATTATATACAATTTGCCGGGAAAATTACAGACCTGTCATAAGAAACGAAAAAGGGGCGCTCCGTTCATAGCCTGTATTCTGTGCACATACATCCGAGCATGATTCACCTGTCTTACAGGCTATGGCCGGGTGGTTGCTGGTTTTTTATTAAAATCGCAATAATTTATTTACAAAAAACATATAATCCTGTACAATAATAACAATAGGTTATTCCGCTATTTGCCAGAAAAGGAAAATTGTTGGAAAATGTCATGTTATGTGGTTATCAGCTATGGCATATTTGTACAAATCATCCGGAAGCCGGACGTATAAGAGACAGATATGTGCATGTTGAGATAATAATTAACAGGAAAAGGAGAGAAAAAATGGGTAAAGAAATGATTGCAATGCTTCTTGCCGGTGGTCAGGGTTCCCGCCTTTATGCACTGACCCAGAAGCTGGCAAAACCTGCAGTTCCCTTTGGCGGGAAATATCGTATAATTGATTTTCCACTGTCAAACTGTGTGAACTCCGGAATTGATACGGTAGGTATTCTGACACAGTACCAGCCGCTGATTTTGAACGAGTATATTGGAAATGGACAGCCCTGGGACCTGGACCGTCTGTACGGAGGCGTACACGTACTTCCGCCCTATCAGCAGGCATCCGGCTCTGACTGGTATAAAGGAACTGCAAACGCAATATATCAGAATATTTCTTTTATTGACCGCTATGACCCGGAATATGTCATTATTCTTTCCGGTGACCAGATCTGCAAACAGGATTACAGCGATTTCCTTCGGTTCCATAAGGAAAAAGGGGCAGAATTCTCAGTAGCTGTTATGGAGGTACCCTGGGAGGAGGCCTCCAGGTTCGGTCTGATGGTGGCAGATGAGGATGACAAAATTACAGAGTTTCAGGAAAAGCCCAAAGAGCCTAAATCCAATCTGGCTTCTATGGGAATTTATATTTTCAACTGGGATATTCTCAGGAAATATCTTATCGAGGATGAGGAAGACCCCGCTTCGGAAAATGATTTCGGCAATAACATTATCCCCAACCTGCTGAAGGACGGGCGGAAAATGTACGCATATCACTTTAACGGCTACTGGAAAGACGTGGGAACCATTTCTTCTCTCTGGGAAGCAAATATGGAGGTTCTGGACCCGGAACACAGCGGCATTAACCTTTTCGATGAAAAGTGGAAGATTTACAGCCGGAACAGCGGTATGACCGGACATAAAATCAATACGGGCGCCCATGTGGAAAATTCCATGATTACAGACGGGTGCAATATTTCAGGAAATGTGAAGCATTCCATCCTCTTTGCAGGTGTGAAGGTGGAGGAAGGCGCTTATGTGGAAGACGCAGTGGTAATGGGCAATACCATTATCAAAGCAGGCGCTCAGGTAAAACACTGCATCATAGCAGAAAATGTAATTATCGGACAGAATGCTATGGTGGGACAGATGCCGGAAGGCGACGAAGCAGGCGTGGCAACCGTTGGGCCTGGCGTTTATGTAGGCGACGATGCTGTCATCGGACCCAATGCCATGGTCAGTGATAATGTAAAGGATGGTGATAAACAATGACAAATTCCAATAACACAAATGCACTGGGCATTATTTTCCCCAATGCCTATGATGAGCTTGTACCAGAACTGACCAGCGAGCGTCTGATGGCTTCCATTCCTTTTGCAGGACGTTACCGTATGATAGATTTCGTACTGTCCAGTATGGTGAACTGCGGTATTGATAATATTACCGTGCTGGTGCGTGAAAATTATTTCTCATTGCTGGACCACCTCGGTTCCGGACGTGAATGGGATTTGTCCCGTAAGAACGGCGGACTGAATATTTTCCCGCCCTTTGCTCAGAAAAATATGGGTGTTTACACTGGTCGGGTAGGCATGATTGCCAGTATTGTTGGATTTCTGAAATCTCAGAAAGAAAAATATGTGGTGATGTCAGATACCAATATCGCATTTAATTTTGATTTTAAAGCATTGCTGGACGCTCATATTGCAAGTGAGGCGGACGTTACGATTGCATATACGAAGGAAAATCTGCCGGAAAGCATTCTCAAAGCGGACGAACTGAATAAGGGCATGTATTATACCCTTGATTTGGAAGGCGACCGTGTAAAGAGGATACATATCAATTCCCAGGAAACCGGTGTGAAGAATTTCTCCATGAATGTATATGTATTTGAGCGTGAGTATCTGATTAACCTTATCAGCGAAGCATTTAAGAGGGGCAGTACTTATCTGGAGCGTGATATTCTGGTTCCACATCTGGATGAAATGAAAGTAATGGGATACGAGTACAAAGAATATGCTGCACGGATTGACTGTCTGAAAGGTTATTTCGATGCAAATATGAAACTTCTGGATAATGAAAATCTGGAAGCACTGTTTGGCGAGAGCCCCATTTATACAAAAATACGTGACGATAACCCCACCCGCTATGTAAACGGTGCTTCTGCACGGAACGTTATGGTGGCTGACGGTTGCGTTATCGAAGGAGAAATTGAAAACTGCATTCTGTTCCGTGGAGTGAAGATCGGCAAGGGCGCCAAAGTTAAAAATGCAGTCCTGATGCAGGATACTGTCATTGAAGAAGGCGTTCAGGCAGAATACATTATTACAGATAAGAAAGTAAGGGTTTCCGAAGGCAAAGAGCTGAAGGGTACCGATACTTTTCCGATTTTTGTGGCCAAGAAACAGGTAGTTTAAGATTAGATAACAAATGAATGAACCCTGCTGAGTTCCGGAGTGAGATGGAAAATCAGCAGGGTTCTTCTGTTTTGTTACGTTTGTTTGTAACTATTCAGCCTGCAACTGCGCATTTGCTGCGCAGTTAGCAGCCAGTAGTGTAAAACTGCAAGGAATCCGGCCCTTTGCTGAAAGCAAACTTTAAATGGGTCGGATTCCTTAACTATGAAGCCGGGAGGCTGAATAGTTACGTTTGTTTTCTTTCAGCGGGAGTAATCTTTGCAGAAATCCTTTACGCGGGGGAATAACAGGGGTATAATTAGTCAGATAGTAGCAGGTGAAATTTCGTTTATGTGGACAGTGGAAAACAAAGGCAGGCAACCTATGATTGAGAAAAAACTGGTAAAAGAACTGTGCGGAAAAAATGTATGTTACACCAGAGGGCAGGAGCTTCTGCGGCTTGGCTCCGTGAAATCCATCCGATGTGAAACAAAAAACGATGAGGGCCGGGAACTGGTGGGGATTCAGGCAAAAGTTCAGGGCAGCGGTATCAATCAGTATCAGGTACTGGCCAGTGTGGATGAAGAACAGTCGGAAATTACCCATATCACCTGCACCTGTCCGGCTTTTTACAGTTATGAAGGAATCTGCAAGCACTGCGCGGCAGTTTTACTGCAGTACATTCAGAACAGGGACAGTAAAAATATATTCGCCGAATCTTCTGCCGGTAAAGGAATCATGCCGGGACGGAGCAGCAGCTACGGGCTGTCCCATCTGCTGAACCAGTATAAAGAGAGAGAACGTCTGGCATACAGGCAGATGGAAATGAACGGGACCGTGGAGCTGGAGCCTCGGCTGTCCGTGTCATACGGACAGATTTATGCGGAATTCAGAATTGGAAATAAAAGGAAATATGTACTGAAAAATATCATTTCCTTTACCGACGCTTTGCGCCGGGGAGAACGGGCTTCCTACGGAAAAGAACTGGAATTCTACCATACGCCGGAGGCCTTTACGGAAACGGGCAGAGCGCTGGCGGAGTTCCTTATGCTGGAAGTAGAGAATCAGAACCGGGGAAGACAGATACGCAATTATTATGACAAAAATGCGAACCGTTTTGTTCCCCTTCACAGCGGCAATATGGACCGCTTTTTTCAGGCGGTGGGAACGGAACCCTTTGCAGTGGAACTGAATTACATCCAGGGAGAGAACTGGCAGCTTTCCGATGAGCCTTATCAGCCCAGGCTGACGGTGCAGGGCCAGCCGGACGGGGCGCTGCTGGAGGCGGAGGAAGTATTTTATACGTATGGAAGCGATTATGCCTATCTGTGGAAAGACGGAGTGATTTACCGGGATTCCATGGAACATGTTCGGGATATCCGGCCTTTCTGGGAGTATATGAGCAGCTATAAATATGAAAGTTTTTTTATATCCAAAGGGGAACTGCCTGCTTTCTGCCGGAATCTTCTGCCGGTGCTGGAGGAGCACTGTCAGGTGAACAGGCAGAGCTTTCAGGAAAAAATGTACCTGCCGCCGGAGCCGGAATATGAAATCTACCTGGATGCGCCGGACAGGCAGACCGTAATATGTGAGATGTATGTGCTGTATGATGAGTTAAAATATAATATTCTGGATAAACCACGTGTGATAGAGAACCGGGACGAGCTGGCGGAACTGAAGCAGAAAGAACAGGTGCGTCTCTGGTTTCAGAATACGGACGTCCATAAAAAGCAGATGATTCTGTCCGGAGACGATGAAAAACTGTATGCACTCCTGACCGAGGGCCTGGAGGAACTGGCCCGGTTGGGGACAGTCTATGTCAGCGACGGGCTGAAATCCATTCAGGTAAATCCGGCTCCGGCAGTCTCTGTGGGCGTGTCCCTGAAAGGTGAACTGCTGGAACTGACGCTGAACAGTGAAGAAATGCCCCTGTCCGAACTGCTGGAAATCCTCTCTTCCTACCAGAAAAAGCGCAGATTTGTCCGGCTGAAAAGCGGAGATTTTCTGAGTATGGAAGACGATGGGCTGGCCGTGCTGTCCAATATACAGAAAGGTCTTTCTGTTTCTGCCGGAGCCTGGGAACAGGGAAACATTTCGGTACCCAGATACAGGGCCCTTTATCTGGACGCAGAGCTGAAGGACAGGAATGGTTTTCATGCGGTTAAAAACAGAGATTTTAAGGCACTGGTACGAAATATGAAAACGGTGGAGGACAATGATTTTGAAGTTCCCCACTCTCTGGAAAAAGTGCTGCGGGAATATCAGAAACAGGGGTTTCTGTGGCTGAAAACCTTAAAGGCCAACGGGTTCGGCGGAATCCTGGCAGACGATATGGGCCTTGGAAAAACTCTGCAGGTGATGGCATTTCTGCTGTCAGAACAACAGGAAATGGAGGAAACGGAAAAAGAGCGGCAGGAACCGGGGGTATTCCAAAATTTCGCCCTGATTGTCTGTCCGGCCTCTCTTGTGTACAACTGGAAAAATGAAATCCAAAAGTTTGCACCGGAGCTTCATGCAGTGGCTCTGACCGGAACCGCAAAAGAACGGGAACATCTCCTTGCGGCAGCCAAAGAGAAGGATATTCTGATTACCTCCTACGATTTGCTCCGGCGGGATGTGGAGCAGTATGAGAATCACCGGTTCGGCTATGAAATTCTGGACGAAGCCCAGTATATCAAAAATCACAACACCAAAGCGGCCAGAGGGGTAAAGGGAATCCGGGCGGGCTTTAAGGCGGCCCTCACCGGAACGCCCGTGGAAAACAGGCTCAGCGAACTGTGGAGTATTTTTGATTATCTGATGCCGGGATTTCTGTACAGTTACAGCCGGTTCCGGGAAGAAATTGAAATTCCCCTGGTATCGAATCAGGAAGAAGAAGCGGCAGAACGTCTGCGCAGCATGATTCGTCCTTTCGTGCTGCGGCGTCTGAAAAAGGATGTGTTGAAAGACCTGCCGGCCAAAATGGAGGAGGCAGTATTTGCCCGGATGGAAGGGGAACAGGACAGGCTGTACGCCGCCCACGTACAGCGTATGAAACTGATGCTGGACAGCCAGACCGAGGAAGAATTTTCCGCACAGAAAATCCGGATTCTGGCAGAACTTACAAGGCTGCGTCAGCTCTGCTGCGACCCGTCTCTGATTTACGAGAATTATCATGGAGAATCGGCCAAGCTGCTGATGTGTATGGATTTGATTAAAAATGCCATGGACGGCGGTCATCGTATCCTGATTTTTTCTCAGTTTACCTCCATGCTGGCCAGAATACAGGAGCAACTGAAGAAAGAGGGGATTTCTTACCTGAGCCTGACCGGGGCCACCGGCAAAGAACGTCGGGCAGAACTGGTGGAGCGGTTTCAGGAAGGAAACATACCGGTATTCTGTATTTCTCTGAAGGCCGGAGGAACCGGGCTGAATCTGACTGCGGCGGATATTGTCATTCATTATGACCCCTGGTGGAATGTGGCAGTTCAGAATCAGGCCACGGACCGCGCCCACCGGATTGGGCAGAAAAATCCTGTCACGGTGTATAAGCTGATTGTCCAGGGAACCATTGAAGAAAATATTTTAAAGTTGCAGGAAAAAAAGAATGAGCTGGCGGAACAGCTTCTGGGACAGGAAGGATTTGAAGGCGTGAAATTTACCAGAGAGGAAATGATGAAGCTGCTGGAAGGCGCAGTCTGACGGAATACAGACGGAAGAAATATTGAGGCTGCCGGACAGGATACAGATGAGGAGAGATACCATGGAATTACTGTATGGAACATCCAACGAGGGAAAGTTGCTGCTTATGAGGCGGATTCTGCAGCCTCTGAATCTTACCATAAAAGGATTACAGGACAGAAAAGAGACTGTTCCGGAGCCGGAGGAGACAGGGAAGACGCTGCTGGAAAATGCCCGAATCAAAGCGGAGGCATATTATGAAGCATTCCGGGTTCCGGTGTTTTCCTGTGATACCGGGCTTTATTTTGACGGTCTTCCGGAAGAACTGCAGCCGGGGCTCTGTGTGAGAAGGATTCAGGGCCACGCAGCTACGGATAAGGAGCTGACGGATTACTTCAGCAGTCTGGCAGGGCGGTTCGGCGGCCTGAAAGGCCAGTACCGCAGCGCAGTCTGCTTTTATCTTGGCAGACAGGAGATTTATGAGAGTGAAGACAGCAGTTTGTGGGGCCTGCCTTTTCACATTACCCACAGGCCTCATCCCCGGACTCAGGAAGGATTTCCCATTGACCGATTATCCGTTCAGATTTCCAGCGGAAATTATTATTATGACCTGCCGGGTAATGCCCAGGATGAACTTGCCGCGTCAGCGGAAGGGGTCAGGGAATTTTTCCGGCGCATTCCTGGAATGAACGGATAACCAATTTCACTGGCTCAGCGTCACCACGAAAACAGCTCCGCCTCCTGCGGCATCCTCCACCCGGATGCTGCCTTTGTGTATATGAATAATTTCTTTTGCAATGCAGAGGCCCAGTCCGAAATGGGCCTTGTCTTTATGGGATTTATCGCAGCGGTAGAAACGGTCGAATACCGCTTCTTTTTCCGTATCCGGAATGCCGGGGCCGTTGTCTGCCACCCGGAAAATCAGTTTGCCGGAATATGTTTCCAGTGACAGGGCAATGGTTCCCTGAGGCGGAGTGTAGCTCAGGGCATTGTCCAGCAGAATGGAAAAAACCTGTTCCATGCGTTCTTTATCACAGCAGCAGGGCGGAATCAGTGCTTCCGGCAGGGTGATGTGCAGAGAAATGGATTTTTTCCGGGCCAGAGGTTCAAATTTTTCATAAACGGACAATAGCAGAGTATCCATTTCCACAGGGGCCTTATGAATGGAAAACCGGGAACTGTCAGCCCCGGAAAGTGTCAGCATATCATCAATCAGGCGGCTCATGCGTTTTCCTTCCAGACGGATAGTTTCCGAAAACCGTTCTCTGTCTCCGTCAGAAGCATGTTTCATGGCGGACAGGGAGGAGAGCATGACAGTCAGGGGTGAGCGCAGTTCATGGGAGGCGGAGGCGATAAATTCCGTCTGTTTCCGGTTGCTGATTATCAGGGGCTGCATCATGTGCCAGGTAAAGAACCAGAAAAACAGGGCCAGCAGCAGAATGCCCCCTGCGTCTGCGCACAGGAAAAGAATCTGGCGAAACCGGAGCGTCTGGTATAAGCCGGTGAGGGGATAGAGGACCGCAACATTCAGCACACCGCTGTTTTTGGGAATGATAAGAACAGCGGCATAGTAATTCTGACCGTTCCGGGTCAGTTCAAACTCCGCATGTGTGGAAAGGACGGAATCTGCGGAAACCGCTTCTTCCAGGACCATATGGTCCTCTCTGGCCATCTGTCTTGCCAGTGCAAACAAATCCTCATCAATAGAAAGGGGATTCAGATGTTCAAATATCAGTCCGGAGCCGTTGTCCCGGATATCTATTTCAAAATGCGTGTCTGCCGTGACCTGGGAGAGCCAGTTGTGGGAAAGAATGGTCTGACTTTCCAGATGGTTTTTCAACATACTGATATTAATCTGAAAATCTGCAAAATGGCTGTTCCGGGACTCCGTTTCAGAAAAAGAAAGGCAGAACAGGGACATGACAACCAGAATCAGCCCGCAGATAAAGGTACAGAACATGGTAAGGCGCAGGTGCAGTTTTCTATACATGAGAGACCTCCAGCTGGTAACCGATACCCCGGACTGTTTTCAGGTGTATGGTGCTTTTGACACTTTTCAGCCTGCGGCGCAGAAAATAAATATAATTATCCAGATTTCCGTCTTCCACTTCCGCATCCGGACCCCAGACTCTGGCCAGGAGAGAGCCTCTTGGAATGGTCTGTCCCGGATTGCGCAGGAAAAATTCCAGCAAATCTCCTTCTCTGGCAGAAAGAGAGCAGGAAAGGCTGCCGCAGTACAGTTTTTTCTGTTTTGCATCGTAAGAAATATCTTCAAAATTCAGAGGCCTGCCGCCCTCCCATTTGGAGGGACGTCGTAAAATACATCGGATACGGGCCAGCAATTCTTCAAAATCAAAAGGTTTCACCAGATAATCGTCCGCCCCGCAGTCCAGCCCTGTAATTTTTTCATTCAGAGCCCCCAGAGCCGTAACAAAAATAACAGGGGTGGAAATATTTTTTTCGCGGGTAATTTTTAATACGGAAATTCCGTCCAGCACAGGAAGCATACGGTCTAAAAGAATCAGATCATGGGACTGCTGTTCGATAAAGTGCAGTCCTTCTTCCCCGTCATAACATACGTCTGTTTCAAAATGATTGTGCTCTAACTGGAAACGAAGAGTTTCCGCCAGAGATTTGTCGTCTTCTATAATCAGTATTCGCATAAGGGCAGCCTCCGTTGATTGTCTGCAGGCGTTCGTTTCTGGTATTGTTTACAGACAGTTTACCACATCTGTCTCTAATTTATCTCTAAAAAATTTAAAAGGATTTAGAGAAAAATTAGAGGTTGCTGTGTTATCCTTGTTTCCAAATTCCCAAACAGATTGACATAAAGGAGGAAAAAAGATGAAGAAGTATCGCAGATTAAAACGGATGGCAGGGTTCTTATTAACAGCCTTGCTGATTCTGGGGAGCCTTTCCGGATGCAGCAAAAAAGAAAACGGAGGAATCGGGCAGGAAGCAGCGGAAGGAAGCGGCACGGGAGACGGAAATGGGGGAGATACTGCCATGGGCCGCTTTCTGGAAGAAGAAGTGACGCTGCCCACGGAATTTTCCAATATTTATGATATGAAAAAACTGGAAGACGGAACCATCCGTTTCATCGGAAGTGACGGAAATGGCCTGAAAAATGCCTGGGATTCCAGAGACTTTGGCGCGACCTGGGAGAAGGCTTTCGACTTTCCGGAGGAATTACAGGATGAGGGAACGGGATATATCGACTATGCCGCCCTGTCTTCTGACGGACAGACCGCATGTGTTTTTAATGAGATTGTGGAAGGAAGCGGGATAAAGCCCGCCGTGTATCTTCTGGATAAAACAGGAAAGGGAGGCAGACTTTCCTTTGAATTACCGGAAATGAAAGAAGGCAATGGCTCTGCTCACACCTTTGTATACAGCGGCGATATCGAAAATCCGGAGAACGAAGACAGCCCTGAGAACGAAAACAGTCCGGAAAGCGAAGGCAGTCCGGAAAGCGAAAACAGCCCGGAAAGCGAAAGCAGTCCGGAGAACGAAGACAGTCCGGAAAGCGAAAGCAATCCGGAAAATGGAGAAACAGGCGGTATGAATATCGGAAACATGGCCCTGGATTTAAAGTTTCTGGGCAATGACCAGCTTCTGATTAAAGATATACAGGATAACATTTATCAGGTCAGAACATCAGACGGAAGCGTGGCACAGACCTGGGAATTTGACGGAACCATGGAATCCCATCAGTGTTTTGTGGCCGGAAAAACCATGGTGATTCAGACCCGTACGGAAACCCTTCTTTACGACACGGAAACAGGAGAACAGAAACAGACGGAGGAAGCATTACAGAAGGTAATTTCCGAAAACGGAACATTTACGGTGATTGACAGCACAGACAATGGGGAGAGCATTTACGGCCTGTCCAGGGGCGGGCTGTATCACTATAAATTCGGCGGCAGCGTACTGGAGCAGTTAATTGACGGAACCATGAATTCCCTGGGCGGGCCATCTTTTTATGCAGGTGCTCTGACCATGCTGGATGAGCAGAATCTGCTGGTGGCAGCCAATGACACCAGTTCCGGTTCATCGGGAGGTATGGTAATGCTGAAATACACCTGGTCCCCGGATACGCCCGCAAAGCCTGATAAAGAGCTGAAAGTATATTCTCTTTATAACAATAAGGAGCTGCGCCAGGCAATCAGCAGTTTTCAGAAAGACCATACGGACGTTTACATTAATTACGAAGCGGCAATGTCGGGGAACAGCGGTATGACCACCTCTGACGCACTGAAAACACTGACTACGGAGATTATGGCGGGCAAAGGCCCGGATGTACTGGTACTGGACGGAATGCCCGTGGAAACTTATATCGAAAAGGGAATACTGAAAGATATTTCTTCCGTGGTTACGGAGGGAAATTATTTTGAAAGTATTCTGAAAGCATATGAGGATGAGCAGGGACAGAACTGTGCCCTTCCGGCCCGGTTTCAAATACCGGTGCTTCAGGCGTCCGGCGCATATTTTACAGAGGATTTTGACGAACTGACCGGCCAGGCAGGCTGCCTTTCCAATCAGCAGCCGGATGAGATTATCCGGAAATTCTGGTATACCTGCGGAGCAGCCTGGAGAAAAGACGATAAAACGCTGGACGAAGGAAAAATTACGGAATTTCTGACGAAACTGAAAAATGCTTATGGAGAATATGACAGCAGCCTGGACGACATACAAATGGATGTGGCCATGATGGAAGAAGGAACAGACACAGAGATGATGGACCATGACAGTATCAGCCAGGGAGTCTTTGACGTGGCTTTTGGAGATATCAAAGTGAATGTGGGCCTGCTGGGCGGCTATGATATGGATTTTATTCTGGCGGCCAATAAAAAACTGGGGGACGGAGACTACGGACGTATGCCGGGACAGGCGGAACATGTCTTTGTTCCCGCTATGATTATGGGAATCAGCAGCAAGAGTACTCAGCAGGAGACAGCAGAACAGTTCGTGAAGTTCCTGTTTACCCCTCAGGCACAGAAATTTTCTCAGGGCGGCGGATTTGCAGTGGAAAAAGACGCCTTCCGCACCACCAACGACGGGCACGAGTATGAAGGGAAAGATGGACTGGTGGGCGTCGGCGGAGCCGATATGGATAAAAGACTGGACTATGAACTGCGGCCCAGAACCGAAGAAGAGATGAAGAAATTTACAGAGCTGGCGGAATCTCTTGCCACTCCTTCCCTGCAGGATGAAGTGATTCGGGATGCAGTGGTGGAAGAGGGGACAAAAGTGTTGAAAGGGGAACTGAGCCCTGAAGAAGCCACCGGCGCCATAATGCAGAAAGTCAATATTTATCTGGCTGAATAGAAAGCGTGAGGACAGGAATGATACGCAGGAACAGAAGATACAAAAGCAACAGGGACAGAACCGGAACATACGTGAGAAAATGGCGGGGCCTGCTGTGGATTCTGCCTGGTTTTTCCGGGGTGCTTATCTTTTATCTTCTGCCATTCGGAGACGTGGTGCGCCGCTCTTTTCTGGGAGCGGTAGACAACCGTTTTGCAGGAATTGACAATTACCGTACCATACTGGAAAACGGGGCGTTTCTGCTGGCAGTGAAAAATACCCTGAAGTTTACAGTAATCTGTATTCCGGTTCTGATTCTCACAGCCCTGGTGTGCGCGGTGGTATTATACCGGAGCAGATACGGCGGAATTATCAAGAGCGCCTTTCTCATGCCCATGGCGCTGCCCGCCGTATCTGTGGCGGTGATGTGGCGGCTTCTGTTTCACAGTCAGGGTCTGGTAAATCAGTGGCTCAGCCACCTGGGCGTCATTGGAAAGGACTGGATGAATACGGAGCAGGCCTTCTGGGTACTGGTGCTCAGTTATATCTGGAAGAACCTTGGCTATGATATCGTGCTGTGGATGGCCGGACTGGCCGGAATTTCAGAAAATATTTATGAGGCGGCCAGGGTGGACGGAGCCGGGGACTGGCAGTGTTTCCGGAACATTACTCTGCCCAATCTGAAATCCTCCCTGTATACCATAACGGTGCTGTCCTTCCTGAATTCCTTTAAGGTATTCCGGGAGGCATACCTGGTGGCAGGGGATTATCCTCACGAAAGTATTTATATGATGCAGCATTTGTTCAACAACTGGTTTCGTACCTTTTCCTTCGATAAGATGGCAGCAGCGGCAGTACTGGAAAGCATTGTGCTTCTGGGCCTGATTCTGCTTTTGCAGAAGGCCTGGGACAGTAAGGAAAAATACTGATATTACGGAGGACGGAATGTTAATGCAAAGAAATTCAGACAGGAAAAGAGAACAGAGAAAGAACTTTCACGCAGGACAGAAACTGCTGTGGGGACTGCTGGCACTCCTTGCCCTTGCGACACTGTATCCGGTGATTTTTCTGATTGCAGGCTCTTTTATGGGGCAGGATGAACTGGGGACGTATTTGGGTGCAGTCATTGCAGGAAGGGAAGGATATGCGGATTTTCCGCTGCTGCCTCACTATCCCACGCTGCGGCATTATGTGGAAATCCTTCTGGATTCCCCGGAATTTTTCGTCATGTTCTGGAATTCCGTCCGGATTACCTTTGGAGTGCTGGCAGGACAGCTTGTGGTGGGAACCATGGCGGCCTGGGGATTTGCAAAATATGAATTTCCCTGGAAAAAAGGATTTTTCCTGATTTACATGATACTGATGCTGATGCCCTTTCAGGTGCTGATGCTGTCGGACTATCTGATACTGGATAAACTGATGCTGACGAATCATCTGTGGGGAATTATACTGCCCGGAATCTTTTCCACCTTTCCGGTGTTTATCATTTACCGATTTTTTACGGAAATTCCCGACAGTCTGCTGGAGTCCGCCAGGCTGGACGGGGCCAGAGAGTGGCAGTTGTTTTACCATATCGGACTGCCGATGGGTTCCTCCGGCGTGATTGCCGCCATGGTGCTGGGATTTCTGGAATACTGGAGCCTGATTGAGCAGCCCCTGACGTTTCTGAAGGAAAAAAGCCTTTTCCCCCTGTCGGTGTTTCTGCCGGATATTACGTCGGTCCGCCAGTCCGGTATGGCATTTGCGGCATCGGTTATCACCTTTCTTCCGGCGTTGCTGGTATTTCTGGGAGGGCAGGATTATCTGGAAAAAGGAATTATGGCAGGTGCGGTAAAAGAATAAAAACGGTATTTTGAAAGGAACAGACCATGGACAGAAAGAAAATATTTGGAATATTCGGCGGGTTTCTGGCAGTGATGCTTGGATTTACCATCCTGTCCAGAGGGGTGAGCGGAGCATCCATGGCCAGAGTGGAAACCGTAAAGATTTCCACGGGAACCATTGACCATACGGTAACGGGCAGCGGCAAAGTGGAAGCAGGAAAAGAAATGGCGGTTTATACGGAAAGCGGGCAGCGTGTGAAGGAAATCTGCGTCCGTGAAGGTCAGACTGTGGAGGAAGGAGAACTGCTGTTTACCATAGATATGGAGGAACTGGAAGAACAGATTCTGGCGGCCAGACAGGAGATGGAGAAGGCCAGACTGCAGAATCAGGATGCTCAGAGTGCCGGCAGTGTGGAGCAAAGGGAGCGGGAACTGAGAAAAAACCGGGCCCAGGAAGATTACAGCCAGGCCGTTTCCCAGGGAGATGCGGATGTGGCCGCCGCAAAAGCAGCATTGGATGAGGCACAGCGGGCGCTGGAAGACTTTTTAAACAATCCTGTGCCGGAAGCGGAAAAGGATAACTCCCAGGAAGATATGGAAGACAGCCGGCAGCAGGATGGAAGCGGTTCCGAGGATAAAGAGGATGGAGAAGGAGCAGAAAATCCAGGACAGCCACGGACAGATGAGGAAGATCAGGAGCCGGAGCCGGAACAGGATACGTCTCAGTGGGAATCAGAAAAAGCCCGTCTGGAACAGGCGGTATCGGAAGCGCAGGCCGCTTATGAATCGGCCCTTTCCTCGCGGGCAGAGCATGTGAAAACTGCAGCCAGGGAGCTGGAGGACGCTTCTTTGCAGAAAGCTGCGGACAGTACCTCGAAACAGAATGAGATTACCCGGCAGCAGCAGGAACTGGCCCTGGATAAACTGCTGGCCCTGCAGGAGGCGGAAGGGAAGATTACAGCTCCGGTTCGGGGCATGATAACAGATATTTCCATTGTCACCGGAGACTTTACCACAGAAGGAACCGCCATGCGGCTTGCTGATACCTCCCAGGGCGGACGCCTTACGGTGTCCGTGGACAAATTCAACGAGGAATATGTCAGCAAGGGAAGTCCGGTTATTATTACCCCTTCCGGCAGCAAAGAGAAACTCGGCGGTTATACCGTTACGGCCGTAACGGAAAACGAAGAAGATGACAGTCTGCTGGATGTGACTGTGGATTTACCGGAGGGCGTGCTGGAAGCTGGCACAGCAGCAGAAGTGGAAATCACGCAGAAATCAGAAAATTACAGTACGGTACTGCCCGTTCAGGCGCTGCGGGAAGAAGAGAGAGGATATTATGTGCTGGTGGTGCAGGAAGAACAGGGCGTGCTGGGCTCAGAACTGGTGGTGAGACGCCTGGACGTGAAGGTCAGGGATAAGAACAATGTCAAAGCGGCACTGGAGGACGGGGTTCTCACCGGAGACCAGGAAGTGGTCAGCGCATCCAGCCGGGCCCTGGAAGAAGGCAGCCGGGTCAGAAAGAAGGAATCCTGATGAGAAACAAAATCCGAACATACCTGCTTATGACAGCAGTTTCCGGAATAACCGGAGTGCTGCTGTACCTGTCAGCTCTGGGCCAGGGGAGTCTGCTCTCTGCCGGGGACAGTGTGAAATTTTATCTGAAACAGCCGGTAACCGTTGCGGAAGCCCTGGCAGCGGCAGAGCAGAATCAGCAGATAAAAGAAGAAGTGCAGCAGGGAAAAACAGAGCAGGGGCAGCCTCTGGATTTCTGTATCTGGGGCCGGCAGGAAGATGTGCCGGTGGCCAACGAAAATCTTTCCAGACAGGCAGAAGCAGACGTTGTCTTTCTCTGCGGCAATCCGGAGCTGCTGTTTGCAGATTCCCGGATTCCCGCACAGGAAGACGCGGAAGGATGTCTGATAGATGAAAAAACAGCCTGGGAACTGTTCGGCAGCACTCAGGCGGCGGGAAAAGAAGTTACCTGCCAGAAAAAAAATTACACAATAAGAAAGGTGATTGCAGGAGAGGAACCGTTTATTGCCGTTCAGGTAAGCAGCCAGTCCGGGGCCGGGCAGAAAAAGGCCGCTCAGGAAGCGGAAATGGATGTGCCCGCAGCCCCTGCAGGAAGCAGCGGGGAGCAGGAGAACCGGATGAATCGGATGGAAGTAAGATTGCCGGAAGATACTTCTGTGGAAGATTTACAGCTTGTCTGTATGAGCCGGTACGGCTTCTCTCCGGAGGTTCTGGATATGGAACTGCTGGCGGGAATGGGAGGCGCCTGTCTGCTGCTGGCGCCTGTTACTTTCTGTATTTTTTTCGGCGGATATCTGTACCGTCTGTGCAGAAATCAGGAATCCGTGCCGGGAAAAGCCGGGGCGGCCGGGGCCTGTCTGGCGCTGGCAGTACTTTTATTGGCTTTCCTGAAACATCAGGTGCACATACCCGACGCTTATATCCCCACACGCTGGTCTGAATTTTCCTTCTGGAGCAATCTGTGGAAAGATAAAACAGAAGGAATCAGACTGTTGATGCAGATACCCAAATCAGGACTGGACAGCCGGTGGATGAAAGGCTTTGCCCAGGCGGCAGCCTGCGGATTGCTGGCGGAGGGGCTGGTGGCAGCCTGCGGAATATTTTTCGGCAGGAAACATATTTCCAGGGCTGACACGCAGAAGTATTTTCCGATAGAAAAACAGAAATATGAGCACTCACACCAGTGAAATAGCGCTGCAAAATGAAATCAGCCATAACTTTTCAATCAGGAAGGGTTCTGGCTGATTTTTGTCTGACAATTAAATTGAATTCCGGGATAAGATTTGATATAATAAACAAAGCGGCAATGGCTGTACAGAATCCCCTGGAATTTAAAATTCGGGGGAAGATAAGGAGGAGCACATCATGGAATGTCTGTTTGTGGAATATCCCAAATGCACCACCTGCCAGAAAGCGAAAAAATGGCTGGAAGAACGGCAGACTGCTTTTGCAGACCGTCATATTAAGGAGCAGAATCCCACTGCAGAGGAATTGAAAGAATGGCATGAGAGAAGCGGGCTGGACATCAAACGTTTTTTCAACACCAGCGGAATGGTGTATAAAGAAATGAAGTTAAAGGACCGCCTGCCTCAGATGACCCTGGAGGAAAAATATGAGCTGCTTTCCACCGACGGAATGCTGGTGAAACGGCCCATACTGGTTACCGATAAGGGCGTCACCACAGGATTTAAACCGGAAGAATGGGAGAAATTGCTGGGATAATGGGAATCATACGAGAACATCTGGTATTTACCGGAAGGGTGCAGGGCGTGGGCTTTCGGTTTAAGGCTCAGTACCTGGCCAGACATTACGGGGTAACCGGCTGGATACGGAATAATTATGACGGGTCTGTGGAAGCTCAGATGCAGGGCCGGGAGGAAGAACTGGACAAAATCATTCAGTCTCTGCAGCAGGATTCCTATATACGCATAGACTGGATTACCAGAAACCGCATAGAGACAGAGTCGGGGGAACGGAGTTTTTCCGTGAGACACTGATTGGAATCAGATTCCGGCAAAGGGGCCGGGATGAAAAGGAGGAGAAGTTATGTTAAAGAACTGGAACAGGCCGGAGAAACCGGAGGAAGAAGAACTGGAGGAACGCCTCAGAGCGGCCAGAGCAAAACTGGGGGCGCAGCAGATGCTGATTAAGGAGCATAAACTGCCGGTATTTGTGTTATTTGAAGGATGGGGCACAGCGGGAAAGGGCAGTATCCTGGGAAAAATTATCCGTGACATTGACCCCAGATTTTTTAAAGTGGCAACCATGGACATCCCCACCGAGGAAGAAAAACGGAAACCATTTCTGTACCGCTATTTTGTGAAAATTCCGGAGGCAGGCAAATTCTGTTTTCTGGATTCCGGGTGGATGGATGAGGTAACCCGCGGCTGCCTGCACGGAGAAATGAAAGAAAAGCAGTACAAAGAGAGGATTGACAGTGTAAAACGGTTTGAGCGCCAGCTGACAGACAACGGATACCTTGTTATGAAGTTCTTTTTCCATATCAGCCAGAAAGAACAGAAAAAGCGTTTGAAGGGACTGGAGAAGAATGAAACCACAAGCTGGCGTGTCAGCGAAAACGACGCCTGGCAGAACAAACATTACGATAAATGCCTGAAGGTTTACGACAGGTATTTAAACGATACCAACGCGTCCACCTCTCCCTGGTACATCGTAGACGCAAAGAGCAAGAAATGGGCTCAGTTACAGGTGCTGGAAACACTGGTCAGCGGAATTGAAACCGCATTGAAGAACAGCGCCATGGCGGTACCTCTTCTGCAGAATGTATTTCCCATGGAAAAGGTGCCGAAACTGTCTGAAATTACACTGGATAAGGTGCTGACAGACGAGGAATACAAACAGGAACTGGACGTGCTGCAGAACAGGCTGCGTATGCTGCACAATGAAATCTATCTGAAAAAGATTCCCGTGGTGATTGCCTACGAGGGCTGGGACGCAGCGGGAAAGGGCGGAAATATCAAGCGGATTACCGGAGCCCTTGACCCAAGAGGTTACGAGGTGCATCCCATTGCGAGCCCGGAACCCCATGAGAAGGCAAGGCATTATCTGTGGCGGTTCTGGAACCGTCTGCCCAAAACAGGCCATGTGGCTGTTTTTGACCGTACCTGGTACGGAAGAGTCATGGTGGAACGTCTGGAAGGGTTCTGCAGTGAAAATGACTGGCAGCGGGCTTATAACGAAATCAACGAATTTGAAAAAGAGCTGGCGGACTGGGGCGCAGTGATTATCAAATTCTGGGTACAGATTGACAAGGACGTCCAGCTTCAGCGTTTCACCGACCGTCAGAACACTCCGGAAAAGCAGTGGAAAATTACGGAAGAAGACTGGCGGAACCGGGAAAAATGGGATTTGTATGAGACAGCGGTAAATGAGATGATGAAAAAAACCAGCACTGCCTATGCACCCTGGCATGTACTGGAATCCAACGATAAAAAATATGCCAGAATTAAGGCATTGAAGATTGTAATTGAGGAAATTGAGAAAGCCCTTTAAAGCAAAAGGGCTGCTGTAGAAAAATAAAAATTCAGGTATAAAATGCCTCCGTTTACAGATAATAGTACCATAATCGCTGCCGCCGTATGGTATGGTTACCGCATCCCATACAGGCGGTATACGGATAAGATTTGTAAATGGAGGATTTTATTATGAAAGCAACGGGAATTGTTCGAAGAATAGATGATCTGGGGAGAGTGGTAGTGCCGAAAGAAATCCGCCGTACCCTGAGAATCCGGGAAGGCGATCCCCTGGAAATTTTTACGGACCGGGAAGGGGAAATTATCCTGAAAAAATATTCTCCTATCGGGGAACTGGGCCAGTTTGCAGGCCTGTATGCGGAAAGCCTTGCCCAGACCAGCGGCTGCCTGGTATGTATTACTGACAAAGACCATGTTATTGCGGCTGCCGGAGCCGGAAAAAAAGAATTTGACGGAAAACCCATCAGTAAACAGCTTGAAAATGTAATTACAGACCGTGAGACCTTTTATGCCCAGAAAGATGAAAAGGGCTTTGTGAAAATTACGCTGGACGACTCAGGGGAATTCCAGTCCCAGGTGGTGTCCACCATAATCTCAGAAGGAGACGCCATCGGCTCCGTGGTTATGTATAATAAAGAAGAAACCGGGATGGGTGAAACAGAGAGCAAGCTGGCAAGGGTGGCAGCGGGATTTCTCGGAAAACAGATGGAGCAGTAGCTTTATCTGTTTTCCCGAAAGAAAATGGCCGCGTCCCCTTATCCGGCAAAGTTTTACTCAGATTTCCGATATTGTACCGGTTCCGAATTCTGATCCAGGGAACGGAACTCATAGCCTTTTTCAGAGAGGTTTTTCAGGACGGTGGGAAGGGCTGCCAGCGTGGCGTCTTTTCCGCGGCCGTCGTGCATCAGTACCACGGGATTATCCACATAACCCACGGTGGAGCAGATATTGTCGATGATATTTTCCGCAGTAGTCAGATTACTCCCGTCACCGGAGCTGACGTTCCAGTCATAATAGGTAAATCCCCGGCGCTCCATTTCCCTTATAATATTTTTCACTACATAGGAGGAGCCGTTGGTGCTGCCGCCGGGAAAACGGAACAGACAGGGAGAATAGCCGGTTTCCTCATATACCCAGTCGTACACCTTTTCATAATCAGCCAGAAAAGCGTCTACGGACCGGTAAATCTGATTGTAATTGTGGCTGTAGGAATGAAGGGCCAGGGTATGTCCCCGCTCCACGATTTCCGATAAATATTCCGCATACTCTTCATTATTTTTACCCACCACGAAGAAAGTCGCGTGAGCGTCGTATTTATCCAGTAAATCCAGTACTTTGGGAGTCAGAGCCGAAGGGCCGTCGTCAAAGGTCAGATAGACGTATTTCTGTCCGGACTGCACCGGCAGGTTATCTCTGTCAGCATACAGGTTGGGGTAGGGGTCTTTTTTGGAATTATTGCCGGTATAACGGTCATTCTCATCTCCGTCAGCAGTTTCATTCTCATCTTCGCCAAAAGTCTGAATCTGATCATATAATTCCGCAATATAATCTTTCTGGCCTGCAATATATTTTTCACGGCTCTCCAGGCGGGCGGTACTGTCTTCCAGTTCCTCATTCAGCTCAGAGTTGTCTTCCTGCAGATGAAAGGCCTCTGTCTCCAGCTTTTGAAAGCGGCGGTCCAGCTTCTGGTACTGAAAGGCCAGAAATCCGCAGACACAGAGAAAAATAACAGCGCAGGTCACTGCAAAAATAACAGGCAATTTCTTTTTCATACGCATTCTCCTCTTTTGGAAACGGTTATCATTACCATATTTACAGCAGCTCAGATACCTGCACTGTTGCAAATATTTGCCAGTATACACAAAAAAAGCCAGTACCACAATGGCCGTATGATTAAAAATTTTAACAGTATCCAGGGCAGGAAAAGTCCGTTTTCTCATTCCGGGAAAGTCTTGATTTTATTATCAAACTGTTCTAATATAAGTTCATGGAATTATCCCATCGGGAGAAAAAGGAGCGTGTAACATGAATGAGAAAAAGAAAAGCCTGTTCAGTACCGTGGTGGTGTCTCTGATAGCAGCCATATCCATTCTTGTGGCTGTGCTGATACTCTTTGTACCACAGATTGAGGTAAAGGATATCTGCTATTTTATCTGCGGATTCGTGGTAATCCTGGGAATTTACATGATTGTGCGGTATTTTATGACAGGCGGTTACGAGAGACTTAACGAGTATGGATTTTCGGAAGGTGTGCTGTTTGTGCTGCTGGGAATCTGCGGGCTGGTCAGTGCGGAACGCATTGCAGTGTCATTTCTTACAGCCCTGGGACTTTTGCTGCTGCTGTCCGGCGTCATTAAGCTGCAGTATGCCCTGGATTTGAAATGCATGGAGGACCGGGCCTGGGCCGGATTTTTTGCGGTGACCATTGTGCTGCTGGGATTCAGCGTTTCGGTGATTCTGAACCCCTTTGAGGATATGGAATTTTATCAGAATTATACGGCGGCAATTTTACTGGTGGACGGAATCGTGGAAACTGGCAATATCGTGTATCTGAATTTCCGCACCAGGACTTATCAGGAGCAGGGAACAGAAAAGAAAACGGATGATTTTGAGGAACCGGAAGTATATGAGGGAGTGGTGGAATCCACGGAACATGAAGAAGGGTAACGACAAAATCCTGCTTTTTTCATCTTGATTTTTTATGCAGATAATACTATAATAGACAGGCATATATAGTGCTGGAGGAAATAAATAGTACCATATTTAGTGTTTTGGAGGAAGCAGAATGAAAATTATCAAGCGAAGCGGAAAAGAAACGGGCTTTGACGCAAGTAAAATCACAGATGCAGTTACAAAAGCGAACAGAGAAGTGGCGGAGAAGGACAGGCTTTCTCAGGAACAGATGGAAGGAATCGCAGAGCGGATTACCGATTTCTGCGAACACATGGACAGAACCTATAACGTGGAAGAAATTCAGGATATGGTGGAAAATGAAATTATGGGCTATAAAGCCTATGAGGTTGCCAGAAAATACATTACCTACCGTTACAAGCGGGCTCTGGTGCGCAAATCCAATTCCACAGACCAGCAGATATTAAGTCTGATTGAATGTAATAACGAAGAAATCAAGCAGGAAAATTCCAATAAAAATCCCATTGTCAACAGCGTACAGCGGGATTATATGGCCGGAGAGGTCAGCAAGGACATTACAAAACGGTTTCTGCTGCCGGAAAAAATAGTACATGCCCATGAGGAGGGAATCATTCATTTTCATGACGCAGATTATTTTGCCCAGCACATGCATAACTGCTGTCTGGTAAATCTGGAAGACATGCTGCAGAACGGAACGGTCATCAGCGAGACCATGATTGAAAAACCCAAAAGTTTTTCCACTGCATGTAATGTGGCAACGCAGGCCATCGCACAGATTGCCAGCTCCCAGTACGGGGGACAGAGTATTACCCTGTCGCATCTGGCTCCCTTTGTGGAAGTGAGCCGTCAGAAATTAAGGAAAATTGTAAAACGGGAGTTTGCAGCGGCAGGCCTTGTTCTGGAAGAAGATAAAATCAACGAGGTGGCGGAACTGCGGGTGAAAGAAGAAATCCGCAGAGGCGTCCAGATGATACAGTATCAGGTGATTACCCTGATGACTACCAACGGACAGGCTCCCTTTGTGACGGTATTCATGTATCTGAACGAAGTGGAAGAAGGACGTCTCAGAGACGACCTGGCGCTGGTTATCCGGGAAATGCTGCTTCAGCGTATGCAGGGAGTGAAAAATGAAAAAGGCGTGTATATTACCCCCGCATTTCCCAAGCTGATTTATGTGCTTGAGGAAAATAATATCCGGGAGGGAAGCCCTTACTGGGAGCTTACCAGACTTGCGGCAAAATGCACAGCCAGACGGATGGTGCCGGATTATATTTCTGAAAAGGTTATGAAGGAAAACAAAGAAGGCAACTGCTATCCCTGTATGGGATGCCGTTCTTTCCTGACGGTATATCATGATGAGGCGGGAAATCCCAAATTTTACGGAAGATTTAACCAGGGAGTGGTAACCCTGAATCTGGTGGACGCGGCCTGCTCCTCCGGCGGGGATATGGAGCGGTTCTGGGAAATCCTGGAGGAACGGATGGATTTGTGCCGGGAGGCCCTTATGCTGCGCCATAACCGGCTGAAAGGAACCCCCTCTGACGTGGCTCCCATTCTCTGGCAGTATGGTGCCCTGGCAAGGCTGAAAAAGGGCGAGGTAATTGATAAGCTGCTTTATGGGGGATATTCTACCATATCGCTGGGATATGCGGGGCTTTGTGAATGTACCAGATATATGACGGGAAAATCCCATACGGCTCCGGAGGGAACAGCTTTTGCGCTGGAAGTGATGCAGCGTCTGAATCAGGCCTGCAAACGGTGGCAGGATGAGACGGATATTGCTTTCAGCCTGTATGGAACTCCTCTGGAGTCCACCACCTACAAATTTGCAAAATGCCTGCAGCGGCGGTTCGGTGTGATTGAAGGAGTGACAGACCGGAATTATATTACCAACAGCTATCACATTCATGTAACAGAGGAAATAGACGCTTTCAGTAAACTTACGTTTGAGTCACAGTTCCAGAAATTATCTCCGGGAGGCGCAGTCAGCTATGTGGAAGTGCCGAATATGCAGGGCAATATTGAGGCGGTGCTGACGGTTATGCAGCATATTTATGACAATATTATGTACGGAGAGCTGAATACCAAGAGCGATTACTGTCAGGTATGCGGCTATGAAGGAGAAATTAAGATTGTATCGGATACGGACGGAAAGCTGGTGTGGGAATGTCCCAACTGCCGGAACCGGGACGAAGACAAAATGAACGTGGCCCGCAGAACCTGCGGTTATATTGGAACCCAGTTCTGGAATCAGGGAAGGACTCAGGAAATCCAGGAGCGAGTGCTGCATTTGTAACAGGAGCGTGCTTATGAATTACGGGGAAATCAAAAAAACGGATATCAGTAACGGAGAAGGCGTACGGGTTTCCTTGTTTGTCTCCGGCTGTACCCATCACTGCCGGGGGTGTTTTAACCGGGAGACCTGGGATTTCGCATATGGGGAGCCATTTACAGCCGCAACACAGCAGGAAATAATCCGTCTGTTAAGGCCTGATTATATTTCCGGATTATCTGTTTTGGGCGGGGAGCCTTTCGAACCGGTCAACCAGAGAGGGCTGCTTCCCCTGCTGCGTCAGGTGAAAGAACAGTATCCGGAGAAAAATATCTGGTGTTATACCGGATATCTGTTTGACCGGGATTTGCTGGGAGAGAGCCGGGCCAGGTGTGAAGCCACGGATGAAATGCTGTCGCTGACTGATGTGCTGGTAGACGGGGAATTTATACAGGAACAGAAAAATATTTCCCTGAGATTTCGCGGTTCAGAGAATCAGAGAATCATTGATGTACAAAAAAGCCTGCGGGAGGGCAGGGTATGTCTGAAAGAGGAGTAAATAAGGGAAAGAAACTATGGTGTATGACGGGGAACAGAAAACATATTTTAAAGTGGTGCTGATAAGGGTCCATACAGGGGAATACTGTATTATCAAAGGACCGGAGGAGGAAAAATACCTGGCTGAAATTCTGCAGAATGACTATAATTCCATGAGATATGATAAAATGATTCAGCTTCTTGGAGCGGAAGTGGTACAGCGGGAATATCAGAAAGAATTTCTGGACAGATTTTCCGTTGCATCCGTTTTAAAGGAATTTCAGGAAGGAAAATCTGTGCTGGAATATTCTTATATCAGAATTATCGACGGGGAACAGAGAGCGGTAAGCACGAGGATTTATCCAAGGGCAGGACAGGGAGAGAAAATGGAGGAATTCATGGTATATGTGACAATTGAAGAATAGCCTGAAACAGAAATGAGGAATGCAGATGCGGGAACGGGAACGTAAGAGAAGAAAAAGAATCAAAATTGCAGCCGGTACGGCAGGCGTTGCTTTGCTGTTGGCAGCCATCTATTTCGGCATGGCGTTTTATTTCAGCAGCCATTTTTTCTTCCGCACCAGAATCAACGGATGGAAAGTAGGCGGAATGAATCTGGAGAAAGCAGAAGACAAGGTAGGAGACGGTGTGGAGGACTATCTGCTGACCGTATTTGACCGGGATGGAGGAAAGCACCATATTTACGGGCAGGATATTGACTGCGAGTATGTGCCCGACGGCTCCGTGGAAAAACTTCTGAAAGGGCAGAATCCCTTCCGGTGGATTGTGGCGGTATTCCAGCCGGAACAGGGAGAAGTTCCGGTGACCATGAAATATAAAGAAGAATTAATTTCCGGTGCAGTTGCAGGAATGGATTGCTTTCAGGAAGGAAGTATAAAAGAACCGGAAAATGCGGAAATAAAACTGGGCGAAGAAGGGTATTACGTGGAGCCGGAAGAAATGGGAACCCATATGATTCCGGAACAGGTACTGGCGAAGGTAAAGCAGGCCGTTTCTGCCGGAGATACCCAGGTAACGCTGGGAGACGAAGATTATGTCAATCCGGAGTATACCAGGGAAAGCGAACCGGTTCGGGAAGCCATGAATCGGATTGAGCGATATGAAAATGCGGAAATCACTTATGAAATTAAAGATTATGAAGAAAAGCTGGCAAAAGAGAAAATTCGCAGCTTTATTCAGGTGGGAGATTTGTACGCTATCTCTTTAAAAGAGGACGAAATAGAAAAATATGTCCAGTATCTTGCAAGTACCTACAATACATATGCAGACGTGCGTTCTTTTCAGACGTCTTCCGGTGATACCGTGGAAATCGGCGGCGGGGATTACGGGTGGATTGTAAACAAACCCAAAGAAGCGGAACAGATAAAGGCGGATCTGGAAGCAGGCGAACCCGTAAGCCGGGAACCCATGTATTCCCAGCGGCCTTTCGCAGAGGGAAAAAATGATATCGGTACTACTTACATTGAGATTGACTACACCGGGCAGCATCTCTGGTACTATGAAAACGGGGCCCTGGTGACAGAAACAGACGTGGTGACGGGAAATGTAAGCCGAAATAACGGTTCGCCGGACGGAGTATTCAAGATTGTCTATAAAGAAAGCCCGGCGGTGTTAAAGGGAGAGGACTATGAGTCAGACGTAACGTACTTCATGCCCTTTGCCTATAATGTGGGCATACATGACGCTTCCTGGAGAAATGGAAATTTCGGCGGTGAAATTTATAAATCCAGCGGTTCCCACGGGTGTATCAACGCGCCTCTGGAGATTGCCGCCATTCTCTACGAAAAGGTAAAAGTGGGAACGCCGGTTATTGCCTATTACCGGGAACCCGTAGAACTTTCCGCAGAAAACGCGAAAATTTCCAATGCGTTTTCTTATGTGGAACCGGAGAAAGAGGAGAACCAGGAATAGGGAGAATCAGGAATAATACAGCAGAAAAATACAGCAGAAAAATACAGCAAAAAAGGGAGCGGATATGAGCAGGACAGATATATATGGAACCATAGGCCCTTCCTGTGGAAATCAGGAAATACTCACGGAAATGTTCCGGCTGGGAATGGATGGAGTTCGCCTGAACCTGTCCCACGGAAATCTGGAAGCGTGCAGACACTGGACGGATATGATTAAAAATGCCGCTTATGCTGCCGGAAAAGAACCCGGACTGCTGATAGATTTGCAGGGGCCGGAACTTCGAATTGGAGATTTTGATGAGCCGCTTTTTCTGGAAGAGGGAGCATGGACAGAATTTGGTACGGGGGAAGGAGCGATTCCTCTGCCGGAGATTCTGCTGTCCAAATTGCGGGAGCTTCTGTTGCCTGGACTGCCGGAAGAACAGCCCGCATATGAGCAGGCAGCGGCCGGTTCCCCGGCAGGTGCGGAGAAAGAATCGGAATCTTTCCGGAAACAGGGACAGGAAATCCTTTTGGATGACGGCAAGATTCAGCTTGCACTGGAAGAGATTACCGGAACCGGGATTCGTTGCAGAGTTTTACGGGGCGGTGTGCTGAAGCCCAGGAAAAGTATCGCATTGCCGGGGATTTCGCTGCATCTGCCGGCCCTGACAGAAAGCGATAAACGAAATCTTGCAGCGGCTGTTTCCCATGGTGTTACGGGAGTGATGCTTCCTTTTGTGCGAAGTGCAGAAGATTTAAAAGAATTAAAACAGGAATTAATAAATGCAAATGCTTCTGAAACAAAAATATTTGCCAAAATAGAAAATATGGACGGAGTGCGGAATCTGGAAAATCTTCTGCCCTGGGCGGATGTGATTGTGATTGCCAGAGGGGATTTGGGCAACAGTATGCCCCTGTGGGAACTTCCTCCGGTACAGGCCCGGATTGCAGCACAGTGCCGGGAGGCCGGGAAGCCTTTTCTGGTGGTTACCCAGATGCTGGCTTCCATGGAGGAGCGGAAAGTTCCCACCAGAGCAGAGGTATCGGACATTTTCCGGGCAGTGGCGGAAGGAGCCGCGGGGGTGATGGTAACGGGAGAGACCGCTGCAGGCAAATATCCGCAGGAAGTAATTCGGTATCTGGCCAATACGGTAGACGCAGCGGAGGAATATTGCCGTGATACGGAAAACTCTGTCCGCTATTAAGATTGCTGTAATGCGGGAAGTTCTGCTCAGCGTTAATGTTGCTACGGTGCAGGAAATTCTGTAAGGTATTATTATCATTGCGGAACGGGAAGTTCTGTACGGTGTTATACTGCTTCCCACCTTCCGCTGGCTCCGCAGGGGAGCACCAGTCCATTGGAAGAAACCGGAAGGCCAATTTCCTGAGCTTCTGTGATTCCGTGAAATTTTTTCAATTCTGTTCCGAGCATGTATGCAAGCACTGCAGGCTGAAGGCCGGTAGTATAAGAATTAATCAGGAAAAATAAAGGCTGATTTGATAAAAGCTGACTGCAGAGCTTTATCAGGGGATGGATATTGTCTTCGATTTTCCAGATTTCTCCTTTGGGCCCTCTGCCGTAGGAGGGCGGGTCCATAATAATGGCGTCATAATGATTGCCCCGGCGGATTTCCCGCTCTACAAATTTTACACAGTCATCCACAATCCAGCGGACAGGCGCTTCACTCAGCCCGGATGCGGCAGCATTTTCTTTTGCCCAGGTGACCATGCCTTTGGAAGCGTCCACATGGGTAACGCTGGCTCCGGCTGCAGCAGCAGACAGCGTAGCCCCTCCGGTGTAGGCGAAAAGATTCAGAACCTTCACAGGGCGCTGTGCTGTTCTGATTTTCTCTCCGAACCAGTCCCAGTTTACAGCCTGTTCCGGGAACAGCCCGGTATGTTTAAAACTAAATGGTTTCAGGTGGAAAGTAAGGGAACCGTAATGGAGGTCCCACTGCTGAGGCAGGTCAAAAAATTCCCATTCGCCGCCGCCCTTTTTGCTGCGGTGGTAATGAGCGTTCGGGTGGCTCCAGCCCTGATGATTTGCAGGGGCATCCCATATTACCTGCGGGTCAGGCCTTACCAGGAGGTACTTGCCCCAGCGTTCTAATTTTTCTCCTTTGGAACAGTCGATGACTTCATATTCTTTCCATTGATTGGCAATCCACATTATAACAGGTCCTTTCCGATTTATCTGTAATATAAAACTGCATTCCGTAAAGTACAGGATTCAGATGTCAAAAGTGCCTGAATCATTATAGCATATTATCGGAAATGTTTCAGTAATTTTTAAAGTTTATGGGAACCCGTATTTTTAAACTGTGGAAAATGAAAACTGAGAACCGGGAAGATGTGTTTGCAAACGATGTCAGGATATGGTATATTCTGAACAGGAGTAATCGTGTTACAGGGTGGAAAGCCTCCCGCCTTTCTGAAATGGCATTCGCCATTGTGCTATTCGGCACGAATCCCATCATGGGAAATAAGGAAAGAGGGAGGTGGTGAATATGAGTACATATGAAGTATTAAGCCTGATGATTTTGGGTGGTACTTTTCTCATTTCATTGCTTGCCTATATAGATAGGAACAACAAGCGAAAATAAATAAGCCTACCTTGTCACTTAGCCGGTGCTGGTAGGCTTATAAAGCTACATGGAGGCTAACCACTATATGGGCGGTTGCTCCTTTTGATGTCTTTACTATAGCATACAGGTGAAATTATTGCAAGGATTTTGTTTTTACTGTTCCTGGCGGTTCTTTTCTTTAAAAATAGAAATAATTTCAGCAATGGAGTCCAGCTCCCGGTCGGAAAGGCAATCTTTCACCCATACCGAGTATTTCCATTCGTCAATCTCCCTGCTCCGGTGGCAGATAATTGATAAGTTCACCGATTTCCACATCCAGATAATAGCATAATTTGCAGAGCAAAGCAGCGTCCAGTCGTTGAAAGTCATTTTTACAGTAACGATTAAAATTAGGGCGGAGTATATCCATGTCTTTACAGATTTGATTCTTTGAAATACCTTTTTCCTTTAAAAGTTCATTAATGCGAAGTTCCAGTTTTCCGTAATCCATAGTTTTTCCTCTTTACTTTGATATGGGTATTATATATAATGATTCCCGTAATAGTAATTTGCAATAAAGAAAGGTATTATATAGAAAAGTGTTATATAAATAGAGTATGAAGAAAGGGGTAAAATATGAAAATCACCAGAAACTACTACGATTTGGCCCAAAAAGAGCTGGAAGAAATTTTAGCAAGGCATCAGGAAGAAAAAGCCTGTAAAACACCGGAAGAAATAGCCAGGGATGAAAGAAAAGCAAAACAGGAGATAGAATCCTGTATAAAATGTGCCAGAGAAAGGGAAGAAAAAAGAAGTCTGGAGCAGGATGAAGGGAAAAAGGCTCAATTCAAAAAATTTTGTAAATACGCTCTGTTGCTGGCCGGAATCCTGGACTTGAATCTGGAAATAGACACGGACAATAAGGCATATTCTACCATTGAGTTTACAACAGGACAGATGTTTTTTGTGGAAGATACGGTGAAGGAAATCCGCAAAATGTTTGCCGGCATGTTTTTACATGCGGACGAAGTGTGGATTGACAGGCAAAAAGAGCTGGTACGTGTGCTATTTTTCTTTCGGATGTCAGTCTGAATCCATGTGGCAGTCCCACAAAAATCCTGAAATATTTCCTATATAATATGTATAAACAGAAACTGGCAGGTCGGATACAATAAAAATGGTTCACAGATACGGATAAGTTTGTTACAATAGACTGAGTATGAATGAGGATTATACAACAAATGTAAAACTGGAGGAAATTATGATTAATGATATTCACATTGGCCCCCTGACCATACACCTGTATGGTATTATGGTGGCAATCGGTTACATGAGCGCACTGATTATCAGTGAAAAGCGTGCCAGAAAGCAGGGGCTGAACCCGGATATTCTGTTTGGAATCTTCTGGTGTGCCGTACTGGGGGGAGCAGCAGGCAGTAAACTTCTTTACTATACTGTGAGCTTTCGGGATATTTTGAAAGACCCGTCCATTCTCTGGAATTTTCAGAACGGATGGGTAGTGTACGGAGGAATTATCGGCGGAGTAGTGGCCGGATGGGGCTATTGCCGTTATAAAAAAGTGGATTTTCTGTCTTATCTGGATTTGGTGCTGCCGGCGGTGGCCTTTGCTCAGGGCTGCGGACGAATCGGCTGCTTTTTTGCCGGATGCTGTTATGGAAGAGAGACAGATTCCCTGCTCAGTATTCAGTACTGGCAGTCAGATTATGCGCCCAACGGAGTGAAACTGATTCCAACCCAGATTTATTCCAGTATTGGAGATTTTGCCATGGCATTTTTGCTGATGGCATATGCGAAAAAAAAGCCGAAAAAGGGAAAAATATCGGCTGTTTACTGTATACTTTACAGTATTGGAAGATTTGTAATAGAAATGCTGCGGAATGATTACCGGGGAACTTTTGGATTCCTGTCCACATCCCAGCTCATCTCCATTTTTATTCTGATTCTGGGAATCGGTATGTTTTTGTGGGCGGAAAAACATGCCGGAAAGGATGAAAAGGAATGGACCGGGATCTGACCAGAGGGCCCATAATGGCCTCCATGCTGAAATTTGCGGTTCCCATGATTCTGGGAAATCTGTTACAGCAGTGCTATAATGTGGCGGATACGCTGATTGTGGGAAAATTTTTGGGAAGCAACGCGCTGGCAGCGGTAGGCTCTGCCTTTACGCTGATGACATTTCTGACTTCCATTCTCCTGGGACTTTGTATGGGGAGCGGAGCAGTATTTTCCATTCGTTTTGGCCGACGGGATGAACAGGGGCTTGCGGAAAGTATCCGAGCATCCTTTGTACTGATAGGAATACTGACTGTTTTGCTGAATCTGATATCATTTGCCTGCCTGGACGGAATCCGTATATTTTTACAGGTTCCCGATGAGGTATGGGGGTATATGCGGGAATATCTGGCGGTTATTTTCCGGGGAATTACAGCCACATTTCTGTATAATTACGTGGCTTCTTTTCTGCGGGCGGTAGGAAACTCCCTGGTGCCGCTGGTGTTTCTGGCAGCATCTTCGGTGCTGAATATTTTGCTGGATCTGTGGTTTGTGCTGCAGCTTGGCCAGGGAGCAGCCGGAGCAGCCAGAGCCACCGTAATTTCCCAGTATATTTCCGGCATTGGAATTGTGCTGTACGGGATGTGGCGGTGCCCTCAGTTGCGGGCCGTCCGGAGATTCTGGAACGTTCGGCTGGAATGTGTGCGGGAAATTGCAGGGTTTTCCATACTGACCTGCGTACAGCAGTCGGTGATGAACCTTGGTATTCTCATGGTGCAGGGGCTGGTGAACAGTTTTGGCCCTGTGATTATGGCGGCTTTTGCAGCAGCAGTGAAAATTGATGCCTTTGCCTATATGCCGGTGCAGGATTTCGGCAATGCATGTTCCACCTTCCTTGCCCAGAATTATGGAGCCAGGCAGGAAGAACGTATCCGGAAAGGCCTGAAAGGAGCGATGATTACATCTATGGCCTTTTGTATTGTGGTTTCAGCGTTTGTATGGGTTTTTGCCCGGCCCCTGATGGCACTGTTTGTTGAGACGTCAGAAACAGAAGTGATCATGGAAGGAGTCCGGTATCTGCGGATTGAAGGCGTCTTTTATTGCGGAATCGGATGTCTGTTTCTGCTGTACGGCCTGTACCGGGCGTTGGGAAAGCCGGGAATGTCCGTAGTGCTCACAGTGATTTCCCTTGGCACGCGGGTGGTGCTGGCCTATGTGCTTTCCGCAGTGCCGGCTTTTGGAGTAACGGGAATCTGGTGGTCCGTTCCCATCGGATGGTTTCTGGCAGACGCAGTGGGGTTGATTTATTACGGGAAAAAGAAAGAACAGCTTATCGGCTGGACAGGATAGTGGCCTGATTCCGCCGACTTGCCGATATAACTGTCAGAGAAGCGTTGTATCAGCCAGACGGGAGGAATGAGAATGAATCTGAATATTACGAATCCGCAAACGGGAACTGCAAAGAGAAGAAACGGAGATTTGCTGGTAGACGTCAATCAGGTAATACGCAATCTGACCGGAGCGGAGACAGATGATAATAAAAAATCAGTCCTGCAGAAATTGCTGGAGCCAAAGGAAGTGGACGAGAACAAACGAGACGCCAGAAAAGTTTTGCAGATAGCAAAAAGAATCGCAAGAGGCGAGTCGGTAACACCGGAAGAACGGGAATTGCTGCGGCGGATGAATCCCCAGCTTGCTCAGATGGCGGAGCTTGCCCGAAAAGAAGGAGAACGAATCAGACATGCTCTGCAGCAGGCTTCTTCCAAAGAAGAACAGCAGACCATTGTACAGCAGGCCTATCAGCAGGTTGCGGAAGTCACAAAGAAGAATCCCCAGTTCGGAGAACTTCTGGGCGAAGCGGTAAAAGCAGCCATACAGGACGCCAGAGAAGACCCGAAGGCCATGAACAAGCCGGAAGTGGAACAGGCGCAGGAACAGGAAAATCCGGGACAGCCCACGGGAGTCAGAGACAATGTTCAGTCCGGGAAAAAACTGCCGGAGTCAGCAGAGGACAGACAGGAAGAGGTTCTGCAGCAGTTTTATCCGGAAGAACGGGTTTCGGTGATGGACTGCAAAGGATAATGCCAGCTTTGTTCATAAGCTGTTACATAAATTTTTATGTCAGAATGGAAATATGTGGAAAATAATTGACATATGAAAAAATATGTGATAAAATCAGGCCACAGCAGTCACAAACAAAAAGAAAAAGAGGACAAGTTATTTCGTATTTTTCCAGTGTTACTTTCCTTTATTTGGAAGGCTATTTTTATGGCAGCTGCATATACTAAAATGACAGCATTGTTAAAGTTCGGAGGGGAATTATGGAGGAAAGATTCGCACGGGGAACACTTGACATAGAGAAAGCTACCCGGATTATGTATGGATTGAATGAGAAGGATCCCATCAGCAGTTTTCTGAAGGCTGCAAAACAGCAGGATGTATCAGAAGAGAATGCAGAGGCTCTGCCGAGAGGAAGGCAGCCGGGGGTGGATTATACGTCTTATGGAAATCTCAGAAAGATCAGATATTAGCAAAATCAGCCCTGAACAGGGCTTTTTTTGTTCTATAGGAAAGATACTTGCCACGATAATGCGTGAAAGTATCTTTCCTATAGAACAAAAATTAAGATGCGCAGCTTGCGGAGATAAAACTTATTGCCAGGCAATCCGCTCGCGCGCATCAAAGTAAGATACAGAAGGGATAAGGGGAAGTGGGGATGGCTTATAATATATGCAGGCCAATTGTTTTGTACAATGATTTTTTGCCTCCGGATGATAAACCGCATGACAAATGGCAATACACAGCCTTTGGTTATTTTGATGGAATTAAAGTGGGAGATAATATTTTTCAGGAGGGCCGGTGTTCTCTGGAAAGGCTCTGGGATTATGATGTGAATCAGATGCAGGAGCTGGACGGACGATATTCGGCCCAGATCATATATGGCTTTCGAAGTGAGGAAGATAACGGAGACTATGATAATAAATTCTGGAAAGAAGCGTTGGATAAGGGGACGGAATACCCCTTTATTTTTGTTATTTTAATTCAGGGTACAATGGAGAAAGACAGGGCGGGGATTAACCACAGGAGGAAGCTGGAAGAAAATTTATCAGAAGGTGGCAGGAGACAGGCTATTACGTATCTGACCCTTGATAACAGCAGCATGCTTCTGATTCTTTTATGTCGTGAATATGAAGACGGAGCAGTTCTGATTGACGGATTCCATCGCAAAGAGGATGAATCTCTGTTAAGGGAGATTGGGATAAAATTATCCTATAGCTATACGGTTTCTGCTGTGCAGAAAAAATTTCTGAATGGTTCCGGGATAGAACGACTGCAGGAAAAAAGAGTGGGGCGCGTTTATATTTATGCAATTGAACGTCAGCCCGGAAGCATTGAATATATCAGGAAGAAAATGGATGAAAAATGTGATAAACTCGTGAGAAAAGAATCCATTCTGGGCTGTAACGATGAAGTGATGATTATAGAAGATATGTCATGGTATGATTTTCTGACATTTTTTCGGGATGGGAATGGCAGGCTGAATCACAGCTGCCCGGAATACAGGGATTCTTTTATCGGGCTTACGACGATTATAACCGGTATTCAGAATGATGAAGAAGCCCTGCAAATTTCCTGGGAAAGCCCTGAGAAAATTGCTGAGACTCCTTTTCAGGAAGCCTGCCGGAAACTGGGAGAAAAACTCAGAACATTGATTTGCAAAGTCAGAGAAACTCAGGAGGGATTTTCTGCCGGAACACTGGAACGGTATCTGTATCAGATTACCAATGCATTGCAGAAGTTTGAAAATACACCTGTTCAGGATTATATCTATTATTCCATGTATCTGCCTGTACATATGGTACTGCAGATTGCGGGAGAGGCCGGGAATATCAACAATCTTCATTTTTATGATAATTTTTATGAATTTGTGAAAAGCCTGAATCTCTGCGTTCAGAATTCTGTACGCTCAGACAGGCAGTTCACACAGTCTCTTGATTTGGATATCAGAATATATAATGCTCCGGTACGTCTCAATGCATTTTATAATGCCTTTCTTTACTATATGAAAAGATTTCTGGGTAAAACAGGGGAAGAGAACACACCAGAACACGAATATGAATTCCTCACCAGTCTGGGGGTTGTCAGTAATGTTCAGGTATGGGAACTGTTTAAAAACATGTCTGAAAATAAGAGGCTGTTTTTCGTCAGTATACCGGAAAATCAGATTTATGATATGAAACTTATGCTGATTATGCTGAGCCATGAAGTGGGGCATTTTGTGGGACAGACAGTTCGCAACAGAGAATATCGGTATGACTGTGCTGTTAAAATTGTGGCTAATATCACAGCAAAATTTTTTAAAGTGGAATTAAGGGAAGAATACGCAGAAATTCAGAACGAAGCATACTGGTGTGTATTTGAACAAAGGCTTTATAAATTTCTCAGGGCCCAGATAGCATATTGGGAAGATAGAGAGAAGCTGAAAAAATACAGATTTCATGTAAAAAAAGAGGAGGAGCTGAATGCTCTTTCTGACATGCATCAGGCGTACCGGTATTATACTTATTGGCTCAAAGGAATTTTACTGGACAGTGTGGACCAGGTGCTGATTTATAAAAGAGAAGAACTGTTTGGGTATCTGAGTGAAACAGAGTATCTGCGCTGGATAGAACAGGGTGTATCGCAGGCAGCCAGAAAGCAGAGGGCGTTTTCTGAAAAGCAGGGAGATATTGCCAAAAAGGTAAACAGGATTTTCTTCTGGGATAAGAACCAGTTTTCAGTAGAACAGGCCGTTGATATGATGATGAGCTTTTTTAAAGAATGCGAGGCTGATCTGGTGGTCATCCTGACGCTGGAATTATCCCTGGAAGACTATTTGTATACTATTTGGAAGAGTGCTTCTGACCAGGGAATGCAGGATTGGGAGATGCCGGCGGAAATGGTAATCCGAAGCGGTTTGCTGGCTTATTGTATGGCTGGAAGGAACAGTGAAAGAGGATTTTGCTGGACAGATATGGAATGGGGAAAGGTTGACGAAGGGAAAAATCCGGGGCTGAAAGGGATGGCCGTTGATATCCGAAGTTTTCTGGACAGATATTTTGGAGAAGAAAGCGGCTATGCGATAGCTTTTCCTTACAAAACAGTGGATGCATTTTTGGACAGCCAGGTTCTGGAATGTATTGCGGCTTATCTTCTGAAGTGCAAAGCAAGTTTTCAGGAAGCCCTGGAGGGGCAAAACGGGGAACAGTCTGAACTGAAAAGGGAACAGGAGCAGCTGATGGATATTTATCGTAAGAGCCGGGAAAATGCAGAAGAACTGGTTTGGGATATGCAGGAGTACATAGACAGATATAAGCAATGTCTGCAGGAGGAGATTCAGAAAAAGGGAGAGGAGACAGAAGAACGGGAGTATGCATGAGGAAGGGAATACAGGAGAAGTATTTTGCGGATTTTTTATGAAACGGCTCAGGCAGGAATTTAAAAAATTTCCATCCAATGCAGAGTTGGAATTTTATCTGGGTATGAGTCCAAAAGAAGCTGTTATTTGCAGCGGCAGGAGAACAGAATGGGATGACGCGCGCCTGACAGCAGAGGAAAAGAAAACGAAGGCAGGATGGCTGTTTCGCGGGGAAAGTCCGGACAGGACGCTGCAGTATTTTCTGGAAATGATACTGGAAGAACTGGAAAAACGCTTTACAAATCTGCTGCATCTGGAAGTATTGGAAGAACATCTGGCAGATTCCGGGGAGTCCGGTGAAAGCAGACTGTTGAAAGCGCTTATGGGAGAAATGCTGGAGCGGGAATGGCTGGTTGACCGGTTTGTAAAAAAGATGATAAGAGAGAAGGAGCTTCCGGCGCCGGAACTGCTGATACAGATATCTGCTCAGAAATACGAGCAGAGAATGGTGGA
Source organism: uncultured Eubacterium sp. (assembly GCA_949959185.1). Lineage (GTDB taxonomy): Bacteria > Bacillota > Clostridia > Lachnospirales > Lachnospiraceae > Petralouisia. The sequence goes on along the minus strand of CATLIX010000019.1, from coordinate 17,444 downwards.
AACCAGAATGTATTTTGGGTGTCCGGAACAGCGGGGAGAACTCGTATTTGTCAAAGAGAAAGAATCCGGAGAATCTGGAGAATGGAAACTTTTGCCGGAAAATACACGGGCGATTCGGAAAATGATGGAGATGTCCGGAAGCAGCGGAGGGCTGCTTCTGTCAAAAGAAGAAGAAACGTACAACGTTACAGGAATTCTTTCAAAGAAATCTTCAGAATTGCCGGCAATTTCTGTTGCTTTTAAAGGGCATTTAAGCTGGGAAGTACTGGAAGATAATCAGGTATTATTTGAGTACCGCGAGGGAAAATACAGAATTCCAGCGCTGGAAGGGGGAGAAAAAGATGAGAGGTGGCAGAAGGAATTGGATTCTCTGATAAACAGGCGTCCGGAGTGGAACATAAAAGAAGATATCGTAAAGAAAATTGTGGACATGCTGAAAGAACAGAAACATGGAACCTCCATTGTGTTTATGAGCTGGAATATGCTGAAAAAAGAGAGCGAGCGTCTGGTAAAGAATAAGCGGGCATATCAGATGGAACCATTCCCCATGTTACAGAAAAAGAACAGAGATAAAATAATGGGAATTTCTGCAGTTGACGGAGCAATTGTAGCAGATGCAAAAGGCAGATGCCATCTGGCAGGGGCCATTCTGGACGGAGAGGCGGTAATTCCCGGAAGACCGGACAGGGGAGCCAGGTATAATTCTCTGGCTAATTATGTGAACTGGGTTCATAAAAAGTATAAAAGAAAAGGCTGGTGTTTTGCCTGTGTACTGTCTGAGGATGAGACAGTGGACCTGGTAGTAGCTGAGGGGTACATTTAATAGTAAGAGTTCAGCCCAGGACTTTGCACTTGCTGCAAAGTCCGTGAGAATGTGTAATAGTTGTAACAGTTCAGACAAGCTGCCCTGTTACATGCAAAAATCCATTTAAAATTGCTTCGCAATAGGATTTTTGCTCTCCTGAATCATATTCTCACGGTCAGCGCAGCAAGTGCGCAGACCTGTCTGTCCTGTTACGAACCGTTACACATTATGATAAAAGACAGGAAAAAAACACTTGCATTCTGAAATATTTTGTTTTATAATAGTATGTGCTGTGGCATGATAGCGATGAAGCGCGAGGTTGCTGCCTCAAAAGGCAGGTTTTCCGTGGAGCGAATGTCAAGTTAGGAAACTGGCGACAAGTCACTGTATCACAATATAGAATCTGCAGAATTGCAGAAGCCGTGTAAAAGTTATGACACACACGGAGAAGTGTACAGTCACCGCTTGTCGTACTGAGGTAAAGTGCGAAAAGGAGGCGACTTTTTTTATGGCAAGTCAGGTAATGAGAATCACACTGAAAGCATATGACCATCAGTTAGTGGATGCATCTGCGAAGAAAATCATCGAAACTGTAAAGAAAAACGGATCACAGGTGAGCGGCCCGGTGCCCCTTCCCACCAAACGGGAAGTAGTAACCATCTTAAGAGCGGTTCATAAATACAAAGATTCCAGAGAACAGTTTGAGCAGAGAACTCATAAAAGACTTATTGATATCATCACACCCACCCAGAAGACAGTGGACGCATTGTCCAGACTGGAGATGCCGGCAGGTGTGTACATTGATATTAAAATGAAGAATAAGTAAAACAGTCCTGAAGGGTTGATATAAAGTGTCGACTGTTCTAGGATGAACGGTTCCGCTGCCCCATGGGTATGAAACGTTCCGCTGTAGAGTAAACAGGAGGTAAAGAAATGAAGAAAGCAATCTTAGCTACCAAAGTCGGAATGACTCAAATCTTCAATACGGACGGTGCTCTGGTACCGGTTACCGTATTACAGGCTGGCCCGTGTGTGGTAACACAGGTGAAAACTGTGGAAAACGACGGATACAGCGCAGTACAGGTTGGTTTTGTTGACAAGAAAGACAGAATCGTCAACAGAGATGCCAATGGAAAGAAAGAAATCAGAAACAGACACGGTGTAACAAAGGCAGAAAGAGGCCATTTTGAAAAAGCAGGCGTGTCCGGCAAGAGATTTGTAAGAGAATTTAAATTTGAGAACGCTGCTGACTATAATCTGGCAGATGAAATCAAAGCTGATATTTTTGCAGAAGGCGACAAGATTGACGCAACTGCAATCTCCAAAGGAAAAGGATTCCAGGGTGCTATTAAACGACATGGCCAGCACAGAGGACCTATGGCTCACGGTTCCAAATTCCACCGTCATCAGGGTTCCAACGGTGCATGTTCCAGTCCGAGCAAGGTATTTAAGGGCAAAGGAATGCCAGGTCATATGGGTGCTGTAAAAGTAACCGTTCAGAATCTGGAAGTTGTCAGAGTAGACACTGAGAACAATCTGCTTCTGGTGAAAGGTGCTGTTCCGGGCCCGAAGAAATCTTTAGTAACAATCAAAGAGACTGTAAAAGCAGCAAAAAAATAGTACCATGAAAGGAGGACTTAACAATGGCTAACGTAGCTATTTATAATATGGAAGGCAATGAAGTTGGAAGCCTTGAGCTGAGTGATGCGGTGTTTGGCGTGGAAGTCAACGAGCATCTGGTACACATGGCAGTAGTACAGCAGCTCGCAAACAAACGTCAGGGAACGCAGAAAGCAAAGACACGTTCCGAAGTCCGCGGCGGCGGAAGAAAACCATGGAGACAGAAAGGAACAGGACATGCAAGACAGGGTTCCATCCGTGCTCCTCAGTGGAAAGGCGGCGGCGTGGTATTCGCTCCGGTTCCAAGAGATTATTCTTTCAAATTAAATAAAAAGGAAAAGAGAGCGGCTCTGAAATCCGCACTGACTTCCAGAGTAAATAACAACAAATTTATTGTGGTAGACGAACTGAAACTGGATGAGATTAAAACCAGAAAGTTTAAAGAGATTCTGACCAACCTGAAAGTGAACAAAGCCCTTGTGATTTTGAATGACAATGACCAGAACGTGGTTATGTCAGCAAGAAATCTTCCGGCTGTAAAAACTGCACTGACCAATACCATCAATGTATATGATATTTTGAAATATGACACCGTAGTAGTAACCAGAGATGCGGTAGCAACCATCGAGGAGGTGTATGCATAATGGCAAATATAAAATATTATGACGTAATCCTCAGGCCGGTGATCACAGAGAAAAGCATGAACGCCATGGGCGAGAAGAAATATACGTTTCTGGTACATCCGGAAGCAAATAAATCCATGATAAAAGAAGCTGTGGAAAAGATGTTCGAGGGTACGAAAGTGAAGAAAGTAAACACTCTGAACGTGGGCGGCAAAAAGAAACGGAGAGGCATGGTAGCAGGTAAAACTGCCAAAACCAAGAAAGCAATCGTTCAGCTGACAGAAGACAGCAAGGAGATTGAGATTTTTGCAGGCCTGTAATCATGGAACATGAAGTGAAAAGATGAAAGGAGAAAAATCATGGGAATTAAGACCTATAACCCATATACACCTTCCAGAAGGAATATGACCAGTTCTGATTTCGCTGAAATCACTAAGAAAACCCCGGAGAAATCCCTGCTGGTTTCTTTACAGAAGCGTTCTGGTCGTAACAATCAGGGTAAAATTACGGTAAGACATCGCGGCGGCGGCTCCAGAAGAAAATACAGAATCATTGATTTTAAGAGAAATAAAAAAGACGGAATTCCGGCAACTGTAATCGGAATTGAATACGACCCAAACCGGACGGCAAACATTGCTCTGATCTGCTATGCAGACGGTGAAAAAGCATACATTATCGCTCCGGAAGGCCTGACCGACGGCATGAAGCTCATGAACGGGCCGGAAGCCGAGGTAAGAGTGGGTAACTGCCTGCCTCTGGAAAACATTCCCGTTGGTACGCAGGTACACAACATTGAACTGCACCCCGGTAAAGGCGGACAGCTTGTACGTTCCGCAGGAAACAGCGCTCAGCTTATGGCAAAAGAAGGCAAATATGCAACTTTAAGACTGCCTTCCGGCGAAATGAGAATGGTGCCCATCAACTGCAGAGCAACTATCGGCGTGGTAGGAAACACAGACCACAACCTTGTAAAAATCGGTAAAGCAGGACGGAAGCGTCACATGGGTATCCGACCCACCGTACGCGGTTCTGTTATGAACCCCAACGACCATCCGCATGGAGGTGGAGAAGGCAAGACCGGAATCGGACGTCCGGGCCCGTCTACTCCCTGGGGCAAACCTGCACTGGGTCTTAAGACCAGAAAGAAAAACAAGGCAAGCAATAAGCTCATTATAAGAAGAAGAGACGGAAGAGCATTAAAATAATCAGAATAACTGAAATGCTTAAAATAAGGGAATACCCGGCAGAGCGGGATTAATATTCAGGAGGTTGAATTTATGGGTCGTTCACTGAAAAAAGGACCATTTGCTGATGCAAGTTTATTGAAAAAAGTAGATGCCATGAACGCAGCAGGCGAAAAAAGCGTGATCAAGACATGGTCCCGCCGTTCTACGATTTTTCCACAGTTCGTAGGCCATACATTTGCAGTACATGACGGAAGAAAGCATGTGCCTGTATATGTAACGGAAGACATGGTTGGACATAAACTGGGCGAGTTCGTGGCAACAAGAACTTACCGTGGACACGGAAAAGACGAGAAGAAATCGAAAGTCCGTTAATTAAGGATTCAGGAAGGAGGTTCCAAACCCATGGCGAAAGGACACAGAAGTCAAATTAAGAGAGAAAGAAACGCGCAGAAAGATACCAGACCGTCAGCAAAGTTATCTTATGCAAGGGTATCTGTTCAGAAAGCCTGCTTCGTACTTGACGCAATCCGCGGAAAAGACGTACGGACTGCACTGGCAATTCTGGCGTATAATCCAAGATACGCATCCGGCGTAATAGAGAAACTGCTGAAATCTGCAATTGCCAATGCGGAAAATAACAACGGCATGAACACAGAGAATCTTTACATTGCAGAATGCTATGCAAACAAAGGACCAACAATGAAGAGAGTCAGACCGAGAGCACAGGGAAGAGCTTACAGAATCGAAAAGAGAATGAGCCACATTACAATTGTGCTTGATGAAAGATAGGAGGGCGAACATGGGACAGAAAGTAAATCCTCATGGTTTAAGAGTTGGAATTATCAAAGACTGGGACTCTAAATGGTATGCAGAAGGTGATTTTGCGGATTTTCTGGTAGAAGACTACAATATCAGAACATTTCTGAAAAAGAAATTATATGCATCAGGAGTTTCCAAAATTGAGATAGAGAGAGCTTCCGACCGGGTAAAGGTAATCCTTTATACCGCAAAACCAGGTGTGGTAATCGGAAAAGGCGGAGCTGAAATTGAAAAAGTAAAGGCAGAACTTCAGAAATTTACAGATAAAAAACTGGTAGTAGACATCAAAGAAGTAAAACGGCCGGACAAAGACGCTCAGTTAGTAGCAGAAAACATTGCCCTTCAGTTAGAGAACCGTGTTTCTTTCCGAAGAGCCATGAAATCCTGCATGGGCAGAAGTATGAAAGCCGGAGCACTGGGAATCAAGAGTTCCGTATCCGGACGTCTGGGCGGCGCCGACATGGCACGTACTGAATTTTACAGTGAGGGAACCATTCCCCTTCAGACATTAAGAGCAGACATCGACTATGGATTCGCCGAAGCAGATACCACTTACGGAAAAGTCGGAGTAAAGGTATGGATTTACAAAGGCGAGATCCTTCCAACAAAAGACACAAAGGAAGGGAGCGATAAATAATGTTAATGCCAAAAAGAGTAAAACGCCGTAAACAGTTCCGTGGTTCCATGGCAGGCAAGGCGTTAAGAGGTAATAAAATTACAAACGGAGAATACGGTATCGTATCTTTAGAGCCCTGCTGGATTAAATCTAATCAGATAGAAGCAGCCCGTATCGCAATGACACGTTATATCAAGCGTGGCGGTAAAGTCTGGATTAAAATTTTCCCGGACAAACCGGTAACCGCAAAACCGGCAGAAACCCGTATGGGTTCCGGAAAAGGAACATTGGAATATTGGGTAGCAGTTGTGAAGCCAGGACGTGTTTTATTTGAAATCTCCGGTGTGCCGGAAGAAACAGCGCGTGAAGCACTGCGTCTTGCCACACATAAATTGCCCTGTAAATGTAAAGTAGTTTCACGAGCAGACTTAGAAGGCGGTGAGTCAAATGAAAACCAGTAATTATGTAAATGAATTGAGAGAAGCGTCCGTAGAGACCCTGCAGGAGCAGCTGGTAGCTGCAAAGAAAGAACTTTTTAATTTAAGATTCCAGAATGCAACGAATCAGTTAGATAATACGGGAAGGATCAAAGAGGTTCGTAAAAATATTGCCAGGATTCAGACGATAATCACAGAGAAGGCAAAAGAAGCGTGAAAGGAGAACCCATATCGTGGAAGAAAGAAATCTTAGAAAAACACGTACCGGTGTTGTTGTAAGCGACAAGATGAATAAAACCATCGTAGTTGCTGTAAGAGACAATGTAAGACACCCTCTTTACAACAAAATCGTAAAAAAGACTTATAAATTAAAAGCTCATGACGAAAACAACGAATGCAAAATCGGAGATACTGTGAAAGTAATGGAAACAAGGCCTTTATCCAAAGACAAGAGATGGAGACTTGTGGAAATCATTGAAAGAGCGAAATAAAGGAGGCTACCGGCATGATTCAACAGGAAAGCAGACTGAAAGTAGCCGATAATACAGGAGCAAAAGAAATCCTCTGCATCCGTGTTATGGGCGGTTCTACAAGAAGATATGCAAATATCGGAGATATCATCACTGCTACGGTTAAAGATGCAACACCAGGCGGCGTTGTTAAAAAAGGCGATGTGGTAAAAGCTGTAGTAGTTCGGACGAAAAAAGGTGCTCGTCGTAAAGACGGTTCTTATATCAAATTTGACGAAAATGCGGCTGTTATCATCAAAGATGACAAGACCCCAAGAGGAACCCGTATCTTTGGACCAGTTGCCAGAGAGCTTCGTGAAAAACAGTTTATGAAAATTGTTTCCTTAGCTCCGGAAGTATTATAGGAGGTGTGGGTCTATGGCAACATTAAAGATTAAAAAAGGCGACCTTGTGAAGGTAATCGCCGGAAAAGATAAAGACAAAGAAGGCAAGGTAATTTCAATCAACCGAAAGAACCATACGGTACTGGTGGAAGGCATCAACATGATTACCAAACACACCAAACCAAGTATGGCAAATCAGCAGGGCGGTATCGTTCATCAGGAAGGACCCCTTGATATTTCCAACGTAATGTACGTTCACAAAGGAAAACCCACCCGTGTGGGCTTTAAAATGGACGGGGACAAAAAAGTACGTTTTGCCAAATCCACCGGCGAAGTGATTGATTAATTCAGGAGAGGAGGTCCATTCAGTTGAGTAGCAGATTAAAAGAAATTTATCAGAACGAAATCGTAGACGCTCTGATGAAAAAATTCGGATATAAAAATGTTCTGGAAGTACCGAAAATTGAAAAAGTAGTCATCAACATGGGTGTTGGTGAAGCAAAAGAAAACGTAAAACTCCTTGATGCGGCAGTAAAAGACCTGGAAATCATCACCGGTCAGAAGGCTGTTGTCACCAAAGCAAAGAATTCCATCGCGAACTTCAAAATCAGAGAGGGAATGCCTATCGGATGTAAAGTGACCTTACGGGGCGACAAAATGTATGAATTTGTTGACCGTCTGATCAATCTGGCGCTGCCCCGTGTACGTGACTTCCGCGGCGTGAATCCAAATGCATTTGACGGAAGAGGAAATTATGCGCTGGGCATCAGAGAGCAGCTGATTTTCCCGGAAATCGAATACGATAAGATTGATAAAATCCGCGGTATGGACGTTGTGTTTGTAACAACAGCAAAAACAGATGAGGAAGCCCGCGAATTACTGACACAGTTCAATATGCCATTTGCAAAACAGTAAGGAGGGAATTTCAATGGCAAAAACAGCAATGAAAATCAAACAGCAGCGTAAACAGAAATTCTCTACCAGAGAATACAGCCGCTGCAGAATTTGTGGACGTCCACATGCATATCTGAGAAAATACGGAATCTGCAGAATCTGCTTCCGTGAATTAGCATATAAAGGACAGATCCCAGGAGTGAAAAAGGCGTCCTGGTAGTAAAGGAGGAAAATATATCATGACTATAAATGATCCGATTGCAGATATGCTTACAAGAATCCGTAATGCAAATACTGCGAAACATGATACAGTTGATGTTCCGGCTTCCAAGATGAAAGTTGCAATTGCCAACATTCTTGTGGACGAAGGCTATATTGTAAAATATGATATTGTGGAAGATGGCAACTTCAAAACCATTCGTATTACCTTAAAATACGGCAAAGACAAAAACGAAAAAATCATTACCGGACTGAAAAGAATTTCCAAACCGGGACTTCGCGTATATGCCGGCAAAAATGAAATCCCGAAGGTTCTCGGCGGACTTGGAATCGCAATTCTTTCCACCAATCAGGGTGTTGTAACAGATAAAGAAGCAAGAAAATTAGCAGTAGGCGGCGAAGTGCTGGCCTATGTATGGTAGGCATTGAGCACTTGGTGACACATTGAACACTTAGCGAGGGATGCCGAGCTTAGTGAGAAAGCGGATACTCGTAACGAAGTAGAGAGTATCTTCATTGAAAGAAACTTAGTGCGAAAGCCGTTCCCGAGACTTGGCGGTGACGAGCCGGTTTTTGGCGAAGGCAGCGCGTTAGTCGAGTGGAACTCTCACAGCCTATAAAAAACAATAAATTACAGGAGGGTACGGGCATGTCACGAATCGGAAGAATGCCAATCGCAGTACCTGCAGGCGTTACTGTAGATATTGCAGAAAATAATCATGTGACTGTAAAAGGTCCGAAGGGAACTCTTGAGAGAACCCTTCCAACAGAAATGGAAATCAAATTAGAAGGTTCTGAAATCACTGTAACCAGACCCAACGACTTGAAGAAAATGAAGTCTTTACACGGTCTGACCAGAACCCTGATTAACAATATGGTAGTGGGCGTAACCAATGGTTACACCAAAGAGCTGGAAGTAAACGGTGTTGGTTACAGAGCATCCAAATCCGGCAAAGAATTAACTTTGAACCTGGGATATTCCCATCCGGTTGTTATGACGGACCCGGAGGGCCTGGAGTCCAAAGTAGAAGGAAACAAAATTACGGTTTCCGGAATTGATAAAGAGAAAGTCGGCCAGTACGCAGCGGAAATCAGAGACAAGAGAAGACCTGAACCTTATAAGGGCAAAGGTATCAAATATGTGGATGAGGTTATCAGGCGTAAGGTTGGTAAGACCGGTAAAAAATAATTAAAGGAGGAACAAAAAAATGGTTAATAAGAAATCAAGAGCAGAAGTCCGTATGAAAAAACACAGAAGAATTCGTAATCGTTTCTCCGGTACAGCCGAAAGACCACGTTTAGCTGTGTTTCGAAGCAATAACCATATGTATGCACAGGTAATTGACGATACAGCAGGAAATACCATCGTTTCCGCGTCTACTCTTCAGAAAGATGTAAAAGCTGAACTGGAAAAGACCAACAATGTGGATGCAGCGGCACACCTTGGAACCGTAATCGCAAAACGGGCGCTGGAAAAAGGCATTACAACCGTTGTCTTCGACAGAGGTGGTTATATCTATCAGGGCAAGATTAAGGCTTTGGCTGATGCGGCAAGAGAAGCCGGATTAGACTTTTAATAGGAGGAGACAAATACATGAAACGTACAATTATTGATGCTGGTCAATTGGAATTAACAGAAAAAGTAGTATCAATCAAACGTGTAACAAAGGTTGTAAAGGGCGGACGTAACATGCGTTTTACAGCTTTGGTTGTTGTTGGCGACAGCAATGGTCATGTAGGTGCAGGTTTAGGAAAAGCAACGGAAATTCCCGAAGCAATCCGCAAAGGGAAAGAAGACGCAATCAAGAAACTGATTTCTGTAAAATTAGATGATAACAACAGTATTACTCATGATATCACCGGAAAACATACCGGTGCGTCCGTACTGTTAAAGAGAGCTCCCGAAGGTACCGGTGTAATTGCCGGCGGTCCGGCACGTAGCGTATGCGAGCTGGCCGGAATCAAAAACATCCGTACAAAATCTCTGGGCTCCAACAACAAGCAGAACGTAGTTCTTGCTACGATTAATGCTTTAAGTCAGTTGAAATCTCCGGAAGAGGTAGCAAAACTCCGCGGTAAATCTGTAGAAGAGATACTCGGTTAAGGAGGATATGAAAAATGGCAGAGAAATTAAAAATCACCCTTGTGAAATCCCCAATCGGCGCGGTACCAAAGAACCGTAAGACAGTAGAAGCACTGGGTCTGAGAAAATTAAACCACAGTGTGGAAATGCCCGATAACGCAGCAGTCAGAGGGATGGTAAGACAGGTAAAACATTTAGTGAAAGTAGAAGAAATCTAAGAGAACAGTAAGGAGGTGTCAACATGGACTTATCAAATTTAAAACCGGCAGCAGGTTCAAAGCACAGCAATAATTTCAGAAGAGGCCGCGGTCATGGTTCCGGAAATGGTAAGACAGCAGGTAAGGGACACAAAGGTCAGAAGGCTCGTTCCGGAGCACCGAGACCAGGATTTGAAGGCGGTCAGATGCCTTTATACAGGAGAATCCCCAAACGCGGATTTACCAACATCAATTCAAAAGATATCGTTACAGTGAATCTGGAAGTTCTGGAAGAAAAATTTGAAGACAATGCAGTGGTAACGATAGAAGCATTATTGGAGCAGGGAATCATTAAGAAACCGAGAGACGGTGTGAAAATCCTTGGAAGAGGAGAGCTTACCAAGAAGCTGACCGTACAGGTAAATGCGTTCAGTGAAGGCGCAAAAGAAAAGATTGAAGCTCTTGGTGGAAAAGCAGAGGTGATCTAATGCTGGAGACACTCCGCAATGCATTTAAAATAAAAGATATCAGGAATCGTATTTTCTATACGATGGCAATGCTGGTGATTATCCGTATCGGCTCCCAGCTTCCCCTTCCTGGTGTAAAAGGCGATGTCATTGCAAACTGGTTTGCAGCCCAGGGAACCGACGCACTGAACTTTTTTGACGCCATCACGGGCGGTTCCTTTGAACAGATGTCAGTATTTGCACTGAATATCACGCCGTATATCACATCTTCCATCATTATGCAGCTTCTTACCATAGCCATACCGAAGCTGGAAGAAATGCAGAAGGACGGAGAAGATGGAAGAAAAAAGATTGCAGAGATTACACGTTATGTAACGGTTGCCCTTGCACTGATTCAGTCCATTGCCATGGCCATCGGGTTTGGCCGGGGCGGATATCTGGATAAGTTTGACGCACCCCACGTCATCATGATGGTGACCGGCCTGACCGCAGGTTCTGCAGTTCTGATGTGGATTGGCGAGCGGATTACGGAGCATGGCGTGGGAAATGGTATTTCCATCGTGCTGGTAATCAATATTATTTCCCGGATTCCGGAAGATTTGATGACCCTTTACACCCAGTTTATTGCAAACGCTCCCAACGTGGGAAATGCAATTATCGCGGCAGCGGTAATTCTGGCAGTCATTCTGGTTACTGTGGTATTCGTTATTATTCTGCAGGATGGAGAGCGCAGGATTCCGGTACAGTACAGTAAGAAAATTCAGGGCCGGAGACAGGTGGGCGGCCAGTCCAGCCATATTCCCCTGAAGGTAAATACTGCCGGCGTAATCCCTATTATTTTTGCCCAGTCCATTATGCAGTTCCCGGTCATTATTGCAACCATTATGGGAAAAGGCCAGGGAACAGGAATCGGAAGCAAAATTCTCCACGGATTGTCCCAGTCCTACTGGTGTGATCCGGAAAACCCCATTTACAGTATCGGTTTGCTGGTGTACATTGTACTGGTTATTGCGTTTGCATATTTCTATACATCCATCACCTTCAATCCGCTGGAAGTGGCAAATAATATGAAACGTCAGGGCGGGTTTATCCCGGGCATCAGACCTGGAAAACCAACCAGTGATTATCTGACGAAAATTCTGAATTATATTGTGTTTATCGGAGCAGTTGGACTTATGATTGTTGCGGTTATTCCGATTTTCTTCAACGGAGTATTCAGCGCCAATGTGTCTTTCGGCGGAACATCTATTATCATTATAGTAGGTGTTGTCATCGAAACACTGAAACAGATTGAGTCCCAGATGCTGGTACGCTATTATAAAGGTTTTTTAAATGACTGATAAGTTATGACTATGCCTGGCCTGTCTGCGGACGGCCAGGCATTCAGAGTAAAAAAGGAGGAGACAGGTATGAAGATTATTATGTTAGGAGCACCGGGAGCAGGAAAAGGAACACAGGCAAAACAGATTGCAGACAAATATTCCATTCCTCATATTTCTACCGGAGATATTTTCCGGGCCAACCTGAAAGCAGGCACTGACCTTGGAAAAAAAGCAAAAGAGTACATGGATCAGGGGCTTCTGGTTCCTGATGAACTGACCTGCGATCTGGTTATGGACCGTATTGGACAGGAAGACTGCAAAAACGGTTTTGTTCTGGACGGATTTCCAAGAACCATTCCCCAGGCGGAAGCACTGGATGCGGCCCTGGCAAAAATTAATGAAAAAATGGATTATGCCATTGATGTGGACGTTCCCGACGAAAATATTATCAATAGAATGTCCGGAAGACGCGCATGTCTGAACTGCGGCGCAACTTATCATATCGTTTCCATCCCCACCAAAGTGGAAGGTATCTGTGATCGCTGCGGCAACAAAGTAGTACTGAGAGACGACGACCAGCCGGAAACGGTAAAGAAACGTCTGGATGTTTACCATGAACAGACACAGCCATTGATTGATTATTACAAAAAACAGAATATTTTAAAGACCGTAGACGGAACCCAGCCAATGGAAGATGTATTTGGTGCCATTGTGGGAATTTTAGGAGCGTAAAAAATGTCAGTATCAATTAAATCTGCCAGAGAAATTGAGTTAATGCGGGCAGCAGGAAAAATCCTGGAAAAGGTGCATGAAAATCTGGAAAAGGAATTGAAGGAAGGCATGTCTACTCTGGACATCGACCGTCTGGGAGAAGAAATTATCCGGAGTTACGGGTGCATTCCATCCTTTAAAAATTACAATGGATATCCGGCTTCGGTGTGCGTATCGGTAAATGATGAGGTAGTCCACGGGATTCCCACCAGGAAACGAAAGCTCAGAGAAGGCGACATTGTAAGCTTGGATATCGGAGTCATTTATAAAGGATATCACTCCGACGCAGCCCGAACTCACGGAATCGGGGAGATTTCAAAAGAAGCCTCCCTGCTGATTGAAAGAACCAGGCAGAGTTTTTTTGAAGGCATAAAATACGCAAAAGAAGGCAATCATCTACATGAGATTTCTAATGCAATTGCTACTTACGCGGAGAGCTTTGGATATGGAGTAGTCCGGGATCTGGTAGGGCACGGGATAGGAACCCGGCTCCATGAAGACCCCCAGATTCCCAATTTTACCCAGAAAAGCAGAGGCGTAAGACTGAAAGCAGGCATGACACTGGCAATTGAACCCATGATCAATGCAGGGCGTTTTGATGTGGCATGGCAGGATGACAACTGGACGGTTGTAACACAGGACGGTTCGTTGTCCGCCCATTACGAAAATACAATTTTGGTGACATCCGGGGAGCCGGAAATCCTGAGTCTTTCAGGCATGGAAGGCAACCTGGCATAATCAGGCTGAAAGCAGATGTGAGTAAACGTCTGTCCGCAGGAAGATGGAGAAAACCATGGATATAAAATTAGCAGTTTCCAGATCCGGTCACGACAAAGACAGCATTTATGTAATTGTAAAAGAAGAAGCCGATATGGTGTATCTGGCGGATGGTAAATTAAAACCACTGGAAAAGCCGAAAAAAAAGAACAGAAAACATATTCAGATAATAAAACAGCTTCCGAAAGAAATTACAGAAGTCTTTACGCAGGAGAATTTTCGGAATGAAGAAATAAAAAGAGCCATTCAGCTTTATCAGAAAAGCATGGAATATCAGGAGGAAACAATATGTCAAAAGCAGACGTAATCGAAGTAGAAGGAACGGTAGTGGAAAAGCTGCCGAATGCCATGTTTCAGGTGGAACTGGAAAATGGACACCAGATTCTGGCCCATATCAGCGGAAAACTGAGAATGAATTTTATCCGTATTCTTCCGGGAGATAAAGTCACCATTGAAATGTCCCCCTATGACCTGACAAAAGGAAGAATCATATGGAGAGATAAATAGAACAAAACGGGCTTCCCTGTCCGTCAATTCCTTCAGGATTGATGGACAGGGAATAAAAACAGCCAGAATCCTCAATTCTGAGGAGTCTGGCTGTTTTATGCAGTCTCAGGGAAAGGCGTGGTACACGCTTCCATTGGACATGGCGCCCCGGCAGTCAGAAAGCTCACTGACAGTTACAAGCTGATAACCGCGGTTACGCAGTTCCGGAATAATAACTCCGGACGCGGCGGCCGTCTGGCTGTAGAGATCATGCATCAGGATAATATCACCGTTTTGTACATGGTTCAGAACGGATGCCTGGGTCAGCAGAGGATTTCTGGTTTTCCAGTCCAGAGTATCAATGGACCATAAAATGATGGGCATTCCCACTGCGGCGGAAACCGTACCATTGTATCCCCCTCCCGGCGGACGCATGACAGCCGGCGAAACACCGGTAATGCTCTGTACCGCTGCGTTTGTTCCATTTATCTGGCTTTGAATAGTGGCAACGTCCGTTTTGGTCAGAATTTTGTGGTCGTAGGTGTGATTGCCGATTTCACATCCCATATCAAAAGCGCGCTTTAACACGCCGGGCCAGGAAGGTACCCGATTCCCCACCACAAAAAAGGTTGCTGTACCCCCGTATTGCGCCAGGATATCCAGAATTTCTGAGGTATACTGGGAGGGACCGTCATCGTATGTCAGCGCCACCATGGGCTGATTCAAATCAATCTGCCTTGTTAAGGTTCCGGAACTGTTATAATAGCACATAAAATGACCGTCACGGATTCGGCAGGAGGTAATTTTCCCACCTGCTTCGGTATATTCCAGAATTTCTCCGGACAGCTCCCGGCTTACGGTTCCATTGGATTCCGCATAAATAATTCGGCCGGAAGCGGTAAGATACAGACCCGGCGAACTGTTTCTTATACCGTTGGAAGCGAAATAATACCGGGTACCCTGAATGTCGCGCACATCATTTCTGACAACAACCATGTTTCCGCTTTTGTAATCGTAGCATTTTCCGGTTTTTTTGTTGTAAAGCAGGGTACACTTGCCGGAACCATTAAAATAGAAGACTTTTTTGTCGGCGGTTTTCCAGACCTTCTTCTGTTTCTTCCATTTGCTGTCTTTGTAGTCATACCGGTAGCATTTCCAGGTATTTCCGGATTTCGTTATTTTACCGGTTACATAGCCCTTTTTCCCGATTTCCATATACTGTTTGCCGGAAGGTTTCTGCCACCCTTTTTTCGTTACCCGGATGCCTTTGCCGTTAAAATAATAATATTTTCCATTTTTCAGGCGGACAATATCTTTTCTGATTTTAACCAGTTTGCCGTTTTCGTATTTCTGGCATTTTTCTGTGGCAGGATTATAAATTCTTACGCATTTTCCTCTGGCATTAAAATAATACTCTTTTCCTTCTATGGTTTTCCAGACGTCTTTCTGTTTTTCCCATTGAGATGTGCTGTAATTGTAGACGTAATATTTCCGGAGGTTTTTGTTACTTGTCAGTTTGTCCGATACATATCCATCTCCATTTACATAATACCATTCTGCAGATGAAATTTTTTTCCATTCGGAAAGGGTGTTGCAGATGCCTGCGGCGTCAAAATAATATATGCGCCCGTCTTTCAGCGGATATATGTAATTGTTTGCCGGAATCATCCGGTCATTGGCAAAAACAGTTAGCTGTGCGGAAACCGTGTCAAAAATCTTCGTACAGATTCCGGTGGTGTCAAAATAATAATCTTTACCGTTTACGGTTTCCCAGATATTGCCCCGGAGTTCCCAGGAAAGGGTATCGGAACTGTACTGAAAGAACAGCCAGGAACTGCCGGCCGCTTCCATGCGGGCAGCCACATGGCTGTCGGCGTCAATGAGAAATTTTCCCGTGGGAAGTTCCTGCCATCCGGCAGCAGTTACCTGCTGGCCTCCCACATAGAGAACATAATAATTTCCCTGCTGTACCAGCCCGTCAGCGGGAATATTTTCCCCTTCTGCCTGAGGGGAACTATTTTCTCCGGCGGTTTCCGTGACTGTTTCCGGTTCTCTGGATAATTCTTCCGGTAATTCCGGCAGTTCCAGGTGTTCTGTGGAAAGTTCCTCCCCGGAGCTGTTTTCGTAATCCCTTTTGCCGGAAGATGTTTCCTGTAAGGCTTTTTCCTGTTCTGCCGGCAAAGTTTCTGCCTGTTCTGCCGGCAAAGTCTCTTCCTGTTCCGCCGGAGAGGCTGCCTCCGCCTGCAGAGGTGTTATGCTGCAGGACAGGGCCAGCAGCATTGCCAGCAGAACACAGGTGCTTCTTTTGTGTTTGAATTCTGATCTCATGATTTAGTACTCCTTTGTGTGATGTTTCTCTTATTATACACCACTGGCATACAGGGTTCAAGGTGTGTGGATAGAGGAAGTCTGCCGGTACAGGATGAAACCGGTTTTGCATAAACAGAAACAATATGGTTAGAATAAAATAAAAAATGTAACCTTTTATTGACAAAGGTTACATTTTTAGTCTGTATCTTATATATCGGTGCAGATTACAAATACTTTATAGCTATTTAAAAATTTTTATTCCTTAAAGATTAAGATGGCAGAACACATCGTCCATATCTTCCTGTTCAATACACAGATAACGCTTTGTAATCTGATAGGAAGAATGATTGAAGATAGCCATCAGAAGTGCCGGAGGAGTTCCGTTTTTCCAGGCATGGTAACCAAAAGTTTTCCGCAGAGAGTGACAGCTGATATGCTCCGGCAGGCTGGCATAATCTGCGGCTTTTTTTATGATTCGGTAGGCCTGCTGGCGGCTGATATGGGATGTTCTGTCTTTTTGACCTGCAAACAGACAGGCGCCTGGCTGTATGGGGCACTGATTCTGGCGCAGCAGTTCCAGTGCGGTAACCGCCATGCGGTTCAGGGCAATCATGGTTTCCTTTTTGTTTTCTGTTCTGTCAGATGTAAATGAGAACGAAACTGTCCGGTATTGAAATCATATACCATGTCCCAGGTAATTTTCAGAATATCACCAATACGCAGCGCAGTATTCAGGCCCAGAATAATCAGGGCGTAATTGCGCGGATTGGGACACTCGGTAAGATAGTATTTTTTTACTTCTGCCAGTTGGCTGGTCTGTCGGATAGGCTGGGTTTTACTCATAATTTTCCTCCTTGTAAAGGCTGTGAACCGGTTTTTTCGTAACTATTCAGCCTTCGGCTTCATAGTTACTGAATCCGGCCTGTTCCAGTTTGCCTTCGGCAAAGAGGCCGGATTC
>CATLIX010000018.1 GCA_949959185.1 uncultured Eubacterium sp. | reverse complement strand
GGACGGAAGAGAGAAGCAGGCAAAGGCATCCGGGGACAGAAAAGAAAAGCGAAAAGAGGACAAAAAGGTTCAGCCATCCGAAGAACGGAGAATGCAGGTGCCGGAAGAACGGAGACAGCCGTCCGAAGAACGGAGAATGCAGCCCCCGGAGCGCAGACCTTCCAGAATTATTACTGTTGACGGGATTGAAATAGACAATCCGGAGCTGGACAGCGGGGTCAGCGCCCATGGAATTCTGGAGGTTATGCCGGATGGATATGGATTTATCCGCTGTGAGAATTATCTGCCAGGAGACCATGACGTATACGTTTCCCCGTCTCAGATTCGTAAATTCGGGCTGAAAACGGGAGATATCATCCATGGCAATACCAGAGTAAAGACTCAGCAGGAGAAGTTCAGCGCCCTTTTATATATTAAAAGCATCAATGGAAACCATCCTTCGGAAATCCTGAAGCGTCCGAATTTTGAAGATTTAACGCCCATTTTTCCCAATGAGAGAATCCGGCTGGAAACAGACAGAAGCGCTGTGGCCATGCGGATTATGGATGTGGTTTCTCCCATTGGCAAGGGCCAGCGAGGCATGATTGTGTCACCTCCCAAGGCCGGAAAGACCACCCTGTTAAAACAGGTGGCAAAGGCTGTGACCCGAAACAATCCGAATATGCATCTGATTATTCTGCTGATTGATGAACGTCCGGAGGAAGTGACAGATATCAAGGAGGCTATTGAGGGGAAAAATGTGGAGGTCATCTATTCCACCTTCGATGAACTTCCGGAACACCACAAACGGGTATCGGAAATGGTAATTGAGCGGGCAAGGCGCCTGGTGGAGCATAAAAAAGACGTGATGATTCTGCTGGACAGCATTACCCGTCTGGCCAGGGCATACAATCTGATTGTTCCGCCCAGCGGAAGAACTCTGTCCGGCGGTATTGACCCGGCGGCTTTACATATGCCCAAGCGTTTCTTCGGAGCAGCCCGCAACATGCGGGAAGGCGGAAGCATTACGATTCTGGCAACAGCCCTGGTGGATACGGGAAGCCGGATGGATGATGTGATTTACGAGGAATTTAAAGGAACCGGTAATATGGAACTGATTCTGGACCGGAAACTTTCAGAGCGGAGGATTTTCCCGGCGGTGGATATTACCAAATCCGGCACCCGGAGAGAGGATCTGCTGCTGAACCGGGAAGAACAGGAAGCGGTGGAAATTATGCGCCGGGCAATCAACGGCATGAAGGCGGATGAAGCGGTGGAAAGTATCCTGAATCTCTTTGTACGTACCAGTAATAACCGGGAATTCTGCCAGATGATAAAGAAAACAAAACTTTTGTAAATTTCTCAAAAGAACTTGCATATATGGAAAAATTATGATACAATAACAAAGCTGTTGTGTAAGCAGTATTAAATGTGAAGAATCCATGAATCAGATTTAAAATACAGTGTGAAGAGGTGAAAATCATGAGAGAAGGAATCCATCCAGAGTATTATCAGGCAACGGTGACATGTAACTGCGGGAATACATTTGTTACAGGTTCCACCAAAAAGGATATTCATGTGGAAATTTGTTCCAAATGCCATCCATTCTATACCGGACAGCAGAAAGCGGCTCAGGCTCGTGGACGTATTGATAAGTTCAATAAGAAATATGGCATAAATAATCAGTAAAATCACTGACGGGAACCGTGAGCAGTTATGTACAGGCGGTAAAGGGAGGATGTCTTTCTATGGGACATCCTTCTTCTGTTTTTATACACAGGCCCGCACAGGGAAAGGGGTGAATATATTGGCTTATTCCGGAATTGGCGGGCAGGCTGTTATGGAAGGCGTAATGATGAAAAACAAAGAATATTACGCAGTGGCAGTCCGCAAGCCGGATCATGATATTATTGTTGAAAAAAGAGAATACGGTGGAATCTGCAAAAATGCTGTAATTCGGAATCTGGTTTTTGTAAGAGGGATTATCAACTTTCTGGAATCCATGATACTTGGCATGTCCTGTCTTACGTTTTCTGCTTCTTTTTTTGAAGAGGAGACGGAAGAAAAGGGAGCAGAAGAAAAGGAAAAGGACAGCAAAAAGGAGCGGCTTGAGATGGGAATGACCATCGGCCTGTCCATTGTGCTGGCTCTGGCAATTTTTATGGTGCTCCCCTTTTATCTTTCCCTGCTGTTCCATAAATTTATTTCTTCCGAAACTCTGGTGATACTGATTGAGGGCGTCATGCGGCTTATGATTTTCCTGGGCTACATTCTGCTGATTTCCAGGATGGAGGACATAAAACGCGTGTTCATGTATCACGGTGCGGAACATAAATGTATTAACTGTATCGAACATGGTATGGAGCTGACTGTGGAAAATGTCAGGAAAAGTTCCAGGGAGCATAAACGCTGCGGAACCAGCTTTCTGTTTTTTGTTGTGATTATTACAATTTTTGCCACCATGTTTATCCGGGTGGATTCCAGAGTGCTCCGTCTGGTGCTGAGACTTGCCATAGTGCCTCTGATTGCAGGAATTTCCTATGAAATTATCCGACTTGCAGGAAGAAGCGAGAATCCTCTGATTAATGCTCTGAGTAAACCGGGACTGTGGATGCAGAAGCTGACCACGAAGGAGCCGGACGACGAAATGATAGAGGTGGGAATTGCATCCGTGGAGGCGGTATTTGACTGGAAAGAATATCTGGAATCCATAAAAGGAGAAGCGTCATGACACTGAGAGAAGCACTGCGTTATGGCAGAGAACTGCTGAAAAAGGCAGAGGTTTCGGATTATAAGCTGGATGCCTGGTATCTGATGGAATACGTCTGTAAGATGGATAAGAGCGAATATTATCTCCGTGCACCGGAGGAAATGCCGGACGAAGATTTCCAGGAATATGAGCTTTTACTGAAAAAGCGGGGAGAGCATGTACCCTTGCAGTATATTACCGGGGTGCAGGAATTTATGGGACTGGAATTTAAGGTGAATTCCCATGTGCTGATACCCCGGCAGGATACGGAGACTCTGGTAGAGGAAGCCCTGAAAATTCTGGAGTCAGGCATGGAAGTGCTGGATTTGTGCACCGGTTCCGGGTGTATTATCATCAGCCTTCTGAAACATGCGGGAAAGAAAATCAGAGGAACTGCCAGTGACATTTCCAAACAGGCCCTTCTGGTTGCAAAGGAAAATGCCAGAAATCATCAGGTGGAGGTGGAGCTGGTGCGCAGTGATTTGTTCCGGAAAATTACAGGAACCTTTGATATGATTATTTCCAATCCTCCTTATATTCCAACGGGAGTGATTGCGGAACTGATGCCGGAAGTCCGGGATTTTGAGCCTGCGGAGGCATTGGACGGTGAAGAAGACGGTCTTGCCTTTTACCGGAAAATTGTACGGGAAGGAAAGGGATTTTTAAAATCCAACGGGTATCTGTACTTTGAAGTGGGGTATGACCAGGGAGGACGGGTGGCCCTTCTGATGGAGGAAAATGGATTTCGGAATGTAAAGGTAATCCAGGACCTTACAGGAAATGACCGGGTGGTCTGCGGTAACCTGCCGGCAGTAAAATAGAAAGGAAGAGTAAAATGTTTGATAAATTAGAAGATATTCTTCTTCGCTTTGAAGAAATTATGAATCAGCTGAGTGAGCCGGATGTGGCCAATGATACCGGTCGTTTTCGTAAACTGATGAAAGAACAGAGTGATTTAACTCCCATTGTGGAAACATATAAAGAATATAAGCAGGCAAAACAGAACGTGGAAGATTCTCTTGCCATGTTAGAGGATGAAAGCGACGAGGAATTGCGGGAACTGGCCAGAGAAGAACTGAATGATTCCAAAAAGAAAATAGAAGAACTGGAAAAGAAACTGAAAATCCTGCTTCTGCCCAAAGACCCCAACGATGATAAAAATGTAATTGTGGAAATCCGCGCAGGAGCAGGCGGGGATGAAGCTGCGCTTTTTGCAGCGGAAATTTACCGCATGTATGTACATTATGCGGAAGGCAGACGCTGGAAGGTAGAGACAGTGGAATGTGAGGAAATCGGTATTGGCGGCATGAAAAATGTAACTTTTATGATTACCGGACAGGGAGCCTATTCCGTAATGAAATATGAATCCGGTGTACACCGGGTACAGAGAGTTCCGGAAACGGAATCTGGCGGGCGTATTCACACATCCACCATTACTGTGGCGGTTATGCCGGAAGCAGAAGAAGTGGATGTGGTCATTGATGAAAAGGATATAAGGATTGATGTTATGCGTGCGTCGGGAAATGGCGGACAGTGTGTCAATACCACGGATTCGGCAGTTCGCCTGACCCATTTTCCCACCGGAATCGTAATATACAGCCAGACGGAAAAATCTCAGCTCCAGAATAAGGATAAGGCTTTTGCGCTGCTCCGCGCAAAACTTTACGATATGGAGTGCCAGAAACAGCATGACGCTGAGGCGGAAGCCAGAAGAAGCCAGATTGGAACAGGAGACCGTTCTGAAAAAATCAGAACTTATAACTTTCCCCAGGGACGTGTGACAGATCACCGAATCAATCTGACATTGTATAAACTGGATAAGGTCATGAACGGCGATATTCAGGAAATTGTGGATGCATGTATTGCAGCCGACCAGGCGGCGAAGCTGGCGAACATGGGGGAGAGTGCCTGAGAATTGTGTTTTGAGTGGGGATTTGGAAATTTAGAATGGGTGAGAATTGAATAAAAACAGAAAAAGACGGTCATGGACAGCTTCATCGACAGTCTTTTTTTGTTTTCCGGGCTTTATAGATGCACGGTATATCTCTGTTTGGGCAATATGGATGTTTGTATAGTTCCTGCAGGAAAAAGTGATGGGCTTTTTTATGTTGTGGGGACATTGGGCGGTGTGATATACTTGTGATAATAAAAAGCGTTACAGGAATATTTGAATGTAAAAAATACAGGGAGGTTTTTGTATGTCTGAAAGATTAACATGGGAAGAAATTCAGGAAAGATACCCGGACCAGTGGGTAGGATTAGCAGAGGTAGAATATGAACCGGATAATGATGCAACGATAAAGACTGCAATTGTGAAATATACGGATAAGTCGAAAAATGAGCTGACGCGGATGCAGATTCAGACAAATGGTAACTTGCCGGGGAGCTATACAACGCCGGATCATGTTTTCCAGATGGGGCAGTGGGGTATTTCGGATGAGGCAATTTACATTGAATATGAATATAAAATACCAGACCGTATACCTGAATTTCCCTGATGCACATATCTTTGCCTGCTAATGTAAGGAGTCTCCGAATAGAAGATTTTTGTTTGTCTCAATATAAGTTCAGTGGCGGTGTCATCAGGTTCCGTGCAGGAGCTTATCAGATAGAATCCCTATAACACAACAACTATTATAATTATAATTATTATTATAAGTAACGTAAACATGAGTGATGCCAGTAATAAGCAGGGTTTTTGTGCGAGAGGTTCTGTTTGTCTGGAATTTGGCATGATACCTTTTTCGTAGTCCGTTAATATTTTCCTGGCTTCTTTTAAAGTCATACCTGTTGCTGCACGTAATTGGCGTGCGGCTTCTGCGCTGCGGGCATCATGATGTTGTAAAAGTTCATTTAAATCGTATTCTACATTATTTATTTTCATTGCAATGCTTCCTCAAATATTTAAAATGATTTATTTCGTATTCAGGTCTCCCCTCTGGCCTTCAGGTCTCCTCCCCAATGCAAATCTCAATATTTATTATACCACAGAGCCGGGAAACTGTAAAATAATTTAATATCAGAAACCGCAGAAAAACAGCGTTAGTAAGAATTTTCTGATAAATTCATTGACAGAAAGAAATATTGCCCATATAATTAAACCATAAGTTTAATTATATGGGGAGAACATATGGGACGAAGAAAGAAAGAGCCGAGAAGTGTGCACAGGGAGCACATAGCCTCTGCGGCATCCGTTTTGTTTATGGAAAGAGGGATTACCGCAACTTCCATGGATGATATAGCGAAAGCCGCCGGATACAGCAAAGCAACAATATATGTGTATTTTAAAAACAAAGAGGAGATAGTTGGTATTTTAGTATTGAACAGCATGAAAAAACTTTATGACTGTATATCTTCTGCATTGGTACAGCAGCAAACCACAAAAGCGAGATATGATGGTATCTGTCATGGTCTGGTACAGTATCAGGAAGAATTTCCATTTTATTTCAGAATGGTGCTGGATAAAATCAACATTGATTTCGATGATGAGGCCTGCCTGCCGGAAGAAAAGGATACTTATCAAATCGGAGAAGAAATAAATGAAAAAATAAAGGAATTTTTAGTATGCGGTATGGAAAAAGGAGATTTGCGCTGTGATTTGGAAATTATGCCTGTTATATTTAACTTTTGGGGTATGCTTGCCGGAATTATTCAGCTTGCCGCAAATAAAGAAGACTATCTGAAAAAGTCAATGGGTTTAACGAAAACACAGTTTTTGGACTATGGTTTTTCCATGCTGTATGATTCGATTACAGCCAGGAAACCGTCCGGGCGGGCAGTTAAAAGACTGGGAGGCGCCTGAAATACGGACATTGATATTCCGGAGAAATGTTGACATTGTATCAGGTGCAGCAAATTCGAGTATTGTCATAAAAAAGAGGTTGAAAATGTCATTCTCAGAAGCGAGGGAACTCGTACAGGAGGAAAAATATGCAGATTACAATTATACACGGCCAGAGCCATAAAGGCTCCACTTACCATATTGCCAGAATGCTGGCCGGGAAACTGGAAGGAAATGTTACGGAATTTTTCCTGCCGAAAGATTTTTCATCTTTTTGCGTGGGATGTACCGGTTGTTTTGAAAAATCAGAAACTCTGTGTCCCCATTACGAAATGTTAAAACCCATAACGGAAGCCCTGGACCAGGCAGATGTGATTATTCTGGCAAGTCCCGTTTATGTCTATCATGCTACCGGGGCCATGAAAAATCTGCTGGACCATTACGGGTATCGCTGGATGGTACATCGTCCGGAAGAAAAGATGTTCCGCAAGCAGGCAGTCTGTATTTCCACAGCAGCTGGCGCCGGGATGAGAAGTACCAATAAGGACATGGCTGACAGTATGTTTTTCTGGGGAGTTGCCAGAACCTGGCGGTATGGCGTGGCGGTGATGGAGGTGTCCTGGAAAAATGTCAGACCGGGAATTAAACGGCGCATTGACGCAAAAACCACCATACTGGCAAGGAAAATCAGAAAAAATTACGGACATGTGAAATCTTCCATAAAAACCAGAATCTTTTTTAATATTATGCGGCTGGCACAGAAAAAGGGTTTTAACGAGGCAGATGGGGAATACTGGAAAGCGAAGGGATGGACGGGAAGAAAAAGGCCCTGGGGGAAGGAAGTATAAATTTTGCTTATTTGACAGGTGTATGAACAGTGTGATAGAGTAAAGTATCATGTGTGGGAATGAAGCAAATAAAAATGTCAGGGAGTGAGATAATTGCATAAGATTCAGATAGAATATATGGGGCCTGTGAAGGAACTGGAAGTGAAGGATTTTAATCTGCTTATCGGGGAACAGGCAACAGGGAAAAGCACTGTGGCAAAGGCGGTATATTTTTTCAGGATTATAAAAACCACGCTGGCAGATTATCTTTGCCAGTTGTATGATACATCCCTTTACAATGGAAAAGATGTCAGCGGCGGATTCCATAAGGTTTAAAAAAAGAACTGAAGTCAGTTCTGATGTCACTGTTTGGGTATAGCTGGGATTTGGATAAACGTCTGCATTTAAAGTATGAATATACAGATACTATCTGGATTGAGGTAAAATTGAAAAAAGGAGATAAAAAATTTTTTAATGTTATTTATTCTCCAAAACTGAATTATGAGATAGAGAAATTAGAGAAAGAGGCACTGGAATTGTATCAGCAAAAGCAGGATACTACTGTTATCAGCCTTGCCTATGCCAGCAGAGAGCGGCTGCGGAATTACGATAATTTCAGGAACAGTGTGAATCAGATATTTGATGACTATAAAGAAACCTATTATATACCGGCCGGGCGCAGTATGATTGCATTGCTGGTTAATAACCGTTCCCTGATTGAAAATGAAAATCTGGATTTAATAACCAGACAGTTTATGCAGATTATTGATAATATTCATGGATTATTTTCAGATGGAATTCGAAATGTTCATAAGCGCTATCCGGATGGAGAACGAAAATTTGATGTTGAAAAAACATCGGAAATGATAATTTCTGATTTGAAGGGGGATTATCAGTATTCGGAGGGAAAAGAATATATCGTTGTACCGGGCGGTGAATCTTCGGATGAAAAGATAACAATCAATTTTGCCTCGTCAGGACAGCAGGAAGTGTTATGGCTGTTGAATCAACTGTACATTCTGATGTAAAAAAAGAAGAAGCATTTGTAATTGTTGAAGAGCCGGAGGCCCATTTATATCCCTCTCTGCAGCATAAGCTGGTTGAATTTATCGCTTATTTTGCAAATATCAATCACAGTTCTGTATTGATTACGACACACAGCCCCTATATCCTGACTTCGGTTTCATTATGTAAAAGTAACAAAATCGGACAGATACAGCAACGGGAGACAAATCATATGTTCACCGGAAGCACCGATATCGATTCCCTTTGACAATCAGGAAGGTAAATAAAGAGAAATCTGTTCCAGATTTTACAGCAAAAGTCCCCGGCTGCTGAAAACACAGAAAAATGTTTCAGCAGCCGGGGACTTTGAAAAATATCCTGGTCATTCCGTGATTATGCAACAGAATGAACCTTTCCATTGGAATGAATGGTCTTATGATACTTGCAGTATTTCTTACAGCTCTTAATGTTCTTGTGAGTGGTTTTGTGATAAGGGCAGTAATGACTGCAGCTTTTCAGGTTCTTATGAACCGTTTTGTGGTAAGAACAGTAATGATTGCAGCTCCTGAGGTTCTTATGAACCGTTTTGTGATAAGAGCAGTAATGGTTACAGTTCTTGAGATTATTGTGTACTGTCTTGTGGTAAGAGCAGTAATGATTGCAGTTCTTAAGGTTGCTGTGGATTTCATGATGGTAGGGGCAGTAATTCTGGCAGCTTTCCTCACTGTCATGATGCGTATGATGGTAAGGGCAGTTAAATCCGGAATTCGTTCCGCCGTCATTGTAATTGTGGTGCCCGCCGCCATGATGCCCGTGAGCCATTACAGGTGCAGAAAAACTGCCTGCCAGAACAACAGTTGCCATTACAGCGGCCAGGGCTTTTTTGCAGTTCTTAAAAAAATTCATTCCCAATTCCTCCCAATTCCAGTCTTTTACTTATAATACGACGCAGCAACCGAAATCCTTGCAAAAATTTCGCAAAATAAAAAATTATCTTCCAAGGTAGTAATGTCCATATGCGTCAGCAGCTTTGATAGCAGCGCAAACGGTTTCCGGAGTAACTTCAAAAGGCATGTTATGTAAGGTGTCAGTTTCCGCACATGCGGCAGCGGCTACTGCCATAATCTTTTCGTCTGTCACTTCTTCCACGCCTAATTCCTTCAGGGTAACCGGAAGTCCCAGGTCGATACACCAGGTAATGATATCTTCCAGCTCATCGGCAGGAATGTTTTCCAGTACAAGCTGGGTGATGGTTCCGAACGCTACTTTTTCACCATGATACATGTGATGGCATTCTTCCAGTACGGTCAGTCCGTTGTGAATGGCGTGCGCTCCTGCCAGACCGCCGCTCTCAAAACCAATACCGCTTAAGAGAGTGTTTGCTTCGATGACTTTTTCCACTGCGGGAGTACATGCGCCTGCTTCCAGGGCCAGTTTTGCTTTCATGCCTTCCTCCATCAGTGTGTTAAAACACAGTTCTGCCAGAGTCATTGCAGCAGAAGTTGCCAGGCCGCCTGCACAGGTAGCTGCTCCGCTGTTTTTGCAGGCTCTTGCTTCGAAATAAGTAGCCAGCGCGTCTCCCATACCGGATACCGTCAGACGAACCGGAGATTTTGTAACGATTTCCGTATCCATCAGGACCAGATTTGGATTGGCCGGGAGGAACAGGTATTCTTCAAACACCCCTTCGTCCGTATAAATGACAGACAACGCACTGCAGGGAGCGTCGGTGGAGGCAATGGTGGGGCAGATCAGAACCGGAAGAGATTTATGGTATGCCACAGCCTTGGCAGTATCCAGAATCTTACCGCCGCCGATACCGATAATCATTTCGCACTGATTGTCTTCCGCAACTTTAATTAATCGATTGATTTCTGTTTTGCTGCATTCCCCGTTAAAATAGTCGAAGACAGTACTGACTTCCTTTCCTGCGAAGCTGCCTTCCACAATATCCCCAATTCTCTTAAAGCCTGATGCTGTAATCAGAATCAGAGCTTTTTTGCCGTATTTTTCAGCGTATTCCCCCAGTTTTTTCATTTCCCCTGCGCCCTGCACATATTTGTTCGGGCTGATTAAAATGTTTGCCATGTAAAAATACCTCCTTTGGTTGTGTCTGATGGTTGTTTGCTGCATGTATTCATTGTATGCCCTGTTCTGGTGTCTGTCAACGGAGAAAGGGAAAAAGGTTGCAAAAAAAATCCACTTGAAGTATGATATGGAAGAAAAATGGAAAAAAATGGAAATTACATAAAGAATACAGAGGATAAAACGGATGATGATTCGGGAATACCAGAAAGAAGATGTGTACGAGGCACTGCAGCAGAGATTTCATTTTCTGTTTCAGGAATTTGACAATATTTATGTTTCCTTCAGCGGAGGAAAAGACAGCGGGGTGCTTTTGAATCTGTTTTTGGATTTTAAACGCCAGTATTATCCGGCCCGGACCGTAGGGCTGTTTCATCAGGATTTTGAGGCCCAGTATACGGTAACCACAGAGTATGTGGAACGGACGTTCCATCGGCTGGAGGATGAACTGGACCTGTACTGGGTCTGCCTTCCCATGGCAACAAGGACAGCTCTCAGCAGCTATGAAATGTACTGGTATCCCTGGGATGACACCAAAAAGGATATCTGGGTGCGGCCCATGCCTCAATATCCCTATGTAATCAATATGGAGCGTCCCTTTACCCATTACCGTTACCGGATGCCACAGGAAAATCTGGCAAAACAGTTCGGAAGATTTTATAAGGAGCAGCATGGCAGGAAGAAAACCGTCTGCCTGCTGGGCATACGGGCGGAAGAATCCCTGCAGCGGTACAGCGGTTTTCTGAACCGGAAATACGGATACAAAGGAGAATGCTGGATTTCCAAACAGTTTAAGGACGTCTGGTGTGCGTCGCCTCTTTATGACTGGACCAACAATGACGTGTGGGCGGCTAATTTCAAATTCGGATATGATTATAACAAACTGTATGACCTGTATTATATGGCCGGCTTAAAGCCCAGCCAGATGCGGGTGGCTTCTCCCTTTAACGATTATGCCAGAGACAGCCTGAATCTGTACCGGGTCATTGATCCGGAAATCTGGGCCAGACTGGTAGGCCGGGTGCGGGGCGCCAATTTCGGCGCGGTGTATGCCAGAACCAAAGCTCTGGGCTACCGGAATATTACCCTTCCGGAGGGGCATACCTGGGAATCCTACACGAAATTTCTGCTGGACACCCTTCCGGTGAGAATCCGCAATAATTATGTGAAAAAATTCCGGACTTCCATGCGGTTCTGGCATGAGACCGGCGGCGGCCTGTCGGAAGAAACCATTCAGGAACTGCTGGATCACGGTTATCAGATTCGCAGAAACGGGATTTCCAATTATACGGTGAATAAAAGTTCCAGAATTGTATTTACCGGGAAAATACCCGACGACACAGATGACATTAAAACCACCAAAGACATTCCAAGCTGGAAGCGCATGTGCTACTGTATCCTGAGAAACGACCACATCTGCAGATTTATGGGATTTGGACTGACCAGCAGGGAAAAGGCACAGATTGAAGCCATACGAAGAAAATACGGTGAATTTGCGGAAAAGTAAAAATATGGACAAAAGATACGGAGGATTTTCAGAATGAACAGTGCATACAAAAGTCCGGCATACCGGGTAGTACCGGTGCCCATAGAAAAAATCGTACCCAATTCTTATAACCCCAATGCGGTTGCGCCGCCGGAAATGCGGCTTCTTTACGACAGTATCAAAGAGGACGGTTACACCATGCCCATTGTATGTTATTACTCCAAAAAAGAAGACGTTTATGTGATTGTGGACGGATTTCACCGTTATCGGATTATGAAAGAGCATAAGGATATTTATGAGAGGGAAAACGGTATGCTTCCGGTAACTGTCATTGACAAGTCCATTTCCAACCGGATGGCCAGCACCATAAGGCATAACCGGGCCAGAGGCAGCCATGATGTGGATTTGATGAGTAATATCATCAGAGAACTTCACGAAATCGGCAGGTCGGACGAATGGATTGCAAAGCATATGGGCATGAGCAAAGATGAAATTCTGCGGCTGAAACAGATTACCGGCCTGGCAGCCCTGTTTCGCGATGTGAATTTCGGGAAAGCCTGGAAGCCGGTGGAGCGGGAAGAAGAGGATGTTGATTCTTTTTCATAATATGTCAAAAATTGTCACCATGTCTGTACTTCCAGGAAAAGTGACGTCAGTTAAGACGGAAACGGGTTCAGAAGAAAAGCGTGGCTGCGAAAGATTTAAAATCAGTGCATGATAAAAATGGCAAAGCCACCTCGAAAAAAGAAGTGCTGATATCTGCCGGTAAAATAAAAAAAGGCCAGTTTATGAAAGTCCAAAATCAAAATGGAAGAAAGTGGCGACCACGTCAAAGACAAAGTATGTGTTGAAATATGCTTCTTCTGCTTCGAAAGGAAAGGTTTACTGTAAAGTAGTGGCAAATAAAAAGGTAAAGGGCAAGACATATACGAGCACACCGGATGGTTATATCAGCTGGTCCTGGTGATTTGAGAAACAATATGTATGATAATTTCAGATAAAACGTAATATAAGAACAGGCTGATTTTTGCCGCCGGGTAAGAGTTAAGTGCCAGCTTTTCTGTCGTCAGGCCATGGAAGACAGAAAGTGCTGGTACTTTTTTCAGGAGGAAAAACCATGAAACATAACATATGTCTGAAAGAATTTATAAAATATTCTGTTCTGAATATGCTGGGGATGACGGCTTTATCCTGTTATATCCTGGCGGATACTTTTTTTGTGGCGGGAGGAATGGGAGCGGACGGACTGGCAGCTCTGAATCTGGCGATTCCCGTTTACAGTTTTATTCATGGAAGCGGCCTGATGCTGGGTATGGGCGGAGCTACCAGATATACTATTCTGAAAAGCCAGGGCAGAGAGAAAGAAGGAGACCGGGTTTTTACCTGCACCCTGAAGATGGGGGTTCTGCTGTCGGCAGTATTTATGGGAATGGGCCTGTCTGGTTCACAGGTAATTGCCCGCCTGCTGGGTGCGGAAGGAATAGTTTATGAAATGTGCAAAACATACCTGAGAGTTCTGATGCTGTTTTTCCCGGCATTTCTGCTCAATGAAATCCTGATCTGTTTTGTGCGGAATGACGGAGTGCCAGGATTGTCCATGAGGGCTATGGTGGGAGGAAGTTTTTCCAATATTCTGATGGATTATATTCTGATTTTTCCTCTGGATATGGGAATGTTCGGCGCTGTTTTTGCAACCGGAACATCACCCCTTGTCAGTATGGCTCTGATGTCTCCGCATTTTTTACAGAAAAATCATGGATTCCATTTCAGAAAGGGAAAGGCGTCTCTTTCTGAGAGCAGATTTATTCTGGCAGGAGGGGTTCCGTCTCTGGTGACAGAGCTGTCTTCCGGAATTGTGATGATTATTTTCAACAGTATGCTGCTTGGGCTTCAGGGAAATATCGGAGTGGCGGCCTATGGGGTAATTGCCAACCTGTCTCTGGTGGTGATTGCGCTGTATACAGGGATTGCTCAGGGGATTCAGCCTTTGCTGAGCAGATATTATGGCTCAGGGAGAAAAGAGGAGGTTCAGGCTGTATTCCGATATGCGGTAATTACGGTGATTTTATTGTCAGTTCTGATTTACGGGCTGGTATTTGTTCAGGCAGACAGCATTGCAGGAGCCTTTAACAGAGAAGGGAATGTAATGCTGCAGGAGATTGCGGTTTCGGGAATGAAATACTATTTTACCGGCGGTTTATTCGCAGGAATCAATATTGTGCTGGCCATGTATTTCACTTCCAGGGACTGTCCGGGGCCGGCAGGCGCGATTTCCATTCTCCGGGGATTTGTTGTAATTATCCCCCTGATTTTTTTGCTGTCTGCCCTGTGGCAGATGACCGGGCTGTGGCTTACCTTTCCCATTACGGAACTGCTGGTAGCAGTCCCTGGAATTCTGTGGTATCTGAAAGAAAGAAAATCTTCTGCCTGAAAGGCAGAAGATAAGTCTAATCCAGCAGTTTTTCCAGATCCTGATAAAAGGATGGATAGGAAACGGTTACACAGTTTTCGTCGTCAAAGGTGGTGGTTCCCTCCGCATTCAGTCCTGCAATGGCAAAGGACATGGCAATCCGGTGGTCGCCGTACGTTTTAATCCGGGCGCCGTGAAGGGTATTGCCTCCATGAATAATCATTCCGTCCTCTGTGGGCGTGATATCGGCCCCCATGGCCTTCAGATTCTCCGTTACGGTGGCAATCCGGTCAGATTCCTTTACTTTCAGTTCCTGGGCGTCCCGAATCACGGTGGTGCCCTCTGCAAATGCGGCCATCACTGCGATAATGGGAAGTTCATCAATTAAAGTGGGAATAATACTTCCTTCCACCGTTGTACCGTGAAGGCTGCTGGAAGTTACCAGAATGTCAGCCACAGGTTCTCCGGAAACGGCGCGTTCATTCAGAAGGCTCAGTTTTCCTCCCATAGCATACACGACCTGAAGGATACCGCTTCTGGTGGGATTGACGCCCACATTCCGAATCAGGATTTCTCCCTGGTTACAGATGAGGCCAAGAGCGATAAAATAAGCGGCGGAAGAAATGTCTCCCGGCACATGGATAGCCTGCCCTTCCAGCTTTGGCTCCGGCCAGATGGCAGCGGTGGTGTCCGTGGACAGAATATCGGCGCCGAAACCGGCCAGCAGCAGTTCCGTATGGTTTCTGGACAGTACGGGTTCCGTTACTTTTGTGATACCGTCTCCGTAAAGGCCGGCCAGGAGAATTGCAGATTTTACCTGTGCAGAGGCTACCGGAGACTGATAATGGATATGTTTCAGACTGCCGCCCTGAATGGTAAAAGGCGCGCAGCCTGAGCTGGTTTTTGTACGGAAATCAGGGAATGACCCGGCGTCCCAGCACTGAAAACGGGCCCCCATTTCCGCGAGAGGGATAAAAATGCGATTCATGGGGCGTTTGCGGATAGAAGCATCGCCGTTTAAGGTGCTCTGGAAAGACTGGCCTGCCAGAATACCGGAAATCAGCCGCAGGGTGGTGCCGCTGTTGCCCACATCCATAATCTGTTCCGGCGGAGTCAGGCCATGGAGCCCCCGGCCGTGTACCAGAACTCTGGAGCCGTCATTTTCAATGGAAATACCAAGCTGACGGAAACAGGAAATAGTGGAAAGACAGTCCGCACCCTGCAGAAAATTAGTTACTTCCGTCAGGCCGCCGGAAATGGCGCCGAACATAATTCCCCTGTGGGAAATGGATTTATCGCCGGGAACAGAAAGTTCTCCCCGGTAAGCATGTTTTTTTGTGAATTCCATGTCAATCACCTCTCATGTACTGTATAATGATATTTTCGCAATAAGACCAGGGCCTGCCGCAGGGCTTTTTCTTCGTAAAATTCTATGTGAAGCACACCTTCCTGAAATTCCCGGTTGTGTATAATGCCAATATTTTTGATACTGATCTGATTGGTGGCCAGAATAGTGGCCAGGGCTGCGATTCCCCCGGCTTCGTCTACCATATCGCAGTAGATTTCGTAAATCCTGGGAAGGGTGCCGGAGCCTGTAAGGGGAAGGGAATCCCGGTAGTCTTTGGCGGACTGGAAAAAATCAAACAGGCTGTGTTCCTGCGAGGAAGCAATTTCCCTCCGCACCTGTTCCAGAGAAGCCAGAAATGCGTCCAGCAGCTTTAAAATCTGTTCCCGGTTGGTCAGGCAGATTTGCTGCCACATAACCGGGGAAGAAGATGCAATTCTGGTGATGTCTTTAAATCCTCCGGCAGCCACGCGCTTCATGATTTCTTCATGATTATCCAGATTTTTTATCAGATTTACCAGGCTGGATGCCAGAATATGGGGCAGATGGCTGACAGCGGCCGTAATAAAATCGTGTTCCTGATAGTCCAGCAGAATCGGGATAGCTCCCAGAGACCGGATAAACTGCTGAAATTCTTCTGACGTTTCCGGGTCAGCTTCCGGAGAAGGAGTCAGAATATAATATACATTTTCCAGAAGATAGGGAGTTGCGTGCCCATATCCGCTCTTTTCCGAACCGGCCATGGGATGACCGCCGATGAAAAAAGGAGACAAAGGCGTACCGGCAATTTCCTGGTGAATGGAGGATTTTACGCTTCCCACATCTGTGATGATACAGTTCTTTCCGGCGAAAGAAGATAAACGGAGGAGGAAATCTGCGTTTTTCCGTACCGGAGCGCAGAGAAAAATATAGCGGCAGTCTGCAAAATCATCCGTCAGGGTTTCACAGGCGGCGGCAATTACCCCTTCTTCCAGGGCAAGCGACAGGGACTCCCGGTTCACGTCGTATGCAATCAGAGTAATATCCGGATGAATCCGGTGAATGGTTTTGGCGATGGAGCCTCCAATCAGGCCGAGACCGATAAAACCGATTTTTTCAGGTTTCATATGTAACTGTTCCTTTCTCTATGGTATATGCAGCAGATAATTACGAAACTGTCAGTATCCATGTATCATTACTGCATTTATCATAGTGGAAACAGACGGAAAAGTCAATACTTCGGCACGTCAAAGCATAAAAGCGGCTGATTCCAGGGTATTTGTAAAAAATGAATAAAAAGGGTTGTAAAATCACAAAAATTTTAGTAGAATATATACATCACAAAATATACTTGTATTGGAGGAATTCATATGAACGTTTATACAACTGACAAGATAAGGAACGTGGTCCTTCTGGGACATGGCGGCAGCGGGAAGACGACTCTGGTGGAAGCGATGGCTTATCTGTCCGGTCTGACAAAGCGTATGGGGAAGATCAGTGACGGGAATACCATCAGCGATTATGATAAAGAAGAAACCAGACGTCTTTTTTCTGTTAATACCTCTGTAGTTCCAATTCCCTGGGAAGACACCAAGATTAACATACTGGACACGCCCGGCTATTTTGGATTTGTGGGAGAAGTGGAAGAAGCGGTCAGCGTGGCAGACGCCGCAGTTATTGTGGTATCCGGTAAGAACGGAATTGAAGTGGGAACACAGAAATCATGGGATATCTGTGAGAAATACAAGATTCCGAGAATGGTATTCGTGACAGAAATGGATGATGACAATGCAAGTTTCCGCCAGGTAGTGGCAGATTTACAGGAAATGTATGGAAAGAGGATTGCACCGTTCCATCTTCCCATTCGTGAAAATGAGAAATTTGTGGGTTATGTCAATGTAGTGGCTCAGACGGGAAACCGCTGGGATGAGAATGGCAAAGTTGTGGAAACAGAGATACCGGATTATTCACAGGCTAATCTGGATATCTGCCGGGAAGCTCTGATGGAAGCAGTGGCAGAGACCAGCGAGGAATTTATGGACCGCTATTTTGCCGGTGAGGAATTTTCTGAATTTGAGATTCGCTCCGCACTGCGTACCAATGTGGCAGACGGAAGCATTGTTCCCGTTTCCATGGGCTCCAGTACGCTGGTACAGGGTGTATATACACTGCTGGACGACATTCTCAAATATCTTCCAAGTCCGGAAAAGCGCCCCTGCAAAGGTGTGAATATGAAGACCAACGAGGTATTTGACGGGGATTATGACATTGCGAAACCGAAGAGCGCCTATATTTTCAAGACCATTGCAGACCCGTTTATTGGAAAATATTCTCTGATTAAAGTGAATTCCGGCGTACTGAAAACAGACGATGTGCTGTTTAATTCTGAGAAAAATATGGATGACAAGATTGGTAAAATCTATATCATGCGGGGCAACAAACCGGAGGAAGTAAAAGAGCTTCATGCCGGGGATATCGGAGCGCTGGCAAAACTGAACAAAGTTGTTACCAGGGATACCCTGTCCACCAAAGCAGTACCGGTGGTATACGGCAAGACTCAGATTTCCGTACCGTATACATATATGCGTTATAAGGCAAAGAACAAGGGAGATGAAGACAAGGTTTCCCAGGCTCTGCAGAAACTCATGCAGGAGGATCTGACACTGCGCACGGAAAATGACAGCGCCAATGGTCAGACGCTGATTTACGGTATCGGCGACCAGCATCTGGAAGTGGTAGTCAGCAAGCTGGCAGAGCGTTATAAAGTGGAGATTGAACTGAGCCGGCCGAAGATTGCTTTCCGGGAGACCATCCGTAAGAAATCAGATGTGGAATACAAATATAAGAAACAGTCCGGCGGACACGGACAGTACGGACATGTTAAGATGACCTTTGAACCCAGCGGGGATCTGGAAACCGCATATACCTTTGAGCAGCAGGTAGTGGGCGGGGCTGTGCCCAAGAATTATTTCCCGGCAGTGGAAAAGGGGCTGCAGGAATCCGTACTGAAAGGGCCCATGGCAGCTTACCCCGTAGTGGGTGTGAAAGCGGTGCTTTACGATGGCTCCTATCATCCGGTGGATTCTTCTGAAATGGCATTTAAGATGGCAACCATCCAGGCATTTAAGAAAGGCATGATGGAGGCTTCTCCTGTTCTGTTAGAGCCCATTGCCAGCATGAAAGTGGTTGTGCCGGACAAATATACCGGAGACGTTATGGGAGATCTGAACAAACGCCGGGGACGTGTGCTGGGCATGAATCCTGCGGAGACAGGCAAGACAGAAATCGCTGCCGACGTACCTTACATGGAGATTTACGGATATATGACAGATCTCCGCTCCATGACAGGCGGAAGCGGCCTGTTTTCCTACGAGTTTGCCCGTTATGAGCAGGCTCCTTCCGATATTCAGGAAAAGGAAGTTGCCGCAAGAGCGAATAAACTGGAAAACGGCGAGGAATAAGACGACAGAACGATAATGTAAATCTGATTTCAGGAAAAGAAGGTGGGACCGTATGAAGAAGACAAAAGCACATACGGACAGGAAAAAAGGAAATTTAAGTATCCATGAGTTGAAGAGGCTGTACCATGAGACCATTAAGGGGAGAATTACCATATCGGTGCTGACACTGGTAATTGTTTCCCTGATGGTTCTGGGAATTGCCACCAGTGTGCTGAACAATCACAGTACCAATTCCACACTGGAGCGTAATATGACAGCCACAGCGAAGGTGGCGTCGGAGCGAGTGGAATGGGAAATGACGTCCTACCGGAATCTGGCGGCGGATCTGGGGCTTATGACGCGGCTTTCCAGAGAAGATGTTTCTGTGGAGGAAAAGCAGGAAATTATAGACGAACGTGTACGGGCCAATGAGCTGACCAGAGGGAATATCCTGGACAGAAATGGAATCAGTATTTTCTCCGGAGAAGATTTTAGTGACCGGGATTATTTTCAGAAAGCCATGACAGGGGTTTCCTGTGTTTCAGAACCCCTGGTGAGCAAGATAACCGGGAAAATCAGTATTATCATTGCGGCGCCCATGTGGAAAGACGGAATTATAGGAACGGAGGTAACAGGCGTCGTATACCTTGTTCCGGATGAGAATTTTCTGAATGATATCATGGTAGCTACAAACGTGAGCAAAAACGGTTCCGCATATATGATAGACAGTGAAGGAACCGTGATTGCCCATGAGGATATGAAACTGGTGGAGCAGAAAGACAACTCCATCGAAGCTGCCAAAACAGATTCCAGTCTGAAACGGCTGGCGAAGCTGGAAGAAAAAATGACTGCCGGAAAAACGGGGGTTGGAACTTACCGTTATGGAGGCGTGAAAAAAGTCATGGCATATGCTCCGGTGGGGAACAGCAACGGATGGAGTATTGCCATCACAGCGCCTCTTTCTGATTTTAATATTGAGACGATTGTGGGAATTATCCTGACAATTGGAATCGTTTTGGTATCTATTGCCATTGCAGTGGTAATGGTCAGAAAGCTGGCGGACAGTATCGGAACCCCCATCAAACAGTGTGCGGAACGTCTGGAGACTCTGGCCGGAGGAGACCTGCATACGGAGATTCCTCAGATTACCTCAGAGGATGAGACACTCATGCTGGCAGATGCCACCCGCACCATTGTGGACGGCATGGGGAAAATTATCGGAGATATCAAATATCTTCTGGGAGAAATGGCTGAGAATAATTTTGATGTCCGTTCTCAGGCACGGGAATATTATGTGGGAGATTTTGAAGAAATTCTGCTGGCAGTGCGCAGAATCAACCATTCTCTGTCAGATGCCCTGGGACATATCCGGGAATCGGCAGAACAGGTGGGACTTGGTTCTTCTCAGCTTGCAGAAAGCGGGCAGGCTCTTGCAGAAGGGGCCACGGACCAGGCGGCTTCTGTGGAAGAATTGCTGGCTACGGTAAATGATGTGACTGAGCAGGTGGACCGCAATACGAAGAATGCTGTTTCCACCAGCCGGAAAGCAGATGATATCGGAAAGCAGGCCCGGACCAGCAGCAAGCGCATTGCGGAGATGACAGGCGCCATGAAGAAAATCAACGACGCTTCCATGGAAATTTCCAATATTATTCAGACGATTGAAGAGATTGCGGATCAGACCAACCTGCTTTCTCTGAATGCCTCTATTGAAGCTGCAAGAGCAGGAGAAGTGGGACGGGGATTTGCAGTGGTTGCCGGGGAAATCGGACATCTTGCAAATCAGAGTTCGGAAGCTGTGGTAAATACCAGACAACTGATAGAAGCCGCCCTGAGTGAGGTGAGCAGTGGCAATCAGATTGCAGGAGATATGGCGAAGGCTCTGCAGAGTGTGATTGACGGAATGTCAGAGATTGTCAGTGCTGTGGAGGAAGTGGCAGAGAACTCCAATGAGCAGAACGGTTCCATGCAGCAGATTAATCTGGCCATTGAGCAGATTTCACAGGTGGTACAGTCCAATTCCGCCGCAGCGGAAGAAAGTTCTGCTACCAGTCAGGAATTGTCGGCGCAGGCCATAGAACTGAACGATATGATTGACCAGTTCCGTCTGGCAGATTTATAGAAATCTATTTTATCTTGCAGGAAAGACCTTGTCACGCTAAAGTGTGAAAGCGTCTTCCTATAAAATAAAACCATTATGCGCACTCGTGCGAATAGAAGATGTCACTACGTGACTGTCCTAAGGTATCCCCCAGGCAAGCCTGGTACCCCTTAGGACAAATCCGCACTCGGCGCAACAAAATGTGCAATCCCCTCAAGATTGAGGGGCAGGGGAGTTGAAGTGGGTTTGTCCACTTTGTTCTAAGAAAACAAAGATTCCACAGCATATGGCGGCGGTATTGTCTGTAATGTACACTATATGCCGTGGAATTTTTATCTCACAGGAAAGACTTTTTAAACCGGTTATATCGCCTGAATGGTGCCGCAGGCAATTTTTGTGCCTGAATGGCCGGCGGGCTGGGTGGAAAAATCATCCGGACTGCTGTGGATGATAACCGTTTTGTCGATAATGTCCGGAACCCTGAAGCGGTCGGTGTAATACATCATCCAGGCAGAACCGTTATTTCCAAACAGAGGCGGTAAATCCCCTTCGTGGGCCGGATGAGGACAGAGGGCAGGATTGTAATGAGCCCCTGCGTTGGCGTAGGGGTCGCTGCTGTCTCCGGTACAGGAATGGCCTTCATGGATGTGAAAGCCGAAAATATCAGAGCCGCAGGGCACTGTGCTGACCGGGAGTCCGTAAATTTCCGCATTTACCAGGACGCCGGCGCCGATGGGATAGAAGCGGACCATGCCGTTGATTTCCCCTGTTCCGGGATTTCCCGTAAGTTCCGCGTAGGCGGCAGGCATCTGTGTGAGAGCGGTTTCCAGATAAAGCCTGCCAGGGTTTTCGTAGCTGTTGTCTGTATGATAATCTGTCATTAATATTCTCCTGAAACTGTTTTTATTGCAATGTTATGATTATAATATGACGGAAGGAAAGGAAAAGTGATTTTCCTGATGGAACAGAAATTCTTGACAAATGACTTTAGTGTGATAAAATTTTCCTATGAACTTATACCATGCGGCCTGCCTGACGTCAGGCAGGCCGCATGGCCGGAAAATATTTTGGTGGAAACACCGGATTCAGGAGGATATAAAATGGCAGTACCATACAATCACAGAGCTTTGGAAGAAAAATGGCAGAAAATATGGGATGACGAGCGGGCTTTTGCGGCCACCGAAGATTATTCCAAACCCAAGTATTACGCACTGGTAGAATTCCCATACCCGTCGGGCCAGGGGCTTCATGTAGGACATCCCCGTCCTTATACAGCCCTTGATATTGTGGCCAGAAAACGCAGAATGCAGGGCTATAACGTGCTCTATCCCATGGGCTGGGATGCATTCGGACTCCCCACGGAAAACTATGCAATCAAGAATAAAATACATCCGAAAATTGTAACTGAAAATAACGTGGAGCGGTTTAAGGCACAGCTTCATGCTCTGGGCTATTCCTTTGACTGGGAGCGGGAAGTAAATACCACAGACCCGGAATATTATCACTGGACCCAGTGGATTTTCCTGAAATTATTTAAAGAGGGCCTGGCTTATAAGACAGAAATGCCCATTAACTGGTGTACTTCCTGTAAGGTGGGACTGGCCAATGAGGAAGTGGTGAACGGCGTCTGCGAGCGCTGCGGCGCTCCGGTGGTCCGCAGGGTGAAAAGCCAGTGGATGCTGAAAATCACCGAATATGCGGAAAAGCTGCTGGAAGGCCTGAATGATGTGGATTATATCGAACGGGTGAAAGTTTCTCAGAGAAACTGGATTGGAAAGAGCCAGGGAGCAGAAGTGGATTTCAGGATTGCAGGAAAAGAAGACAGGCTCACCGTGTATACTACCAGACCGGATACGCTGTTTGGAGCCACCTACATGGTTGTGTCTCCGGAACATCCCATACTGGAAAAATATAAAGATGAAATTAAAAACTGGAATGAAGTTGCTGCCTATCAGGAACAGGCAGCCAGAAAGTCTGATTTTGAGCGTTCCGAGCTGGCAAAAGAGAAAACAGGTGTGGAAATAGACGGTCTGCGGGCCGTTGATCCGGTAAACGACGCGGAAATTCCAATCTGGGTATCAGACTATGTACTGATGAGTTACGGAACAGGTGCGATTATGGCAGTTCCGGCCCATGATACCCGCGACTGGGAATTTGCGAAAAAATTCAGTCTTCCCATCATTGAAGTGGTGGCAGGAGGCGAGGACGTACAGAAAGAGGCCTATACGGACGTTGCCACCGGAAAGCTGGTGAATTCCGGATTCCTGGACGGACTGGAAGTGGCGGAAGCAAAAAAGAAAATTATTGCATTTCTGGAAGAGAAGAAAATCGGAAAGGGAAAGACTAATTTCAAATTGAGAGACTGGGTATTTTCCCGCCAGCGTTACTGGGGCGAACCTATTCCCATTGTGAACTGTGAGAAATGCGGTTATGTGGCGCTGCCGGAAAGTGAACTCCCGCTGCAATTGCCGGAAGTGGACAGCTATATGCCCACAGATACCGGTGAATCCCCGCTGGCAGCCATGACGGACTGGGTGAATACCACATGTCCCTGCTGCGGCGGGCCGGCAAAACGGGAGACGGATACCATGCCTCAGTGGGCAGGATCTTCCTGGTATTTCCTGCGCTATACGGACCCGAAGAACAGGGAAGCCCTGGCCAGCGAGAAGGCTCTGAAGTACTGGCTTCCGGTGGACTGGTACAACGGCGGAATGGAGCATACCACCCTGCATCTCCTGTATTCCAGATTCTGGCATAAATTCCTCTATGACCAGGGGGTTGTGCCCACATCGGAACCCTACCGGAAACGTACCTCCCATGGCATGATTCTGGGAGAAAACGGGGAAAAAATGTCCAAGTCCCGCGGGAATGTGGTAAATCCTGACGATATTGTCATGGAATACGGTGCGGATACTCTGCGCACCTATGAAATGTTTATCGGAGCCTTTGATTTGAGTGCTTCCTGGTCAGAAAACGGCGTAAAGGGCTGCCGCAGATTCCTGGAGCGTGTCTGGAAGCTGCAGGACATCCTTGTGGATGGAGAGGGATACCGCCCTGAATTTGAGACCAGAATGCACCAGCTGATTAAAAAAGTAAGTTCTGATTATGAAAACCTGAAATATAACACAGCCATTGCGGCCATGATGTCCATGCTGAATGATTTTTCAAAGGCAGGCAGTATCAGCCGGGGAGAATTCCGGACATTTCTGATTCTTCTGAATCCGGTAGCACCCCATATTACAGAGGAAATATGGGAAGCCTGCGGATACGAAGGAAGGGTGTACCAGTGTACCTGGCCGGAATACGAGGAAGCCAAAACAGTGGAAAATACCGTGGAACTGGCGGTTCAGATTAATGGGAAAACCAGGGCAACCGTAACCCTTCCGGCGGATGTGGACAAAGATACTGCCATTGCAGCAGGAAAAGAGGCAGTGAGCGAAAAACTGACGGGGAATGTGGTAAAAGAAATTTATGTGCCCGGACGGATTATCAATATTGTTATGAAATAAATTTTACAGGAAACATAACACCCCGCAGCAAATACCGGAAGTTCCAGTTCCGGTATCTGCTGCGGGGTATGTATATTTCCGGTTTTATTTCCGCATGTTTTTCATCATCTGCATCAGCAAATCTACTTTTTTCTGCTCCTGAGGAGGCATTCCCTGTTTCAGTACCTCGATAATCAGGTCCCGTTCGGTGGAGGAGAAGTTCATGCCCTGATTTTTTACGCTTTCCGAGGCATTTTTCAGAGATTCGGCCATTTCCTGAGGGTTGGAAGTGCCGGAAGAATTGTTTCTGGCAAGTTCCAGCAGAAACTGCAGTTTGTCAGGAGAAATATTTTTCTGAAGTTCCGGGTTGTTTAATAAATCCTGTGGGTTCATATACTTCCTTTCTGTGAGGGATTCAGGTGGCGGAGAACAGAGTTCCATAGGTGGAAAACATCTGGACAAAGCCTATGATATTGTCGATTACTTCTTTTTCCCTGTCTGTGCAGTATTCCCGTATGGCAGAGAGCATCTGCACCGGATCTTCCCGTTCTTCTTCCGAACACATTTTCAAATCATTTCCAGGATTCTGGAACAGTGCCATGGTGCGCTGCAATTCCATGAATTTCACCAGCATTGCCATGTTTTTCTGCCGGGAATTATCCAGATAGGGAATGGCGGCTTTTATCATTTCAAGGTGCCTATCCTGAATCAGAGTATCAATTGCTTCCATTGTGTTCACCTTTTTTATTTTAATTTATGAGGGACCGGTGCGGGATATGACAGATTTGAAAAATGCCCCTGAACATTAGCAGTTCAGGAGAAAAAAGAGGAACCACCCTGAACATTAGCAGTTCAGGGGAAAAAAGAGGAACCCCCCTGAACATTAGCAGTTCAGGGGGTATATAATAATAAGAACGAATTTATCTGGTAAGGAGTAAAATGATGGGAAGATTAGTAATAGATGGCAACAGTGTATATGAAATTGATGAAGAGTGTATCCGGAGAAAGGAACATCAGGAAAAGAGGCAGGAAAGCAGGAAGGGGAAAAAGGCGGAAACTCCCTGGCTGAGAAGGGACAGAAAATAAAAGAATTCAGGCGTTGAAAGAGCCGGAGGGCAGCCCCCCCGGCAGTATGGCAGGCTATCTGCTGCCCATGGCAGGCGATATTCCGGATATGTCCGGGATTCAGGAAGGAAAGCAGCAGGTTGCCGGGCCAAATTTTGACGGTAATTCCAAAGTACCAGATTTGGATTTTTATGCAGAAAGTATATCAGAAATTGT
The DNA here is from genome assembly GCA_949959185.1 of uncultured Eubacterium sp. Taxonomy (GTDB): domain Bacteria; phylum Bacillota; class Clostridia; order Lachnospirales; family Lachnospiraceae; genus Petralouisia. Next base: position 30,947 of record CATLIX010000018.1, on the reverse strand, counting down.
TCCGGGAGGGTAAAATGATGGTAAATTTACCATGAAAACGGGCTGTTTTCTATTGAATGTTTTGGAAGGTGTGTTATAATATGGAAGGATAAAGCAATTCTGAAACGACGGGATGTAAGTAAAGACCTGCTGATATTCAGGAAAATTGCGGAAGCACAGGGAGAAAGGATAGATTGAGTGATGAATGGACAACAGGAGAGTATAGAAAAACGGCTCACCAGCTCTTTTTTTAAGGTGTCAGCCATTACGGTAGCAGTTGCAGCTCTGGGGCTGCTTGCATTGTTGGTGGTGTCTAACAGGTATTCTTATGCCTTACATAATTTTGGATTTGCCCAGGGAGATATCGGGAAAACCATGTTCGCCTTTGCAGATGTACGTTCCTCTCTGCGGGCGGCCATCGGTTATGATGACCCGGATGCGATTGCCGCTGTGGTAGAGCAGCACGAGGAAAGTAAAGCCGCATTTGAAAAATCCTTTGCAGATGTGGAGAAGACCATTGTGTCGGAAGACGGAAGAAAGACTTATGATGAGATTAAGTCAGAACTGGATACATACTGGGAACTGGATCAGAAGATTATGGATATCGGAGCTACCACGGACCGTGAACTCTGCAGACAGGCACAGGATATAGCTCTCGGTGAGCTGGCCGGTGTATATAACAGCATTTATACGAAACTGGAAAGTCTTTTAACGGTAAAGGTAAATGAAGGAAATCAGCTGTCCTCATTCCTGAAAGTGACAGGATGGGTGCTGGCCCTGGTGATTGTGGTTGTTGTAGCGGCGGCAATTATGTTTTCCACAAAGATTGGTAAAAATATTGCAACAAGGATTTCCGGTCCTCTTGGAAAACTGGGAGAACGTCTCAAAACATTTGCGGCAGGAGATTTGTCATCTCCGTTCCCCATGGTGGAAACCGGGGATGAAGTGGAGCATATGGAAAAAGACGCAACAGAGATGGCCAATAACCTGAATACCATTATTCATGATATTGGAGAAGTGCTGGGTGAGATGGCGGGAGGAAATTACGCAGTTCACTCCAATGCTTCCGATAAATATACCGGAGATTTTGGAAAATTATATGAATCCATGCGCGGGCTGCGGGATCAGATGACGGAGACGCTGGTATCAATCGGAGAAGCATCCGAACATGTTTCTGTTGGATCGGGTGATCTGGCAACGGCCTCCCAGTGCCTTGCAGAAGGCGCTACGGAGCAGGCGCAGGCTGTACAGGAACTTCATGCCACAATTTCTGACATTACGGTTACCATGGAGAAAAGTGCGGAACGTGCGGATGAATCTTATCTGAAAGCCCGGCAGTATGCAAATGAGGCGGATAACAGCCGGGAAGAAATGAAATATATGATGGCGGCTATGGAGCGGATTAATGAGGCCTCCACAAGAATTGGAAATATCATCTCAGAAATTGAATCTATTGCGGCTCAGACAAACCTGCTGTCGCTGAATGCTTCCATAGAAGCGGCAAGAGCGGGAGAATCCGGACGGGGATTTGCTGTTGTGGCAGATCAGATTCGGGAGCTGGCTGACCAGAGTGCTCAGGCGGCAGTGGATACCAGAGAGCTGATAGAAGGCTCCATTCAGGAAGTTACGGAAGGAAACCGTGCGGCAGAACGTGCGTCAAATGCCATTGAATCTGTGGTGGAAGGAATCAAGGAAATTGCGGATTTCTCCAGGAACCTTAAGGTTATGGTGGAGGACCAGACAGAAGCCATGCGTCAGGCGGAAATCGGTGTAAATCAGATTTCTGAAGTAGTGCAGAGCAATGCGGCAACTGCCGAAGAAGCCTCTGCCACCAGTGAAGAACTGTCGGCACAGGCCAATATACTGGATGAGCTTGTGGGCCAGTTCGTACTGTCGGAATAAGAAATTGAAATCAGACGCAGACAGGCGGACGCAGGTTATGTGTGCAGCCGTCATTGATAAATAATTAACAGGGAACTGCTTTCCCGAAAATTCGTGAAGGCAGTTCCCTGTTTTTATGCGCAGCGTGCGGAGAGGAAGACGATTGTTTCACAGTCCGCCGCAGGCGGAGAATCCTGCAAAGCAGGATTCTTTTTTCTTCCTGACAGAAGAAAAATAATATGCGCGCTCGCGCAATTTAAAGTGGACGTTCCACTTTATTTTCAGCAGCAGAATCCGCCGCCGAATCCGTTGCCGTTACCACCGCAGCAGAAAAGCAGAAGGATAATCCACAGGCAGCTGTTGCCGCCGCAGCCACATCCGTCGTTGCCGCCGAAGAATCCGTTGCCGCATCCGCCGCCGCAGCAGCAAAGCAGGATAATTAACCAGATAATAGAGGAGCAGCCTCCATTGTTATTTCCTTCGCATCCACATCCACAGTTTGTTGCAGCTAAATCACTCATGTTCAAATCCTCCAATATTTTGATTACAATGTATCATATGTGGGCAGCTTGTATGTGTTTCGCATTGTTTTGAAAAAAATTTTGTAAAATAGAGAAGAGCGTGTTATAATCTTAGGTAAGGCAAAATGATAAGAAAAGAAAGGAAGGGAAGCAGTCTGAATTCCCCTGAAGGGAGAAAAGTTATGAAGACAGTGGTGATTTTGGATTACGACAGCAAAAGCATGGAAGGCTACAAACGGATGCTGGAGTGTGTTCAGGGACAGTTTGAGTGTAAATTTTTCCAGATGCCGGAACAGGCCATGGAATATGTACGCAGTTATCCGGTGGCTGTATTAATCAGCGAACTGGATATGCCTGTCATGTCAGGAAAAGAAGTGTTTGACATGGTGGAGATGCTCTCACCTTTAACGGTCAGGATTGCCATGACCCAGATAAAGGATATAACCCGGACACTGGAGATTTTTAATCATGCCAGGCTGTTCAAGCTGATATTAAAGCCTTTTTTTCTGGCAGAAGATATTGTGAACCCCATTCGGGAAGCATTGAAATATCATGAGGCGCTGGAGAAAGAGGAAAATCAGCGGAAGAAAATGGAAGCGGAACTGGAGCGGCTGAACGGAATTGTTCGGGAGCTTTCCATGAAGCTGGAAGAAAAGAAATGGAAACATACAGGAATTTATAATGTGGCAGTGGGCGTTATCAAAGGGAATCTCAATTCGGAAATGAAAGGGATGGATGCGGCGGCAAGCGGTTATGCGGCGGCAGCCTGCGAGGAACTGCTGCAGGAATTCATGCGCTATTATATGTATGAGGAGCATGGATATCAGTTTTATACGGAACATCTGCAGAAAATGTTCCACCTTCCCAGAGAAGGCTGCGTATTTCAGATACAGAACAAAACAGAACGGCCGATACCCGGAGAACTTATGCCTCAGATAGCTTATGGCATGTTTCTGGGCGGATATCTGTGCCAGCAGTTACTGACCGCATATCGCGCTATTATGCTGATAGAGACAGAAAAGTCGGATTATGTGCTGCGCATGTTCTGCCAGTTTTCCGGAAAAGGAGAAATGTACCGGATTCCGGATGGGAAGACGAGACAGGCAGTCAGAGAAGTCATAGAAGAAATCGCAAAAGCCCTGGCCACTGACATGGTCAGAGGCAGCAGGGACCAGCAGTTTGCCCTGAGACTGTATTTCCGGAGGGAGGATGGACTAAGTGAATGAGATTATTATGGGCCTCTATGAAATCGAAGAACAGGCAGGAAAAATGATGGAGAAGGCCGCTGCGCGCAGGCAGGAACTGCAGGAAGAGAATCGAAAAAAAAAGGAAGATTCTGCTATGGAGATGGAAAAAGAACTGGAAGGCCGGCTGACAATTCTCAGATCCCGGCTGGAGGAACAGGCTGCACAGGAGGCGGAGCAGCTTGCGGCCCGGAATCAGGAAGAAATCACCAGGCTGAATGAGAATTATGAGAAGAATCTGAGCCGGTTTGCGCAGGAAATCGTAGAGAGGATAACAGAGGTGTAGCCATGGCGGGAGAATTGCTGCAGTACAGCGGGCTGATTACCAAGACGCGGGCAATGCGAAGCCGGCTGTTAAAACGAGAAGATTTTGAACGGATTACGGAATTCCTGACGGTGGAAGAGACCATAGGTTTTCTGAGAGAACAGGAATCTTACGGGAAGATTTACGGCGGACGGGAAGAAATCAGGCACCGGGGACAGGTAGAAGAACTGATACATAATTCGATTCTGGAAGATTACCGGAAGCTGTACCTGTTTGGAAACGGTCAGCAGCGAAAAGCGCTGGAGCTGTATCAGGTCCAGCTCCAGTACAAAGATTCCGTTCCGGATGTGGAAATATCCTATTTTGTGGATGTCTGGAAACAGATTGACAAATTTTCCGGCAGCCAGATGCGGAAAGTGCTGCGGGAAGTGTTTGGAACGCAGATTGACTGGCTGAATATCATGTGGATGTACCGGGGCAAAGAGTTTTTCCATCAGAAACCGGAAGAACTGGAGAAAATGCTGATTCCGGTGCAGTATAAGCTGAAGAAAAAAGAGTGGCGGAAACTGCTGGAAGCAGAACAGACAGAAGAATTCTGCCGGATACTGGCAGATACGGTGTATTTCAAAGGCAGAGATGCTCTGGTGAAGATGCAGGATGAGGTTTCCTTTCATCAGGTGATGGAGAAAATGTATCAGAGAATCTGCCGGAAATATCCCGCTTCCATGGCGCCGGTATTCTGCTATTTTTATGAGAAGGAACAGGAGATTGAGCATCTGACCACTGCGCTGGAGGGCATACGCTATCAGGTTCCGGCACGGGATATCCGTCAGTTGATTTTGCCTGGTACGGGCACTTAACCATCAGGTTGCGTGCGATAACATAAAATTTAAGGAACGGAGGAGACGCTTTGATTGAGAAAATGAAGTTGTTGCATATTACCGGGCCAAGGAATGATATTGACCGGGTGGTGAAGCTGTATCTGGATAAATACGATATTCACTTTGAAAATGCAATGACAAGTCTGAATAACCTGAAAAATGTACGTCCCTTTGTGGAAACAAATCTCTACAAAGAGACCGCCCGTAAGGGGGAAGAACTGAAACAGTATCTGGAGACTTCCAGGAAAACGGATCTGGAGGTGACGCCGGAACAGGCGGAGGAAATCGTTCTTACGGTCTACGGGCATCTGGAAGAAATCGTCCGGAAGAAAGAGGAACTGAGCGGCAAAATCCGCCAGCTCAGAGAATGGATGGCTCAGACAGCGCCCTTTATCGGCCTGGATTTTGAACTCTGCAAGCTGCGGGATTTTCATTTTATTGATTTCCGGTTCGGAAGGATTAAGGTGGAGAATTACCACAAGCTGGAGCAGTATGTGTTCCACAATCCCTATACGCTGTTTTATGAGTGCAACAATGACAGCGAATATGTGTGGGGCGTGTATTTTGTACCTCATACCCATCTGGAGGAAATTGAAGCGGTGTATGCTTCTTTCCAGTTTGAGGATATTCAGGTGCCGGAAGACCTGGAAGATACGCCAAAACATGCGTTTGAACAGGCAGGAAAACTTCTGGCAGAACGGGAGCAGGAGCTGGAAAGTCTTCAGATGCAGGCCGTGGAACTGGTGAAAGCCAGGGAGCAGGAACTGCTGGCAGCCTGCGAATGTCTGGACTGCTATTGCAGGAATTTTGAGATACGCAAATTTGCGGCATGTACCAGGTCCCAGAGCGAAGGAGACGAACGCTATATTCTGTATGGATGGATGTCCAAAGGAGATGCGGAGAAGCTCCAGCGGGAAATCGCCATGGACGAGAGAATCAACTGTGTGGAAGAAGAACCGGGAGATGATCTCAGCAGCAGACCTCCCACCAGGCTGAAAAATCCCGGAATTCTGAAACCTTTTGAGATGTTTGTGGAAATGTACGGGCTTCCCGCCTATAACGAGATGGACCCTACCATGTTTATTGCGCTGACCTACACCTTTATGTTCGGGGTTATGTTTGGAGATGTGGGACAGGGGGCATGTCTGGTTGTGGCAGGAATACTTCTTTATAAGTTCAAAAATATGCGTCTTGCAGGCATTGTGGCCGTGGCAGGAGTCTGGTCTGTCATCTTCGGATTTCTGTACGGAAGTTTCTTTGGATTTGAGGAGACCATACCGGCGCTGTGGATGAAGCCCATGGATAATATTATGACCACGTTGATGCTGGCCATCGGATTCGGCGCCGGATTAATCCTGGTTGCCATGGTGCTGAATATGATTAATGCAGTCCGGGCGAAAGAATACGGAAGGCTGCTGTTTAATCAGAGCGGTCTGGCCGGGCTGATCTGCTATGGATTTGTGGTAATCTGTGTATTGCTCTTTGCCACAGGAAACGGACTTCCGGCCACGATTCTGATTGGAATAGCAGTGGGAATTCCCCTGATTGCCATTCTGATGAAAGAACCCCTGAGCCATCTGGTGGAGAAAAAGAGCCGGATTTTCCCGGAGGGCAGCAAGGTGATGTTCTTTGTGGAAGCGCTGGTGGAAGGATTTGACGTGGTGCTGAGTTATGCCACCAACACCATTTCCTTTGTGCGTGTGGGCGCTTTTGCACTGAGCCATGCAGGCATGATGGGAGTAGTGATGACCCTTGCAGGTCTGGAAAAAGGAAATCCCAACTGGGTGATTATTGTACTGGGTAATATTCTGGTGGCCTGTCTGGAAGGACTGGTTGTGGGAATTCAGGTGCTTCGTCTGGAATATTACGAAATGTTCAGCCGTTTTTATACAGGAAATGGAAAACCATTTGTTTCATTTAAGAAAAGAGAACAGTAGGAGGATATGAAAATGATAACAAAAATTATATTAGTGGTGATTTTACTTTGCAGCATGATTATTCCCGTAGGCGGATTTTTACTCAGCAAACGGAAAGAGGGAGGCTTTAAAGCAGCCCTGGCCAGCAATATTTTCTTTTTCTTCGGTACGGTTCTGGTAGCGGATGTGCTCCTGTTTAAAGGAGATGTACAGGCTGCCGGAGAGGTGGCGGAAGCAGTGGCAAGCGTGGAAGGCTGGCGTTATCTGGCAGCGGCGCTGTCCACAGGCCTTTCCTGTATCGGCGCAGGTATTGCGGTGGCAAGTGCGGCAAGCGCGGCTCTGGGCGCTTTGAGCGAAGACTCCGGTATTATGGGTAAAGCCCTGATTTTCGTGGCGCTGGCAGAATCCATTGCCCTTTATGGTCTGCTGATTTCCTTTTCCATACTTGGATAAATGCAGGAGACGGGCCATGAAAATGTATTTAATCAGTGATAATAAGGATACCTGGACGGGTATGCGGCTGGCCGGTGTGGAAGGCGTTGTGGTCCATGAGCGTCAGGAACTGAAAGACGCGCTGGATGCGGTGTTTCAGGATAAGGAAATCGGAATTGTGCTGCTGACGGAGAAGTTCGGCAGGGAATTTCCGGATTTGATTGACGATGTGAAGCTGAACCGGCGGCTGCCCCTTCTGATTGAAATTCCGGACCGCCATGGGACCGGCCGGAATGAGAATTTCATTACAGATTATGTCAGTGAAGCCATTGGGCTGAAACTGTAGGCGGGAGGGAAAGGAATGCAGATAAAGGAAAAGCTGGAAGTGTTTCAGAAGTTTACCATCAATGTGGCGAACAGTGAAAGCGAGGCACTGATTCAGGAATACCGGGAATCCTGTGAGAAAGATCTGGAGGAGTACCGGAACAGCAGGCAGGCGGAGATGGAACACAAGTTCCAGATAGAAGAAATCAAAATCCGCAGGCAGGTAAGAAAAAGGGTATCGGAGGAATCCATACGCCAGAAAAGGCTTCTGGACAACTGCAAACAGGAATGGAAGAAAAAACTGATGGACCAGGTGCGGGAGCTGCTGGCAGAGTATCAGCAGACGGAAAAATACCGGGGTTATCTGACTGCAAAAATCAGAATGGCAAAAGAAGTTGCGGGTACAGAAGAGGTCATTATCTATATCAATCCCTCCGATGCAGATAAAAAGGAAGAACTGGAAAAACAGACGGGGGCGGAACTGACCGTCAGCACCATGGATTTCGTCGGAGGAATCCGGGCAGTTATCCGTTCCAGAAATATTCTGATTGATGAATCCTTTGTGACGAAATTAGAGCAGGAGGAGACTTATCTATGAATATAACAGGTAAAATATATGGAATCAACGGGCCGATTATTACTATAAAGGGCAACCTGGGATTTAAAATGTCAGAGATGGTCTATGTGGGCGAACACCGTCTGGTAGGGGAAGTAATCGGTCTGACAAAAGAACAGACCACTGTCCAGGTGTTTGAGGAAACCACGGGACTGCGGCCCGGAGAACTGGTGGAAGGGGCGGGAAGGGCGCTGTGCGTGACCCTTGCACCGGGAATTATCACCAATATTTTTGACGGAATAGAACGTCCCCTCCAGTTAATCGGGCAGCAGTCCGGATCCTATATTCCCAGAGGCGTCAATGTGGACCTGCTGGACCGGGAGAAAAAATGGGAAGCGAAAATCACCGTAAAGCCGGGGGATATGGTAATTGGTGGGACCGTAATTGCGGAAGTGCCGGAAACACCTGCTATTGTACATAAAGTAATGGTGCCGCCGGATGCGGAGGGAACCGTGGTAAGGACTGCGGAAGACGGATTTTATACCATAGAGGAGACACTGGCGGTTATCCGCACGCAGGATGGAGAGGAGAAGGAGCTTACTATGACCCAGCAGTGGCCCATCCGTATTCCAAGACCCATTCGGAAGCGCTATCCGGCAGACCGTCTTCTGGTGACGGGACAGCGTATTCTGGATACATTGTTCCCCATTGCCAAGGGCGGAACCGCAGCCATTCCGGGAGGATTCGGAACAGGTAAGACCATGACCCAGCATCAGCTTGCCAAGTGGTCGGACGCAGATATTATTATCTACATTGGCTGCGGAGAGCGCGGAAATGAGATGACCAACGTGCTGGAGGAGTTTTCTCATCTGGTGGACCCCAAAACCGGAAATCTTCTGATGGACAGGACCACATTGATTGCCAATACCTCCAATATGCCGGTGGCGGCCCGTGAGGCAAGTATCTATACGGGACTGACGCTGGCGGAATATTACCGGGATATGGGTTATCATGTGGCTATTATGGCAGACTCCACCTCCCGGTGGGCGGAGGCTCTGAGGGAACTTTCCGGGCGACTGGAAGAAATGCCGGCAGAAGAAGGGTTCCCGGCTTATCTGGCAAGCCGTCTGTCTGCATTTTATGAGCGGGCCGGGTATGTGGAGAATCTGAACGGAACCGACGGAAGCGTAACGATTATCGGTGCGGTTTCTCCCCAGGGCGGGGATTTTTCCGAACCTGTCACCCAGAATACCAAACGGTTTGTTCGCTGTTTTCTGGCGTTGGACAAATCACTGGCTTATGCGAGGCATTATCCTGCCATCAACTGGCTCACCAGCTATACAGAGTATCTGAATGACCTGGAGGACTGGTATGTGACCAATGTGGGGGCGGATTACATTCCCTGCCGGAATGAACTGCTGAATATTCTCACCACGGAAAGCCGCCTGAATGAAATTGTAAAATTAATCGGAAGCGATGTGCTGCCTGACGACCAGAAGCTGATTCTGGAGATTGCCAGGGTGATACGCCTTGGATTCCTGCAGCAGAATGCATTCCATGCGGAAGATACCTTTGTCCCTCTGGAAAAACAGCTCCAGATGATGAAAGTTATTCTGTATCTCTATGAAAAATGCAGGGAACTTATTGAAATGGGAATGCCCATGGCGCTGCTGCGGGAGGACAGGATTTTTGAAAAAATCATTGCCATCAAATACGATGTGGCAAATAAGGATTTGTATAAATTCGAAGAATACCGGCAGATGATTGACATGTTCTACCGTCGCCTGCTGGAAACCAATGCATAGGAGGGTGGATATGTCAATTGAATATTTAGGATTAAGTGAAATCAATGGCCCCCTGATTGCACTGGAAGGGGTGCGGGATGCTTTTTACGAAGAGATGGTGGAATTCGTGGTGGAAGGCGGCCTCCGGAAAAAGGGAAGAATTATTGCGGTGAACGAAGACAAGGCGGTTATCCAGGTATTTGACAATACAGATGAAATGTCTCTGAAAAACACTCACACCAGATTAAGCGGACATCCCATGGAAATCGGTCTGTCTCTGGATATTCTGGGACGTACCTTTAACGGGCTGGGGGAGCCCATTGACGGTCTTGGAAAAATCAATCCGGAAGTAACGCTGGATGTAAACGGACTGCCATTAAATCCCTGTGTCAGAGAATATCCCAGAAATTATATTCAGACCGGAGTTTCTGCTATTGACTGTCTGACTACGTTAATCCGGGGACAGAAACTCCCTATTTTCTCAGGAAACGGACTGCCCCATGACCAGCTTGCAGCACAGATTGTGGAGCAGGCCTCCCTGGGAGAAGGCTCTGACGAGGAATTCGGCATTGTATTTGCAGCCATGGGTGTAAAATACGATGTGGCGGAATTCTTCCGCCGGAAATTTGAAGACAGCGGCGTAAGCTCCCATGTGACCATGTTCCTGAATCTGTCCAACGACCCGGTGGCGGAACGTCTGATTACGCCCAAAGTGGCGCTGACAGCGGCAGAATATCTGGCTTTTGAGAAAGGTATGCATATTCTGGTAATTCTGACGGATATGACCTCCTATGCGGAAGCCATGCGTGAGGTGTCCGCTTCCAAAGGGGAGATTCCCAGCCGGAAGGGCTATCCCGGATATCTTTACAGTGAACTGGCCACCCTTTATGAGAGGGCCGGAATTGTGCAGGGCCGGAAGGGAAGCGTAACCCAGATTCCCATTCTCACCATGCCAAATGACGATATCACCCATCCTATTCCGGATCTGACCGGATATATTACTGAGGGACAGATCGTGCTGGAGCGTTCCCTTCATCAGAAAAATGTTTATCCTCCCATCAACGTACTGCCTTCTCTGTCACGTCTGATGAAGGACGGAATCGGTGCGGAATATACCAGAGAAGACCATCAGGATGTGGCAAACCAGCTCTTTTCTTCCTATGCCCGTGTGGGAGAGGCAAGGGATCTGGCAAGTGTAATCGGCGAGGATGAGCTTTCGGAGACAGATAAGAAATATCTTCAGTTCGGCGTGAAATTTGAGCAGGAATTTGTGGCTCAGGGGGACAGCGAGAACCGTACCATAGAAGAAACGCTGGATATTGGCTGGCGTCTGCTGCATATCCTGCCCAAAGAAGAATTAGACCGGATTGACACGAAAATATTAGAAAAACACTGGTGAGGTGACCTGAATGGACCCGAATACATTTCCAACCAAAGGTAATTTGATACTTGCCAAAAATTCTCTGGCCCTGTCCCGGCAGGGCTATGAGCTGATGGATAAGAAACGGAATATTCTGATTCGTGAACTGATGGATCTGATAGAACAGGCCACGGATATTCAGCGGGAAATTGACGTGACCTTTACCAGTGCCTATCAGGCTCTGCAGAAAGCCAATATACAGATGGGCATACATGAAGTGGAAGTCTTAAGCAGGAACGTACCGGTGGAAAATTCCATTTCCATTAAGCGCCGGAGCGTTATGGGAACCGAGATTCCCAAGGTGGAATATGAGAAACAGGAGATGAAGCCCACCTATCCCTTTTACGGCACCAAGATGTCCCTGGACGAAGCATGTGAGCAGTTCCAGAAGGTGAAGGAACTGACCATACGTCTGGCCCAGATTGAGACTTCTGCCTATCGTCTTGCCTATAATATCAAGAAGACTCAGAAACGGGCCAACGCTTTGCAGAATATTACCATTCCCAGATATGAAATGCTGACCAAAAGCATTCAGAGCGCTCTGGAGGAAAAAGAGCGGGAAGAATTTACCAGACTGAAGGTGATCAAGCGGATGAAAAGCCGCTGACCGTCCGGCATGAGTTCCGGCAGGAAGAAAGGGCGTAAAAATGGGCAGAATAACAGAAACAGAGACATATAAAGAGCAGATTCCCGCATTTGAAGTGATTCATGAAGTAAAGAAAGCGGTTGTCGGAAAAGACGACTGTATTGTAAAGACCGTAGCGGCTGTTCTGGCAGGCGGCCATATTCTGCTGAATGATATTCCGGGAGTGGGAAAGACCACCCTTGCCATGGCTCTGTCCAAATCCATGTCATTGCGGCAGAACCGGGTACAGTTCACCCCGGATGTGCTGCCTTCTGATCTGGTGGGATTTTCCATTTATCAGAAAGAGACGGGGCAGTTTGCCTATCAGCCCGGAAGCGTTATGTGCAACCTGCTCCTGGCGGATGAAATTAACCGGACGTCTCCAAAGACCCAGTCTGCCCTTCTGGAAGTGATGGAGGAACGGAAAGTGACGGTGGACGGCGTCAGCCGGGAAGTTCCCAGCCCCTTTATTGTAATCGCTACCCAGAATCCCTTTGGAAGCGCCGGAACCTGGATGCTGCCGGAAGCCCAGCTTGACCGGTTTATGATTTGCCTGCGGCTGGGCTATCCCGATATGGAGGATGAAATCAGTATTCTGAAAGGCAGACAGCTCAGGGAAGAGGTGCAGCCGGTGATTTCCAGGGAAGTGCTGCTTAACATGCAGAAAAAGGCAGACGAGGTGTTTGTCCAGGAGGAAATTTACCGATATGTGGGACAGCTGGTACACCGGACACGAACCCATTCCATGATAGATTTGGGCATCAGCCCAAGAGGGGCCATTCATATTTTACAGATGGCGAAATCCCTTGCATTTTTAAGGCAGAGGGATTACGTGGTGCCGGAAGATATCGGGGATGTGTTTCTGTGCGTCTGTGTCCACAGAATTATGCTGAATGCAAAAGCAAGAACAGCCCATATGGACGGGGAACAGATTTTAGGGGAAATACTGAAAGAAATATCCCCGCCGGGAACGGTGAGGTAAGATGGGGTTATGAGAAATTTTTGTCTGTATGTGCCTGTGGCGGCAGGCCTGATTTATATGGCGGTTCTTTATGAGAGCAGAGGACTTCTGATACTGGCCGGGGCGGCAATGCTGCTGCCGCCTTTTTTCTTATGTATGCTGTGCTCCGTAAGGAAACATCTGGAGGGCAGAATTCTGGTCTCACCCTGGCCGGAAACAGGGGATTACCGAGTCCGTTTCTGTCTTGAGAACAAAAGTCCCTTTTATCTGCCGGGAATCCGTATGAAAATTGCTCTGAAAAACAAAGGAAACGGAAAAGTCCGTAAAATCAGCCTTGCCGGCAGTATTTCTGCCAGAGGGAAGGCGGAGCTGACGGGAGTATTCCGGAATCCGGAATTCGGCCTGTGGCAGGCGGAGTGCGGAAAATGTTTCTGCTATGACTGCCTGGGCCTGTTCCGGCTGAAGAAACGATGGAAGGAAACGTTGCAGTTTATGGTGTTTCCCTCCTGCTATGAAACCAATATTAAAGTGGGAGTCCGCACCAGACTGTTTCTGTCGGACGGTTCCTGGTATCATCCCAGGACAGGAGGCGACGACCCTGCAGAAGTTCTGAAACTGCGGGAATACCGTCAGGGAGACCGGATGAACCGGATTCACTGGAAGCTGTCGGCAAAAAATGAAGAACTGATTGTATCGGAAATGAGTATGCCCATGGGCTGTAATGTGGTGATTTTTCTGGATGCCGAAACGGAGAACATGAACAGAAAGACAGGGACTGCCTACTGGGAGGTTCTGCACACCATTTCCCAGGGATTGCTGGAGCAGGAATGTTTTCATTATCTGGTGTGGTATGAGAAGGAAAGCAGGCGGCTGTACCGTAAGGCCATCCGGGAACCGGAGGATGTAACGGAGTTCTGGACTGAAATTCTCCGGCACAGGACAGGACGCTGTCCGTTTCCCCAGGAATATGAACAGGAGTTTCGAGGAGAACCTTATGCGTCGGCAGTTCTCTGGAAACAGGAACTGGAATTATATGCAAATGACAGATTTCTGCTCCAAATGATACCGGAACAGGTGGAGAAACAGTTACTGGAGCTGGAACTGACCGTGTAACGTATGGGCGGGAATTTCCGGGGAAATCTGTGGTACCGGACAACATGCAGAAAGGGCGGAAGAAATGACAGAGAGCTTGGCAGAGAACAAAGGGAAGAAAATACCGGCGGTTCTTCGGATTTACAGGGGAATCTGTCTGTTTCCGGTATTGCTGGGAGCCTTTCTGTGGGGGCGGAATCTGCTGGCAGTGAAGATTCCGCCGGGATTGCTGGTGCTGATTGCCGGTATGCTTTCTCTCTGCCTGGAAATTCTGTATCTGGGAAAAAAGCAGAAGATTTTCCTGAGTCTTGTGTTTTTTCTTTTTATGGCTTCTGTGACAATGCGTGAGTATGCTGTCCTGGCGGAAGGCGGAAAAGAGCTGGCCAATCGTATGATTGAGCAGATAAATCAATACCAGAGAACAGATTTCCTGCTGTGGCCTGTGGAAGAAAACAGCCGGGGAGCGGAACGGGTGTTTCTGCTGCTGTGTCTGTGTATGGGTTTTGCGGAGGTACTGCTGGTATCCTGTGCCAGGAAGAAAAGGGGCCGAAACCTGTCGGCCCTGTGTCTGCCGCTGCTGATGGCAGCCGCCGGATTTCCGGTGGGCAAATCGCCTTATGGGGGAGGCATGTTTCTGGTACTGGCCGGATTTCTGGCATTGCAGATGGAGCCGGGGAAAAAAGGAATGCTGTCAATGGTTGCAGGCATGGGGCTGATTCTTGGAATTGCCGTTGCTTTTTCCGGCAGTGATAAGGCAGAGCAGATGTTTGATTCGTACCACGAGTCCTGGCTGGAACGCCAGTTACATCTGGAAAACAGAATCCTGGAAAGGGTCAGGCAGCTGGAAGACGGGCAGATTTTTTTCAGGAACAGGATTCAGTCGGAAGTTGTTCTGGGGAATGAGGCGCCCGGACAGACCGGGGCGGAAGTATTTCAGATAACGGTGGACAGCCTGCCGGAACAGCCTGTTTATATCCGGGGATTTATCGGAGGGGACTACAACGGGGAAAGCTGGGAAGGAGTATCCCGGCAGGAGTTTTCCGACTGGGCTGGGAGCCTGGGAAAGTCAGTCCGGGACTGCCAGGAGGCGGTTCAGAATTTTCCATATGAGAAGTTGGAAAAATGGTCAGAGAAAGAAGACGGGCCCGAATGCCGGAAGGTAACCATGGAACTGAAAGAGCCTGCGGAAGGCTATACCTTATCGCCCTATTATTCCAGGATTCCGGAAGAACAGAATATGGCGGGGGACGGTGCCCTGGCTCCCCGGAAACAGCAGGAATTTCAGTGGGAGAGCTTTCTGACCTTACAAAGCTGGCAGAGGGATGGGGCTGCTGCATACGGGAAGGAAAATCCTTCGGAGGAAATATGGGAGTCCTATCAGTCTTATGTAGGGAAATCATATACCCGGCTGCCGGAACAGGGCCTGGAACGTCTGCGGGAGCTGGCCGATGAAATCGGCAAACAGGCCTTTGACACCTTTTATATGGATTTTGACGTTTACGAGGAAGCGGTTTCTCAGGGGAATTATGCCGGAGAGCCTGTGGGCATGGTCTGGCAGGTACGGAACCGGATGTGGGAGGATACGTATTACAGCTGGGAGCTGGATCCTGTGCCGGAAGGGAAAGATTTTGCAGAATATTTCCTGCTGGAGCAGAAGAAGGGATACTGTGTGCATTATGCCACAGCAGGAACGCTGCTTCTTCGTATGTGCGGCATTCCGGCCCGGTATGTGAGCGGATATATTGTATTTCCGGATGATTTCAAAAAGAATAAAGACGGAAGCAACACCTGGACTGCTGTGGTGACGGATCGCCGGGGCCATGCCTGGACAGAAATTTTTCAGGAAGGACTGGGATTTCTTCCCATGGAAATGACGCCGCCCTCCTATACCGGCCTGCTGGCAGAAGTGGAAACGGAAGGAGATATGAAAGACGCCCTGCAGGAGCTGAATCAGCAGGAAGAATTCAGTGAAAACCAGGAAGAACAGCTTTTGGAGGAGCCTGAGCTTCCGGAAGAGCAGCCT
Source organism: uncultured Eubacterium sp. (assembly GCA_949959185.1). Taxonomy (GTDB): domain Bacteria; phylum Bacillota; class Clostridia; order Lachnospirales; family Lachnospiraceae; genus Petralouisia. Next base: position 15,043 of record CATLIX010000018.1, on the reverse strand, counting down.
GTCCGGAATCAGCAGCAGGAAGAACGCCTGAATGAAAAGGTTTCCGAGCGGCAGAAAGATACTGCAGATACCGGAAATTCTCAAAAACCGGAGAAATCATCCATAACGGACAGAAAAGGGCAGAAAGTCGCAATGATTGCCGCAGCCTTCCTGACCATAGCAGGTATTCTGTTTTTCCTGCTGTGGTGCCGGAAAAAGAGCAGACAGAAGAAGCGGCGGGCCGCTTTCTTTCAGGAAGACCGTGCGCAGGGCGCCCTTGCCCTGGGAAAAGCCATGAAACCCCTGCTGAAAGCTCTGAATCTGGAACAGAAAACAGAAACGGGAGATTTGGAATATGCGGCCTTTCTGGAAGAAAAGCTGCCGGGCATGGACTGGGAGCGGGGCATGTTTCTGCTCCAGAAATCGGCATTTTCCCGTCAGGGAATCACAGAAGAAGAATTTCGCTCCGTAGAAAAGCTGTATCAGACACTGGTACAGAAGGTGCAGGAAGAAAAGGGAAAGCTGCGGAAATGGTTTCTGATATAGAACTGTAAAAAAATAATATGCGCACTCGTGCAGGAGGAAAATGTCATTGTGTGACAGCACTCGGCACAACAAAACAACCAGGTCCCTCATTTATGAGGGACCTGGTTGTTTTGTTGTGCAAAAAATGGAAGCAATGGGGCTCGAACCCATGACCTCTCGCGTGTGAGGCGAACGCTCATCCCGGCTGAGCTATGCTTCCATAACAATTATTATAGCACGATAATCTGAAATTGCAACAAAATTCTGAACTGTTACAATATCTGAAATTTATGAAAGTTTGTCCGCAATGTCCGGATTGTCCGGAAAAGAAGTGCTACTATGTGACTGAGCCATGAAAGAAACATACACGGTACGGTTACTTTACAGTAAATCATACCGGCAGCACACAGAAAGGAGGGGGACAGGGGATGCTGATAACAGAAAAAGCAATAGCTGCTTTTGACCTGTCTCTGATTGGCAGAGGAGATTTGCTCTGGGGCAGGCATCGTACCTGGGAGGAAGGAAAATCCGGCTTTGTGACGTCGGCAACGGAAGAACAGCTCACAGTACAGTACCATTCGGGTATCGGGACTATGATAAATTATTTTGTTATCCCGGTGTCTGAGGCAGCAGAAGGCCAGTGGGAAATCCGGTGGTCGAAAGAACTGTTGGAAATACGGGAATACGGTATTGCAGGAGGCAGCGGAGAAGGGGATGGGATTCCTCAAATGGAAGGAGGGAAATCCGGTGACACTGGAAGAACTAATCCATAAAAGATTTGCAGATATTCCGTATCCGGAGCTGATTTACAGTCTGGATTTCCAGGCAGGCGAGGAGAAGCACAGCGCCGGTATCCTGTCGGTGTCATTCTTCTTCCAGAATACCGCAGAGGTCATGCCGGAGGCCCTGGAAACGCTGGTAAGAGACCGTCTGCGGGACGTTATCCTGAAACCGGAAGGCGGAAATCCCTGCTGTTTTGTCTGGCTGCGTACGGACGGAGTTACCGCAGAGGAGGAAAAGAGCAGCCTGACAATCAGGCGTGAAATCCGCTTTGAAATTCTGGAGTACCCCTGGCAGGAAAGCGCAGACCCGGATCCGGTGGCTGCAGCAGGAAGATATCTGAAATCGCTGTATCCGGAATGTCTTGTTATGGGCTGTGACAGTATGGGAGAAATCACAGAAGTTACGGAAACGCAGCCGGTGATTTACTGCAGACCGGACACACTGGAAAAAGCGGAAGAAACCAATACGGTGGTATGGATGGACAGCAAAATTGCCGTTCACATTATAAGCCCGTCTCATGAAAGCAGGATGAAACTGGCAGTTTCCATGGCAAACCGGATGTCTCTGGACGGGGAACTTATTCTTCCGGACCAGTCCCCCATGTTTCTGAAAGGGCTTTCCGTGCATGACCGGGCGGATGATCTGAAAGAGGGGCAGCTTGTATTTACCGGACATTACGGCCTCCTGCGGTATCGGCCAGAGCAGCGCCGGCTGCTGCAGGGAAAATTTCATTATGAATAAGGAGGAATCAGTATGGCAGCAGAAAAGACAGCGGAGAAAAAGGTATCTTCCGCGGAATCTGCGGAAAAGGCAGAACTGAAAAAGAAAAAACTGCCGGTTGAATCAGTGTACAGTGCAGAAGAACTGGCGGACAGTGCGAAAAACATGTTCCATACAAGAAAGGAATGCGTGCTGGCGGCACTGGAAGCAGCAGGGAAAAAAGAATGTACGGTTTCTGAGGCAAAAAAGATGGTGGAAGCATTTTTGAAAAGAGAGGTGGAATAGAGAATGGCAGGAACTTTTATACTGGGAGAAACAAAGGTAAGGCCCGGCGCATATTTCAATATTCAGAAAAAAGAGGAATCCGGGGAAGGCATACTGGAAGGCGTTACCGCAGTCCTGTTCCGGGCAGATTTCGGCCCCCTGAATACGGTGGTGGAGCTGAAAGCCGGGGAGCCATGGGAGAAAATATTTGGAAACGGGCTGACTACAGATGCAATAGGGGAAGCTCTGGAGGGCGGTGCCAGGACGGTACTTGCCTGCCGCATTGGAAATGGAGGCACGCCGGCAACTGTTGCACTGCATGACACCGAAGGTACGGAGGCGGTGGTTATTTCCGTGAATTATCAGGGAGATAAAGATTTTTCCGTATCTGTCCGGGAAAAACTCTCAGACAGTACCAGGAAGGAATGCCTGATTTATTCCGGGACGCGGGAATTTGAAAAACTGGAATTTGCAGCCGGAGAAGGTGAGGCGGAACGTCTTGTTTCTGCCCTGAATGCCATGGAGCATTTTCACGGGGAACTGAAAGAAGGGAAGGAGAAAGCGTTGCTTGCGGCTGTGTCTCAGGAACCCTTTGCAGGAGGCAGTAATCCCCAGGTGACAGCGGAGGATTATTCCAATGGATTTGCACAGACAGAAGCCTGGGAGTTCAATACCATCTGTGTGGATACGGAGGATCAGGAAATCCATCTGCTTCTGGCGGCATTTGTAAACCGGATGTTTGAGGAAGGCCTTCCGGTGCAGGCAGTAGTGGCGGAAAATCATACGGTACCGCTGGAAACCAGACAGAACCATGCGGCGGCTTTTAACAATGAAAAGATGAACTATGTGCTGAACGCACATATGATGGAGCTGGGAAAAGATGGGCAGGAGCGTGAAATTGACGGTTACCGGACAGCAGCACGTATTGCCGGCATGATTGGAGCAACCCCTTCCGGCCAGTCCCTGACCCATACTGTGGTGGAAGGATTTACAGAAATTCTGGAGAAACTTACAAATTCGCAGATGATTCATGCAGAAAGTAAAAAAGGCTGTATTGTGTTCAGTCATAACAGAGAGAAGAAAGTCTGGATTGATAATGCAGTCAACAAGCTGATTACACCGGCGGACAATCAGGATGACGGATGGAAGAAAATCCGGCGTGTGGCAACACGTTTTGAACTGCTCCGACGACTGAATGCGGCAGTGGAAGAACTGGTGGGGAAAACGGATAATGACAGCAACGGGAGAAGCACCATTGTCAGCAGGATGAACGACATTGGCACAGCCATGGTGGAGGAATCCAAACTGACGGCGTTTAAAGCGTCGGAAAGCAGTACATATCCTGCGGACGTGGACAGCGCATGGTTTGATATCAGCGTAACTGACAAAGATTCCATGGAACGTATCTATCTGACATATCAGTTCCAGTTCAGCACGAATGAATAACAGGAGGTAGAAAAATGAGAAATGTAAAGGTGGCCGGGGATGCCCGACATGCAAGAACCGGAAAAGACGGTCTGATTTACAGCAAAGACGGAGTGCTGCTTGCCACAGTGGATTCCTTTGCTTCCAGCGTAACGTATAACAATGCCAAATATTCGGTTATGGGGGACGCACAGGAGCATGAGACGTCCAATACCTTTTCCGTAAGTCTCACCATGTCCCAGGTGGTGATAGAAGATGATCAGTTTATCATTGAGCTGATGGAGGCAATGGAGACTCAGATCATGCCGGTGTGGGGATTCAAAGGGACTCTGATGGGAAGAAATGGCTCTACGGAGACCGTGGTATATGATGAATGTATTCCTTCCGGCCAGATTGATATTCAGAATCTTACTGTGGGGGATGTTATCAAGCGGAACTGGAACCTGTTTGTAAACCGTCCGCCTGCCCTTCAGCAGCAGCTTACGGTTGTATAAGAAGAAACAGGAAAACTTTTCAGTTAAACAGGAGGAAATAAGATGGAACAGAGCAAATTTATACCAGGAGTAACCACGGAAGAAAGCGGCGTTGTCATGAATATGGAATCTGCAGAGGAAGCAGTAAGAGAAGTGGATTTTACAGAGGATGAGGATTTGGAAATGATAAGGGGCAATGAAGAAGATTTTATTCAGGGCCTGATTCACGCCGCCGGGTATGCACAGACAGAAAAACAGAAACTTGAGATTATCCGGGACGGAAAACTGTTTTTTGCATTCCATATCCGGCCTTTATCGGAAGATGAATATGAAAGATGCAAGAAGAAAAATACCAGATTTGTCCGCAATAAAAGACTGGGCATGAAAGTGCCGGAAGAAACGAATGCCGTAAGATACCGGGCTTCTCTGATTTATCAGGCAACCGTTATGGAGGACAGGGAAAAACTCTGGGATAACCGGAAGGTATGGGAATCCTTAAAATCCATGGGACTGCCTGTGATGAACGGGCTTGACGTTATTGAATATTCGTTAAAGGCAGGAGAAAAAGACCGGGTGCTGGAAGCTATAGACAGCTTAAGCGGTTATGCGGATACGAATCTGGAGGAAGTGGCAAAAAACTGATTGAGGCCGGGGGCAAAGCCTGCCTGCTCCATCATATCTTCCAGAAAACCGGCATAACGCCGGATGAATTCTACAGAAAAAGCAGGGGCGTACAGAAATTCCTGCTGGCTTCCATGCAGATAGCCTTGCGTCCCCCGGAAAGGAGTGAAGAAGATGGCTGAAACAATACGGATTGAAGTTGCCATAGATTCCCTGAATGAAACCGAAGCGGCACTTTCAGGAGTTATCCGTAATTTTGCAGGCGTGGGAACTGCGGCAAGGCAGGCGGGGGCTGCATCTGAGGAAGCCGGGGATAAGGTATCAAAATTTGACCGTTTTGCGGAAAAGATTCAGAAAAACCTGTCCGGATGGATGAAGGAAAAATACGAGTTCGTGCTGAAAGCTGCGGATTTTGTGACAGCTCCGGTGAAGGGAATCGTGAATCTTCTGAAAGATCCGGTGCTTCAGGTCGGTGAGGTATTTGATGTGAGTTTTGAGCTGGCGGATACAATTGATGCCTTCCGCGGATTTGAGGCTGCCATGTCCCAGGTGGAAGTCGTAAGCGGCGCTGCTGCTTCTGACATGGGCAGACTGACAGATAAGGCAAGGGAACTGGGGGCAACCACAAAATTTACTGCGGCAGAATCGGCAGAAGCCCTTCAGGCTATGGCCATGTCCGGATGGGAAGCAGGGGATATGCTGGATGCCATGGAAGGAATTTTCAACCTGGCGGCAGCCTCCGGAGCAGACCTTGCCCAGACCTCTGATATTGTGGCGGATGTTCTGTCTGATTTCGGGATGAAAGCCGGTGAAGCAGGGCATTTTGCCGATGTGCTGGCAGCAGCGTCCTCCCAGTCCGGTACGAATGTAGCACTGCTGACGGAAACCTTTCAGACTGTCGGAGCCATGGCCGGTATGCTGGGCTACTCCATGGAGGATGTGGCTCTTGCCGCCGGGCTGATGGCCGGCGCCCAAAGCAGCGGCGCCAGATCCGGCGCTGCCCTGAATGCCATCTTCACCAGGCTTTCCACCAATGTAGACGGCGCGGCAGACGCTCTGAACGGCCTTGGAATTGCATATTTCAAGGCGGACGGGTCAGCCAGGGGATTTGGGAATATGATACAGGAACTTCGTACTGCTACCGCAGGTTATACCCAGGAGCAGAAAGCAAATCTTGCAAATACGATAGCCGGTGCGGATGCCCAGAAGGAATTTCTGGCAATCCTGGACGCCACGGCAGAAGATTATGAGAATCTGTCATCTGCGGTCAACCATGCGGATGGCGCGGCCGGCGAGGCGGCAGAAAGCATGATGGATAACCTGGATGGCTCCATTACGCTCCTTCAGGGTGCGGTGGATGAGGTGAAACTGTCCTTTGGGGAAAGGATTGCGCCTTATGTCCGGGGAGTTGCGGAATGGCTGACAGACGCCATGCCCATGGTGGAGGAAGCGCTGGAGAGTCTGATGGATTTTGTGGACAGACAGGTGGACGCCGCCCGGCGTAAGCTGGATGAAATTGTAGAGTCAGAGGAGTGGAAAGATGCGGATTTCTTCGGGAAAGCGAAAATCCTGTGGGATGATATTATCATAGAGCCATTCAGTGACTGGTGGAGTTCCGCCGGAAAAGCAAAAGTTGCGGAGATTGCCGGGGATATTGGAGCTGGCCTTGGAACCGGACTGAAAACAGGTGTTATGGCGCTTTTGGGTATTGATTTGTCCGGAACTCTGGATGAAGGGGCAAGTATCGGTGCTTCCTTTGCCAGGGGATTTTCAGAAGGTTTTGATGTAAGCACCATTACCTCGAAGCTGGGGGAGGCGTTTCAGAACCTGCTTTCCAGTGCAGGGAAATTACTGCCAGGCGGAGAAGCCGCAGATTTGTCTTCCCTCTTTTCTGCCGCCCTGCTGATGAAGATGGCCGGGCCGTTGATTGGCGCAGGGAAGATGTTGGCCGGAAGTTCTGTCGGGAAGTCGATAGCCAGTTCCCTTATGGGGTCAACCGGAAATGCAATGGTCAGGGGTTCAGGGATTATGGGACTTCTGGCGAATGCAGGGTATGGACTGTCGGGAGGCAGCAGTACGGCAGGGATGTATTTTGGCGATATGGCAGGAGCAATGTCTGGCGGTTCCGCTGCGCTTCTTGGCGCCGGAGCCACAGCCGGCGCTATTGCCGGAGGAGCCTCCGTTGTCAGCGGAGGAGTAGATTTTTATAAGGCCTATAAGTCTGAAAATGAAGAAGAAGCGGCGGCATACGGGGAATCCGGTGCCTGGAAGATAGCGGGAGCCGGAACAGGCGCCCTGGCAGGAGCCTCTATTGGAGCAATGTTTGGTGGAGTTATGGCGGTGCCTGGAGCTTTAATTGGAGCAGGCATCGGCGGTATTGCCGGCTGGATAAAAGGAAACAAAGTCAAAGAAGAATATCAGGAGCATGTGGAAGAAATGGAGCGTGAGGCCGAGAAGGCCCGGAAAGTCTTTGAAGCCACAGGCTTTGATATGGAAGATGTGAAATTCAAAAGCGAAGCCCTGCAGAAAGCCATGGAAGATACGGAGGTCACCACAGAGCAGCTTGCACAGTACTTTCAGGAATCCTGTGCGCAGGTTATGAAGGAGGCTTTCGGGGATATGAAACTGTCCCTTACGGAAGTGAAGGAACTGGCGGAAGCTCTTACTTTTGGCAGTATGGCCGAAGGGCTGGAAGAATTTTCTGCCGCAGCGGAGGCTGCAGGGGAATCTTTTGCTTCTCTGGAACATGTAAAGTCCGCACTTGCAAAACAGAACTGGAACGTCAGTCTGGGCCTGGAACTGTCTGTGGAAGACAGGGAAGGGTATCAGGCAGCCATTGACAGTTATATTACTTCCGTCAGGGATTACTTAAAAGACAGCCATTATGAGGCGGCAGTGGCCCTGCAGCTTCTGACCGGAGGGACTGACACAAAAGGGCTGGATGATATGTATGCAGGGTATGAGACACAGGTAAATGAACTGCAGGAGGAAATGCAAAGGGTTCTGTCAGAATCATTGTCCGATGGAGTCATTTCCACAGAAGATAAAATTACTGTAAAAATTGGCGGTGTGGAAGTGGAAATGAGTGAAGCAGATGCTCTTACAGAACTTCAGGAGCAGATTGCAGGTATCACAGACAAGGTATCTCAGGCGGAAGAAAATGCAGGGTTTGAAAGTCTGAAAATCAAATATGGAGGGGCTGGCCTGAGTGAAGATTCTTTCGCTCAGCTCCAGACAGAACTGCAGGCCAATGGGGCTCAGTTCCAGCAGAATTACGATGAGGCTTTACAGGTGTCTTTAAGAAATCTTGACCTGGCGAGGCAGGAAGGAACAATTTGTCCGGAAGAGTATGACAGCCTCTACCAGCAGATAAAAGAAGGATATAACAGCCAGATAGAAGCGCTGACAGCCCGGATGGAAGAATTTCAGCTTGATACCATTGCATCCGCATTCCCGAAGGAGCTTGACGGAATACTGCCGGATCTGGAAGGCAGCATGACGGAAAAACTGACGCAGGCCATGGAACATGCGCTGGCGGTAAAGCCGGATGTTTCTGAATGGAATGATTCTTTTATTGCTGAAATGTTTAATCTGGAAGAAATGGAAGGAGAAGTGCGGGGAGATCTGGAGCAGTTGCTGAAATCGACTGCAGTTACCATTCCTCGAAGCTATATATCGGCTCTGCGGGAGGACCTGCCTGCAACCGATCCGTCCATGGAAGAAGAGACGAATTCTGAGGATGGAATGGATGTGTTCAGTAAGCGAGGAAATTTACATGGGGCTGCAATGGTTAAAGGGATTCAGGAAGGAATTGAGGCAGGGAAACTACACATTCGCAGTTCTGCAGAGAATACGGTGAGGGACGCATTAAGCTCACCATTTGATGTAATGGCAAAGATTAATATTGCGCCGAGTTTTAGTATGACTGCCGGTACGGGTATTGGAGCTTCCCTTGCATCACTATTTTCAGAAGAAGGGAGCGGTTCCAAAAGCGGCAGCGGCGGAGGAGGCGGCGGAAAGCCGGCAAATCATGGGGGCGGAAATCCTGTCACCGCCGGTCCAAAGCCTGAAAGGCTGGCACCGGGAAGCCATGGACCATACGCTGCCCCTGCCAGTCCGAGTTACAAAGGCAGTGCACTGGAACTGTATGGACAGGACAGGCAGGCTTCTGGTTTCGCTTCGTATACAGGCAGCGGATTTACAGGATATGCCATGCCGGTTCCGGATGGAAATGAAGAAGATACAGAAGAAATATGGGACAGCGGAGAACCCCTTCCCGGCGGCCAGAGCAGTATGACAGGGATTCAGGTATCGGTGGATGTTGCCATGTCTCCGGAATTTCACATCTCCGGCAGCGGAGGGCAGCAGGATGGGGATATGTTACAGAACATCCGGCAGCATCTGCGGGAACTGGCAGATGAAGTCGGCGGAGAAATTGCAGAGAGGCTGTCAGAAGTATTTGGAAACATGCCTCTGAAAGGACAGTGATATGAATGGGAAGTGAGCAGAATGCGGGGAAAAAGAAGAACCATTCTTCCGTTTCCATGTTGTCGGATAAAATTCCGGCCAGAAAGAAAGCCGGCGGTATCAGTATCAGACTGGTGACCGTCGGAAAGAAAAAGAAAAAATTCACCTTCCCTTCCCTGCCGGAAAAAATAACATGTAAAAGCGCGGCGAAATACCAGAGTTTTGACCTCCTCTCCCAGGGTACTGTGAAGGTGCCCAAAGGTACGGATGTGAAAGAAATATCATGGGAAGGGGAGTTTTTCGGAAAAACAAAGAAAAAAGAAGCCATTGTAAAGAAATCTGCCTGGAAGAAACCTTCGGACTGCGTGAAAACACTGGAAAATTATATGAAAAAAGGGACCGTCCTGAACCTGCTTGTCACTGGAACTTTTATAAACATGGATGTGACCATTTCCTCTTTCCAGACGGTGGCCTACGGGGCTTACGGGAATATCCGCTACACCATATCCTTTGTGGAAAAAAAGCCGCTGAAAATATACACCACAAAGGAAAAAAAGAAAACGAGGAAGAAAAAAACGAAACCCAGGAACGAGGCGGAGCAGGTACAGGAAACAGCAGATACTTCCTATGTGGTGAAAAGCGGCGACAGTCTCTGGAAGATTGCCCAGGCCCATTATGGATCAGGGGCGCAGTGGCCCAGGATTTATGATGCAAATGCGGGAACCATTGAAGAGGCGGCCAGACAGCACGGGAGAGCAGATTCCGACCACGGGCACTGGATTTATCCAGGCACAACCCTTACCATTCCGGCATAAGGAGGCAGAGGATGATTAATCTTGCAAATATACAGTACCATGTGGTGGCAGAGGATGAAAAAGGAAAGCGCTATAAAATCCGGGATTATATTGAAAATCTTGGGTGGGAAGAAAACGAAAGGGAGCTTTCCGTCCGGCTGTCTTTTACGGTCCGGAATGACAAAACGTCAAAAGGGTATCTGTCGGGGATTTTAAAGCCCGGCTGCCTGATTCTGGTATTATCTGCGGATGGCGGCTCCCTGAATCAGGAAGTGGCCAGGGGTTATGTGAACACCTGGAATCCATCTCTGCAAAACAGCGGAAGGGAGCTGAAATGTGTCTGCTATGACGAGCTCTACAGTCTGCAGAAGAGCCAGGAAAACCTTTATTTCCCTTCCGGTACCGGTACAAAGTCAGCCGTTACGGGAATCCTGAACGCCTGGGAACTGCCTTTAAGGAAGTATGAAGGGCCTGACGTGGCCCACGGAAAACTGAAATTCAATAACCGGTACCTCTCAGACATCCTGCTGGAACTGCTGGACGACGCAGTGAAAAAAGGCGGGAAAAAGTGTATCCTGCGGGCTGCGGAGGGAAAAGCGGAAATCACTCCGCGGGGCAGCAACCGAAATGTATATATTTTTAAGGCGGATAATATAAAATCCGTCAGCGAGAGCCATGGTATTGACAGCCTCATCACCCGCGTGACCGTAACAGGGCAGGCGGATGATGAGGGAAAAACCAGTGTGGAGGCAACACTGGATGGTCTTACCAGGTATGGAATCCGCCAGAGGATATATGTCAGGGGTTCCGATGAAACCCTGGAAGCGGCAAAATCTGCCGCTCAGGAAATCTTAAACGAAGACGGGACCATAAAAAAGGAAATCACCCTGCAGAGCCCGGATGTTCCCGTAATCCGGAAAGGGGACAGGATAGAGCTGGAAGCAGGACTGACAAAAGGAAGTTTTTATGTGAAAAGTGTCCGGCATGACGCTGATACCTGCAGCATGTCCATGGAACTGAAAAAAACGGAGCGGGAGGAAGTGAAAGGAGAAACTTCGGAAACACATAAAGACCATAATGTGGGAGACGTTGTGAATTTCCGTGGAGGGACCCACTATATTTCCTCTTATCCCGGAGCCAGAGGCTATCCGGCAGGTGCAGGGCCGGCGAAAATCACAAAAAAGAACGGTTCCGGAAAGGCGCACCCCTGGCATCTGATTCATACGGACAGCAGCAGTAATGTGTACGGGTGGGTGGATGACGGAACGTTTGACTGAGCGAGAGGATACTGTCCGGGAAACTCCGGACAGGAAAAGGAGGGAAAGATGGCATTTGAAGGAAATTCCGGGATCAGCAGGCTGGCGGGTGTGATTGCCGCAAGGATGCGGGAAGAATGCAGCACTCCGCTGCAGGTGGATTTCGGAGAGGTGCTGGAAGACGGAAGCCTTGTAACCAATACATTTCCGGTTCCGGTACCCAAAGGAGAATATTCCCTGCTGGGATATCTTTCCTCCGTCAGTCCGGGGAGCAGGGTACTGGTGGCATGGGTTGCCAGCGAGGCGGTGGTCCTTGGCACCGTGAAACGTTCCTGAATCCGTTCGGGAAGTCCATAGCCTGTTTTCTCCGGCTGTGAACTGTGATACGAGGAGGTGTGCAGATGGCAGGAGCTTTATTTCCGGTATTTGAAGTGCCGGAATTTACAGAGGAAAGTGCAGAGTATGATGTGCAGTATAAAAGAAGTGCGAAATGGGACGTACAGGCCGGGGATTTTGTCAGAGACGGGGCAAACCGTGTGACGGAGTGCAGCGGCCGGGAAGCATTTATGGTCTGGTGTTATAAAACAGCCCGGACGGAACGGTATGCCTGTCTGGCTTATCCTTCTGAGACTGGCGTGGAAATGGAAGCCGCCATGGAGGATGATGACGAAATGACGGTGGAATCCATGGTGGAGCGGACCATTACGGATGCACTTCTTGTAAATCCCAGGACAGAGTCCGTCCAGGATTTTGAATTTTCCTGGGACGGGGATGAAATGCACTGCCGGTTCCGGGTGAAGGGAATGGACTGGGAAGAATTTATTACAGTTACAATATAAATCAGTAATACAGAGGAATTTATTACAGTTACAATATAAATCAGTAATACGGAGGAAGGAGGCAAAGCAGTATGCAGCCGGATTTTACAGCGCCGGATTTTATGGACAACAGTTCGGCGGAAGAAATTCATGAGAGGATGATGGAGAACCTGCCGGATGACATTGACGATATGCCGGGAGGATTCCCCTGGGATTTTACCATGCCCGCAGCCCTGGAAAAGGCGGAACTTCTTCAGTACCACCTGACACGGGCGCTGATGGCGGCTTTTCCCCAGTATGCATGGGATGAATGGCTGGATTTGCATGGAAAGCAGGTCCATCTGGCCAGACATGAGGCCGGGAAGGCCTCCGGAACAATATGTATAGCCGGTCTGGCCGGAACAGAAATTGCAAAAGGTACGGTGTTCTGTACGCCGGCAACGGAATCCGGGCCCTCCCTGGAGTTTGGTACGGAGGAAACCTGTACCATCGGAGAAGACGGAAAAGCGGAAGCGGGCGTTACCGCCCTGGAACCGGGGATCATGTACAATGTAAAGGCAAACGCTGTTTCCCTTATGGCAAAGCCGGTAAAGGGGATTACGGAAGCAGGCAACCCGGAACCAATGAAAGGCGGGACAGACCGGGAGAGCAATGACGATTATTATGACAGGATTGCAGCAGAATATGAAAACAGCAGGACATACCTTGGGAATGACGGGGATTATGTCCGATGGGCGAAAGAAGCCGGGGCCGGAGCATGTATTGTGGTATCAGCCCCTCACGGGCCGGGAACGGTAAAGCTGGTGCTTGTGGATTCGGAAGGCCATCCGGCTTCCGAAAAGCTGGTGCAGAAAGTGTATGACTATATTGTATCACCGGATGACAGGGAAAAGAGGCTGCTTCCCACTGCCTGTGCAGAACTGGAATGTGTGGCTGCCTCAACGGTACCGGTTTCCTATATGTGCACCGGAATTCTGCATGACCATACCACAGATATGGAGCAGATTCAGAAAGAATTTTCCGAGGCAGTCAGGCAGGTCTATACAGATGCGAAGCAGGAAGGGGTTCTCCGGTATAACGATGTCCGCCCTCTGCTCAGCGCCATCCATGGGGTGGAGGACTTTGACACCTTCCTCATAAACGGAGCCATGGAAAATATCAGGATACCGGAGGAAGAGTACCCGGAAACCGGTACCATTACGTTCAGTCAGGAGAAAATATGAATACAGTAAAGAAAACGGATATGGCGGATTTCCCCGACAGTGAAAGCGCAAAAAGGCAGCTTTCTTATGTGACGGAAGGCTTTTATGACAATTCTTATGTTGGAAAATGGCTGTTCCAGGTAATGGGACTGGAATATGACGATGCCAGGAGGATTCTGGAAGAACTGCCCCGGCAGTTTTTCCCGGAAACAGCAACCTGGGGGCTTATGTACCATGAGATGAAATGGGGCCTGCCGGTCAGGGAGAACCTGCCTTATGAAGAACGACGAAAATTAATTTTCCGGAAGCGGGATTTTAAGGCTCCCATGACGCCCCGCCGGATGGAAACATATTTTACGAATCTGCTGGACTTTCAGGTCCGGGTGTCAGACATTCATGATGCCGGAAAATATGGATTTGTGCCGGAACATCCCAATATCTTCCGGGCAGATTTTACGGGGGACGGGACGCTGGACGCCAAAGCGGTGAAATCCGTGCTGGACAGCCTGAAACAGTCCCATACGGTTTATATTATAAATGACAGAGTTATCATAGAAGTGGACAACCGGGAACCGGAAAAATATTCCCTGTCCGGAATGAAGGTAACCGTGGCCTGTTCGTTCTGGAAAAAAGATACTGTGGATGGCAGCATATGTCCGGACCGTATCCTGCGGAGGCTCCATATGGGAATCCGGCAGGGAGCAGCAGTGGCAGGACATCAGGAAAAAGTGGAGGCCTCTGCTGTTTTCCGAAAAAATGAATGGTATCTGGATGGTACATATAGAATGGACGGAACAAAGGAAATAAGTGCAGAGATTACAGAGGAGGTATTATAGCTATGGCAGATCATGCAAACCATGCAGAAGCAGTGGTAACCCTGCTGGCACGTACAAAGATGATGAAAGCGAGGGCGGGGATTTCGCCCCTGCCGAAAATCGCAGGGATTGCTTTCGGGGATGGCGGAACGGACAGCGAAAATCAGGTTCCGGTACCGGACGGGAACCAGACAGAACTGAACCATGAGCTGCTCCGAAAGCCAATGGACCGGTACACCATCCTGTCTGACACGAAATGCAGGTATGAATGTACGCTGGAACCGGGAGAACTTACCGGGGCATACATCAGTGAAGCAGCCCTTTATGATGAAGAAGGGGACCTGGTCGCCATTAAGAATTTTCTTCCCAAAGGGAAAGACAGCGACCTTGCAATGACCATACAGATGGATGATGAATTTTAGGAGGGAAGGATATGGCAGATTTTGAGATCCCGGAAGAACCGGAATATAACAGAAATATAAGAAGATTTGAAACCACAGACCCGGCCCATGCGGATTTGTTTAATGCAGTGGCACAGACCCTTATCAATAATGACGAATTCCTGAAAAGAACAGTGGAACAGCAGAAAGAAACTGTTTTGGAGAAAACCGGGGACGCCGGGGATACCACGGTGACATTTACCAGCGGAGATACGGAGAATCCGGAGGACTGGACAGAGATTACACCTGTGGAAAGCGGAGAGAAACAGAGCAGCCTCTGGCAGAAAATTTCCCTGTTTGCAAAAAATCTGAGGTATCTCTGGAAACTGTGCGGAACCAGCGATATTTCCGGGGTGGCAGACGGGACACTGACGGGGGCGGTTAGTAAGTTAAACACGGATATGGCCGGGAAGGCGAACCTGATTGGCGAAAACAGATTTTACAATGGAACAATCACTGTA
>CATLIX010000017.1 GCA_949959185.1 uncultured Eubacterium sp. | reverse complement strand
GTAACTATTCAGCCTTCGGCTTCATAGTTACTGAATCCGGCCTGTTCCAGTTTGCCTTCGGCAAAGAGGCCGGATTCATCTCAACCATTACACATTCTCACGGACTTTGCAGCAGGTGCAAAGTCCTGGGCTGAACTGTTACGAAGAACGGAACCCTCCTCCTGCCAGCTCCATGCCTGTTTATCCCTGTTTTGAAATTACACGCCTGTTATTATAATGGATAAATATGATGGAAATTTGATGGGAATTCCGGGTTACATTCTTCTCTTTAATGCATTTAAAATATAGTGGCAAAAATAGTAACTGCTTTTTAACAGGGACAGATGTTCGCATTCCCGGTACATTTTCCAGGTTCCCCAGGCTGCGTCCAGCTTGTTGGAAGACCTGCTGCCCGGATATCTCCGGTAAACAGACAGAGGTTCGTCAATTCCATATGCCACATATCCATGCCGCAGAATTTTCCACCAGGTGGCCGTATCTTCCCCTCTGGCATTTAAAGGCATGGTCAGCACTTCCGTGGGAATCTGAGCCCGGTCAAACATAACGGTTATGGTGGAAATGGTGGTGCGTTTCAGGGCCCCTTTATAATCAATCTTTTGGGGAACGTGAACTACTTTCCCGTTGCGCACTCCGTCTGCTCCTGCAAATTCATAGCCCGTAAAACAGAAGGCGCAGCCTGTTTTTTTCATAAACCGAAGCTGCTTTTCCAGCTTGTCCCGGTCGCACAGGTCATCTGCGTCCATATAGGCCAGATACCTGCCGCAGGCCTTTTTGATTCCCCGGTTCCGGGTATAAGCAGGCCCCATGTTCCGCTCATTCCGGTACAGGTGCATACGGCTGTCTTCAGACAGATAAGACTCGATAATGGAAACGCTCCTGTCCCCGGAGCAGTCGTCCACAAAAATAATTTCCCAGTCCGGACAGGTCTGGGCCTGTATGCACCGGATGGTTGCTTCTATATACTTTTCTGAATTGTAAACAGGAATCACGATACTGATTCGGTCATCCTTCCGGTTCTGTTCCATACGCTCCACGTCTGCCATGTGTTTTCTCCATGTATTTTTTCTGTCAGTTCTGCCTGCGGATGGCTGTCTTCTGCTTTTTATCAATCCCTTCTGTGTTTTCTTTCTGGAAAATAATCTTAAAGGTCATCAGCATCAGTTTGATATCCAGCCAGAAGGAATAGTTTTCAATATATGTTAAATCCAGTTTTAATTTATCGTAAGGTGTGGTATTATATTTTCCGTATATCTGGGCATATCCCGTAAGCCCTGCCTTGACTTTCAGGCGGAAACTGAATTCCGGTATCACCGCTTCATATTCTTTTGCAATCACTTCCCGCTCAGGCCTCGGCCCCACAAAGGACATTTCTCCTTTCAGGATATTGAATATCTGGGGCAGCTCGTCAAAATGGGTCCGACGGATGATTCTGCCCACCGGGGTAATCCGGTCGTCGTCCTTCCGGGCTAACTGGGCTCCTTCCCGCTCGGAATCCATCCGCATACTGCGGAATTTGATAATCCGGAACACTTCTCCGTCTCTGGTGAGTCGTTCCTGAGTGTAAAATACAGGCCCTCTGTCGTATAATTTGATACTCAGTCCAATCAGAAGCAGCACCGGCGAGGAAATCACAATGGCAATCAAAGACAGCACAATGTCCATGGCCCGCTTTACAAACCGCTGTTCAATGGGCAGCCCCCGGTTTCTGGACAACATCAGCGGCGAGTCAAAAAGATGAATCTGCTCCGTACCCGTCAGTATAATATCTGAAATTTTCGGCGTAATATAAGTCCGTTTGTTCTGGTCAAAGCAGAATTTCAAAATGGGATTGCGCATACTGGTGGGCAGGTCGCAGAGCACCACCGCTTCGTATTCCAGAATCCGCAGATAAAGCTCCTCATATCCCAGGTACACGCTGGCTGTGGCGCACACATTGTATTTGTCTTTCCGGGCATTGATTTTATCTATCAGTTCCAGGGGCGAATGTTCCCCGTAAATCACAATCATTTTTCTGGGCGGGTACAGCCTGGTGTAGATAAAACGCACCAGATATACCCCCGGCAGAATCACCAGGAGCTCCGCTCCGGTCAGCACAATCATAGGGTGGGCCGGCATATAATCGTTGGCCACCAGGCATACCTGCAGATAGCCAATCACGTTGGCGCAGAAAATGGAAAGTATCTGGGACAGACAGATATCGGTAATCCGCAGATAGCCAATCCGGTATCCTCCAAAGGTTCTGGTAAAAAAATACAGTATCAGCATGTAAATCCCGATGACAGCCCAGTTTCCTCTGTGCCAGGGCCGGTTGGCCTTCTCCAGCATGGGATAATAAATCTCATACCACAGATAACCGAACATGACTGCCTCCAGAGCCAGCATTATGCAGTTTGCCGCCAGATTCAATAAATGCTTGTACTGTTCTCGTCTTCTCATACCTTTATCCTTTTGCAGTTTACTCTGTTACAGTTGCTCGCCTTATGGTTCCTGCCCTCGGAGCAGACCCCGTACTTTCTTTTTCATCCGTCCCCTGGCATTCAGCCTGTCCATCAGCATAACTGCCGTTTCCTCCTCCAGAATACTGATACGCCAGGAAATTTTCATTCTTCTGTTCTCCTCAGGGATTTCTTCTATTATAATCTTTGGGTCAGAATTGTCAAATAAATAACAGTTTTTTTCCATTTCAAACCCGGTAGTGCTGTATTTCACAGGCGACGTCTGCCCGTCCGAACCAATCCAGAACAGTTTCACATCCTTTAACATACAGGAACTCAGGGCCGGATCCAGCCAGAGGCCGGAAACCCCTGCCGGAATAGTAAGTTCAGCGGTAATCTCCTGCCGGACTCCCTGGTCCAGGAAAAAGGATTGCTCCTCGGAAAATCCCTGTCCGTAATCTAGGTACACCTGGATTCTTCTCCTGTCTGTCTCAGCCAGAAGTTCTCCCAGCGGTAAGGCCTGTTTGCCCATGGTGCGGTACAGCTCTCCGGCAGGAACGTAGCCTTTTCTGATATATGCCTGGAAATTCTGCTCCATTATTTTATACTGTTCTTCTCTGTCTCCGGAGATTCCATATTTCCTGCACAGAGTTAAGTCTTCTTTTAATTTTTTTCTTCCTTCCGCTCCTTCCGTATAGTAGTGAAATGCGCGCCAGAGAACGTAGCCCGCCGGAATCGGAAAGAAAAAGGTCCATTCATAATCCAGCACATGCCAGCTCCCGTCTTCTGTCAGCAACAGATTGGAAAAAATCAAATCCACATCTGCTGCAGAAAAAGC
Source organism: uncultured Eubacterium sp. (assembly GCA_949959185.1). GTDB lineage: Bacteria > Bacillota > Clostridia > Lachnospirales > Lachnospiraceae > Petralouisia. The sequence continues at coordinate 54,992 of CATLIX010000017.1, read as the reverse complement.
CGGTTCCGGCTCCTGAAAGGATACCTGTCCGAATACCTGCTGAAACTCCGGTGTTATCTGAAATTCCTGGGTGGGCGCGCCGGCCAGTATTCTGTCAAAGGCTGCTTCCATCCATTCCCGGACCTGCTGTTCTTCTCCCTGTTCCAGCAGCCTGTCCAGTTTTTCCTCCAGAGTAGTCCCTTTCAGATATTCAAAAAATACCCGTCCGTCTTCCAGTCTGCATCGATTGGGCCGCAGCATACCTTTTCCTCCCCAGAGCTTCTCAAGTTCTGCTCCGGCTTTCGCTGCTGATTGGATATGATGACGCCCCTGGGGATATTCTGCTGTTTTGTACAGAAAATATCCGCCCCGGACGTCTCTGCCGATACAGGTTCGGATGGCAAATTCCGGAGCCCGGCCCGTGGAATATTTCGTGTAAAGCACCTGCTCTTTTTCTGATTCCCCATCATTGGAGGGATTCGTTATTTCCACAAAAAAGGAATTGGCATACAGGGGAAACAGACCGTCTTCAGAAAGCTGGTCAAATACCCGGCCTTCATCCATCAGTACCAGACGGTTCCGGTCAAAATTACAGATATTCCGGTTCAGTTCCCCGGTTCCGGGCAGATATTCATCGGAATAAATGACCGTTGGAAATTTATAATCCGGATAGGGATAGTAAAACCGGTAGTCCTCATATCCGCATTCTTCCAGAATCCGAATCAGCTCTGGACGGGAAAAGGTGCGGACTCCTTCCGTATGATGATACCCTTCCAGTCCCTCAAAAAAAGTCCCCGTATGGTCCTCCCGGCAGCCTGCCCAGTATTTCAGCCCCAGTTTATTTTCAATGGCAATCAGCAGTTTTCCGCCGGGTCTTAAATGGTTCATCACCGTAGTCAGAAACTTATGGTAGGGCTTTTCCCCCTCCATATAGCCTCTGCCATATTCAAATACGCCAATCAGTGTCGCATAGTCAAAATCCTGCTCCAGCCCTTTTTCGATATCCTGAAAATTGCCCACACAGATTTTAATATTCTCCCGGTCCTGATGACGCACTCCGTTGATGGTGCTGCGCTTCATGGACAAATCCACACAGGTGACGGAAGCTGCGGAAGCTGCCGCCGCGCCGGTCACCGCGCCGCAGCCGGAACCGATTTCCAGCAGTTTGCTTCCCGGTTCAAAGGGATACCAGCTCAGAATATTGCCCCGCTCATGGGCCAGATGATACATCACCGCCCAGTCCTGCTCTCTGGCAATCACCTGATTGTATTCCTGCTCCGGATATGTCCTGACCAGTTCCAGAATCCGGTCTTCCACAGCTCCGTCGCTGTATAAATCCTCTCCCGGATAACAGGCGGTATCCAGCACAACCTTTCCGATTTTTTCCATAGTATCCTCCATTCCCGGTTCCTTATCTGCTAAAACAGGTATTTATCACTAATTTTTCAAAAATTATATCTGCTTTAAAGAAAAATCTGCTTTGGACAACGTCAGATTGGGATTGTAATAAGGGTCTCCCCTGTCCATAAATTCCTGCCACTTTGTCACAAAATATTTCATTTCTTTATAGTAACGTTCCTGCTTTTCCGGAGAATCTTCCAGTCCGCGGGATTTTGATTCATAATGAAAGAGCTCTGCGTACGGGTTATATACTATCAGCTTTCCAAATTTTCTGACTTTCATGCAGTAATCAATATCATTAAAAGCCACCGCCAGTTCTTCCGTCAGGCCTCCCACCTGCTGGTACAGGGATTTTTTCGTCATCATACAAGCTGCGGTCACCGCACTGTAGTCCTGGGCGCAGATAATACGGGAAAAATATCCGTTGGCTTTCCCGTCAAATCCGATAAAGGTATGGCCTGCAATTCCTCCAAAGCCAATCACCACCCCCGCATGTTGTATGGTTCCGTCTTCATAGTAGAGCCTGGCTCCGGTAATCCCCACATCTTCCCGCATACAGGGGCCCAAAAGCTCCCACAGGCAGTCCGGGTTCCGGATTTCCGTATCGTTGTTTAACAGCAGCAGATACTCGCCTCTGGCAGATTCTGCGCCGAAATTGTTGATGGCTGAAAAATTAAATGCTCCCTCCCAGTAAACCACCCGGACTTTTTTGTTTTCCTGCTCCAGCTTTTTGTAATAATCAAAGGTTTCCGGCAGTTCGCTGTTATTTTCTATTATAATATACTCATAGTTCCGATAGGTGGAGGTTTCCTCAATGGATTGAATACACTTATTCAAATCCTCCGTATGGTCCTTATTGGGTATCAGAATAGAAATCAGAGGCTGTTCCTTCCACTGATAGCGTGTCCGGTACAGTCCGGGATATTCCCCCATTTCCACTCTGGCAGGAATCTTAAGCCGGTCAAAATGAGCCTGTACCGCCCGCATACCGGCCTCAAAGGCATACCGCTTGCTCTCCGGGTTCTCCGCTGTGGAATTCTCATGGGCACGCCAGTGATACAATACCTTCGGGATATGGTAAATGGCCTGGGTATGCTCCGTACACCGCAGCACAAAGTCATAATCCTGCGCTCCGTCAAAGGCAGAGTCCAGCATACCGGCCCTTTCAATCAGAGATTTTTTTGCCGCCACAAGATGGCAGAAGTAGTTCATACTGCAGAGCAAATCCGGATTGTAGTCTGATTTGAAATGGGGCTGAAAATAATGTTTTCCATTCATGGAAATCTTATCTTCATCGGAGTAAATCAGCTCCGTATCCGGCTGTTCCTGCAGTGCTTTCGCACATTCATACAGGGCGTCCGGGGTCAGCAGGTCGTCATGGTCGGCAAATACCACAAAATCTCCTCCGGCAGCTTTCAGCCCCTGATTGGTGTTTTCTGATATCTGCAGCGGTCTGCTGTTACGGACAACCTTCACCCGTGCATCCTGGTTTTCCAGTTTCTTCAGATATTTTTCCAGGGGAGAATCTTCTCCGCTTCCGTCGGACAGACACAGCTCCCAGTTCCCGTAGGTCTGGCTTCGGACGGAATCCACCAGCTGTTCCAGGTATTTTTCCGGCGTTTTATACAGGGGCACCACAATGGAAAACAGGGGCGCCAAAGAAAAAGTCTCTCTTTTCTGCTTCTCCAAATCTTCTTTTCCTGGCGTTACTGCCTGCCGGTATTTTTCATAATCTCCCTGGGGGGCGGCCTTTTTTGCCAGCACCTGCATGGTTCTGGTGCAGAACTGCTTCCAGCCATGGCGCTGCAGGAATCTGGCCCCTTTGCCCAGATAGTTATTTCCCAGCATATTCTCAAAAAAGAACGTGGATACAATGGGCACTTTCACCTGGCTTTTCCGGCTTCCGTTGGACAGCTCCAGGTGAACGCCGGACATTCCGTGATGGGGCAGCACAATCTCGAATCCGCTGTCCGGCAGATTGGAAACTTCCCGGTACACCTGAGTTACATCCCTGCGCTCATGCCAGGAAACCTGGCTCTCCAGGAGCCTTCCGCCCGGCCCTTTTACCTGAACCGCAACTGGAGAAGCCGAAGCCGCCCAGCCTTTGATATAACAATGCTCCTGCTCCAGAGTCACCTGTTCCAGGAAGAAATCGATTTCATTTTGAAGTTTTTGCAGATGAGATACTTTTTCCCGGTAGACCGGGCGTCTTCCTTCTCCCTGGGAATCTGCTTCACCGTCAACCACCCATAATACCAGTTCTTTTTTGCCCTCCAGGACTTCCGGCAGTGTCACGTAGAGAAAATATTCTTCCTCAATCCCCAAATCGTAAATCATATAGCGCTGCCGCACTTCCATTCCGTCGTAGCTGTTCTGAACCCAGGGAAGCTCCTTTGCGTCCAGCGTGATTTCCAGTCTGTCCTCCGGCTTCATATTATATTTCCAGCCCTGAATCACCAGCGTCTGCTTTTCTTCTATATGAAACCGGACTCTTACCACATTAAACTTTTCCATTCCGCTCTGTTCCTTTATCTGATTTACTCCCGAATCTTCCGGGATTCTATTCTGTCTCCACCTCAGATTCCATATCGAAATATCCTACGGTATTTTTATCTGAAATAACAGCAATGCTGCACACATCATACAGTCTGTGGTGCACCCTGAATTCTTCCTGCTCATATCCGGTGCACCCAAAAGACAGCAGGTACTCGCCTCCCTGCAGCCTCATATTCTGGGTAAAGCTGACAGTCTGGACATCCCCGGCTTTCTTCGGCTCAATGGGCACCTGCTCCAGCATGGTATTGGTGCCTGTCAGCTCAATCCCCATCCGGTTTTTCAGTGTAATGGCAAAAATGGGCTCCGCCACCTCTTCCTGAAACCGCACTTTCATTTTAATGGTGAATCTGCCGCCCTTTTCAATTACATTGGAAATTTTTCCGGTTTTATCCACCACTGCAAAGTCGACAATTTCCGCTTTCTTATCCCCGTATTCCAGTGTCTCCGGATTCACCGACAAACTGTCCCGCCATTTCTTCCCGGTATGGTCCGGCTGCCACAGGGAAGAATTCTCTCTGCGCTGTTCCTCTTCCTGGGCCACCAGCGCCATTTTAAACCGGTCCACTGCTTCCCTGGGAGTGCCTTCCATCACTTTGTCCCCTTTGTTCAGCAGCACTGCCCGGTCACAGTATTTAGTAATGCTGCTCAAATCGTGGCTCACAAACAGAATCGTCTTGCCCATTTCTTTGAATTCCTCAAATTTCCGGTAGCATTTGGACTGAAAAAACACGTCTCCCACGGACAATGCCTCGTCCACAATCAGGATTTCCGGGTCAATATTAATCGCCACTGCAAAGGCCAGACGCACAAACATTCCGCTGGAATATGTTTTCACCGGCTGATGGACAAAATCGCCGATATCTGCAAATTCCAGTATGGACGCCATTTTTTTATCTATTTCCTCTCCGGAAAATCCCATCATGGTTCCCTGTAAATATATATTTTCAATTCCGGTATATTCGTTGTTAAATCCGGCTCCCAGTTCCAGCAGAGCAGAAATTCTCCCATTTACCTCCACGGTTCCCTGTGTCTGGCGAATCACCCCCGTAATAATTTTCAGCAGAGTGGATTTTCCGGAACCGTTGGTACCGATAATACCCACAGTCTCGCCCTTTTTTATTTCCAGCGTGATATCGTGAAGGGCCGCATGTTCCCGGTATACCTGCCTGCGGGAAAGCCCCAGGGCGTCTTTCAGCCGGGCAGACGGCGTATCGTAAAGTTTATATATTTTGCTGACTCCGGTTATTTTAATTGCTGTCTCCTGCATGTTTTACTCCTTTATGCCTGCTTCAACATTCACGTGAGGAACATCCGATTCTGTCTGCGGCTGCGTCCGAACTTCTTACAGCACATCTGCAAAATGTATTTTCAGCCGTTTGAATATTTTTACGCCCAGCAGGCATACAATTCCGGTGAAAGCCCAGAAATACACGGTCATGCCCGGATGTTCCCAGAACCAGACTTTGTCGATAAATGTTTCCCGGTATCCCATCACAATATAATAGAGGGGATTGCATTTCAGTATAATCAGCAGAAAAGAAGGTATTTTCTCCCTCATATCGTCCAGATTCCACATAATAGGAGTCATCCAGATCCCCACCTGCAGGGCAATATTCACAATCTGGCGCATATCCGGAAAAAACACTGACACTGCACTGGTAAAATAGCTTAATCCCAGCGCCAGCAGCAATACCCCGGCACTGTAGTACAGTGCCTGCAGCACATAAAAATCCGGCGGATAGCCATAGCACAGAAAAAGCCCCATCATAAACAATACAAAAAACACATGTACAAAAATGGAAGCAAATACTTTCACCACCGGCAGAATATCTATATTGAACACCACTTTTTTCACCAGATAATTATACTCCACCAGTACGGATGTTCCGGCACTGATACAGTCTGAAAAGAAAAACCAGGGCACAATGCCTGCCACCAGCCACAGTACATAAGGCAGGGGAAGTTCGCTCCGTATGGAAACCCTCATGCCTATGGCCTTGTCAAAGACAAACCAGTAAATCAGTACGGTGACCACCGGCTGTACAAAGGCCCAGATAGTTCCCAGATAAGAACCTGCAAATTTGGTTTTGAAATCATTTTTGGCCAGACTTCTGATGAGCCGGCGGTTTTGGACTATCTCCGTAAGGATATTTCCTGATGTATCGTTCATAAATTAATCCTGATCCTTTTTTTAGTTGGTGAGAAAAATGCATATCTCTCAGCTTTCAGGGTATTATACCATTATTCTCCAAAATAAGCAAATATTGTAATCTCTTAATAATTCTTAATAATTCTCTTACCCTGACGCCATTGTTTTTTCAGGCTAAATATGTTACCTTTATTATTAACGCAAATGTTCTGTTTCACTCAAATATTTTACGGGAGGTCTTTACTATGAAAAAAATATTGAAAAAATCTGTTTCTCTGCTCCTTGCGCTGACCGTACTGGCGGGCGGCCTGCTTTTCCTTCCCTGCGAGGGGGATACCGCAGAGGCCGCTTCCACTTATTATATTCCTGGTTCCTACAAAAACATGGTGTTTTACTGTGCCCCCGATGATCTTCCGGCCACCTATGTAACCTTAAAGGTTTACCGGCAGGGAAGCAGCAAAAAACCGAAAGCCTCCAGTATCAAATCCCTGACCAGCAGTGATTCTTCTGTTGCAAGGCCCTGGATTGACAAGGCCGGTGACATTCGGATTTACTTTTTTAAGAAAACCGGCACTGCCGATATTTCTTTTCAGATTGGCAAACAGACCCTTTCCTCCAGAATCACCGTAAAAGAATATGCCAATCCTCTGGCTTCTTTTAAGGTGGGCAAAAAAGATTTCACACCGCGTTTTAATTATGCCACGGAATATAATTATTTTCATACCTCCGAAATGAAAAAGGAAACCGTTTCCATCAAAGCTGCAAAAGGGTGGAAAATTTCTTCCATGAAAATGCAGTATGGCTCCGGCACTTATGAAATCAGTTCCTGCAAAAAATCTTCTTTTTCCAAAAAAGTGGCCTTTAAAGGAAATCTGGATTATATTACCGTGACCATGTATCATGCAAAGACAAAATCTTATGTGACGCTGACCTGGAATTGTATCAAAGAATAATTACCGGCAGCTCCGTAGACTTTTCTTCTGTCCTGTGTTATACTTTTTCCTGAACAGGGAAATATGATGAAAATCAAAAAGATACATATCGTGATATAACCAGAGAACCTGAAATGCGAAACACTCCACAGAATGAACGGAGGCGATACAATGACAGACAATGAATTATTACTTGCCATATCAAAAATCCTTGACCCCGTCAGGGAAGATATACAGGGACTCAAAGATGATATTCAGGAGTTCAAAATTGATGTACAGGGGCTCAAAACTGATGTACAGGGGCTCAAAACTGATGTACGGGAACTCAAAGGCGACGTAGAACTGCTGAAAGGCGATGTACAGGAACTCAAAGGTGACGTAGCGCTGCTGAAAGGCGACGTACAGGAACTCAAAGGCGATGTAGCGCTGCTGAAAGGCGATGTACAGGAACTCAAAGGCGATGTACAGGAACTCAAAGGCGATGTACAGGAACTCAAAGAAAGGGTCAGAAAGATTGAATTAACACAGGAAAATCTGATTCTGCCGCGGTTAAATACCATAGAATCCTGCTATACCTCGACTTACAACCGTTACAAAGACAGTGTGGAAACTTATGAAGCAATGAAACAGGATATATCTGTTATAAAAAAGTAGTGGCTGAACACAGCGACAAACTTCAGAAAATTTCATAGCCTGAAAATTCTGTTTCGGCCATGGACTGTCAGGTATCAATGTATCTGACAGTCCGGCGAAACAGTGTTTTTACAGACAATTCAAATCTTATTTTCTCACCCATATCATTCCCCACAGGACACCCCTTTTATGGAAGAAATGCGTATCAGTTTATCTCTGTGATTTTTTGATGTTTCAATGCGAACCAGCGCCCATTTTTCATCCATATCCAGTAAAATGATTTTATTCTGTTTGCTGATATTTATCAAATCCATATCTTCCTCATTTTCATAAAAATCCAGTTGTATTCTTTTTCCTGTATAAGGAGCGAGTATTTTTGTCATATCATCTTTCACACTGCTTCGCTCTGCGTGCAGTACACCGTTTTCACTGCGTTCCAGCCGACGAAGTCTGGCGGCAACTGCACTTACCTGAAAAAATGCAAGCAATCCGAAAATTGCCCCCATCTTATATAAAATCTCCATATTTAACAGCCTCCTTCATCCACAATTTCAAATGAAAGCACCGAGGAAAGGGCTATCAGTTTTTTCTGTTCTCTGTTTTTATGCTGTATGGCAACTCTGACCCAGTTTCCTTCAAAACCATCTATTCTGCAGATTCGCTCCCATACATCCATATCCTCCTCATCGTCATAAAAAGATATGCGGACATGTTTCCCTTCGATACCGGAAAGTAATTTTGTGACAGAGCTTGCATGTTCCGGCGTTCTTTCATCTTCCGCTGATAATTTTTCTTCAGAGGCCGGCAACTGTTCCTTTAAAAGATAATCGCAGGATACCTGCAAAATATCTGCAAGGCCTGCCACTTTTTCAACATCAGGAAGCGCGGTTCCCGTTTCCCATCTGGATACCGTCTGCCTTGTGACAGACATCTTATCTGCCAGTTCTCCCTGTGTCATTCCCATCTCTCTCCTTGCATGGGCAATTTTTGTACCAATTTCCACAATTGAGCCCCCTCTCTGCTTCCTTTACCAGCAATATATACTTATTGAACTGCTAATGTTCCATAAGGTATACCTTCCAATCCCTTTGCCATTACCATCATATCCTAATACATCATTTTGTACAAGCAATTTCCCTGTACCCACGCAACATCATATGTTACATTTCGTCATACTCCCTGTAGAAAGATCAAAAAGAGGCGGGCAAAAACAATTGCTTCTTGCCCGCCCTTCCCGGCTGATTTCTGATTCACTTCCTATTTCTGAATGACAACTGTCTTTTTCTTACTCCAGGAGCCATATACTTTCTTTCCTTTGGAATCTTTCTTGTATGCCCTGGCCTGCACATAATATGTCTTTCCTTTTTTCAGCTTCTTTATAGTCTTGCCGGTGGATGTACTGGTTACCCGTCTGGAAGATTTCATACTGGAATTGGTGGCATAGCGGATTTCGTACCCTTTGGCGCCGCTGACCTTCTTCAGAGTTACCTTCATTTTCTTACCGGAAACATTTGTGACTTTGTTAATGGTAACCTGCTTTACAGAAACCTTTTTCCACTTTGCATAAAGGGTCATGTCTTTGGTTACTTTTTTGCTGAAATCCCACTTCGTCTTATAATTTTTGCTGGTATACCAGCCTTCAAAACTGTATTTCCCGCGTTTGGGATTAGACGGTTTCTTCGCCTTCGTACCTGCTGAAACCTTCTGTGAAGATACCTTGCTTCCGCCTCTGGCATCAAATTTCACCGTGTAAGTTTTTTCCTCTGTTCTGACTGTGGAAATTCCGCTGTCCCAGAGTGTATCGCAAACTGCCACAGCATTGATCACCGTATTGGGATCTGCTGCAAAGGCTCCTCTGTAGTAAAAGCAACGGGTGGCAGAAGAAGATGGGTTGGTGGAATCTATGGTATAATATATCTCTGCCCCCGGCGTAGCGGAAGTCAGAGTTACCGCCACTTTATCCCCCGTATACTGCTGGGTAATAACCGGTGCAGCCGTCTGAGCTGCGGGCGTTGCATAAGTTCCGATACTGTCCGGGGCAGCTCCGGAATCCTGGCTGCAAACCGGCACCATGCCCGTATAGAATGCTTCCATTCTGTGGGAACCCTGCTGATCAAGAGCCCCGGTAATCATGGCTGAACTGCGGTTAAAATATCCATACATCAAATCCCGGCCAGACTCCCCGTCCATATCATCCCAGGTACAGTCAATCTGATACCAGGAATCATTGATAGCCACCAGATTCCAGGCATGGTTATGACTTGTCACACTTATGGCGTCAATACCCGCTCCGTTCATCAAAAGGGTAAAGGCTTTGGTGTATCCGGCACATACGGTATAATCTGTAGCAAATACACTGTAGGCACTCTGATGATACGGATTCTGAGTCTGGGACGCTCCCGGATTATTCAGATTGATGCCGTGATCATACATTACCTTCCGGATAATCAGGTCATGGGCAATCTGAATCTTTTCCAGTTCTGTAGCTCCCGCTGCAATCTGAGCTTCCATAGCGTCAATCTGAGCCTTTACTTTGGCCGTTTCCGCCGCCCTTGCTGCTCCATTGGCAAAAGCGTCATAAAAAAGAGGGTACATGGCGCTGGAAGTTCTCAGGAAGCCCTGATCCCAGAAATAATACTGGGGATTGGAATAGGTAAACAGAAGAAACAGATCCGCTGCTCTGTCCACACTTATTCCCAGAGAAGTGAAGCTAATTCCTTTCTCTGATATATAGTATATTTCACCATCTAAAGGCTGGTTTACTCCATTCTGAACACCGGTCAGGTATTCCAGAGAAACCAGATCCAGCGCATCCCAAAATGTCCTCTCCTTTTCATTCAGGCGATTATAGATATAATTGGAAGAATAAATATCCCAGGGAGAACTGTACTGCTGAGAGCCCAGAACTTTGGAACGGTACAGCAGTTCTCCGTCTTCATTCTCTGTTAAATCCAAGGTATCCAGGGAATCCGCAGCCCCTTCCGGCAGCTCAATGACTTCCGGCCGCACCATTCCGCCCACAGGAGGCGTCCAGTCTTCCGGCAGTTCGGATTCTGTTTCCGACTCCGTTTCTTCCGGAATCATCCGTTCCGGCAGTTCCACCGGTTCAGAAGTATCTGAAAACATCTCATCCGTTACGTCAATACTGTCTTTCTGAAAAGAAATATCTTCCTCTGTATCTGCAGCATCCTCTTTTTCCGGAACCGTTTCTTCTGTTTCCGGTGAAGCAGATGATTCTCCGCCGGGCGCTGTTGCAAATGCTTCTGCGGGAGCCATGGTAAAGGTCATAACTCCTGCCAGGAATAACGCTAAAATCCTCTTTTTCATTGCATCCTCCTACCTTTCCTTTTTGTTGCTTATATACTCCTCAATACCGCCCCAGACTTTGTCCTTATCTGACAGAATCAGCTCCTCCTCGGTCATGCCCTCCGGCATGGGCCACTGAACACCGATGCCGCTGTCTTTCCACAACAGGCCTCCCTCGTCATTGGGATGGTAAAAATCAGTTACCTTATAGCAAAACTCCGCATAATCGGACAGCACCACAAATCCGTGGGCAAATCCTTTCGGAATAAAAAACTGCTTTTTATTTTCTTCAGACAGAGTAACACCAAACCATTTTCCAAAGGTTTCGGAGCCCTCACGCAAATCCACAGCCACGTCAAACACCTGTCCTCTTACCACCCGGACCAGTTTATCCTGAGGATAGTTAATCTGAAAATGCAGCCCCCGCAAAACACCTTTTCTGGAGGCGGACTGATTATCCTGCACAAAGGTGCAGTCAATGCCTGCCTCTGCAAAATCATTATAATTATAGGTTTCCATAAAATAGCCTCTGGCATCGCCGAACACTGCCGGCTCAATTACTTTCAGCCCTGCAATTCCGTTGCAGTTATCCGTCACTTTAATCTTTCCCATTGATTTCTCCTTATGTGTTGCCTTTTACATTACAGCCCTGCCGCAATTTCCATCAGATACTGTCCGTATTCTGTTTTCAGCAAAGGTTCCGCCAGCTTTTTCAGCTGCTCCGCATCAATAAAGCCCCGCTTGTAAGCGATTTCTTCAATACAGGAAATATACATTCCCTGCCGTTTCTGGAATGCTGACACAAAATCAGCCGCTGCCAGCAGCATATCGTGGTTCCCGGTGTCCAGCCAGGCAAATCCCCGGCCCAGGGTTTCCACTTTCAGGTTCCCACGGCTCAGATACTCGTTATTGACACTGGTAATCTCAATTTCTCCCCGGCCGGAAGGTTTCACATTCCTGGCAATCTCCACCACGTCATTGTCATAGAAATACAGTCCCGGTACCGCATAGTTGGATTTGGGATGTTCCGGTTTTTCCTCAATGGAAATGGCAGTTCCTGCTTCATCAAATTCCACCACACCGTACTCTCTGGGGTCTCGCACATAGTAACCGAAAATCGTGGCTCCCGGCTGGCTCTCCGTCCGACTGGCCGCATTCAGCAGCACCTTTGAAAAACTCTGCCCGTAAAAAATATTGTCTCCAAGCACCAGTGCCACAGCGTCTTTACCGATAAAATCAGCGCCGATAATAAAAGCGTCTGCCAGCCCCCTGGGCTCCGTCTGTACTGCATACGCAAATTTCATGCCGAGCTGGCTTCCGTCTCCCAGCAAATCCTCAAACACCGGCAAATCCCTGGGTGTGGAAATAATCAGCACCTCCCGAATCCCTGCCAGCATCAGCGTCGACAGGGGATAATAAATCATGGGTTTGTCATACACCGGCATAATCTGCTTGGAAATAGCCTTTGTCAGCGGGTACAGCCTGGTTCCGGCGCCTCCCGCCAGAATAATTCCTTTCATGGTTCTCCTCCTTCTGATTCCATTTTGTCGCGCGTGAGCGGATTGCCTGGCAATAGATTTCCTCTCCGCGAACTGCGCATCCCGCCCGGAGGGCGTTGTCTTACAGGAAGATACTTTCACCCTTTAGTGTGACAGGGGATTTCCTGTAAGACTACAAACAGCCCTGTGTCCTGTTTCGGGACACAGAGCCTGTCTGATTTACTTTGCGTACATTTCCTCGTAATATTTCTGATAATCGCCGCTGGTTACATTTTTCATCCAGTCCTCATGCTCAAAGAACCAGGCAATGGTCTTTCGGATTCCTTCTTTGAACATGGTCTCCGGCTCCCAGCCGATTTCAGCTTTGATTTTATCCGGGGCGATGGCATACCTTCTGTCATGTCCTTTCCGGTCTTCCACATAGGTAATCAGATCTTTGCTCACCAGTTTCCGCCTTGGGTCGTCCTCCGGCAACATTTCCTGCAGGGTTTCGATAATAATATTGATAATTTCAATGTTCTGCTTCTCATTATGTCCGCCGATATTGTAGGTTTCACCCAGCTTTCCATGCTCCTGCACCATATCAATCCCTTTGGCATGGTCATCCACATAGAGCCAGTCCCGCACATTTTTCCCGTCTCCGTATACCGGAAGTTTCTTCCCCTGCAGCGCATTGTTGATAATCAGGGGAATCAGCTTTTCCGGGAATTGATAAGGCCCGTAATTATTGGAACAGTTGGTAATGTTGGCCGGAAAATGATAAGTGTCAATATAGGCCTTTACCAGAAAATCGGAGCTGGCCTTACTGGCGGAATAAGGGCTGTGAGGATCATAGGGAGTTGTCTCATAGAAATAAGCCCCGTCTTCCTCCAGGGAACCGTACACCTCGTCTGTGGAAACATGCAAAAATTTCTTTCCTTCCTTAAAACTTCCGTCTTCCTGCTCCCAGGCTGCTTTGGCACAGTTCAGAAGCACTGCTGTGCCCAGCACATTGGTCTGCACAAACACTTCCGGATTGCGGATACTGCGGTCCACATGGCTCTCTGCCGCAAAGTGCACCACCCGGTCAATGTCATTTTCCTCAAATATTCTGCTAATCTTCTCCTTATCGCAGATATCAGCTTTTACAAAGGTGTAGTTATCTCTGGATTCCACATCTTTCAGATTTTCCAGATTTCCCGCATAAGTCAGTTTATCCACATTGATAATCCTGATTTCGTTATCATATTTCCGGAACATATAATGAATATAATTTGAGCCGATAAAACCGGCTCCTCCGGTTACAAGATAAGTTCTCATTTTCTGTCTTCTCCTTTATTTTATACATTTATTTTATACATTTCGATACATTTTCCGGAGCCTGTTGAATTTATATCCCGGCACAATTTTTTTCCAGGAAGTGGCCCCTATAATGGACAGATATTTTTTGGTGTATTTATTCGTCTGAGAAGTGTCCATATATTTAAATACTTTAAAGGCTTCTTTTCCGTAAATTCCCATTTTCAGTCCCTGGGCAACCTCCACGGGATGGTCGGAATAACTCCGGATAATGAAAGCGTCAATCATGGGATTGCAGGCCGCAATATAGTAACTGTAAGCCAGGGCCGCCGCCTGATTGGTTTCTCCCCAGGTGGAAGAATAGCCCTGCTCTGACAGGATAATGCGCACGGAAGAACCATAATTCTTCTTAATATATTTCGTCAGCACATCAATATTTTTCATGGTGATGTAAGGGGTATTCACATCTCCCGTAATACCCAGTCCGTCCCAGAACTTGGTGTAGGTCAGAGGCGTGGAATAGGCATGGTATGCCAGGTGCCATTTCAGCCCTTTCTGTATCTTATTGAGCTGCTTGTTGAATGCCTCAATTACATGTCGGGCACTGTAGCCTCCCTTTACGGAAGTATTCCACAGATTATCCGTGCAGATGAAAATATGAGCGTTGGAAGACTGGCTCCGGATGGCATAGTACAAAGCCCGGAATCCATAGGCATAGGCCTTGAAGTAGGCAGTCTCCGACATGCCGCCCTTATAATTCCATCCTGCCGGATTGTTGACCTCATTTCCCAGTACCCAGTTGGACACGCTGCAGTTTTTCTTTCCGAATACCATGCCCAGATAACAGAAGATCGCTTCCATTTTCTCTCTGGATTTATTAGTGGTCACATTCCAGGTATAGAAAGGCGCCACACCCCGGACTCTGGCTTTGGAGGCAATCAGATCCGTATGGCCTTCGGTCCAGTCCAGCATTACCTGCATGGTCACTGTCACATTGTTCCGGTTACAGTCCATGACAATCTCCCGGTAACTGTCCATGGGATTAAAATAATAGGTCTTCCCGTTATACACATAGGGCACGGTTCCGTTGTTGCACACCATGGAAACCGTAACATTCAAAAAGGTCTGTTTCGCTCCGCAGTTATAGACTTCCTGCAGATTATCGGAAAACTGAATGCCTTTTTTCGTCCGCCCCGGATTGTATTTGGACTTGTTTTTGGCTGCCTTCTCTACATTTTTCACATAGGAAGTATTGCTGATCAGCTTGTATTTCCCGCTCTTTTTCACAGCAATGCCGAAGGTAGATGTGGCATAGCCCTGATTCTCCGCTGTTTTCAGGTTAAATGTAATATTTTTCTTCTTGTAAACTTTGGAAGCTACTTTATATATTTTCTGATTCATGGGATTTATATACATCAGATAGTAGTAATCATCCGAGCTTGCCACCCTTTTTTTGATGGTGGCCTGCACACTCACCTTCCCGGAGCCTGTGGCTTTGCAGGTGGTAAGTTTGGCTGAATCTGATTTGGCTTTCTCCGTACATTTTACCCATTTGGCATAGACCACCAGATTCCCGGTCTGGCCCGGTTTTATTTCACCAATCCGGCTCTTAAAATTGGACTTTTTATACCATCCGTCAAAATCATACCCTTTTCGGGTGGGCCTTGGCAGCACAAAGGGCGCGTCTGCCGTATAGGTTTTCCTGCTGGAGGAAGACAGCTTTCCTCCGTTTGTGTAATATGTAATGGTATAGGTAATGGGCGTCCAGCAGGCATACAGGGTAACGGTTTCATCTTTTTCCGTGGTAAGGTCATACACCTGCGCCCCGTCGGAAAAAGCCCTTCCGGTTCCGTTCTTTTCCGTATTCCATCCTGCAAAGAGAAAGCCCTTCCGCTTAAAATTATTCCGGTTCAGCGAACTGAATGTTCCGTATACATGGCTGCTGTCGGCCATACTGCCGCTGGTGGCCCCGTTTCCGTTATAAGTGACCCGGTAGGGGTTCCCCTCCCACATGGCATAGAGTACTACCACTCCGCCGTTTTCCTCTGTCAGAGATTTTACCTTCTGCTTGTTCTGATAGGAAATTCCGGTTCCGTCCGGCCTTGTATTCCAGCCTTTAAAGGTATAACCGGTCCGTTTATATTTGTTGTTCAACAGCGCCTTATTCTGAGTATAGGTAAACTCCTGTTCATCCATTTCACCGGTTCCGCCGTTGGCGTCAAAACGGACCGTATAATTTCCCACTTTCCAGATGGCCTTCAGGGTAATCACCGCTCCGTCCTGGTCTGTCAGGTTCTTTACGGGATTCTCATCCTGATATGTAATATTCATCTCTTCCCATTTCCAGCCTTCAAAAGCATAGCCGGGACGGGTAAACTGGCAGGCCGCCAGATTCTGGTCTTCGTCATACCGGATGATCTGGTCTGCCATCTCTCCGGTTCCGCCGTTGGCGTCAAAGTGAATGGTATAGGCGATGGCTGTCCAGCACGCGTTCAGCGTCAGATCTGAGGTGATTTCCGGCAGGCTCTCCGGCCGGGTAAAATCATATACGATTCCGGCTTCATCCTTCCAGTTCTCCAGCTTATAACCTGTTCTTACCGGTACCGGAACCCTTGCGGCAACAGAGGTCGCCTCCTCTCCTTCTGTCACGATAATCTGACTGGAGGTTTCCGTGCTTCCTTCTGTCATTCCTCCGTTAAACTGAAAGGTAATGGTATATTCCGCCGGGTTCTCCGCTCCGGTCCTGGCAGAAGGCTCTTCGGGGATTTCTTCTCCGGAAGGCGTATCCTCCTGTCCGGAATCCTCCGCTCCCTCTGTCACATCCGTTCCCGGCTGCTGTACGGGTAATGGTTCCATGGCATACAATATTCCCACTTCTGTCTGAAACAGAAGTATCACTGCTAAAAACAGTGTCATAATACGTTTCATCATCGTTGTCCTTTCTTCTGTCGCTCATATCTTTTTCCACTGTGTATACTATTATATCATTTTCACTGCAGAAACCACAAGTAAAAATTAAGGCCTGTCTGCCCTTTCTTTATACCGGATAAATGTGATATAAATATGATAATATATCATTTCCTGTTCTCTGTTTCCGCAATAAACACCTTATCATTTTCAAATACCCAATGGAAAGAATCGAAATAATCCTGATGAAGCAGGTACACCGGATGGGTTTTGCATATGACGAAATACTTCGTTTCTTTATGGTTCAGCTTATCCATAATGTCATTCATTCCATAATCCCAGGTATAATAATCCGAAGAATCCTCCCCGGTCAGAGCCTCATACCAGTAACAGTATTCGTAATTGTCAATCAGGGAAATCAGCGGAACATTTTCTGTTTTTCCCATATTTTCCATCACATAATTGCAGGCTTCCAGATAATCCTTATCAAACACAATCTTCCGGTTCCGGTACTCGGTCACATTATGGTAATAAATATCAAACAGCTCGGAGGTGCGGTCGCCATAGCCAATACCCCGGTTCTGCACCCGCTCCTCCAGGTTGGTCACGCTGATTCCCAGCAGGATAACCGCCACAAACATTCCGGACAGCAGCAAATCTCTGGCCTCCTCATAAATCTCCGCCACCGCCTGGGCAGTAATAACGAATCCCAGCATCCAGACCGGATAGTAGAATTTAAAATAGTAGTAGGCCGAGGCTTTTTCCAGCACCGCAAGGACGCCGATGGAAAGCAACATCACCAGAAAACAGAGGAAGAACACCATAATCTCATCCAGATGCTTCCGCTTCGCTGCTTTTATCAGTTTGTAAATAACAAAGGGCATTATCCATATAAAATTGATAAAAAGTTCTCCATAAATACCTCCCTGCAGGTTCAGCGCATCCCCGATAGAGAGATTCTGCTTTTTCAAAAACAGAAAATAGCAGTAGTACACGGACAGGATACAGGGAATCAGGAAAATCTGCAGGGATATTTTCACCGTATCCCAGGAAAACAGCGTATGCTGTCTGCGGAATTCCAGACAGAGACAGGCAAATACCGCCACATAACTGACCGGGCCGAACAGCATATAGCACATGGTAATGGAAGTACAGCCTGTCATCAGAAGAAACAGCCCCGTTTCTTTCCGGATATTACCCGCCATAAATTCCTTTACCAGCGTAATCACATACTCAATCAGCAGTACGCCCATACCCCAGTAAAAAAAGCATAACAGATAACTGTGCATGGGGTAGCCGAACACATAGGCAAATCCTATGGTAATTCCCAGAATTTTCAGAACCGTCTTATTCAGGTATTCCCGAATCATGGCCATGAAAAACACTGCTTCCAGAATGAACATTACCCCGTCCACAATCATAAAAATTTTATAAGTGCTCACCTTTTCGATAAAAGGAAGAAACACTTCCGTCACCAGGGCATTGTGCATAGGGGCAAAATACATGGTGTCCAGTTTTCCGGTTCTCACAATGGTCAGGGAATTGCGCATATGCACCGCCCCGTCGCTGTTGTTAAACACAAAATCCATATGTACGGTAATACGGTTCAGCAGAAGCAGGAAAATCACCCCTGCAAAAATACAGGTATAGAGAATATCATATTTCTTCCATACATAAATCTGGGTTTCCCCGTCTTTTTTTATCTTAAAAAACAGCACTGCCGCCGAAGCAAGATAAATTACGCCCATACTGACAATATTGACCGGTATGTGCAGCATGTTGATAATTCCACCGCAAAAAGCACCCCAGCACAGCAGGGAAATAAAGTTCATCATCACCCAGATTACCCCGTTTAAAGGGTTCTCTGATTTCTTTATCCGGAATATTCCCATATACAGCAAGATGACACTTACCACAAAAAAAACTGAGCTTATGATCGAACCTTCCATGTTGTATTCCTCTTATCCTTTCTTCTTTTGCACGTCTCCATTACTTTTGCCTTTTCTTTTCCGGCTGCCGGGCAAACCGTCTGCCCAGAGGCTGTTCCACCAGCCGGTTCAGCAGAAAGCCGCACAGAACTGCCAGCGGAACTGTCAGCGCCGCATTCAGATACGGGTTCATCTGTCCTCCGAAAGCCTGACAGATGATCTGCTGAATGGGCCAGCCGCAAAGATACATGCCGTAAGACACCTCTCCCCTTCTGGCAAAACCGCTGCATTTATGCCTGGTTCCGAAGCCCAGCCAGGCCATCAGATAGGGAAAGCAGAAAAAAATCACAGGCTCCAGCAGATGGACTGCCGCCGCGGCTGCAAGGAGAACGCCGCAGACTCCCGCCAGCCAGGGCCGGATGATTATTTTTTCACGATATATGTAATATACCATTCCTGCAAAAAAGAGGCCCACCGGACGCAGGGCGGCACTCAGCACCTGAGAACCTGCCAGCACCTTTACGGCTCCCAGATATCCGGCCGCAAACATAAGAATCATCCATCTGGCATTTTTTTCATTGACAAAATGCAGTTTCAGAGCCAGAAAGCACATGATATAGCACAAAAACTCCACCGGAAGGGTCCATAGGGGCCCGTTGACTGTGGGGTTATAAATATTTTCCTGAAATACCCCCGGCAGATTATGTACCAGCACCATAACAGAGTTCAGAAGATATCGGAATGTGCCCGGATTTGTAAAATAATCTCCCGGACTCAGTTCAGTCAGTATGGGGCCCGCCACAAAGGCCAGTACAAAAGTCACCACAGCCAGACATGGAATAATCCGCAGGATTCTGGCTTTGAAATAAGGGCCGGCTTTCTGCAATCGTTCCGCGCTTTTGCAAATCAGGAAGCCCCCGTAAAAGAAGAAAATACACACAGCCAGATTCCCGAAGTGAATCTGGTCTTCTGTAAGCCTGCCCAGGATATCCACATGGCCTTCTCCCAGGCTGATGGGAAAGGCATGGCAGAGGATTACCAGAACCGCCGCACAGAACCGGATGACGTCCAGGTTATTCTCTCTGCCTCCGGTTATTTCACTTAACTTCATAACTCCTCCTGTTTATGCCATTCAATAATACTTCGCTGCCTTTGCATAAAAGTGCATGATAATCTTTACCACCCATTTTGGCCAGAACCGGCCTAAAATCTCAGATTCTTCTTCATATCTGGCATTGGTATGGGCAAAGAGCTTCGCTGTGGCATTTTCCTTATTCATTCTGTGATACAGCAGTACCTGGCTCACATACACGAATTCCCCCTTCTGTCTGGAAAGGCGCTGCCACAAATCCCAGTCCATGGAGGCTTTGTACTGCTCCCGGAACAGCTGGCCGGGCATTTCTTCCATCACGCAGACCACCGTAGGATGAGTGATAGGGTCTCCCAGGCACTGAATCAGCCATTTCCCGAATCCGGTGCGCCCCAGCCCCGGTATTTTCAGAGGAAGGAGCATAAGCCGCTTGATTTTTACCATGGTGGAAGGCTTTTTGTCCGCCACATCCTCATGCATTTCCAGATAATCTGAAAAGGAAATAATGGGCCTCCGGCTGCGGTTTAACGCATTCAGATTTTTCTCCACAAAGGTTTTTGCAATTAAGTCATCCTGATGGGCCAGCATACACAGAGGCGTATCTGCCTGCCTCATGGCAAAATTATAGTCCTTTACATGGCCTCCGTCAGGATTTACCCTTACTTCCAGGTTATATTTTTCCGCCAGCCCCCGGATATGGTCATTGGGGGTGGAGGTGGAAATCAGCACCCTGGGCTTTACTGTCTGCCTTTTAATCGCACGGATACAATTTTCCAGATATTCACATGTTCCGTAGGCACAAATCACAACAGTGATATCCTGGCCTGTATAATGATGATACTGTCTCATGTTCTGTCCTTTCTTTCCTCTGCCTCACAGACAAATTGCCGGGAACTTACGGATTCTTCATAATCTTCTGAATCTTTCCGGCGTCTCCCCACACTGCCGGAGAGTCGTAGGGCCGGTCGGGAAAAGTGCCGTATTCCAGCCGGATATCATATCCATGGCTGCTGATAAATTCCTCCACCTTTTCGCCCAGTGAAACCGGCGTCCCGGTGCACACATTGATAATTCCTGTTACTTCCTCCTGCACACTGGCTTTTACAATCTGCTCCGCCAGCCGGTCAATGTGGATAAAGTCAAATTTATTTTTTCCGCTGGTAAAGGGAAAGGTTTTTTTCCCGTCCTCCACCGCCTGCACAATTTTGGCAAAAATGGAGCTTCCTCTTGCGTCGTCTCCGTAAATATAATAGGCCCGCAGCCAGTGCACCACCGTATCTTTGTGTTCCGTATACTGTAACAGGAACTGGCGCAGTGCATTTTTGGCAATGCCGTACATGGACTGGGGACTGCAGGGAGTATGTTCATCAATGGCTCCTTCCCAGTATCCCACCTCATGCATACTTCCCATAACGGAAACTGCTTTCACGCCTCCGTCAATCATATGCTGCAGGAATTCCGCATGGGCAGACAAATCTTTCATATGAGCGTCGGAATTGTGGACAAACCCATCCCTCCAGGCCAGGTGAACCAGTAAATCCGGTTTTCCCATCTGCTCATAAATATCTTTCTCTCCGGAAAAAATATCTGCTTCCTGCCGCCTGGCCCGCTCATCCACTCCTTTGTAATTCAAATCATTTACCAGAACCTGGTAACCGGCCTCCAGAAAGGCCCGTACCACATGACGCCCCATGTATCCGGCCGCCCCGGTAACCAATACTGTCTTTATTTCCATATTCTTTTCCTTTCCTGCTGCCTCTGGTTTCACTGTCTTTCTGTCAGAGCAACTTCCAGCTTCCTTTCCCCGTTCCCCTGCGGGCTGCCCCTTTCTGTTTCACTGCTTTTCCGCCAGGTGGTTTTCCTTTTCTTCCAGCTCCCGAATCCGCTTTTCCAGCAAAGCCTGGTGCTGTACCAGCTGTTTAATCCGGTCTGTCTGTCTGGACACAATGGAGGTCATGGACATTAAAATCACAATGATAAATCCGATACAGACCAGAAATACCCCGTTCACCGGAATGGAAATTCCAAAAGCGCCCATCAGCGTATACAGGGCATTTGGCCATATGATGAAAACCGCCAGGCAGATTCCCGCCAGCAGCCAGACCAGACTGTATTTCAAATCAATCAGCCTGCGCTTTAAAAAGTATATGACCAGTATAAAATAAATCAACACCCCTGCGCCCAGCGCGCACCTTAATATTCCCGACATACTGCTTCCTCCCTTTCCTTTCTGGCGGCGCCAGAACTCCGATACCGGACTTTACTGGGAAATCCGGCACAGAAAGATTGCCAGCGTAACCTTTATCATATAGTAAACAGATTTTCCCATGCGGATGGAGGACACGCCTCCCTGCCGCTCCCGCATCAGCACCGGAAGCTCCACCACTTTTTTCCTTTTGCATAAAATATCCACCACACTCTCCGGCTCCGGATAATCCCGCGGATAAGATTTGGCAAACAATGCTATCACATCTTTCCCAATCATTCGAAGGCCCGACGTGGGGTCCGTAATTTTCGCCCCTGTCAGCAATCGAATCAGACAGGTGAAATAGCGGATGCCAATGCGACGGGTAACAGAAGACTGAAAGCCTTTCCGCTCAATAAATCTGGAGCCGATGACCATATCCGCCTGTTCTCTCTGAAGGGTATCTGCCATCTGCTGCAGAAAAGCCGGGTCATGCTGCCCGTCTCCGTCCACCTGTACCGCCACGTCATAGTCATTTTCATAAGCATAGAGATAGCCTGTCTGTACCGCTCCGCCGATTCCCTGATTGATGGGAAGATCTATATAATGAAATCCGTTTTCCACACAGATTTTCCTGGTATCGTCACCGGAGCAGTCATTGATAATCACATAATCGAAATCCGGCGCTGCTTTCTCTATTTCTTTTACCGTATTATAAATGCTTTCCCCTTCATTATAAGCCGGTATGATGACTAACTTTTTCATCTGTTTTTCCCTTCTTTACCTGTCTTTATCCATTTTTTCCTTTTTCGTACAGATTTCGCATACTGCAATCAGCCAGACAATATACGCTGCGTATGCGCCAATCTGCAGAATGCTGACTCCGTTTTTTTCATAGGTACGTACCACCGGTTCCGCTGCCAGCACACAGACCAGAAAGTCCCCAATCATGCCGATTAAGAGCCATCGAATTCTTCTGAGGGCCACCACCAGTGAAGACAGAATCCAGATTAATGCCGTTAATATGGTACACCATACAATGGGCAGAAACAAACCATAATGCTCCAGAATATCCGGCCCGAACAGGAGTCTAAGACCTGGCCTGCCCAGAATCACTGCTCCCAGCGTCACCACCAGACACATACCTGCCAGCACCGCCAGAGATTTGTGGAACATGCTCCGAAACCGCTTCAAATCTCCCTGCTGATAAGCCAGGGAAAAGGCCGGCAGAAAGGGGTTAAATGCCACAGAGGCAAACACCTGAACCACCAGGGTAGGGGACGCCATGGAAGAATAAATCCCAAGCTGGTCTCTGCCGTACTGTTCCTTTAGAATTGTTTTCGGAATCAGATTTTCCAGGCTCAGCAAAAAGGAAAATGCCACAATGGGCACGCAGGCTGTCAGCAGATTCCGTATCCTGCTGTCTTTCAGGCGAATGGAAAACTCCTCCAGCTTTCCCGTATGAATCCAGTCATAGACAAAAGCTGTCAGCAGATTCAGCCCCGCCATAATCATAAGAGTGACCATGAGATTTCCGGTGAAAGCCAGTCCTGCACAGAAAGAGCCCACCGTCAGAATCCCCCGGATTATATAGGATTTTCCAATCAGATCATACCGCATGTATTTCTGGTTAATCCCATGAAGCACGTCCACGATGGCTTCCGCCACCCGAATCATCATAAACGCTCCGATGCACAGCACTTCGTAAGGCGTGTTGCCGGAACAGAGGGAAGCTGCCAGGCAGCTGACAAACGCCGCCCCGCAGGTGAGAATCCTGCTGCTCACATACTGGCCGGCAGAATATTCCTCCGCCACGTCCGACACCTGAAAATTGCGCATACTGAATAAAGCAATGGCCGAAAAGCTGCTGCTGGTAGTCATGGCCAGGGAGAGGTCTCCCGCCGCGCCATAGCTGTCCAGCCACACCACCAGAATGGTAATCAGCCACTGACAGACGCAGTAAAATACACTGCCGCAGGTATTCCAGGCGATATTTTTCTTCATATTGTCCATACTGTCACTTTCCTTATGTCCGGTGTAAAATTCCCGGAGCGTGTTTTCAGCGGTTCCGGCAGATTACTTCTGCAATCTCCGCCCAGCTTTCCAGACAGATTACATCCGGCTCGGATCTTTCCCCTGAACCATACAAAATCCCGGTCACCGGTTCCCTGCTGCAGATACACAGATCCCGCTCCCTGTCCCCTACGGCATAAGACCGGCTCCAGTCAATGTCAAATTCTTTCGCCGCCTGATAAAACAGGCCGGTTTCCGGCTTCCGGCAAAGGCAGCCCTCCTCCGCTCCATGGGGGCAGAAATATACTTTATCCACCCATACATCCTGTTCCTTCAGCCTGTCCAGAAAAAATGCTTCAAATTCCCGGTACTGTTCCAGGGAAAAATATCCTCTGGCAATCCCCGACTGATTGGTAATGACAATCAGGAGAAATCCCGCCTGCCGGATTTGTTTCAGAGCTTCTGCTGCTCCAGGCAGAAATTCCAGTTTTTCTTTCTGGTATACATATCCGAAATCCCGGTTGATGGTTCCGTCCCGGTCTAAAAATACTGCTTTATTCATGTCTGATTTTCCCTATCAGATTTGTGGTGGACAGTCCCCCCTCCAAATCTATAAATTTCACGGCGCCCCCATAGCTTTCCACCACGGCGCGCTCCGGAATATCTTTGTCTTCCCAGTCTTTTCCTTTTACGGTAACGTCCGGGTGAAGGGCCTGAATCAGGGGAACCGGCGTATCATCCTCCATCAGAATCACATAATCCACACATTCCAGCGCACAGAGCATACGAATTCTGTTCTGCTGCTCCACAATGGGGCGCTCCGGCCCTTTGAGCCGCTTTACGGAAGCGTCGCTGTTCACTGCCACAATCAGCACGTCTCCAAATTTCCGTGCCTGCAGAAAAGAAGCCAGGTGTCCTGCATGAAGCATGTCAAAACAGCCGTTGGTGAACACAATTTTCTTCCCTTTTTCTTTCAGACTGGCCAGCACATATCTGGCTGTGGTCACATCCACCAGCTTAAATTCTCCGCTGTTTACCACCTGTTCCATCAGTTCATTCAGAGACAGTGTGGCGGCGCCGAATTTGGAGCATACAATAGAAGCGGCAGTATTTGCCAGAATACAGCATTCCTCCGGGGAAAATCCTGCCGCCATCATCAGGGCCACCGCTGACACCACGGTATCTCCGGCTCCCGTTACATCCACCACATCCTTGCTGGCTGCCGGAAAGTCCTGTTTTCCCTGTTCCTGGTCAAACAGGGAAATCCCCTGTTCCGAACGGGTCAGAAGCAGATATTTCAGCTCGATGTCTTCTCTCAGCCTCTGTCCTGCCTCCAGAATCTCCTGTTCCGTGTGCAGGGCTCTTCCTGTCACATCCCCCAGTTCTTTTACATTGGGGGTACACACGTCCGCTCCTTTATATTTGCTGTAATCAGTTCCTTTGGGGTCAATAATCACAGGGATTCCCCTGCGGCGGGCGCCTTCTGTCAGAAATTGAGCCCCTTCTTTCGTCACCGCACCCTTTCCGTAATCGGAAATAATCACTGCCTGAATATCCTGAAAGAGGCGTTCCTCCTGCTGCCGGATTTCCTTCACATAATCATCCGGAATATCCTGAATTTTTTCTTCATCATACCGCAGAAACTGCTGGTTCTTCGACACAAGACGGGTTTTGGAAATGGTCTGCACCTGAGGATATTTTCTCATATACCCGGTTTCAATGCCTTTCTCCGAAAGCTCCGAGAGAATCCAGTCTCCGTCCGCATCATCTCCCACACAGCCCAGTACCCGCACACTGGCTCCCAGTGTCATGATATTGTTGACCACATTTCCGGCGCCTCCCAGTTTGGTCTGCCTGGCGGTCACCTCCAGCACGGGGACCGGCGCTTCCGGCGATATGCGGGAAACCTTTCCGTGAATGTATTTGTCCACCATAAAATCGCCGAACAGCAATACCCTGATATCTGCTATTTTATTCAACTTCTCAATCGTCATCTGTATCCAGTCCCTCTCTCTCAATCAAAGCCTTTATCTCTCTCCAGGCTTCCTTCTTACCTATTTTATCAATACAGGGAAACAGCTCAAATCCATGGTAGCGGCAGTAATTGTTACAGTCCTGGCACTTCATGTTCCGGCGCACCAGCAACGGATTTCTGCAGCCTTCCTTCTCATAGTCATATTTTGCATACCGATGATAGGTATACCCGCCGCAGATCATGGCCACCGGCACCTGCTTTGCCACTGCAATATGGTATGCGCTGGTATCGTTGCTGACTACCAGGGAAGCCCTGCCAATCAGTTCCACAAACTGCATAATATCCGTTTTGCCGATATAATCCATTATCTCCACATCCGAAGGAAGCAGGCTGCGGAATTCTTCAATCCCCGCCCTGTCATGCTCCGTTCCGCACAGTACCAGCGGTATACGGGTCTTACGGTATATTTTCTCCGCAATATATGCATACCGCTCCGGCGGCCATTTTTTTACGGCCATGCTGGCCACCGGAAAAATGATGAAAAATTTCTCCGGCGTCTCAAAAGGCAGCTCCACAGCAGGCAGCTCCGCCGGTCTGGCCACACAGGAGACAGCTCCCAGTTCCCGGAAAAAAGCGCCGTAATACCGAATCAGATGCATATGCTTCTGATTCAGCTCCACTACTCTGTGATATATTTTTCTGCGCAGCCAGTCCGGAGCCTGATGGTTCACGGACACGTCCAGCACGCCGATTTTTTCTTTTCCTCTGGCTGCCCGCGTCACAAACACATTGGTGGTACACTCCTCACAGCCCACCGGGTCTGCCACAATATCATAGGTTTCTTCCCGAAGTTTCCGGAATAATTCTTTTCTCTTTTTCAGATTTACCACCGCCCCGGAAAAGTCAAGAGGCAGCACTTTATCGTAAATTCCGGTGCTTTCATATAATGAAGAAAAGGCCGACTGGCATGTTATGGTAATTTCATACTGCTCTTTCGGCCATATTTCGCGCAGAGACCGGGAAACACCGCAAAACATAATCCCATCTCCCAGCGCCATATTATATACAATCAGAACCTTTTTGCGGGACTTTTTTCTGCTCCCGTCACCCTTTTTCCCTCTGCAGAACAACAGCAGAACACCGTCTATCCAGTAAAACAGTACCCGGATATGCTGCAGAAAAGACTTTTTCCATAAAAGCTGATTAAACTTCAAAAACAGATTGGATATACTGTAATGATTTTCTCTCATAACTTACCTGCCATTTCCTCAGACTGGTTTTCCGCCATACCTTCTTCCACCAGTTCGCACATCATATGTACCGTCATGGTGTGAAATTCCTGGATTCTGGGCGTTTCTTCCAGAGGCACCACCATATTACAGTCGCAGAGTTCTTTCAGTTCTCCTCCGTCCCGCCCTGTCAGGCAGACGGTGACAAGTCCCAGCTCCCGCGCTTTTTTTACCGCCCTTATAATATTTTCCGAATTCCCGCTGGTGGAAATCCCCAGGAACACGTCTCCCGGCCTGCCCAGGGCCTCCACCTGCCGGGCAAAAATTTCTCCGTATCCATAATCATTTCCAACAGAGGTGAGAATGGAAGTGTCGGTACTCAGAGCCACTGCTCCAAGGCCTTTCCGCTCTTTCAGAAACCGGCCTACCAGCTCTCCTGCCAGATGCTGGGCATCCGCAGCGGAACCTCCGTTTCCTGCAATCAGTATTTTATTCCCCTGCCGCAACGCCTCAAGCTGGAGCCGGACAGCATGGGATACCTGCTCCGGATATCCGCTCTCCCGGACCTTTTCAATATTTTCCTTCTGCTGAAGCAGAATCTCATCTAATCTATGATACACAGATTTTCCTCCTGTCACATATCGCATAGTAAGAGCTCAACATGTGATTTCACTGTTACTGTCACATACGTTATTTCCCTTAAAACCGCTCCATTATACCATCTTTTATCATATAATGCAAATTTCTGACTGCTACCCTCAGTATTCCATCTGATAAATGTAAACCCCATTTTCCTCATACAGGGATTTCACCGGCAAATCCTCCAGCTCATCCAGGGAATGGGAAGCAAAAAGATACGTAATTCCCAGTTTTTTCAAATCTTCGCAGGACAGCCTCAGGTTAATTAAATCGGCCTGTACCAGCTCCATTTCTGTGTCTTCCTCTGTCAGAAATACCTGAATATGGGCATATCGGTTATAGATTTCTTCCTTTTCCCCCTTCGGGTCCAGTTTTTTCCATAAATCCATATTGGGAATATAATTCACGGAATTAACTGCGGGAGCCCCGCAGGCAATCAGGAAGTTTCCTGCTGCAATATTTTCCACCGCAAGCCATTTACCGGTGCTGTCCTGTTCCGTAATTTGGGCCACCGCTTCTGCCGCCGGCTTGCTTCTGATGGCATCCAGGCCGCACATCAGCGGATTTACTCTGAGGCCTGTCACAATAAGCAGAAGGCTCAGCCCCGCCATGGCCCAGGGACGGAGATTTTTTCCAAATCCGGAAATGACAGGCAGCAAAGCGCTGAATACCAGAATTCCCAGAACTGCAAAATAAATCCATCTGGGATAATCCGGGTAGCATTGCCTGCTGTACCACACCGTCACAATTCCTGTCAGCAGTACCGTGCAGATTCCCGCCGGAAGGCTCAGTCCCTCCCACTCCTCACACCGCGATACTGCCGCAAGCAGCAGAAGTATCTGGGCAAATCCCAGAACAAGTGCCGTCCGCTCCGGTGTGGAATAAGTAAGCAGAGAAATCCTGGCCAGAAATTCCGGCAGTTCCACCATACAGTACAGAGACAGAAAGGTACTTCCTGCCAGCAGCAGCCCTGTCAGCAAATCCTTTTTCCGGCTGCGTACAAAAACCACCAGGGCCAGCACCCAGGGAATGGGAAAGAAGCTTACGAATCTTCCTGCCTCGCTGGGATTGGCATACTGCTCCAGCGATGTGAGAAAGGTGGGAAGATAGCCCAGAAGCTGCTGAATGGTTCTTCCTCCGTAGCTGACCCGCTGACCCGGATATTTTGTATTCATAATGTCCGTCAGATATTCCATATCATTCAGAAGGTATACCCCGGCAATACTGATTAAAAACGCCAGGCACCCTGCTGTCAGCAGCCAGTCCTTCCATCTGTAACTGCGTATCTCCTGCCAGTGTTCCGCTATCATCCAGATTAAGACCATCAGGTAGAGATAGCCTGCCGGCACCTGCCAGGCGGGGTACAAATCCACCACCAGGAAACAGGATGCAGACACTGCAAGGCCCAGCCCCCATAACATGCGTTTTCTTCTGTCCTTCGCCTCCAGAAAGTACCACACAAACACCAGCGCGGCTTCCCCTGCCAGAATCCAGTTCATGGTGGACCACCACATGTTGCAGCTGGAAAACCAGATGAGAGAAGCGCCCAGCAATGACAGCAGCTTTTTCTTCCTGGTCAGAATCAGACAGAATTCAAAGGAAAATAAAAAGCCGAAGACCATTTTAAAGCACCAGCGAAAAGACAGACCAATCTCAGAGCCAAAGAGATAAAAGCCCCAGTCCATGGGCTGGGCCAGTGCGGAATAGCTGCGGTACAGGCCGGAAGCAGACAGATTTGTGGTCTTTTCCGCCCGGACTATCTGGTTGTATTTCCCATAATCACTGTATTCCGCCGACAGAAACCGTGGCACCCCCAGCATCCACTCATCGCTTCGGATGGCTCTGGACTGGCCGGCAACAGGGGCCACGTACTGAGAGCCGTCTCCCGGCTGAATATATCGGTCAAACTGTCCGATGGAAGAAAAATGGTATCTGTTCAGCACCAGAAATGCGAACAATCCCAGAGAAATCCACACTCTTTTTTCAAATATCCACCGGTACATCTGCGGGATATCCAGAAAACAGTGGGCTCCCAGAAATCCAAACAAAAGTATCAGCAAAACAGCCCGGCGCAGAAACAGGCCCCACTGATATTCCATCTTCCCCTCATATGCAATACGGAATACCAGGTCTCCCGGCTGCTGTTCCCCATTAATATACAGTTCTCCCTCCGGATACTGGTCCTCCAGGGAATTCCAGATGGTTACTCCGTTCCGGAATCTGCCCGCATCTGATGTAATCACAACACGGTATCTGGTGGGCCCGGAGACTTCTATCTCCTGATCAAACAGGAAATGATACAGGGCGTTATCCTCCATGGAACCCGCATAATATGTCTTCTCTGCCAGAACCTGTCCGCCTGCTTCTTCCAGAAGTTTCACATGTACCCGGCCATACACTCTTTTATTGTAGGTGGCCATCAGCAGAGAGACTCCGGAAAAATTTCGGTCGGCAGTAAAGGTCTGGGCAATTTCCGTTCCTTTTCGGATTTCTCCCACGTTTGCCTGATTCTCTATACTCAGCCCGCCAGTCTTTGCTTCTCCCTTCCAGCTTCTCTGAGACTGCTGTATGATACAGCCTGCCATGACAACCATCAGCAGAAGAAATGCTGCCCCGCGTATCTTTCTTTTCATTCCGGAATCTCCTTACTTTGTCTACTGTAACTCGTCCATATATTCCTGCAATGCTGTTTCCCAGTCTGCCATCCGGTAATCCGTGGTCAGACGCAGCATATAATTGTCCAGAACAGAATATGCAGGCCTTTTTACTTTTGCGTTATATTCTTCTGTGGAAATGGGGATGACCTTTGTGGATTTCCCTGCCAGTTCAAATATCTTCGCTGCAAAATCCGCCCAGCTGCACTGTCCCTCACAGGTGGCATGAAAGGTTCCGTAATTTTCCCCCGGTTCCAGAAAATGAATCAGCCTTGCCAGCTCTTTCGCGCTGGTGGGGTTGCCGAACTGGTCATTGACCACCTTCACTTCCTGGTTTGTCTCGGACAGCCGAAGCATGGTTTTCAGGAAATTCTTCCCGTCTCCATAGAGCCAGGCAGTCCGCAAAATAAAGTGCTTCGGTGCAAATTCTTTTACAAACCGTTCTCCTTCCAGCTTTGTCTTGCCGTAAACACTGTCAGACCCTGGAGTATCAAACTCCCTGTAGGGCCTTGTCCCATTTCCGTCAAACACATAATCTGTGGAAATCTGAATGAGCTTTGCATCCACCTGGGCAGCGGCAATGCTCAGATTCCGCGCTCCGATGGCATTAATGCGGTAAGCCAGATCTTCCTGGCTCTCGCAGAGTTCCACTGCAGTGTGAGCCGCACAGTTAATGATAACATCCGGTTTTTCGTCCCGCACCATCTTTAAAACTGCATCCACATCTGTAATATCCAGCGCCTTCCGTCCTTCTCCCTCCGCCACATCCGTGTTAATCAGATATGCTCCATCATAAATCTGATTCAGTGCTCGTCCAAGCTGTCCATTGCAGCCTGTAATAAGAATTTTCTTCATAATCGCCTCCATGTTAAATCTGATTTACAGAAATCGGAGACCAGTTTCATATTTTACAATCTGAAACCGGTCTCTGTTTTATTCTCCAAGTCCATTTTCCACTGCTGTTACTACCGCCTGCAGCGCTTCCTCTTCGTCCTCCCCTTCACAGACAAATTCTATGGAATCACCGGATTTAATACATGCTCCCAATACGCTCAGCACACTTTTGGCATTTGCAGTGCCTCCTTTAAAATTAAAGGTAATCAACGCCTGGTATTTCACCGCTTCTTTACACAAAATTCCTGCCGGTCTTAAATGCAGGCCCGTAGGATTTTTAATCGTTACTTTCTGACTAACCATCTTCGTTCCTCCAATACATTTTCTGCCAGGTTTCTCCCGGTCTTTTTCCGGATAAAACCATCAGGACTCCTCTTTTCAAAATGCTTCTCTCCGGATAGAACCCATCAGGACTCCTCTTTTCAAAATACTTCTCTCCGGATAGAACCATCAGGACTCCTCCCGGTTATCTTATCCTTTCGAATAAGATAACCGGGCCCCTCCTCATTGTAAATTACAACATATTTTTCATAATCAGATCGGCCAGATTTTTTGCATCCTGATTAATCTCTGCCTGGTCTTTCCCCTCAATCATAACCCGAATCAGCGGTTCCGTACCGGATGGACGAATCAGAACTCTGCCTTCTCCTGCAAATTTCTGTTCCAGTTCATGGATTGCCTGGGCAATTTCCGGATATTCCATAAAATGTTCTTTCTTGTGATTTGGTACTTTTGCATTCACAAGGGCCTGCGGCAATACTTCCATAATCTGAGCCAGCTGAGAAAGAGGCTCTTTTGTCTCCACCATAACTTCCAGCAGGTGCAGAGCGCTCAGCAGACCGTCTCCGGTGGTATTTTCATCCAGGAAAATAATATGCCCGGACTGTTCTCCTCCTATATTATACCCATTTTCTCTCATATTTTCCAGAACATAGCGGTCCCCCACTTTTGTCTGTTCAATGTGGATTCCCCGTTGTTTCCCCATCAGCGTAAATCCAAGATTGCTCATAACGGTTCCCACGATGGTATTTTTCTTCAGATTGCCATGTTCTTTCATGTAGTTTCCGATAATGGCCATCACCTGGTCACCGTCTACCACATCACCCTTCTCATCCACCGCCAGCATACGGTCTGCATCCCCGTCAAACGCAATTCCCACATTGGCCTTTTCGTAAACCACCCTTGCCCGCAGCTCATCCATATGAGTGGAGCCGCAGTTGGCATTGATATTGGTTCCGTCGGGACTGGTATGGATTGCCACCAGATTAGCTCCAAGACCCTTTAACGTCTCCACCGCCGTATAATGGGAAGCCCCTTCCGCACAGTCCACCACAATTTTCAGACCGCTTAAATCCACCGGAACTGTTTTTTTCATGAAGAATACATATTCTTCCCTGGCATCAAAACGATAACTGATATTTCCGATACCGGAACCGAGAGGCATGGCAACATCTTTCATACCATTCTTAATCAGAGCTTCTATCTCGTCTTCCAGTTCATCGGACAGCTTATACCCTTCTCCGTTAAAGAACTTAATCCCGTTAAATTCCATGGGATTATGGGAAGCGGAAATAACTACTCCGGCTTCCACCTTATGTTTTCTGGTCAGATAAGCAATAGCCGGTGTGGGTACCACACCCATGTATACGGCATTTGCCCCTACGGAACATATTCCTGCCATCAGGGCATTGGCCAGCATTCCTCCTGAAATTCTTGTGTCACATCCCACAATAATCGTGGGCTGATATGATTTTTCTTTCGTGAGTACATAGGCCCCTGCCTGCCCCAGCTTCATAGCCAGCTCTATGGTAAGCTCCGTGCCCGCCACGCCTCTCACGCCGTCTGTTCCAAACATTCTTGCCATATTTTCCTCCATTCCGTATGCAATTTTGCATACTATGGTAAACGAACCTGTCAGTCTTCTTCTGCATCTCTGTCTCTGTTATTCTGGCTCGTTCCGCTGTTATTTCCGTTCTGATTGCTGTTATTATTGCTGTTATTACTATTGTTATTGCTGTCATTACTATTATTGTTGTTATTACTATTATTATTGCTGTTATTATTTCCGGACTGATCTGCTTCATCCTGATTTACTTCCGGAGGGGCATTTTTATCCTCAATGGTAATCTGTACATTGATGGTATCCGGCAACTCAAATTTATCATCCGGCAAAGTCACGTCAAGAGGCAGGGTATGGGTACCCGGCTCCAGTTCCGCAACATCCAGCTCCGCCTTAATGCTTCCGTTCTGCAGGGTATCCATATACTCTTTCAGTGCCCTGACGGTTATTGCGACTGTGCTTCCGCTGAAGGACAGCTTATAATCCTGACTCAGCCCGTTGATTTTAATGCTGTCCACCGGCAAATGGAATACTTTGGATTCTTTCTGCTCAATCAGCACTTTTACAACCACCTGATTGGCAGTGTCATCCACCAGAGAAATTCCTCCGTCTCCCAGATAAGGAGTAATATCAACGGTAGTCTCAATATCTTCCTTTTCCCCTTCTATATTGATTACATCTTCCGGAATATCAATGGAATTAATTCCGTTCAGCAATGCGGCCTCCCCTTTAATCAGAACCGTCTCCGGTGTTAATTCCACACCCCGGTACTCGTAACCTTCTGCCGGGGCTCCGCTTACCTGACAGCGGACAGGCACACTTTTGGTGCCCAGAATGCTGGCTCTTATGGTCACTACATTCTGATTCATTTCCAGCAGTTCAGAAGAAATCACTTCTCCGTTCTCATCATACAGGACGGGCTTCACGCTGTCCGTTACATCGCTGGATATTCCATCCACATTGATGGAAGCAGATACGCGATTAATCCTTGATACCACAGATTCCGGTCCGGATACCTGCAGAAGATTCGGAATCACCTCCACATCACCGATAGCGCAGCCTTCTGCCGGAGTTCCTGTGGTTTCCGGAGATATTACAAATTTCTGTTCAGACAAATCCTCCAGGGTAATCTGCATGTTTACTGTTTTTCGGATAATGTCAATATGCTTTTCATTCTTTTTCGCAGTGATTTCAATGGGCACCAGTTTCGTCTCTCCGTCCTGGCTCAAATCTACCTGACTCAGATCCGCAGTCACACTGAAATCATCACTGTCCATGTCTTCCACATAACTCCGGGGGCCGGAAATATAGAACACTGCAATATCCGTATCTCCCACAATATCCGGCACTTTTCCCATGGTACGAATCACTTCTTTATTCAGAATTTCCACCGGAACAGAAAATGTTTTGGTAAAGTCCGGATCTGCCATTTTTACTACCACCATCCACAATACAACAGACAGGAGGACGGACAGAATTTTCAGCCCCGGATTATTCACCAGATGCTTCATCATTTTCCTGAACATGCTTCATCCTCCTTTTCCATATCCGGAATCTTGCCACATCCATGGAGCCTTTTCGGATAAAATTCAATTTTCCTTTTAAGTATTCCGCATCCACATTCCGATACAGTTCTCCTCCCACAGCAATGGACACATTTCCGGTTTCCTCAGACACCACAATAGTCAGGGCATCGCAGACCTCACTGATTCCTACCGCCGCACGATGCCGGGTTCCGAGCTCTTTGCTCAGCTCCATATTATCAGAAAGGGGCAGATAGCAGGTGGCCGATACTACACGTTCGCCCCGCACAAGAATAGCTCCGTCATGCAGCGGTGTATTGTGTTCAAAAATGTTAATCAGAAGCTGGCTGGACACCAGAGAATCCAGCGGAATTCCGGTTCTCTCATATTCCTTAAGCACCACGTCCTGCTCAATAACAATCAGCGCACCTGTCTTCACTTTGGCCATTTCATAAGTTGCCTTTACAATCTCATTGACCACACGTTCGCTGAACCGCTCCTGGTTCTTCTGTGAATCAAAAGAGAATACCGATGTTATAAAGTTCTTCTGTCCAAGCTGTTCCAGCGCCCGCCGCAGCTCCGGCTGGAATACAATGATAATCGCGATTACCGCCACGTTAATGGTTTTCCCTGCAATCCACAGAATATTATTCATCTGGAACATTGCGGCAAGCATAACAAATACCAGCACCACAATGATTCCTTTCAGCAGATTCCATGCTCTGGTCTGTTTCACCCAGACCAGAATATTATAAATCAGGAATGAAATAATAATAATTTCCGCAATATCTGTTTTGGTTATACTGTGCCGGTCTACCCAGAACAGGTACTTCGATGCAAAAGAATTCATCATTGCGAATAAATCCCGTATCATTTTTTCATCCCCTTTCTTTTTGTCATTTCAGATTTCCGTAAACTGCCGGCCTGCTCTTCCTGCAGCCGGCCGAATTCCGTTCATTTTTCTATTCCAGCAAATCCTGGTCAATATCCAGTTCTCTGGCCAAATCCCTGCGATTGACGGTGGTACGCTTTTTCGGCGTAATCCGCTTCACTCTCTTTTCCTTTTTTGTCACAAATACTTTGGGAACGGCCTTCACAAAATAATAGTACTCGTCATCTTCAAATTGTACCCGTTCTATCCTGGAATAATCCAGATTATAGAAAAAGAATTCCAGAATCAGAGAAATTCCCAGAGATATCAGAACCCCTGTCACAACCCACAGGATTCTGTCCGTCATATCCAGCAGGATATACCCTACCAGCAGAATAATCAGTTCCAGCATACTGCCTGCAACCAGAGCAATCCTCCATGCATAATTGATGGACTGTCGGCGAATCACATAGACCACCAGCGAGGTAATCAGAAAGGCAGCCAGCACCAGATACATTTCCCTGTTCCCGGTTAGAATCCGCAGAGCAGCTGTAAATTTGGCAAATCCTTCCGTCTCTTCTGTAGATGTGAAGTTCACCAGGTTCTCCTGTACTCCTCTTACATAAAAGTAAGTGACAACTCCACACAATACTGATAAATATGCAGAAGGCCCTTTCAACATTCCTGTTGCCACCGGCATAACATGAGGTATCCGGAAAAAGCAGAGCACAGAAGTCAGCACGGCACTGTACCCATTCTGAGGCGCAAACTTCCCATACAGAAAAAAAAGCAGCAAAAACAGGCACAGGCCAATGGCACAGGCTTCCAGCGACAGTGCAGACAGATGGAGCAGTATCATTCCGCAGGCCAGCACAATCATTGCATTAATGGGCAGAAACGCACATCCAAGAGACAGCATCAGTACCACCGCCGGATGGTCCAGCCGCTCCATATAGCCAAGCTGGCTGTTAATCATGAAAAATACCGTCAGACCCAGAACAAATTTTATGCCTGCTGTCACATACAACTCATATTTCCCGTAAAAAAAACGCAGTTTTTCCCTTATTTCCAACAAACCTGTCATTTCCAAATCCTCCAAAAGTTATAATCGTTCTTCCTTCTCCCGGAGTTTTTCCACCTTCTTCAGGGTAGCATAATACTCCTTTACACTGGCGGTTGCTCTCTTATAACGTCTGGTGTATACAATACAGGCAATGACCTGGTAAATACTGATAAATACTACATACCGGATGATAAGCCACATGCCCAGTTCCGGCAAATCCCTGCCTTTGAGAAATTCTGTCAGGTCTTCCATCCTGTATACCAGCCAGCATACCAGCAGAATCCCAAAAGATATGGTGGAAGTGAGAAACGTTTTGAGCATCTCGTATCCCACATAATCTCTCCGATAATATTGTTTCACAGGCAGATTTTCTTTTCCTTCTCCTGCCTCATAGGCAGCCATTTTCGTCATAAGGCGAATTCTTTCTTCATTTAACATAGGTGCACC
Source organism: uncultured Eubacterium sp. (assembly GCA_949959185.1). Taxonomy (GTDB): domain Bacteria; phylum Bacillota; class Clostridia; order Lachnospirales; family Lachnospiraceae; genus Petralouisia. The sequence continues at coordinate 18,001 of CATLIX010000017.1, read as the reverse complement.
GTCCATTTTCCGAAATTAACCAGCTTTATTATAGCACACATTTTCTGTAAGGAAAAGTACAGGTGCACATTTTTTCACGCGTTAGCGTGATACGGTATTTCCTGTAAAAAAGAATGCGCTTACGCATTCTTCGCGCGCGAGCGGATTGCCTGGCAATAAATTTCATCTCCGCGAACTGCGCATCCCGCCCGGAGGGCTTTTCTCTTATAGGAAATCTATATACTTTAGCACTTCACAGTGACACGGTATTTCCTATAAGAGAACAAAGCGGACAGGCCCACGGGGTTTCCCTGACCCCTCTCCTGTAAGAGTACAAAACCGGCAGAACATGTCCGGCGAACCGTACCTCTTCCGGCACCCGCTCGCAGACACATATTCTGCCGGCAGTTTCAGTTGTCCAAAAACCTCATCCTGTCTTTGGTAGAGCCATTCTTCTTGGGTGCCACAGTGGCAGTGGGACGTTTAATCGCTCCGTTAAGTTCATTCTGAAGATGTGACCTGCAATTATCACAGAACCTTCCGCTCAGAACTCTTGCCCCGCACGCCTCACATTCCAGCGTAATCTGCGACTCCTCGGTAAATGCAAGACGCTCCTCTCTCACCCACTGTTTGATCTGCTTCACGCTGACTTCATTTGTCTCTGCAATTTCATTTAACGGTGCCTTTGGATGTTCCCTCAGATATTCCTTTACCTGCTGAAACTTTTCTTCCAGCTCTGCCATGCAGCCCGGACACAAAGGCGGTCCCTGCAGATAATTAAAGAGTCTTCCACATCCCCTGCAATTTCTTACTTCCATATCCTCTTTCCTCCTAATATCCTCTGCCGATACTGACGCTCAGGCAATATACCCGTTCTGCCCCGGCCCGCTTTAATTCTTTCGCGGCCTCGTTCATCGTACTTCCGGTCGTATAAATATCATCTATCAATAAGATATGGCTTAATTGTACCTTATTTTTTCCGGTTTTAAAAGCCCTTTTCAGATTATTTTTCCGTTCTTCGTCATTTAATTCTTTCTGGGCCTTTGTATCCCTGGTACGGACCAGCAATCTGCCGTATACCGGCAGATTCATTTTCCTGCCAACCTTCCCGGCCACCAGCTCTGCCTGATTAAATCCCCGCTGTCTCATACGCTTTCGTGAAAGAGGTATGGGAACTACTGCCTGAATTCCCATCTCCTTTATCCAGCCGCCATATACTCTTACCAGTTCAGAGCTGTAGTATTCCGCATACTCCCGGCGGTTCCGGTATTTAAACCGATACAGGGATTCTCTGACTGCTCCTCTGTATATCCACAATGCTTTTCCCTGATCAAAAGCAAATTCTTTCCGGCTGCAGTCATAACAGTATTCCTTCCGTTCATCTTCCAGTGGTTTTCCGCACTGGAAGCATACCGGTTCTTTCACATATTCCGGCAGATTTCTGCAGCTTTTGCAGATTAATTCCTCCGGCGCGGCAAAAGACGAAAAAAGTATTTCATCACAGACGGGACATCTTGGCGGAAACAACAGATGCAAAAATTTTTCTTTCTTCAATTTCAATATGGTTACTTTATGAAAAATGTCTCCCGGCGATTTTATGGTATCACACTTTCGCCATGGATTCTACCGGTTTTTTCTTAAAAATTTCTAAAAGTACCGGAGAAATTCTTAGGATTTTCCTGGAACAAAGTGGACAGGTTCACTTCAACTCCCTGAATCCCTCAACCTTGAGGAACCTGGCTACTTTTCTGCGCCGAGCACAATTGCGAAGCAATATTTTCCTCCTGTGCGAGTGTGCATACATAATTATTTTGTCTTACAGAAATACACTTTCATGCATTAGCGTGACAGTGTATTTCTGTAAGACAAAATAAAAAGAACTGCTGCATTTTGCAACAGTCCTTTCTGTTTCAGGACAGCATCATCCGGTCGTTGGAAAATTCCCCGCCGCTGGCTTCCTCAAACTTTGCCAGTAAATCCGGTACTTTAAGTCCTCGTTTTTCTTCCCCTGACACATCGTAAATAATTCTTCCTTCGTGCATCATAATCAGACGGTTCCCCAGCCGGATAGCATCTTTCATATTATGGGTAATCATCAATGTGGTCAGATGGTCCCTGTCCACAATTTCCTCCGTCAAATCCAGCACCTTTTTTGCCGTCTTTGGGTCCAGTGCCGCTGTGTGCTCATCCAGCAGCAGCACTTTGGGTTTTTCCAGAGAAGCCATCAAAAGGGTCAAAGCCTGCCGCTGGCCGCCCGACAGCAGCCCCACTTTGGAAGTCATTCTGCTCTCCAGTCCAAGGTCCAGAGCTTTCAGCTTCTCCTGATAAACTTCTCTTTCCTTTCCGGTAATTCCCCATCCCAGAAACCGTTTCTTACCTCTTCTGGCTGCAATGGCCAGGTTTTCTTCTATATTCATATCTGCCGCTGTACCGGTCATGGGGTCCTGAAACACCCTTCCCAGGTATTGGGCCCGTTTATGTTCCGGAAGTTTTGTCACATTCGCCTCATCAATGAGAATCTGCCCCTGGTCTGCCGGATAAACCCCGGCAATCATATTCAGCATAGTGGATTTTCCTGCGCCGTTTCCTCCGATTACCGTAACAAAATCTCCTTCATTCAATACCAGATCTATCCCGTTTAACGCCCGCTTTTCATTGATGGTTCCGGGATTAAAGGTTTTATACACTTTTTCAATTTTAAGCATCTGCCCTGCCTCCTTTTCTGCCTGCGGAGGCAAAATATTTACTCTTCAGATGGGGAATTGCAAGGAACAGAGCCACAATCAGAGCGGAAAACAGCTTCAAATCGTTGGTGGACAGCCCAAGCTGCAGCACAATTGCAATTACAATAAAATAAATAATCGCGCCGATTACGGCAGCCAGCATACGCAGTGCAAAATTATGAAATATTTTGCCAAATACCACTTCACCGATAATTACAGCAGCCAGTCCAATCACAATGGCTCCTCTGCCCATATTGACGTCCGCGCTGCCCTGATACTGGGCGTACAGGGCGCCGGAAACTCCTGCCAGCCCGTTGGAAATCACCAGTCCCAGCACCTTCTGATTACTGGTGTTTATGCCCTGTGCCCGCGCCATATTCTGATTACAGCCGGTGGCCCGGACTGCAGCTCCCAGTTCCGTACCGAAAAACCAGTACAGTACCAATGTGATAATCAGGCAGCAGATTCCTGCTGTAATACATGCTTCCTGAATGTAGCGGAGGCTTACAATCAGCTCATACTGGTCTACGCTGACTGCCTGATTGGATTTTCCCAGTATCCGCATATTAACAGAATACAGCCCAAGCTGAGTCAGAATACCTGACAGAATGGGCGGGATGCCAAACACCGTATGAAACAGCCCGGTCACAAGGCCTGCCAGCATTCCGGCCCCAAAGGCCATCACCATGGCCAGATAAGGATTCATTCCGCCCACAATGCACATAACCGCCACTGCCCCGCCGGTGGCAAGGCTTCCATCTACCGTCAAATCCGCATAATCCAGCACTTTATAAGTAATATACACACCAATTGCCAAAATTCCCCAGATTAACCCCTGTGCCACAGAGCCGGGAAGTGCATTGATCAGTGATCCCATTTCCTATTCCTCTTTTCCAATTTCTTCCATATCAGAAGGCATTTCCATGTTCAGGGCCTCTGCCACTTCCGCATTGTATTTTTTGGTCACTTCATCTGCGTACTGAATGGGCATTTCCCCAGGATTTTTCCCTTCGGTGAGAATTTCATACGCCATGATTCCTGCGTTATAACCAATGTTATAGTAAGAAATACTTAACGTTGCCAGTCCGCCGCCGGCACACATATTTTCCTCGCCGCAGATAATGGGAATTCCTGCCGGGCCCGTTACATTTTTTACGCCTTCCATATTATTTGCTATAGTGTTATCCGTGGGGATATAGAGCACGTCGCAGCTTTCCACAGCACTGGTTACTACCTGCTGGATATCATTGGAATCTGCCACAGTAAATCTCTCATAGGAAATACCTTTTTCTTCCAGTGCTTTCTCTGCCTGCTCCGCCTGGAACACAGAATTGGCCTCTGAAGAGCAGAATACAATTCCTGCCTTTTTTGCATCCGGAACCAATGCTGCCAGAAGGTCAATCTGCTGATCTATAGGCGCCAGATCAGAAGTTCCTGTTACGTTTCTTCCCGGTGCCTCATTGCTCTCCACCACGCCGGCTTCCACAAAGTCCGTAACAGAAGTTCCCACAATGGGGATATCTGCAGTGGCAGCCGCACATGCCTGCAGAGAAGTGGTGGCATTTGCCATAATCAAATCTACTTTGTCATTTACAAATTTTGTGGCAATAGTTGCGCAGTTTGCCTGCTCTCCCTGGGCATTCTGATAATCAAATTTCACATTGCCCTCTCCGAGTTTTTCTGTCAGAGCCGCTTTAAATCCTTCTGTCGCCGCATCCAGCGCCTGATGTTCCAGCTGCTGGCAGATACCGATTCTGTATACTTTATCTCCCTGGCTTTCAGAACTCTGCGTATCGTCTTCCTTCTGTTCCTCTGTTCCTGCGTCTTCTTTTTCCGTCGTATCTTCTGTCTCTTTACTGTCCTCGGAGCTCTGGCTTTCTTCAGATTTTTTTGCAGAATCTCCACCTACCGTACCGCAGCCTGCCAGTATGGAAGCTGCCATGGTCATGGACAATACAAGTGTCAGTATTTTTTTCTTCATGAATCTTTCCTCCCTGTACTTTAGCGCTTAAACGCGTTGATACTCTATAATATAACATTGAATGACAAAAAAGGCAAGAGCCTTTCTGCTCTTACCTTCACGTAACATTATCGTATTAATCTGTCTTTCAGCCCTGTATACCGCTTCTGCTCGCTGACGTTTGCAATCATTTCCTGAAATGTCGCATCATTCCCCACCAGTGTCACACATTTCCGGGCTCTGGTCACCGCCGTATACAGCAGGTTCCGGTTCATCAGCATTCTGGGGCCTGTCAGCAGGGGAATTACCACTGCCGGATATTCGCTTCCCTGGGATTTGTGAATGGTGATGGCATAGGCGAGTTCCAGTTCATCCAGTTGTTTAAAGGAATAATCCACCATTCTGCCTTCATCAAATTCCACCGTAACCAGTTCCTGGTATGTATTGATACTGCGAATCCGTCCCATATCACCGTTGAAAATTCCGGCTCCCTTATCAATAGCCAGTCCGTATTTACTGCGTATCTCCCATTCAAGCTGATAATTATTCTTAATCTGCATGACTTTATCTCCCTCCCGGAAGATAATATCGCCATGTTCTTTCTCCCGTTTCCCCTGTTCCGGCGGGTTCAGATACTTCTGCAGAATCCCGTTCAGCCGCTCCACGCCCAGCAGTCCTTTCCGCATGGGTGTCAGCACCTGAATATCAAAAGGCTCCGCATCCACAAATTTGGGCAGCTTCTGCTGTATCAGCTGAATCACCACACTGATGATTACGTTGGCGTCATACCGCTTCAGAAAAAAGAAATCCATACTCTGATTGTCCGGAATGACCTCTTCGCCCCGATTGATTTTATGGGCATTGACAATAATATCACTCTGAGCTGCCTGACGGAAAATTTTATTCAGCCGCACCACATGAAACCGACCGGAATCAATCATGTCTTTCAGTACGCTCCCCGGCCCCACACTGGGAAGCTGGTTTACATCTCCGGACAGAATCAGTCTGGTGCCTTCAGCCACTGCTTTGAGCAATGCATACATCAGGGAAATATCCACCATTGACATTTCATCAATGATAATCACATCTGCCTCCAGAGGATTCTGCTCATTGCGCTCAAAACCTTCTTTTCCTTCTGCTCCGCCGTTTAACTCCAGCAGACGGTGAATGGTACGGGCTTCAAATCCTGTGGTTTCACTCATCCGTTTGGCCGCCCGTCCCGTAGGCGCCGCCAGAAAAATATCCATGCCTTCCAGCTCAAAATAACGGATAATCGTATTGATGGTAGTGGTTTTTCCTGTTCCGGGCCCTCCTGTCAGAATCATCAGTCCATTGGTAACTGCTTCCTTTACGGCCTCTGCCTGAAGTTCATCCAGCACCATTCCCGTATCCTGCTCAATACTCCGGATCCGTTGGCGGATTTCCGCTTCCGGCACTTCAAAAGAAAAATCAAGCTGTTCCAGCATGGCCGCCGTATTGGCTTCCATATAATAATAACTGGCTCCGTAAATATACCGGCCATCCTCCTGTTCCCGGATAACCAGTTTCTTCTCTATGGCCAGATCCATGTAATGTTTCTCAATATATTCCGGAGCAACTCCCAGAATCTCACTGGCCTTCCCGGTCAGCAGATATTCCGGCAGGCAGGTATGGCCCTCCAGAGCGGCCTGTACCAGTGCATAGAGAATGCCGCTGCGGATGCGAAAATCAGAATCGGTGTGGATTCCGACTCTGGATGCAATTTCATCCGCAATCCGAAAACCCACACCTTGAATATCATCTGCCAGACGGTATGGATTTTCCTTTAAAATCCCATACAGTTCCTGGCCATATGCCTGAAAAATTTTTGCCCCAAGTGTCTGGGAAATACCGTATTGCTGCAGGAAAATCATGGCCTGCCGCAATTCCCGCTTCCCCTCGGCCTGTTCTGCAATTTCCATTGCCTTGCGCTGGCTGATTCCCTTCACTTCTGCCAGTCGTTCCGGCTCCTCCTCAATAATCCGTATGGTATCTTCCCGGAACTTTTTCACAATCCTGGCTGCCAGAGCCGCGCCGATTCCCTTAATGGCTCCGGAAGCAAGATAACGCTCCACCGATATCATATCTTCGGGAGGTTTTACCTGAAAAGAGGAGGTCTTAAACTGTCTGCCGTAGGAAGGATGGATGGTGTATTCTCCCGTCAGTTCCAGGCACTCCCCTTCGCTGACCCCGTGAAAAATTCCCACGCAGGTAATCTCTTCTTCCTCACAGACCAGATTTAATACGGTATATCCATTCTCCGTATTCTGAAAAACAATATGTTCCACATATCCTGACAAAGTTTCCACAATTTTATTCCAGACCGTAATTGCGCTTCATCTGGTCGTACAGTATCTGTGCAATTCCCAGTCCTTCTCCCTCCGTAGCCTGTTCTGCAAAACTCTGAGTCATCTGTTCTTTGTAATAATCCTTTAACTGCCTGGTAGAAGCGGAAACATCTTCTTCAGATTCCGGCACCATCCGTTGCATTGCCTTGAACATCTGCTCCACAAAATATGCCTCAAAATCTTTGCATACATCCATCAGTTCTTCTTCGGTGGCTGTGGACAAATCAGACTTCAGCGTTTCCTCCAGCTTGCCGGCAGAATCGGTGGCTGTATCCATATTATAATTATTGTAACAGGAATTAATCGCATTTAAATCAAGACTCATATGTACCCTTCTTTCCTGAATTGCCCGCTGCTGGCGAAGCACAGATATCACTTATTGAAATACTGTCATCAGCAGCATTAACGCTTCAACTGGTTTGCCTGGCTCAGCATATCGTCTGAAGCCTGAATTGCCTTGGAATTCATTTCATAGGCTCTCTGGGCCACAATCAGATTTACCATCTCGTCTGCCACCTGTACATTGGAGCCTTCCACATATTTCTGACGTATCTCGCTTCTTATCAGATTCGCGGTATTTGCCTCATTCAAAGGCTGTCCGGAAGCGTCCGACACGGCCAGAAGACTGTTGGACAGCTTCTCCAGACCCGCCGGGTTACTGAACTGGAACAGTCCGATGTTTCCTGCATTTACAAAATTCCCGTTGCCGTCCATATATCCGAACGCACCCTCGGTAGTTACCTGTATTTTACTGTTGCTCACATCCCCAGGCATGGTAATGGGATTCCCGTCGCTGCTCAGCACCGGATAACCGTCCGCTGTTACCAGCGTAAGATTTCCGTCATTGCCCACACTCAGCTTAAAATCCCCGTTCCTGGTATAATAGGTATTTCCGTCTGCTCCGCGCACTGCAAAAAATCCGTCTCCGGCGATTGCCATAGCTGTAAAGCTCTCACTGGCCAGCATGGAACCCTGCGTAAAATTGGAAGTAATGGACGCTACCCGCGTTCCAAGCCCCACCTGGGCAGGAATCGGTTTATTCTCTCCGTTTGCAGTGGTTGTTCTGGTCTGCAGTGTCTGATATAACAGAGATTTGAATTCCGTTTTCTCGGTCTTGTATCCGGTGGTATTCACATTTGACAGATTGTGAGCAATGGTATCCACTGCCGTCTGCTGGGAAATCATGCCGGACGCTGCCGACCACAATGATCTCATCATAACTTATGCCGCTCCTTCCTATGCTTTGCCGATATTATTTACAGCTTTTTCAAGTGTGCCATCTATAGACTGAATAATTTTCTGATTGGTCTCATAGGCTCTTGAAATGGTAATCATCTCCACCATCTCAGATATCACGTTCACATTGGACATCTCCAGGGTTCCCTGAATCACTCTCGCATCCGTGGCCTGAACCTGGCCGCCCTCCACCAGATCATACATATTCTCGCCATATTTGGACAGGAAATTATAGTCTGCAAAATCCACCACGCCTACCTGTCCCACCATGGCATTATTCTGGTAAAGATTTCCATTCTCATCTACTTTCAGTTCTACGTTGGGGTCTACCCGTATGTATCCGGCCTGCCCCGGATTTCCCGCCTGGGCCGCCGCCTGATTCAGCACATAATCCCCATCCTTCGTCATCAGGTATCCTTCCCTGTTGACGGTAAAAGCACCATCCCTGGTATATTTCACAGAAGTCTCTCCTGCCTTGTTGGTGAAGGAAATGGCAAAAAATCCGTCACCGTCAATAGCCAGGTCATAGACGTTATCTGTCACACGGAAAGAGCCCTGCCCGTAGTCCGTATAACACTCCCCAATCTTAACTCCCAGGCTCACATCTCCCAGTCTTCTGGACAGCCCCATAGCCGAAGTGTCCTTAATCTTAATTGCAAGCATATCATCGAAGGCCTGGGAAGTTGATCCTTCTTTTTTGAATCCGTTCGTTGCAGAATTCGCCAGATTGTTGGTAAGTACGTCCAGTCTGTTCTGCTGGTTTATCATCCCTGTATACGCAGTATATAATCCCTTTACCATAGCTCCTGCTCCTTTGTATGATAACTACATGTTGCCTGCCGCATTTTATTCTCCGAAATTATTCCGAAGCACAGAGCTGCAGCTGTCACTCATCTGTCTTACCGGATAAAAATTCCACGTATTTGCCGGTTCCGATGGCCACACAGGTCATGGGCTCCTCTGCTGTCATGGTATTGATTCCGGTTCGGTCCTCTATCAGTTCTTCCAGCCCGCGGAGCAATGCGCCGCCGCCCGTTAAAATAATTCCCCGGTCTGCCACGTCTGCCGCCAGTTCCGGAGGTGTTTTCTCCAGTACGCTGTGTACGGCTTCCACAATCTGTAAGGTAGCTTCCCGGAGAGCTTCCTCCGTCTCCTCCGAAGATACGGATACGGTTTTCGGAAGGCCTGTGACAAGATTACGTCCCCTGACATCCATGGTATCATTCTGTGCCAGCGGAAAACAGGTTCCAATCTTTATCTTAATGTCCTCGGCAGTTCTCTCTCCTATCAGTAAGTTATGCTTCTTCCTCATATAACGTACGATGGCTTCGTCAAAATCATCCCCTGCAATCTTAATCGAGGTACTTACCACCGTTCCTCCCAGGGAAATCACTGCAATGTCTGCAGTACCTCCGCCGATATCCACAATCATATTACCGCACGGCTTGGAGATATCCACACCGGCGCCAATAGCGGCGGCTATGGGTTCTTCTATAATGGAAACTTCTCTTGCCCCTGCCTGATACGTGGCGTCTTCCACAGCCTTTTTCTCCACTTCGGTAACACCGCTTGGTACGCATACGCTGATTCTGGGTTTGCGGAAACTTTTCTTGCCCATGGCTTTCTGAATAAAGTACTTTAACATTTTTTCGGTCACTGTGTAGTCAGAAATAACCCCCTGGCGCAAAGGTCTTACCGCAACAATGTTTCCCGGAGTTCTTCCCAGCATCAGACGGGCCTCTTCTCCAATGGCTTTTATTTTGTTGGTATCTCTGTCAAATGCCACCACTGAGGGTTCTTTCAGCACAACGCCTTTTCCTTTTATATATACAAGGATACTTGCTGTTCCCAGGTCAATTCCAATATCAGTTGACATCATATAGTTCCCCTTTCGTTTCTCTTATCTATCTGCTTCGGAAATGCCGCAGGCACTTCCGCTTCCTGCGGTAACGGTACTTCTTCCCGCCCAAATACAATAAAACATAATAACTCTATTTTTCCATATATACATACATTATATACAATCACGGGGAATTTTCAAAGTGTTTTTTTCTAAAATATAAAAAAACGTCTATTATTAACCTTTTCCATGGCATTCCTTATTAAAGTTTATGGATTTTTTATAATTTTTCTAAAGTTTTCCCGTTTTTTTCACATATCTTTCACATTCTCCGGTTATACTTGTACATGTACTAGCTAACAAGCTAATATAATTTTTCATAACTCATGCTTCCTGGATTCCTGTTACATCCGGAATCCAGGAGGTACTCCCCGAAAGTTAAGGCTGTCCATTGGGACAGCCCTTTTTATCTTACAAAAAATACCATATCACGCTAATACGTGAAAGTACGCGTGCAATCCTCTCAGGACTGAGGGAGACAGGGGAACCCGGCAGGCCTGGCCGCTTTATTCTTCTTCCGCTTCCATCTCCACCAGAATCGTGGTGGAGTCTCCCTGTTCCGCCTGCTTCATGGCAGCTTCAATCAGTTTCGTGAAATTCTCGCCGGAATGAGTGGCCCCGCTCAGTATATCCACCTTTGTATCCCTCTGCCCTTCAATCAGCTGCCGCACATATTCCCTGGTATATTTATTGGGATAAGTCCTCTCCTTACTGCTCATATTCCGCATATATTCATTGTCCCATGCTTTGATAAAGCCGCTCTCATCTTTTGCGTTAAATTCCGCTGAGACAATGGTATCATCCTTCACCTGAATGCAGACATATTCTTTCCATCCATGAGAAAAACCGGACATTTCAGCAGTATAATAACCATCCTCCATTTTATTGCCGCAGCCTGTCAGCAGAACCGCTGTTGTCATCACAAATGCCGCCAGAAATTTCTTTTTCATTCCGGATCACCTTCCTTTAACTTTACTGCTGCCACCACTTCACCCAGTTCTTCCGCCTGGGTCAGAGACATGGCCGCTGTCTCGTCCGTTTCCCTGGCAAGCTGCTGATTGGTATTGGCAATCTCCAACACTTTGTCTACTTCCTGCGTTACCATGGAAACTGCTTTTTTCTGTTCTTCCACCACATGGGCCATATTATGGGAAATTCCGGTAAATTCTTCCGTAGCCGCATTGATTTCCTGGAAAGAATCTGCTGTTAATTCCGCGGCTTCCATTCCCCTTTTGATAGACATATTCGCCTGCTCAATCATATCTCCCGTCTGTTTCAGGGCATCGGCTGTCTGGTCAGCCAGAACGCCAATCTGCTGAGCTACCACCGCGAATCCTTTTCCCGATTCTCCGGCGCGGGCCGCCTCGATGGAAGCATTCAATGCCAGCAGACTTGTCTGAGAAGATATTTCTTCTATTAACTGGCTGATTTTGATAATTTCCTGCATATTTGCATAAATATCTTTCATCGCCTCCTGCATGGCTCCCATGTGCTCCTGTCCCTGACTGACTTTATATTCGGCGCCTCCTGCACATTTCTTTACCTGTTCCGCATTTTCCGTAATATGTCCAATCTGCTCCGTAATTTTCTGAATACTGCTGCTGAGTCGTTCCAGCGCCACTGCCTGCTCCGTAGAACCATCATAAAGCCGTCTGGCATAACCGGACACCTCGGAGGAATTTTCATTTACTGCCAGGGAGGAATGATTAATTCTGCGCATGGTTTCATTCAGGGAAACCGTAATGGCGGTCAGAGCCTCCCGGATTGCCACAAAATCCCCGGTAAATGTATCCGGTACTTCTCTGGAATAGTCTCCTCCGACAGAAATCCAAGAGATGATTTGATATCATTGATATACCCGTCCATACTGGATATGGTTTTCGCCAGTGCATTTGTCAGCACTTCAGCCTCATCATTGGTTTCCGCCAGCACCACCTCGTCTTTCAGATTTCCCTCCGACAGAACTGTCAGCCTTCCTGTAGCCAGTGAAAGGGAATCGGAAATGCTGTCCGCCATTCTCACAATCACATACCGGGACGCCACCAGAAGAATCACTGCCAGCAAAATGCATACAAACACAGAAATAAACAATACTCCCTGAAATTCCCTCCGGGGCGCATCCACAATCAGCGTCCAGTTAGTTCCAGGTACAGGCGCATAAGCCACATAATGGCGGATTCCATGCAGTCTCATGGACTCTGAACCTGTCTGGGAATTTATCATATTGTCAAATACCGCTTTATTTTTCCCGGAATCATACAGTCCGTACACATTTTCATGTTTCTGCATATATTCCAAATCCTTATCCGCAATAATTGTTCCCTCTTCGTTAATCATGTAGGAAGAGCCTGTCACTCCGATATTGATATTGGACAGTACGTCGTGCAGCAAATCGTATTTATAACTTCCTACCAGATAAGAATCCACTTCTCCTTCTCTTGTCATGGGCAGGGCAACCCGAAGCTGCCATATGTCATTCTCATACCGCGGTTCATCTATGACAATATTATTTGTTTTTGTAAGATATGTATAAAATTTTTCTTCTGCGATGCTTTCCGGAGCGGCCTTATCCCCGTACATTTTCTGCCCGGACAAATCATAGCCGCCCAGCCAGACAAATTCAATCCGGCTTTCCCGCTCATTCAGAACCTCCTGTTTTTCTTCTTTCGAGGCTTCCTCATCCGTCAGAACCTCCTCCAGCGCCAGATTGGCCATCCGGTCCGTCAGCAAATGCAGATTGGCGCTCACGTTCTGTGAAGACGTTTTAGCCATCATCTGCAGATTTTCCAGTAAAACAGAATCTGCGGAAACAAAACTGCTGATAATCATTACAACGGTAAGCAGAACTCCAAGGGTAATGGATACAGACATTACATAAAACACGATAATCTGTTTGATTGTTTTCTTCTTCTCCATAATCTTTTGTTATCCTTTCTCACTATTACCTCTTAATTATATCAACTTTTTTCGCAAAAACACCCCGTTTTCCCGCTTTTTGTCATTTCCGGGGAATTGTAAAAATGATATGCTATGCACATTCTCCGCGAGCTGCGCATAATGGTTTTATCTTATAGGAAATCTATATATTTTAGCACTTCACAGTGACACGGTATTTCCTATAAGATAAAAAAAGAATCCTGCATTGCAGGATTCCTGGATTATTTCAGATATTTTTTAATATACTGGCCGGTATAGGATTCTTTCACTTCCGCCACTTCTTCCGGAGTTCCCTTTGCAATGACCATACCGCCGCCATCTCCTCCTTCCGGCCCCATATCAATGATATAATCCGCTGTCTTTATCACATCCAGATTATGCTCTATTACCACCACCGTATTGCCGCCTTCCGCCAGACGCTGCAAAATTTCCGTCAGCTTATGCACATCTGCAAAATGGAGGCCTGTGGTGGGTTCATCCAGAATATAGATGGTTTTCCCTGTACTGCGCCGGCTCAGCTCCGTGGCCAGCTTAATCCGCTGGGCTTCCCCGCCGGACAGGGTGGTAGAAGGCTGACCCAGTTTGATATAGGAAAGCCCTACATCGTATAATGTTTCAATTTTCCTCTTAATAGAAGGGACATTTTCAAAGAAAGTCAGTGCTTCCTCCACGGTCATATCCAGTACATCGTAAATGCTTTTTCCTTTATATTTTACCTCCAGAGTCTCTCTGTTGTAACGTTTGCCGCCGCACACCTCACAGGGCACATAAACATCCGGCAGGAAATGCATTTCTATCTTCAGAATACCGTCGCCGGAACATGCCTCACAGCGGCCGCCTTTTACATTAAAGCTGAACCTCCCTTTGGCATATCCTTTGGCTTTGGCATCCGGCGTCGCTGCAAACAAATCCCGTATCTGGTCAAATACTCCTGTGTAAGTTGCCGGATTGGACCGCGGCGTCCTTCCAATGGGAGACTGGTCAATATCGATTACCTTGTCCAGCTGCTCCATCCCTTCAATGGATTTATGTTTGCCCGGAATCACTCTGGCCCGGTTTAAATCCCTTGCCAGACGCTTGTAGAGAATTTCATTGGTAAGGGAAGACTTGCCGGAACCGGATACTCCGGTCACACAGGTCATAACGCCCAGGGGAATTTCCACATTGATGTTCTGCAGATTATTTTCCTGAGCCCCTTTGATTTTCAGAAAACCAGCAGGCTTTCTTCTGGTTTCCGGAACGGGTATCTTAATTCTGCCGCTCAGATAAGCCCCTGTCACGGATTCCTTATTTTTCATGATTTCCTGAGCAGTTCCCTGAGCCACCAGACGTCCCCCGTGCTCTCCGGCTCCAGGTCCGATATCCACAATATGATCTGCCGCAAACATGGTGTCCTCATCATGCTCCACCACAATCAGGGTATTTCCCAGATTTTTCAGATTTCGAAGGGTATTCAGCAGCTTGTCATTATCCCGCTGATGCAGGCCGATACTGGGCTCGTCCAGTATATAGGCCACCCCCACCAGCCCGGAACCTATCTGAGTGGCCAGCCGGATACGCTGAGCTTCTCCACCGGACAGCGTTCCCGTTGCCCTGGATAAGGTCAGATAATCCAGTCCCACATCCACCAGAAATCCAACTCTCGCCCGGATTTCTTTTAACACCTGAGCTCCAATCAGTTTCTGATGTTCCGTCAGCTCCATATCTTTCAGAAATGCCTGCAGCTTTCGGATGGACATGGATGTGACTTCGTAAATATTCTTTCCGGAGACAGTCACCGCAAGGGCTTCCCGCTTCAACCGCTGACCGCCGCAGGTCTTACAGGGAGTCACTCGCATAAACTGTTCATATTCCTGCTTCATGGTATCGGAGCCGGTCTCCCGGTACCGGCGCTGCACATTCCGTACCAGCCCTTCAAAGGCCACATCATAGACCCCTTCTCCCCGCTGGCCCTTGTAATGAACCTTCAGTTCTTTTCCCGCGGTGCCATTTATCAGAATATTCTGAATTTTTTTTGGCAGTTCTTCATAGGGCGTATCCAAATCGAACTGATATGTTTCTGCCAGTGCAGTGAGAATGGCATTGGTAAAGCTGCCCTTATCGGTACTGGACTGCCATCCCATGACCTGAATGGCTCCTGCCGCAATGCTTAAGGACTTGTCCGGAATCATCAGGTCCACATCAAATTCCATCTTATACCCCAGTCCAAAACAGTCCGGACAGGCGCCGAAGGGATTGTTAAAGGAAAAACTTCTGGGCTCAATCTCTTCAATGCTGACGCCGCAGTCCGGGCAGGAAAAACTCTGGGAAAAATTCACCGGCTCGCCTCCAATCACATCCACCGTCATCAGCCCTTCCGCCAGTTCCAGTACACCTTCCACAGAATCTGTCAGACGCTTTTCAATGCCCGGCTTCACCACCAGACGATCCACCACAATTTCAATGTTGTGTTTGATATTTTTATCCATGGGGATTTCTTCTGTCAGATCATAAATATTGCCGTCAACCTGCACTCTCACATAACCGCTGCGTCTGGACTGTTCAAATAATTTCTGATGGGTTCCCTTGCGTCCCCGGACCACCGGAGCCAGAAGCTGGATTTTGGTTCCTTCCTCCATAGACAGAATCTGGTCTACCATCTGATCCACCGACTGCTTTTTAATCTCTTTTCCGCAGATCGGACAATGGGGGATTCCAATTCTCGCATACAGCAAACGGAAATAATCGTAAATTTCCGTCACTGTTCCAACGGTGGACCTGGGATTGCGGTTGGTAGACTTCTGGTCAATGGAAATGGCCGGAGACAGCCCTTCAATCTTCTCCACATCCGGCTTCTCCATCTGGCCCAGAAACTGCCTTGCATAAGAAGAAAGAGATTCCATGTATCTGCGCTGACCTTCCGCATAAATGGTATCAAAGGCCAGAGAGGATTTCCCGGAACCGCTCAGTCCCGTTAAAACGATAAATTCATTTCTCGGAATATCCACATCCAGGTTTTTCAGGTTATGCTCATTGGCTCCCCTGATTTTAATATACTGCTTTTCTGCTTTTGCCATTTTGATAAACTCCTTTTTCCGTAGATTCCCGCGTATCATGAGCCGGGAGTGTCAGGCTACATATCCCGCAGATTCTTTTTCAGTTCTATCATCTTGTCACGCAGCTCGGCCGCCGCTTCGAAATTCAGCTCGGCCGCTGCCGTCTGCATTTTCTTCTGGATTTCTCCAATCAGTTTCTCCAGTTCTTTTTTGCTCATGGATTCCGGGTCTTTCCGGAACCGATATTCCTCTTTTGCCACCTTTTTGGATATACTGATTAAATCACGTACAGACTTGCGTATGGTTGCCGGGGTAATTCCGTGCTCCTTATTATACGCCTGCTGAATGCCCCTTCTTCGGTTCGTCTCATCTATGGCAACACGCATGGAATCGGTAATGCTGTCTGCATACATAATAACATGCCCCTCGGAATTCCTGGCTGCACGTCCAATGGTCTGAATCAGAGACGTTTCTGACCTTAAGAAGCCTTCTTTATCCGCATCTAAAATCGCCACCAGCGTAATCTCAGGAATATCCAGTCCCTCCCGCAGCAGATTGATGCCTACCAGCACATCAAATACATCCAGGCGCAAATCCCGGATAATCTCTGCCCGTTCCAGGGTGTCGATATCAGAGTGAAGATATTTCACCCGAATTCCCACTTCCCGCATATAGTCAGTCAAATCTTCCGCCATCTTCTTGGTAAGGGTGGTAATCAGGACTTTGTTCTTTTTCCCAATCTCTTTGTTGACTTCGCCAATCAAATCGTCAATCTGTCCTTCCACCGGCCGCACGTCAATCTCAGGGTCCAGCAGCCCGGTAGGACGGATAATCTGCTCTGCCCGCAGCAGTTCATGTTCCTTTTCATAAACGTTGGGTGTGGCGGACACAAACAGCATCTGGTCTATCTTGCTCTCAAATTCTTCAAAGTTCAAAGGACGGTTATCCTTCGCCGAGGGCAGCCGGAATCCATAGTCCACCAACGTGGTCTTCCGGGACTGGTCTCCGGCATACATCCCCCGTACCTGCGGAATGGTGATATGGGACTCGTCCACAATAATCAGGAATTCCTCCGGAAAATAGTCCATCAGCGTATTGGGGGGAACCCCTTCCGGAGCCCCTGCCAGATGCCTGGAATAATTCTCAATGCCGCTGCAGAATCCTGTTTCCCGCAGCATTTCAATATCAAAATTGGTGCGTTCTGCAATGCGCTGGGCCTCCAGCAGCTTGTCCTCCCCTTTGAAATATTTTACCCGTTCTTCCAGTTCCTGCTCTATGGCCACAGCAGCTTTATTAATCTGCTCCTGAGGCACCACATAATGGGAGGCCGGAAAGATGCTGATATGCTCCAGGCTGTTCTTAATCTCCCCTGTCAGCACATCTATTTCCGTAATCCGGTCAATTTCATCCCCAAAGAACTCCACTCGAACAGCAGTTTCTCCGCGGTTGGCCGGAAAGATTTCCACCACATCTCCCCGTACCCGGAAGGTTCCCCGGTGAAAATCCATATCATTTCGGGTATACTGGGTATCAATCAGCCTCCGAATTACCTCATCTCTGTCCTTGCTCATGCCCGGACGCAGGGATACCATCATTTTCTCAAAATTCTCCGGCTCGCCCAGTCCATAGATACAGGATACGCTGGAAATAATAATCACATCTTTACGCTCAATCAGCGAAGCTGTGGCTGAGAGCCTGAGCTTGTCGATTTCCTCATTGACGGAGGAATCCTTGGCAATATAGGTGTCAGAAGAAGGCACGTAGGCTTCCGGCTGGTAATAATCGTAGTAGGACACAAAATACTCCACTGCATTCTCAGGGAACATCTCCTTGAATTCTCCGTATAGCTGCGCCGCAAGCGTCTT
>CATLIX010000016.1 GCA_949959185.1 uncultured Eubacterium sp. | reverse complement strand
TATAAAATGGATGAAATTAATCCCGATGAAGCAGCAACTATTTAAACTATCAACAATTTAATATTCGCTATACTAGTGCTGAAATGTCAAACGAGGAATTGGAACAATTTGCCCCATGGAGTGAATTGGCTCAGGAAACTTGTAAATAAAATGTAGTGAAATACTCGCATGTCTGGCAGCCTAGCGCAGGGTGTCAGATTTCATTTATAGGGTACGCCCTAAAACTATGCGCTTACGCTGAAGAGAGTTACGTTAGGGGATATTTTAGCTGTGAATGAGATCTGCCTTTTTTGCAGTTACATAGACATGAGGTAATCCATTGATGGAGCGTGGAGGATCGTGCAGGAGAAACTCATCATGAATATCCCTGCTACAGCGTTCTGTATTTTTCCGTGGCAGGAACTGTGACAGGATTATCGAGGGCTTCAATCGCCGGCTGCGGACGGGCACCGACAGGATAGGGGCAGATCCATTCCCGGCTGGAGACTTATTTTGAGGAGCGCTTATCTGGCAGGAAGCTGTAAAGATGATTTTAAGGGAATGCATTGACAGAGATAAAATTCCCCTGTATAATACAGACGAGGGCAGAACCAGAAAACCGGCTCTGCCCGCTTAAAACTATTCATAAATCTTATGTCAGTTTTTGGAATTAGTTTAGACCACAAATAAGTTTTGTGTAAACTTGAAACTCTCTCTATAGGAATGGAGTGTGCATTTTCATCTTTCCCACGATTGTAGCAGATCTGTTCTTAATCTCTCCAGTTTCTGTTCGGCGTCTTTCAGAGAAGTTCCTTTTACTCCAAAATAAAATTTAATTTTGGGTTCTGTGCCAGAGGGACGAACACAGCACCAGGCATTCTCATTCAGTTCATAATACAGCACGTTAGAGATGGGAAGTCCCGTAGAAGTTATTTCTTCAGTTTTCATGTCTTTTCTGGTATCTGTTTGATAATCCCGTACTGCCAGTATCTCAAATCCTCCCAGGGAGCTTTTTGGTTGTTCCCGCATTGTTCTAATAATTTCCTGAATTTGGGTCACACCGTCAATACCCTTAAAAGTTATGGTGGCAAGGCCTTCTTTGTAGTAACCGTATTTCTTATACATGTCTGCCATGGCATTCCACAGGGTTTTTCCTTGCATTTTATAATAAGCGGCCACTTCGCAGAGCATCATTACTGCCACGCAGGCGTCTTTGTCTCTGGCGTAAGTGCCAGCCAGACAGCCATAACTTTCCTCCAGTCCGAATACATAATGATAGTTGTTCTGTTCTTCAAATAACTTAATCTGCTCTCCAATGTACTTAAATCCAGTCAACACCTCGATTAGTTTTACCCCGTAATCTGCTGCAACAGCTTTGGCCATATCAGTAGTCACAATGGTTTCAACCAATGCGGGATGCTCAGGCATAGTTCCGGTAGCTGTCCGCTCCCGTAGAATATATTCGGCAATAAGCATTCCAGACATGTTTCCTGTAAAACTTACATATTCACCGCTCTCAGTATCTTTACAGTATACTCCTAAACGATCTGCATCAGGGTCAGTAGCAAGCACAATGTCCGCATCCACTTTTGCTGCCAACTTGAGAGCCAATTCCCAAGATTCATCTGATTCAGGGTTAGGATAGCTGACAGTGGGAAAATTTCCATCTGGAAACTCCTGCTCTTTTACCACAAAAACCTGTTCAAATCCTAACTCCTTCAGAACCCGGCGTACCGGAAGATTTCCAGTGCCATGAAGAGGCGTATAGACAATCTTAAATTCATTTGCCACTTTTTTAATGATTTCAGGATGAATACTCTGTTTTTTTAATTCTTCCATATAGGCATCATCCACCTCAGAGCTAATCACCCGATACAGCCCCTGCTCTTTGGCCTTTTGCTTTTCTATGGTTTTTACCTGAGCAAAATCAGTTACTTTTGCTACTTCCGCCAGAATATTTTTGTCGTGAGGAGGAGTAATTTGAGCTCCATCTTCCCAGTATACTTTATAGCCATTATATTCACGTGGGTTATGACTGGCTGTAATTACAATACCAGAAATGCAGCCAAGTTTTCTCACTGCAAACGATAATTCCGGAGTGGGACGTAAGGATGGAAAAATCCAACTCCTGATTCCATTGGCGTTTAGACACAGCGCTGCCTCGTCTGCGAATTCCGGTGACATTCTTCTGGAATCATAAGCAATTGCCACGCCTTTTTCCTGACTGTTGCAATTGATAATATAGTTGGCAAGACCTTGGGTGGCCAGACGAACAGTATATACGTTCATGCGATTGGTTCCTGCTCCAATCACACCTCGGAGTCCACCTGTTCCAAATTCAAGTTGGCGGTAAAAGCGGTCTTCTATTTCTTTTTCATCAGTTAGGGACAGTAGTTCTTCTCTGGTATTTTTATCAAAATATGAATCCTCGCACCACTGTTTGTACACTTTTTTGTAGTCCATTTGTTTCCTCACTTTCTTTTATTGGGTTTGTATAATTAGTTGCTTTTTGTTTTTTAATTATTTTAACTCAGAGATTAAAATTCTGGTGCCATCTTTTTAGAGTTTTGTGCAATGCTTAAAGCAGTTATGAATTTTGTTAACACTTAATACCGTTTATTTTGAAACTTCTTTAATGGCTATATTTTTTTGCTAGAATTCCTCTTTACCCCACCCGCCACACTGTAAAATGCTCCGTCTCTCCTATCTCATCATATCCCATCTCTTCAAAATATCCGTCAAGCCCTTTCTCCTTATTGGGAATGATATACCGGATATGAAATCTCCTGACATAACGTTTCAGAATATCCGATTCCACCGGCACTCCGTAGTAAAGCAGCATGGTAAGAATATGATGGCTGCTCCGTTCATTCAGAACCTGTTCCACAGAAGACGGATCTGCAGGATTCATGGACCAGTTCAGGATGTCCTTCCGCCGAATGGTATTGTAAATGGAAGGGTTATACTGGCGCAGTTCCAGAAGCTGTATATCTGCAAAAAGGCAGCGTTTCGGTTCAGAAGTTTGGGCGTCTTCCTCAATCATATCTGCAATGGCAATGGACTCATCACTGATTTTGTAGATATTTTCCGCAGGAACCATATGGGGCAGCTGACATTCTCCCGCTGCAGCTGCCAGGATAAGGAAAAGAGCCAGAGCAGCAGCCTGTTTCCACCGTCTGGTAAATCGGTAAACCAGGCAGACGATGGCAAAGGCCAGCACCAGATTCACGGGCAGAAGCCAGAAAATCCGGCGAATCCGGGAGGAAAGGCCGATTTTATCTGCAACAGGAATCATCAGATAAGGATTGAATACGGTAAGTAAGGCAAACAGCACCGGATAGACGAAGATGGTTTTTAAATCTCTTTTTTTTAGGAGCCAGAATACGGCCAGGGCCAGCACATAAGCCAGGAAAAAAATTACAATATTGGAAAATGCATCGTCAAAGGCTTTGTTCAGAAAGTCCATGCCTGGTTTATACAAATTCTGCATAACAATCCTCCTAACCGGTATAAATAAACAGATGATGTTTCGTCAGCAGGTAAGCCGCTCCATACAATATACAGGGAAACAGGCAGACAGCATATCGTATCCAGATATACAGCAAAGGTTTTGCCGAGGCCTGCATCAGGCGGAAGCGGCTTTTGCCTTTCCCGGATTCCCAGAGCACAGAAGTATCTTTCTTACAGAATCCCAGAGGAATCAGGCAAATGCTCAGTTCAAAAGGCAGCATGTAAATTGCTGACATGTTCAGGCCGAAGCTGGCCCAGATAATCAGGAACAGCTCCATCCAGTGGTGGTGATTCCGGTATTCCCTGGCAATTTTCAGGAACAGCAGAAACACAGCCGGCATGATAATACAGGCCAGAATGGTTTTTCCCTCAAATGCACGGAAGAATAAAAATTCTGCACTGGTATATAAGTTAAAACTGAACAGATTCAGCCAGAACAGACAAAATACCAGGAGCGCGCTTTTTTTTCTGGAGAGGGGAAAAAGCTGACGCCCCAGCTGATAGTAAATCAGATTGGCCATAATCACCATCAGAGTGGTTTCCACGGTTCTGGTTTCAATCAGGGGTGCAAGGCCGGTCAGAGTGCAGATAACTGCGCTGTGATTCTGGTAGGTTTCCAGCAGATACTCCGCATCCAGCCTGTCCAGCAGGTGGCCGGTATAGGGGCTGTACTGGCTGATGGTATCAGTGTATACCGAGGAACTCACGTCTCCGATATAATAGGACTGATCCCACAGGGCGTAAGTCTCTCCATTGTAATTGGTCAGACAAATCTGAATCAGCACAAGGAAAATCAGAAACAGGAATATCCATTTATATTCTGACAGCAATTCTTTTCGCTGGTTCCATTTTTCTTTTAAAATCTTCCGATTTCGCAGAAAATACAGGAGGGCAGTAACAGCCAGCAGGAAACACCAGAGCTTTGCTAACAGTGACAGGGGCTGCAGTGTGAATTTCAGCGGAAGGGCAGCTGCCTGAAACAGAAGAAAGAAGAGGAAAAACCCAAGGATTATCCGGTAAGATAAGGAAGTCTCCTGAGATTTTGTAAAGCTCAGGAACAGGTCTCCTAACATATAGCTGAAAATCAGATACAGCAGAATAATAACCATGCACAATAAATAAATGTTTGTCATCTTAATTCCTCCCTGCTGAGTTCCATATGGTGTGTAGTGACCGGCGGATTTGCGGTAAATCCAGCATGGAATAGAAAAACAGCATCCAGGGCCAGAAGGCCGCAGTCAGAGCCCGAAAGGTAACGGCTGTTTCCATAAGTCCGTGGGCAGGCGCCAGCACATAGCTCAGGAAAGGCAGCATGCCGATAAAAATAAGAGGCAGGTTTCTCACACAGGTCTGCCGGGTTTTATGCCCCGTAAAAAACAGAATCATGTATATTGCAAAAACTGCCAGTATCAGAATCAGAAGGGTTTTCTTTCCAAAACCCACATGAGAAAGAAATCCGTTCAGATTTTCAAAAAGCATGGTTTTAAGTGAGCCGGCTGAGAAAGACGAACCGAAACAGTATTCTCTGATCCGGGCCATATATGCAGGAAACAGGTTGCTTCCGGTGAGTAATACAGTCAGTACCCATTTGGTTATGGTCAGAAGCAGATAACCCAGGAACCAGAAAAGGGTACAGCCCGTCAGAGATTTCCACACAGCGCTGCCTTTCTGTTTTGGCCCATAGTCACGGAAAGAAAGAAAGGCAATGGTAAGAGGAAGGCTCAGGGCAATAACCGGAACAGTTCCCGTATCCAGGAAAGCAGTGACTGCTCCGATTCCGTAAAAGGAAAAAAGAAGCCGGTGCAGGTTTTCTTCCCGGAATAATTCTTTTTTTCCGCACAGGAACAGAATGGAACAGAATGCGGTAAAGAAACATCCGGTCTGAGGCAGTGTCCAGGAAACGGGAAGAATGTCTGCCCATAAAAAGAAAAAGAGGAAAAAAAATCCGTATGGAGCGGAATACGTTCTGCTGATTTTCCAGGCGGCGCCGAACAGAAGCATGAAAAAAGCAATCATGCAGAGATAACGAATCTGGCCGATATGAAAAAAGCACAGCAAAAACCGGCCCGGTGCCTGCATTCCGTTCCAGCGAAATCCCTGGTCCTGTCCTGTGAGCGTGTTCCACAGTGTGGAATATTCCGGATTCTGATTCAGAGAAGTCAGAAATTCCGTTTCCGGTTTCAGGGAAGGGGTGTCTCCCGGCAGACAGCCGTTCCGGGGAAATTCAGACAGCAGCTGCAGAGACAGTTCTCTGTGCCCCATAATTTTTTCGTCCGGAATGCAGTGAGACGCAAAAACCAGAAAAAGAAAAAGTGCGGTCAGAAAAAAGTGCAGTCTGCCAAAAGCATGTATTTTACGAAAATGAGATTCCATGTTTCCACCTCGTATCTGTCAGTAAAAGTTTTTATCTGATGTAATTAAAATGCCAGAAACCCTGTTGCCGCCTGAGGCCCTGACAGGAAAAAGTTTTACTTTGAAATGTTAAGTTACAGGATTCTTTTTTATTATTACCAGCATCATTATCATTATTATTATCATGGATAGTTTACATGACATTTTGCAGGAAAGCAATAGAAGAAATGGAAATTATATATAGAAAAGTCCCCTGTTTTGTGATATACTCACGGAGTTAGTATGAAAACAGCACAGAACCTGCAAAATATAAAGGAAACGCTGATGAAAGCGCTTCCTGAGAAGTCAAAAACCCCGCTGCAGGCAACGGGGTATCAAAAACGGATAAGGAGGACACAGAGATGGCAAAAGACACGCGTAATTACAGCAGCACCGGGAAGAAAAAAAAGAAGACCAGACGGAAAAAACGCCAGCAGCGGAAGATTATTCTGGTAATTCTGGCTGTGATACTGGCTCTGGTGGGACTGGTTTTCGCCTACGTCTGGAGTAAATACGGAAAGCTGGGAAGAATTTCCATTAAAGATAAAGATGTTAAGGTGAACGATCTGTCAAAGGATACTCAGAAGAACCTGGACGGTTATGAGAGTATTGCACTGTTTGGACTGGACAACCGTTCTACCGGTAATTTTGAAAGAGGAAACAGTGATACGATTATAGTGGTAAGCATTAACCGGAAATCCGGAGAAATCAAAATGGCGTCCGTATACCGGGATACCTATCTGGATATCAGCGATAATACCTATCGCAAGGCAAATGCGGCATATGCCAACGGAGGGCCGAAACAGGCCATGGAAATGCTGAATAAGAATCTGGATCTGGATATTACCGATTATGTCAGCGTGGATTTCAGCGCTCTGGTGGATGCTATCGACCTGCTGGGCGGCATAGAACTGGATATTTCTCCGGAAGAAGCCGAATGGCTGAATGGATATGTGGTGGAGACCAATGAAGTAACCGGCCACAACAGCGGCCCCGTATCACCGGGACAGGGGGTTCACGTGGACGGAGTGCAGGCCACTTCCTATGCGAGAATCCGGTATGTGGGCCTGGATTACCAGCGTACCGAGCGACAGCGTACGGTGATTACCAAAATGTTTGAAAAAGCAAAACAATGTGATCTGATGACGTTAAATAATCTGCTGGATGAAATGCTGCCTCAGATTTCCACCAGCTTAAGTTTTACGGAAATGCTGGGACTTGCAACAAATCTGCCCAAATATCATATGGGAGAGAATACGGGATTTCCCTTTGACAAGGAGACGCCGGGCAATGTGGGAAGTGCCGGGGATGCTGTGGTACCGGTGAACCTGGAAAATAACGTGGCTCAGCTTCACCAGTTCCTGTACAACAGTGATAATTATACTCCTTCTGAAACGGTAAAAAGCATCAGTGCCACCATAAAGGCAAATACAGGATATTAAAGGGGATATTTGGATATAAATGTGAAAAGTGCCCGGAAACATTGACACCGGATGTCAGATACTGGTATGATGAAAGCAGTAACAGCGGAAGTGTATTGGGAGATGTTCCGGGCAGCTGTATGTAAGAAAAATTCTCATGACGGCGGCCGGGAAGAAGCATACCGGGAAGGAAAGGGAAGAATATGAGGAAAATGTGGAACCGGGCCGGCAAATATGCCATAGTGCTGATGTTTGCGGTATTTCTGGGCATGGGAATCAGGGTGGAGGCAGCTCCGGGACCTGTAACCGGGGTAAAGCAGACAAATGCGGGAACCAATTCGGTGAATATTGCGTTTCAGGCGCTGGTGGATAATAGTGTAAGGTATGAAATCCGTCTGAGCGACAGTCCCGCCGGTATTTTTGAGGAATGGTCTACCTGTACGGGAGGGGAAGATTACCTTTACAATCTTCCCAATGCAGGAAGTTCCTATTATCTGCAGGTGGTTCCTTTTACCAGAAACGGGCTTCAGCGGGAATATGGGCCTGCGTCTGAGACAATTGAAGTAGTAACAGCGCCCGGCGCCAAACCTGAGAATCTGAAGCACACCGGTTCTACTGAGACCAGTATCAGCCTGAGCTGGAATCCGGTGCCAGGGGCCACCGGTTATCAGATACGCTACAAAGCCGGTGCGGCCAGTGAGTATCTGGAAACTTATGGAGAGCAGAATCAGGCGGTGTTAGGCCAGCTTGCCCCTGATGAGGAATATTATGTGGAAGTTTATCCGGTAAGGAAAGGTTCAGCCGGATTCAGCGCTGTGGGCAAATCGGGTGCTAATCTTTACAGTGTTCCGGTGATTCCGGGAAAAGGGAAAAAGCCTTCCTGTGTGGCCTACTGGCAGAGCCTGGGGCAGATTCGTTCCGATGTCAGTTCCATGAAATCAGCAGATGGGTACAAATGGGAAATCTGGTCTGCTTATCAGAAAAAGGATAAGAAATTAAAAACACACACACAGAATTCAGAAGCGGCTTTTATCAGCTATAGCGGATTCAAAAAATATAATTTTTATAAAATGAGAGTCCGGGGGTACTGCACTAACAGCGATGGGACGAAACTGGAAGGAAAATGGTCCGACTGGACGTATTTCTGTCCCCAGCCGGACATTATCAAACTGAAATCCGTAAAATCAGGAATCAGTGTAAAATGGAACACCATTAAAGGTGCGGACCGGTACCAGGTGTATGTGTCCGATAAGCAAAAGTCAGGATATAAAAAATGTGCTACCACAAATAAAACCTCCATAACTGTGAAGAAGTTTGGAAAATCAGCCTTTAAAAGCGGAAAAAAATATTATTTTTACGTGACTGCATATAACAAAGTCGGAAAGAAAATGTACTCCGGTATGACAGGAGGCAAAATGGACGCCTGGTATATTACGTATAAGAAAAAGTAGCGGTACGGAAAATGTCTGCCGTTTATTTTTATCAGCGGCCTTGCAGCAGCAATGGAATTTCTGATGCTGCATGTGACGGAAAAAGGCGGAAATTATTTTCCGGGTATCAGTGTGATTTATTTTGTAACATGCATCCATGCGCTGGCTTCCGTTTATTCTGGAGCTGACAGCAAACCGGGAAGAACTGAATCAGCAGAACAGAGAGCTGAAACGTCTGGCCAGTTATGATGAACTCACCAGACTCAGAAACCGGAGAAGTATGCTGGACTGCTGGAAAGACATCACACGCAGCGATTACTGTGTGGTAATGGGGGACATTGATGATTTTAAGAAAATTAATGATACTTATGGCCATGAGACGGGAGACGAGGTTCTGAAACTGGTATCTTTCAGTATGAAGGAAGCAGTGGACCGGGAAGATTTTGTCAGCCGCTGGGGCGGTGAAGAGTTTCTGATGATTGTGTTTGGCAGCGTGGCCTATGCATTAAAGGTTATTGATAAGGTACAGCGGAACTGAAACAGGCAGATTTGTCAGTGGACGGAAGGCAGATTCCGGTAATCATGACTTTTGGAATCTCGGAATGCGGTGAGGTTCCCGGCCAGGATGTGGATGAGCTGATTCGGCGGGCTGACCGGAGACTCTATATCGGAAAGAACAGAGGAAAGAACTGCATTAAAATTAAGGATGAATAGAGAGCAACTCAGATAATATAGCGACAGATAAAAGAGATTGCAGTAAAATACAGTTTATATACATATATGGATGAAATTTATGAGGTCTGAATACCATTTCCTGTATATAGCGGCTGTTTTACAGCAATCTTTTTTGTTACTGTGATTCCGGCATGAAAAGAATGAGCGATAACAGAAAATTGTAAAGTTTCTGTAAGTTTCTGGCAGGTAGTTGTACTGGAAAAAAATTTGTGATAGGATAAAAAGCGACACAAAATGACAAAACGAGAAAGAAATGGAGTGCAGAAGGAATGAAATTGTCGAAAAGAATTCTGGCAGCTTTCTTATCGGTATGTATGATTGCTTCTTCCGGCAGTATGCAGGCGGAGGCCAATGATAAGATGTGGTCTGATTCCGGGCAGATAGAAAGCAGGACAGAGGAGAAGCTGCCGGCAAACAAAATGGAAGAGCGTCTGCCGGAGAGCAGAACAGAGGAGAGACTGCCGGAAAACGGGACAGAACAGAAGCCGGAGAAAGCAACGGAACAGAATCAGCCGGAAGGATGGGAAACGGGCGTTCTGAATTTTATTATGCAGGAATCCGAGCAGATTCAGGTACCGGGTGTGCAGAATGTGGTAGCAGGTCTTGGAGTGGAAGGAGATGTCATAAGGCAGGCGCAGCTTCAGTACAAAAATACTGCCACAGGACAGGAATTTACCGCAGATGCTGCGGGAATTGCTGATAATATGGTGCGGTTTTCCATGGAATACAACAGGGAAGAACAGAAAGGGATTTATGAGCTGACCGGAATTACCTGGAAAACGGAAAAAAATGCCTGCCGTGTACTTATAAGAGATACCGGTATGCAGGTCGTGTACGGAGTGAATCAGGCAGTAGAAGCAGAACCGGATGAAGTGCTGCTGAATCAGGAACTGCTGGATGAAGTGGAAGCAAATATAGTAACCATGGATGAAAACGGCAGGGCCAGTTCCGGATATACGGTGGAACGTGCGCTGGATAAGGCTGCATCAGGAACCGGAACAGGATTTTCTCTCCATAATATGACGCGGGGCGCAAAAAAAATGGTGATTGTACTGGATCCCGGTCATGACAGCACCCATTCCGGGGCAGGTTATAACGGATTTAAAGAAGAAAACCTGGTGCTGAAAATTGCCCAGTACTGCAGAACAGAATTGCAGAAATACAGCGGGGTTACCGTTTACATGACGAGAGAAACCCAGAGCTGTGCCAATGGCGGAAAGAGTGTAAATGCATCCACCTGCAATGCCAGAAGAGTGGAATTTGCGGCCGGTAAAAAGGCAGATGTCTATGTGAGTTTTCACCTGAATGCCAGCGCCAGCAGCAGCGCCAACGGAATCGGCGTATATTACCCCAACAGCAATTACAGACCGGCCATAGGAGCGGAAGGAAAGGGCCTTGCTACAGAAATTTACCGGAAGCTGGCGGCTCTGGGCCTTGCAACCTGGGCAGGAGGAATTTTAATCCGCAATTCTCAGGATAATACTCAGTATCCGGACGGTTCCCTGGCGGATTATCTGGCGATTATCAGGAGAAGCAAGCTGGCCGGATTTCCGGCAGTTCTGATTGAACACGCATTTATAAGCAACACAGGAGATGTAAATAAATTTCTGAATACAGACGCAAAATTGAAGAAACTGGGTGTGGCAGACGCCCAGGGAATCGCTTCCTATTACGGCCTTACACTGAAAGGAGCCGGGGAGGATGATGAGGACGACGATAAGGAACGAGGAGGAGAAATTCCGGAAATTTCCTATGTACAGTCCAGAAACAGCTCAAAACTCCGGGTGAGATGGGAAGACATTCCGGAGGCTGATTCTTACCGTGTATACCGAAGCACTTCTGAAAACGGCAGTTATGCGGAGATTGCCAGGGTGCCAGGAACCAGTTATGACAACGGCGGCCTGACAGCCGGTAAAACATATTATTACAAACTGTGCGCTGTGTATGCAGACGGGACGGAATCAGAGCTGTCAGAACCCATGTCCGGAAAAACCCTTGCCCAGCCCACCCTTACAAAGGTGATTTCCAAAACGAACGAACAGATTAACCTTACCTGGACCAGCATAAAGGACGCAAAAAAGTATGAAATTTTCCGCAGCCAGTCGGAGGAGGAAGGTTACGAGAAAATTGCCACCCTCAAAGCCGGACAGACCACCTATATGGACCGGGAAGTAGAGGCCCATCAGACTTATCTGTACAAAGTCCGGGTCAGAGGCGGAGAACAGAACGGTTTCAGCAGTTTTTCCAATATATATTCCGGCTGGGCAGTGAAAAAAACAAAAATTTACAGCGTAACGGCCAAAGGCAAAGGGGCGTTGCGGATTACCTGGAAACGGAACCCCAAAGCATATGCTTACCGTATCCAGAGAAGCACCTCTCAAAACAGAGGATATAAGACAGTTGCAACCATTAAGTCAAAAAATACAACCTCCTATACGGACAGAAACCTGAAAAGAGGACAGAAATATTACTATAAAATACAGGTGCTGAACCGGGTGAACAGAAAAACCGGTTACAGCGGTTACTGCAAACCGGCGGCGGGAGTTACGAAATAAGGATGGAAAGTTGAGAAAAAACGTGCTACAATCACAGGAGGAGAGTGAAAAAGAAAAAGAAAGGAAGAAAACAGCCATGAAACCGAGAAAAAGTATGAAGCTGACAGCCATTTTGTTAGCTGCAGTTGTACTTTCCACAGATGTCTGCGGAGGAAGCAGCCTGGTTCAGGCGGCACAGCAGACAGAGCAGGAAGCAGTTCCGGAGGAACAGCAGGCACAGGCGGAAGAAACGGAAAGTCAGCCGGTGTCAGAGGAGCCGGAAACCCTCCGGGAATCTCAGCCTGAATCAGAGGAAGAAGGCCGGGACGAGATACAGGAAGAAGAACCGGAGCAGAATCCGGTAGAAAATGTACAGGATTCCCAGGATATGATACAGAAAGAGGAAATGGAAGGATCTGAGTCTGAAGATACAACAGAACAGCGGGAAATGGAAGAACTGCCGGGATTTCCGGAAGAACTCCTGAAGGCAGCGGAGGACGGCGGGAATGAAATTTCCCCGGAGGAAGCCTTTGCAGAGCTGTTAAAAGAATATGATATGTACGGCGTTCTGGCCAATGATGCGGAATTTCCGGTTCGGCAGGAGCCTTCCAGGGAAGGGGCAGTGGTGCAGGTGCTTACCAGCGGTTACCAGGTAAGGCTGACAGGCGCTGCCCTGACAGAAACAGGACTCTGGTTTCAGATTGAATTTGCAGTGAACGACGTGGTGTCCGGCGGTTATATTGAGAGCGAATATGTGCTCACCCAGGATGAAAGGCTGGACGCATGGAAGACGCAGTATCTGAACAGAGGCATGGAAGTACATACGTTTACCAGAGGAAGCGCAAGAGGTACGGATTTGTCCGCATTTCCCCAGAGTTACCGGACGCTGATTCAGAAGCTGGTACAGGTACATCCCAACTGGAGTTTTGTACCCATGAATACCGGACTGGAGTGGTCTGTGGTGCTGAAAAATGAAATGGCGGACGCCCGGAATCTGGTGGAGACTTACCAGCCGGACACCTGGAAATCCACAGAGCCCAAAGACTATAATATGGAGACGGGAAAATGGGTGATTAAAAACGGAACCAACTGGGTACAGGCCTCCGAGGCCATTGTAAAATATTATCTGGACCCCCGGAATTTTCTGAATGAAGAAGCGGTGTTCCAGTTTGAACAGCTTACCTATAATGCATCCTACCATACGGAATCCGGCGTGGAAAGAATACTGAGCGGTACTTTTATGTCTCATAAGAAGCTGGAGGACGGTTCCGGCGACGGAATGACCTATGCTCAGGCTTTTATTGAAATTGGAAAAGAGTTAAAGGTCAGCCCTTATTTTCTGGCCAGCCGTGTACGCCAGGAACAGGGAGTGAACGGAACATCTTCTCTGATATCCGGCACCTATCCCGGATACGAGGGATATTACAATTATTTTAACATGAGTGCAACGGGAATCGGCCAGGAAGTTATTATCAGCGGTCTGAATGAGGCGAAAAACGCAGGCTGGAATACCCGTTACAAGGCCCTGAGAGGAGGAGCGGACAAGGTATCCTCCAAATATATCAGGCGGGGGCAGGATACCTTTTATCTGCAGAAATTTGACGTGGACGCCTCTTATGACGGTCTGTACTGGCATCAGTACATGCAGAATCTTCTGGCGGCGGAAAGTGAAGGAAAGAGCGTTCAGAAAAGTTACGCTGCTATGGGAGCATTGAACAATAATTTTGTGTTTAAGGTTCCGGTGTATCAGAATATGCCTGCTTCCCCATGTCCCAAACCGGGAGAAAATCTGAGCAAACCTGTGCTGCGGGCAGAAAAAACAGGAGCTGCCTCCATAAGGCTGTCCTGGGATGAAGTGGCGGCGGCCCAGGGATACCGGATTTACCGTTCCGTGGGAACAGACGGTTCCTGGTCCAGCCTGGCAACGGTCAGCAGGGGCGACATCCTTACCTGGGAAGACACCACAGCGGTACCGGGAAAAATATATAATTACAGAATGCGTGCTTACATGAAGCTGAGCGGAGGCAACAAATATTCCCCGTATTCCGACGCGCAGACCATTGACTGCAGAGTTCCGGCAACTTCCTGGACGAAATTTAAAATCAAAAATTACAGGACGGTGGAACTGTCCTGGAAAAAGACAGCTGTGGACGGTTATCGGATTTACCGGAAAAAAGGTACGGGCAGTTATTCCTGTATTGCAACCATACAGGGGAACTCCACCATCAGCTACAAAGATACCAAAGTAGTACCGAAAAACAAATATACTTACCGAATCCGCGGTTACGTGATGGTAAACGGAAAGCGCTATTATTCCAAATATACCGGTACGAAAAAGGCAGATTTGAAAATGGCAAAACCTCAGCTGAAAAAAGCCACCGTGTCCAAAGGAAGCAAAATTAAACTGACCTGGAAACGGGATTCCAAAGCAGACGGCTATTATATCTACCGCGCTACTTCTCAGAAAGGCAAATATACGAAAGTTGCCACCATTACGAAGAATAAAACCGTATCCTGGTCTGACAAAAATATTACCACAGGAAAGACCTATTATTATAAGATACGTTCCTATGCGAAAGGCTCGTCCGGTGGGACGAAATATTCCAGCTATTCCAAAGTCAGCACGGTAAAAACTGCCCTGAGCAAGCAGACGGTAACTTCTGTTACCGTTTCTCAGGGAAAGGTAAAATTAAAATGGAAGAAAGACAGTAAGGCCACAGGCTATAAAATTTACCGTGCCACTTCCAAAAAGGGGAAATACCAGGAAATAAAGAAAATTACCAAAAATACGACAGTTTCCTGGACGGATAAAACCGCCAAAGCCGGAAAAAACTATTACTACAAAGTGAGATCTTATGCAAACAATGGAAAGAAAGTAAAATATTCCGCCTGTTCTGCGCAGAAATATGTCCGGGCAAAATAACCGGATACCGAAACAGGCAGTCATGAAGCCCGTCTTACGACGGGCTGTCATGACGGAGGATTCTTATGAAAATCACACCTTACAAAATAAAAAAAGGCATACGGTATTTCAGGCATTATGGGCCGAAGGCTTTCTGGAACCGTCTGCGTGACAAAATGGAGCCGGATGAGGTGCCATATCAGCCCTGGTTAGAGAGACACAGGGCCGGTCAGGAAGAACTGGAACGCCAGAGGCGGCAGAGCAGAAAATTTGCCTGCCGCCCTTTGCTCAGTGTGGTGGTTCCCTGTTATCAGACTCCGGAAAAATATCTGGTGGAAATGCTGGATTCCGTGCGGGAGCAGTCCTATGAGAACTGGGAGCTGTGCCTGATGGATGCAACGCCTTCAGATGAGGTGGAAACAGCAGTCCGCCGGTACTGCAGCGAATATCAGGAAAACCGGATTCACTACCATCGTCTGGAAGAAAACCTGGGAATTGCCGGAAATACCAACCAGGGACTGGAAGCAGCCACAGGTTCCTGGACTGGATTTCTGGACCATGACGATTTGCTGGCTCCGGAAGCATTTTATGAGATCGTTTCTCTGATTAATCAGGATTCGGAAGTGGAAGTGATTTATTCGGATGAAGACCAGGTGGAGGAAACCAGACAGGGCCTGAGACATCAGAATCCCCACTTCAAACCGGAATTCAGCCCCGATTTGCTGTGTTCCAACAATTACATCACCCATTTCCTGTGTGTAAAGAATTCCGTGATAAAGCAGGCGGGAGGGTTCCGGGAAGCATTTGACGGAGCACAGGATTATGATTTCATCCTGCGCTGTACGGAACTTGCCAGGAAGACCGGGCATGTGGCAAAAGTGCTGTACCACTGGAGAGTTCACAGTAATTCCACAGCAGATAATCCCCTCAGTAAAACCTATGCCTATGAGGCGGGGCAGAGAGCGATACAGGAACATCTGACACGGACAGGGAAAAAGGGCCGGGTATCACAACTTCCTCATTTTGGCTTTTACCGTGTAAAATACGAGGTGGAAGGAGAACCTCTGGTTTCCATTTTAATTCCCAGCAAAGACCAGTCTGCCATGCTTCGCCGCTGTGTGGAGTCCATTCGGAAATCCACCTATCAGAATTATGAAATTATCGTGATTGAAAATAGCAGTACGGATTCGGAGACATTTGCTTATTATCAGGAACTCCAGGACAGACAGCAGGCCCGTGTAGTGGTATGGGAGGAAGGATTTAATTACTCGGCTATCAATAATTTCGGCGCGGCCCATGCAAAAGGCAGCTATTTTATTCTGCTGAATAATGATATAGAGATTATTACGGAAGACTGGATAGAGGAACTGCTGGGGAACTGCCAGCGGCCGGAGGTGGGCATTGTGGGCGCCCGTCTGTATTATCCGGATAACACGGTGCAACATGCCGGAATTGTTGTGGGCATTGACGGAATCGCTGCAAATATGTTTCCGGGACTCAGAAGGGGGCAGGAAGGTTATTATCATAAGGCGGCTCTGCAGCTCAATTACAGCGCGGTGACAGCGGCCTGCCTGATGGTGTCCAGGGAAGTCTTTGAAAAAGTTCATGGGCTGGAAGAAAAGCTGGCAGTGGCCTTTAACGACGTGGATTTCTGCCTGCGGGTGGGACAGGCAGGATATCTTGTGGTGTATGACCCCTTTGTGGAAGCATACCATTATGAATCCAAAACCCGCGGAGCGGAAGATACCCAGGAAAAGGTGCGGCGGTTCGGGGAAGAAATCGAATTTTTCCGCACCCGCTGGATAGAGCTGCTGAAAAAGGGAGACCCCTGTTATAACCCGAATTTTTCTCTGAAAAAATGCAATTATGCGCTGAAGCCATGAAACAGAACGTAACAGTTCAGCCATAACTGTTACAGCAGAACAACAGGATTAATTCAAGGGCAGGTTCTTTGAACTTGCCCTTTTTCCAATTCAATGCTACAATAGAGAGAAAGCGAAGCCGAAATACAGAGTTGAATGTGAGAAGTGACGTATGATGAAAGTGTTTATCTGCCCGGAATGCGGAAGCATTACAACAGTATCCAGAAGGAAAGAGATTTACTGCCATAAATGCGGGGGAACCAGAATGATTCCCTCCAGACTGACCTTTTCCCAGTACAGTGAAATGGACGAGCAGCAGAGGAAAGATTATTCGGAGAGCTGGCTCTACATAAGGAATAAAACCCAAAATTAAGGAATCACCCTCCGGGTATCCCTGTATGTGCAGAAAAATGCACAAAATTAAGGAAACTTTAAGAGAAATTTTGTTGCTTATTTATAGGCAAATCGTGTATGATAATTCACAGCAGGGATAGCTGAACGGCTGTCTGAGGAAGAGACGAAAATTACGTTAAGGATGAAAGGACTATGTATAAAAAACAGAAAAAAAGCTGGGTAAAACATCTGGATTTCCTGATACTGGATTTACTGTGTCTGGAGACAGCTTTTTACAGTTCCTGTCTGATTCGACTGGGAAATATCAAAAGGCTTCCGTTCCTGATGGATTACTATAACCGTCTGGCGGTGGTTCTGCTTCTGGTAGATATCTGCATTGTATTTTTCTTTGAAGCATATACCGGAATCCTGAGACGTAATAAAATTCAGGAACTGAAAGCAGTGATTGTACACTGCAGTATTATATTTGCCACCATTACCATATATGTCTGGGCTACCAAACAGTCGGAAATTTATTCCAGACAGATTATTTTTGTGTTCTGGGGATTTGCTATCGTAATAGAATATTTCTCCAGATGCCTGTGGAAAATATATATCCGCCAGCGCATGATACGGGGGAAAAAGTTTTCCCAGCTGATTGTGGTGACGGAGGAGCGTTATGCGGAAGAATGCGTGGGAGATTTCCAGCATGACCGATATAAGGAATTTGAAGTAACCGGCGTAGTGATTGTGGACAAAAACAGAATCGGAGATGAAATCTGCGGGGTGCCGGTGGTGGCCTGTGCAGACAGCTTTCTGGAATATGTGCGCATCAATGTGGTGGATGAAATATTTATCAACGGAAATACCAGGGAGAGCAGCGAGGCGCTGGCCAACGAACTGCTGGAACTGGGCCTGACGGTACATTTCAATCTGGTGCGGGAGTCCAGACTGATGCCCAACAAAATGGTGGAAAAATGCGGAAAATACATGGTTCTGACCACCAGTATGAAGATTGCCACCACAAGGCAGGTGCTGATTAAGCGGTGTATGGATATTCTGGGAAGTCTGGTGGGGCTGCTTCTGACCGGAATCGCCTTTCTGATTTTCGCACCCATCATTAAAATACAGTCTCCGGGGCCGATATTTTACGCTCAGACCCGAATCGGAAGAAACGGCAGGCGTTTTAAATTCTACAAATTCCGCACCATGGTGGTGGGAGCGGATAAAATGAAGCAGGACCTGATGGCTCAGAATGAGATGGAAGGGCTGATGTTCAAAATGGAGCATGATCCCAGGATTTTTGGGGTAGGAAGATTTATGCGGAAATTTTCCATTGACGAGCTGCCCCAGTTCTGGAACGTGCTGAAAGGGGATATGAGCCTGGTTGGGACAAGGCCTCCTACGGAGGAAGAATTTGAACAGTATGAGCTTCATCACAAGGCAAGGCTGGGCATCCGGCCGGGGCTTACCGGTATGTGGCAGGTCAGCGGAAGAAGCGATATTAAGAATTTTGAGGAGATTGTGGCACTGGATACCCAGTATATTTCCAACTGGTCCCTGGGAATGGATGTGCGGATTCTGTTTCGGACCATTGGAGTGGTGCTCACAGGCAAAGGATCATCATGAAAGATATTTCAATCACTATTGTAGCATATAATAATGAAAAAGATGTAAGGAATGCGGTACGTTCCATTATGGAATGTACCGCTGTCGCTGTTTCAAAAGAACTGTTTCTGGTGGACAACAGCAGTAAAAAAAACCGTCTGTCCCGGCTGGAGCGGAAGTATCCGGAAGTCACATATCTGCGTCCCGGTAAAAATCTGGGATTCGGAGGAGGGCACAATTACGTGCTGCCCCGGCTGGATTCCAGGTTTCATGCCATTGTAAATCCCGATATCATTCTGACAGAAGACAGTTTTTCTGTTTTGCTGAAATTTATGGAGCAGAACTCTGTCGGTATGGCCGTTCCCCGTATGACGGATGAGGATGGGAAACTGCAGCCTGTTTACCGGCGGAAACTGACGGTTGGGGATTTGCTCATCCGGTACTTTCCCGGATGCTGTTTTAAAAAGCGCCGTTCATATCATACCATGCAGGAGATGGATTACGGGAAACCTTTTCGGGTGCCCTTTGCTCAGGGCAGTTTCCTGTTTATCCGTACGGAACTGTTTCGTCGGCTTGGGGGATTTGACAGGCGCTATTTTATGTATATGGAGGATGCAGATTTATGCAGGCGGGTCAATGGGAGGAGCAGCCTCTGGTATTGTCCCGATACCACGGTGATTCATAAATGGGAGCGGGGCTCCCATAAAAATCCGGCCTTACTGAAAATGCACCTGATTTCCATGGTACGGTATTTTCAGAAATGGGGGTGGAAATTATGGTGACACAGGAAATCCGCGTTTCCGTGGCCATGGTGACTTATAATGGGGAACGTTACATTCGGGAACAGATATCTTCTGTGATGAGCCAGCTTCAGGAACAGGATGAACTGGTAATTTCTGACGATGGCTCCGTTGACGATACCATTGCCATTATAAAAGAATACCGGAAGGCAGACGCCAGAATCCGCCTGTTAAAAGGGCCTGGCCAGGGGATTAAAAAGAATGTGGAGTATGCCATCCGCCATACCAGAGGCAGGTATATTTTTCTGGCGGATCAGGACGATATCTGGATGGAGCATAAAGTGGAAAAGGTACTGGAGGCTTTTGAACAGCAACATGCCATGGTGGTGATTCATGACGCCAGGGTATTTGGGGGAGAGAATCCGGAACAGATTGTGACGGAATCTTTTTTCCGATACCGGCGTTCCGGCCCCGGAGTCTGGAAAAATATGCTGAAAAACAGCTACATTGGCTGTTGTATGGCGTTTCGGCGGGAACTGAAAGGGATTATTCTGCCCATTCCGGAGAAAATTGAAATGCATGACCAGTGGATTGGCATTCTGGGGGACTATACGGCTGGAAAATCCTTCTTTTTGCAGGAGCCGCTGCTATTATACCGGCGTCATGGAGATAATAATTCCAGTATGAAACATTATGGTTTTGGTAAAATGTTACGAAACCGTCTCTGGTTTTTCAGTTATTTTTTTGTAAGAATTATACAATATTACCAGAAAATACATGTCATTTCTGGAAAATTCAAGAAAAATGACGGTTGATAAATGGTCTGAAATATTATAATATAGACCATATGTATTAATCGTGATAAAAATGTGTGTTATAAGGAACATAAGTATTTATCAGGCGTGAATGAGCAGTACGGATAAAAGACCGGGAAGCTGCAAATCCCGCCGCAGGCGGCGGTTTCGGATTTTCCGGGAATCAGAACAGATAGGGTGAAGGTATGGCAAAACAAAGTAAAGCACAGGGGGCAAAACAGCCCACGAAGAAGAGTAAGAAAAGGAAGAGGCGAAAGCTGCTGATAGTGGCAATTGAGCTGATGATTCTGCTGGTGGCAGTGGGCTGGATCTGGGTAAACGGGAAGATGGATAAGCTGGATACGGACGTTTCCTTTAAAGGGAAGGACGTAAGGGTGGAACTGCCCGAAGAGACACAGGATGTACTGGGAGAATACACAACCATTGCGCTGTTTGGTCTGGATAACCGGGACGAGGGTTCTTATGAGCGGGGAAATTCAGACGTTATTATGGTGGCCAGAATTGATAAGGATACCAAGGAGGTAAGGCTGGTTTCCGTGTATCGTGACACTTTTCTGAAAATGGCGGATCTGGATAATACGGAGGCTTACAGTAAGGCAAATGCAGCTTATGCAAAAGGCGGGCCCAAACAGGCGGTCCGTATGCTGAATACCAATCTGGATCTGGATATCCAGGAGTATGTTTCTTTTGATTTTTCAGCAGTGGCGGAAGCAGTGGATATTCTGGGCGGCGTGGAAGTGGAAATAACAGATGAGGAAGCAGGCCATCTGAACAATTACTGTATAGAGACCTCTAAAGTAACCGGAAAAAGTTACAGCCCTCTGCCAGGAGCCGGCACCTATAATCTGAATGGGGTACAGGCAGTTTCCTATGGTAGAATCCGGTATACGGCAGGAGATGATTTCAAAAGAACGGAGCGTCAGAGAGAAGTTCTGGAGAAAATGGTGGATAAAGCTCTGGCATCAGACATGGCTACAATCAACGAACTGATTGATACCGTATTTCCTGAGGTAAAGACCAGTCTGTCCAAAACAGAAATTCTGGCTCTTGCAGCAGATGCTTTTAGTTATAAAATGGGAGAGACAGCGGGATTTCCCTTTGATAAAGGCAGCGCAGTGGTAAGCATTTCCTATCAGAAAGGCAGTCAGGACTGTGTCATACCTGCGGATTTGTCTGCCAATGTGAAACAGCTCCATGATTTCCTGTATGGAACAGACGATTATCAGGTGACAGAGAGCGTGCAGAGTATCAGTGATGAAATTGTGTACCGCACAGGCGTGAGGGCGGACAAGGGCGAATAACAGGAGGACATCATATGTGTGGAATTGTAGGGTATATCGGAGAATCTCAGGCGGCGCCTGTTTTACTGGACGGTTTGTCAAAACTGGAATACAGAGGATATGATTCGGCGGGAATTGCAGTGTACGACGGAGAAAACATTCAGGTCAGGAAAGCGGTGGGGCGTCTGAAAGTGCTCAGTGAGCTGACCCATGACGGCGCTGCCATGCCGGGAACGTCGGGAATCGGGCATACACGCTGGGCTACCCACGGGGCTCCTTCCCAGGACAATGCGCACCCTCATTATAATCAGACAGAGACCATTGCGGTGGTGCACAATGGAATCATAGAGAATTATCTGAAGCTGCGAAAGCGGCTGGAGCAGAAGGGTTATCAGTTTCTGTCCGAGACGGATACGGAGGTTGTGGCCCATCTTCTTGATCGTTATTATAAAGGAGATCCGGTGGAAGCCATCACCAAGGTTATGCATCGGGTGGAAGGTTCCTATGCGCTGGGAATTATTTTTAAGGAGCATCCGGATAAAATATATGCAGTACGGAAAGACAGCCCTCTTATTGTGGGCCATGGAAAGGACGGAAATCTGATTGCGTCCGACGTTCCTGCCGTACTGAAATACACCAGAAATGTTTATTTTATACAGAATGAAGAAATCGCGGTTTTAACAGGAGAGAGTATTGACTTTTACAATGTGGACGGTGAGGAAATTCAGAAAGAATCCACTACCATAGACTGGGATATCAATGCGGCGGAAAAAGGCGGCTATGAGCATTTTATGTTAAAGGAAATGTACGAGCAGCCCCAGACCGTAAGAGATACCCTGAACCCCAGAATAAAAGACGGTGCGATTGTGATTGAGGAACTGGGTATGAGCGACGAGGAAATCTGCTCTGTCCGCAGAATCCATATCGTTGCCTGCGGTTCCGCGTACCATACCGGCGTTACCGCCAAATATATTTTTGAAGGCCTGGCCAGAATTCCCGTGGAAGTGGATCTGGCTTCCGAGTTCCGTTATCGCAATCCCATTCTGGATTCGGAAGATCTTGTGATTATTATCAGTCAGTCCGGAGAAACAGCAGATTCTCTGGCCGCACTGCGGGAAGCAAAAACACGCGGCGTCAAGACACTGGGAATTGTCAATGTGGTGGGAAGTTCCATTGCACGGGAAGCCGATCGGGTGATGTATACCTGGGCAGGGCCGGAGATTGCGGTGGCAACTACAAAGGCTTACAGCGCCCAGCTGATTGCAGAGTACCTGCTGGCCATAAAATTTGCCCAGGTGCGCGGAGAAATTACAGAAAATGAAGTGGCAGGATTTCGGAGGGATTTGCAGAAACTGCCGGAGCAAATCGAAATGCTTCTGAGCAACAAAGAAAAAATACAGCATTTTGCTAATCGCTATATTGCGGCGAAAGATGTGTTCTTTGTGGGCCGGGGCATTGATTACGCCATTTCGCTGGAAGGTTCCCTGAAATTAAAGGAAATTTCCTATATTCACTCGGAAGCCTATGCGGCGGGCGAATTAAAGCATGGCACCATTTCTCTGATTGAGGAAGGGACGCTGGTGGCCGCTGTGGTGACTCAGGAAGACCTGTACAAAAAGACCATCAGCAATATTGTGGAACTGAGCAGCCGGGGCGCTTTTGTCCTTGCAGTAACCAATGCGGGCAACCGAGACATTGAGAAAGCAGCCGATTATGTCATTTACATTCCCCAGACCAACCGGTATTTTACCAATTCTCTGGCAATTATTCCCCTGCAGCTTTTCAGCTATTACGTTGCAGTAGGCAAGGGCTGCGATGTGGATAAGCCCAGGAATCTGGCAAAATCTGTCACTGTAGAGTGATTTGATGTTTGCCATGAGGAGGAACCCGGCGCTGCCGGGAGGAGACCTGATGGTATTATTTACCCTTGCAAAATTATTGAAAATAGGATAAAATGAGAAGCCGGTGGCAGTATGCCGCCGGTTTTTGTTGAGAACGATTATTTGAAATGAGGATATTATGAAAAAGATTATGAGACAATTTTGCAGGTTCAGCCTGGTTGGAGTGGTGTCTTTCCTGGTGGATTATGCGCTGCTGTTTACATTTACGGAAACATTTCACATGCATTATCTGCTGTCTTCCATGCTGTCTTTTTCGGCAGCAACAGTCTTTAATTATATATACAGTACAAAATATGTATTTGATTGTAACGTGGAGCACAGAAAGAAAGGGAGGTTCAGTATTTTTCTCCTGCTAAGTGGTTGCGGACTTCTGCTGAATTCTATAATTATGAAAATGCTTGTGGAACATCTGGAGCTGTATTATATGCTGGCCAAAATCTGTACGGCGCTGTTGGTGTCTTTTTGGAATTTTATCTCCAGGAAGGTGTTTCTGGAGGATGGGGTAAGGCAGAGGATTGCAGGGAAGAGAAAGGAACTGTTTCAGAGAGGGTAGAAAGGATGGAGGGCAGAGGCTCCCCCGTTCCCCTGCAGGCAGAGGCGCCGCAAAATGTTCCGCGCCTCCGCCTGCAGGGACCATACTCAGATGGAGCTGGTCTTTTCAATGGCTTTCGCTTTATAGAAAAACGTGCTTTCCGGTAAATTGCAGGCTTTGGCGGCCTGCTTTAATGTTATTTTTTTCATGGACCAGTTCTCATACACTTCCTGAAAATTGTCCGGCAGCGGCAGAGGCGGCCGGCCGAATTTTACTCCTCTGGCCTTTGCGGCGGCAATGCCCTCCGCCTGTCTCTGGCGAATGTTGATACGCTCATTTTCAGCCACATAGCTGAGCAGAGCCAGCACCAGGTCGTTGATAAAGGTGCCCAGAAGGTTTTTCTCCCGCCTTGTGTCCAGAAGGGGCATATCAATGACTACAATATCAGCTTTCTTTTCTTTGGTAATAATCCGCCACTGTTCGTTGAGATCCGCGTAGTTTCGCCCAAGACGGTCGATGGATTTGATAAAGAGAATGGAGTTGCTGTCCAGTTTTCTCAGCAGTTTCCGGTATTGAGGCCTTTCAAAATTTTTACCGGACATCTTGTCCATGTAAATCTGATGTTTTGGCACGCCCATTTCAAGGAGGGCAATGCGCTGTCTGTCTTCGTTCTGTTCTCTGGTGGATACCCTTATGTATCCGAATATCTTTTGTGTGTTCATAGATACCTCCGTTTCTGCTTTTTCACGGTTCAAAATCCGGTTCATAAAAATGTTAAGCCGCCGCTCTCTATCATAAATGAAAAAGTATCGGAACAATATCACGTATTTTTAAAATATTTGTCACATTTTTATCACAAATATTCCGTAAACTGCTTAATAGATAAAACAAAGCAAAGGAAACAGCCGCGAAAGGAGAATCTGTTATGGAAAATAATAATAACAATAACAACAGTCAGCATTCTGATTCTTTATATTCATACAGTTACCTCAATGAGGAAAATCAGGACCGGAATCCTAACTATTATGAGAGAAGAGAAGAAAACAGCCAGCCGGTTTCGGGGGCGGTTACAAC
Source organism: uncultured Eubacterium sp. (assembly GCA_949959185.1). GTDB lineage: Bacteria > Bacillota > Clostridia > Lachnospirales > Lachnospiraceae > Petralouisia. Next base: position 33,236 of record CATLIX010000016.1, on the reverse strand, counting down.
GGACAGCGGTGAGAGAGTCTATACTGCAGGAGAGCCTCAGCCCCGAAATGACCGGCAGTTCTATACCACGGGAGAGAGTCAGAACGGAGGACAGACTTACACTGCAGGAGAGAGTCAGAGCGGAGGACAGAATGGAAGCCAGTGGAATCCGGCGGCAGGAAAGAAAAAGAAGCCGAAAAAATCCAAAGAGAAAAAGCAGCATGGTTTTGGTATGACAGTGGCAAAATGCGCGGCTCTTGCCCTGGTGTTCGGACTGGTTTCAGGTACGGTATTTTATGGAACAGGGCTTGCTTTTGAACTTACCAGAGGAAATTCCGGCAGCGCAGCGCTGGAGACTACCGCAGGAGGCAGCAATAAAAAAGACGGAACCACTTCCAACAGCAAAAATGTACCTGCCACAGGCGTGAGTACAGCTACCACCATCAATGATGTATCGGATATTGTGGAAAATGTAATGCCTTCCATCGTGTCCATTACCAATATGGGTCAGACAGAGCTTGGCAGAGATTTCTTCGGACGTTCCTTTGTACAGGATACGGAAAGTGCAGGAAGCGGCATTATTATTGGCCAGACGGAAGAAGAACTCTATGTTGCTACAAATAACCATGTGGTTGCGAATGCCACCCAGCTTACGGTAAATTTCCATGATGACCAGACCGTGACTGCTGAAATTAAGGGTACGGACCCCAGCACAGATCTGGCGGTACTGTCCGTTCCCATTAAATCTGTTCCTGCGGAAACCATGGAAAAGATAAAAGTGGCAACTCTGGGCAATTCGGAAAACGTGCGTGTGGGCCAGGCAGTAGTGGCCATTGGAAATGCACTGGGTTACGGTCAGTCTGTTACCACAGGCGTAATCAGCGCAGTGGACCGGGAAGTGACCGTACAGGATGAAAACACCGGAACCTCCATTACCAATGACCTGATTCAGACCAGTGCGGCAATTAACCCCGGAAACAGCGGCGGCGCCCTGCTGAATATGAACGGTGAAGTAATCGGAATCAATTCCGTAAAATATGCAGATACTCAGGTGGAAGGTATGGGATTTTCCATTCCGGTTTCCGCAGCGGAACCGATTATCAATGATTTGATTACAAGAGAAGTAGTGGATGAATCCAACTCCGCATATCTGGGTGTATCCGGGCAGGATGTAACAGAAGATCTGGCAAAAAATTTCGGTATGCCGGAAGGGTTGTATATTACATTTGTACAGGAAAACAGCGCTGCAGAGCAGGCGGGAATTAAAAAGGGCGATGTAATCACAGAATTTGACGGAAGAAAAATCAAATCCATGGAAGGCTTATCGGATATCATACAGTATTATGCAGCAGGCAGTGAAGTGGAGATTACCATTCAGACCAATGAGAACGGAGAATGGCAGGAACAGAAAATAACGGCAAAACTTGGGAAAAAGAATATCCAGGAGCAGTAGATGGAGTCTGTGTTACTGTTCACACCCTACGGGTGTTCCGGTAACGGCATCCGGCCATTTAAAGTCATCCTTCGGTGAGGGGCCGGATGCCCGGCAGCCACTACTTCTTTGGCCGGACACCGTGCAGCGTAGTGCACGGTGCCGTGTGAACAGTAACGAATCTGTTGCTGACAGAAAGAAAGGGCCGATTTTTTTCTTTTAAAATTACAGAAAATGTGGTAGAATAAAAAAGAATTCTTTTTGCAGAATGTACCGCAGAAAACGAAAATGCCAATCCGGAATCTGTCCGGATTGGCGTTTCATCATACAGGAAAGACGGGAGGTTTTTATGAGAAAGAAAAAAATCGTAATTGCGCTTGGCCATGACGCCCTTGGAACCACATTGCCGGAGCAGAAAAGCGCCACGAAGAAAACGGCCGGAGCAGTGGTGGATTTTATAAAGGACGATTACCAGGTGGTCATTTCCCATAGCAACGGACCTCAGGTGGGAATGATTCACACTGCAATGGCAGAATTCTGCAGAATCTATCCGGAGTATACCGCTACACCCATGTCAGTCTGTTCTGCCATGAGCCAGGGGTATATTGGATATGACCTGCAGAATGCCATCCGGACCGAACTTCTGAACCGGGGAATTTACAAACCGGTTTCCACGATTCTGACCCAGGTATGTGTGGACCCCTATGACGAAGCGTTTTACCGTCCTTCCAAGGAAATCGGACGTTTTATGACGGAGGAGGAAGCAGAGGCAGAGGAGAAAAAGGGTAATCACGTGGTGAAAACAGACCGGGGATACCGCAGAATTGTGGCAGCACCCCGGCCTGTGGATATTGTGGAGATTGACGCCATCCGTGCCCTTCTGGACGCAGACCAGATCGTAATTGCCTGCGGAGGCGGCGGAATCCCTGTACTTGCTCAGGGACACAGGCTGAAAGGAGCCAGCGCTGTGATTGAAAAAGATTCCGCAGCGGGAAAACTGGCGGATCTGGTTGACGCGGAACGTCTTGTAATTTTAACAGGTGTGGAGCAGGTCTGTCTGAATTTCGGCACGGATCAGGAGACGCCCATAGATGAAATGACCACAGAACAGGCCAGAAGTTATATGGAAGAGGGGCAGTTTGAAGCGGGTACCATGCTGCCAAAAATTGAAGCCGCCATTGAATTTATCGGCAATTCCGCAGTGCGCAGCGCGCTGATTACCAGACTGGAAGTTTCACGGGATGGGGTGAAAAAAGCCCCCGGAACACTGATACACAAATAAGGAGAGTGAAGAGTAAAATGAAAAATTTAAGAAAAACCAAGATTATCTGTACCTTAGGACCGGCAACGGATAAAGAGGACGTATTAAAGCAGCTTATGATAGAGGGAATGAATGTTGCCCGATTTAATTTTTCCCATGGCACCCACGAGGAACAGGGAGAACGGCTGAAAAAAGTGAAACGTCTGCGTGAGGAACTGGATTTGCCGGTGGCCTCTCTGCTGGATACCAAAGGGCCGGAAATCCGTCTCCGGGAGCTGAAAGACGGAAAAGCCATGCTGGAAGCAGGGCAGAAATTCACTCTCACAACGGAAGAAATCCTGGGGGATGCCAGCCGGGTTTCCATAACCTACAAAGATCTGGTAAAAGATGTGGAGCCAGGATGCAGGATTCTCATTGACGACGGACTGATTGAACTTATTGTGGATGAGGTAACCGACACAGAGATCGTCTGTCATGTGATAAACGGGGGCATGATTTCCAATAAGAAGGGAGTCAATGTGCCCAATGTGGAACTGACCATGCCTTATATCAGTGAAAAGGATTATGAGGATATCGTATTCGGCATTGAAAATGACTTTGACTTTGTGGCGGCATCTTTTGTGCGGACAGCCGACGACGTGCTGCAGATAAGGAAAATTTTTGAGGAAAAGAACTGCAATAACATCAATATAATTTCCAAAATTGAAAATATGCAGGGCGTGGAAAATATTGATGAGATTATCCGGGTATCTGACGGAATTATGGTGGCCAGAGGAGATATGGGCGTGGAAATTCCTCTGGAGGATGTGCCGGTCATTCAGAAAATGATGATTAAGAAGGTAATCGAGGCCGGGAAACAGGTAATTACCGCCACCCAGATGCTGGATTCCATGATGAAGAATCCAAGACCCACCCGTGCAGAGGCTACTGACGTGGCCAATGCCATTTATGACGGAACCAGCGCGATTATGCTTTCCGGAGAAACAGCAGCAGGCCTCTATCCGGTGGAAGCCTTAAAAACCATGGTAAAAATCGCCATCCGCACCGAGCAGGATATCAACTATACCGCCCGGTTTAAGGCAAGGCAGAACCTGGATAATCCCGACATTACCAACGCCATTTCCCATGCTACCTGTACCACTGCAAATGATCTGAATGCTGCAGCGATAATTACCGTTACCCAGTCGGGAAGGACAGCCCGTATGATTTCCAAATACAGGCCTGACTGTACCATTATCGGAGGAAGCATGTACCCCAAGGTATGCCGTCAGTTAAACCTTTCCTGGGGTGTGACGCCCCTGATTATGGAGCCCAAGGAAGATGCGGACGAACTGTTTGAGCATGCGGTGGATGTGGTAGAACGGGCCGGCCTGATTTCCATGGGAGATATTACGGTGATTACCGGCGGAGTGCCCCTGGGCGTATCTGGAACAACCAATATTCTGAAAGTCCATGTGGCAGGCCATATTCTCCTTACCGGAGAAGGAATCAGTGATAAATCCGTATCCGCCAGCCTTTGCGTCTGCAAAAATGTGTCCGAGCTGCGGCGGAATTTTAAAGCAGGAGATATTATTGTGGCAAAGGAAACCAGCAATGAGATGATGGAACAGATTCGGGAGGCCTCCGGCCTGATTGTGGAAGAAGGCGGGGCTGGTTCCCACGCGGTGATTGCAGGTCTGAGCCTTGATATTCCGGTGCTGATTCGAGCAGAATATGCCACCGATATTTTAAAAACAGGGGCATACGTCACTCTGGACGCAAAAGAAGGAATTGTAAGCTGCAATCGTTAGCCAGGAAGAAAAGAGGATTCAGATGAAAAAATACAGGAAACGTACGGTGTGGATGGCATTTTTGATGGTAGCAGCCATACTGTGCGGCGGATGCGGAAACGTCGGGAAATCTGCCGGACAGAATTCACAGGCTTTGGAGCAGCAGACAGAGAAACAGGAATCTTCCGGAACGGAGACAGCGGATAATCCGGAACAGTCCGATACAGAGGAAACAGCAGAATCTGCTCCGAAAGAAAATCCGGATGAGGGAAAAAATCCGAATACGGAAGAAAACCTGGATGCAGAGCCTGACGGTCCTGCATTAAATAAAGAAACTACGGTATATGCCAGGGAAGAAGTGGTGACAACTTCCTCCGTCAATGTGCGGACAGCGCCTTCTACGGACAGCGAAGTGTATCAGACGGCGGCCCGCAGAAGTGAATTTGTACGGACAGCGGACGACGGAACCTGGAGTGCGGTGGAGCTGGAAGGAAAGGAATACTACATTGCTTCCGAATATCTGAAACTGAAATCAGAAATGACAGATAACGGATATCTGGTGGTGATTGACGCAGGGCATCAGGGCAAAGGGAACAGCGAGCAGGAGCCCATTGGCCCCGGAGCTTCCGAAACCAAGGCAAAAGTAGCCAGCGGTACTTCCGGCTGTGCCAGCGGCCTGAATGAATACGAGCTGACCCTTGCGGTATCACTGAAGCTGCAGGCGGAACTGGAAGCCAGAGGATATCAGGTTCTTATGGTCCGTACCAGCCATGATGTGAATATCAGCAACAGCGAACGGGCGGCGGTGGCCAACAATGCAGGAGCGGACGCATTTATCCGGGTACATGCCAACGGTTCAGACGACAGCAGCGAACACGGAATTCTGACTATCTGTCCCACCTCCGGCAATCCCTATATGGGCAGTCTTTACAGCCAGTGCCGGAGCCTGTCCGAATGTGTGCTGGACGGAGCGGTGAATGCCACCGGAGCCAATAAGAAATATATCTGGGAGACGGATACCATGAGCGGCATTAACTGGTGTACCGTTCCCGTCACCATTGTGGAGATGGGATTTATGACCAATCCCACAGAGGATTTGAATATGGCGGATGAGGGATATCAGAGCCAGCTTGCCGCAGGCATTGCGGACGGGGTGGACGCATATTTTGGGAATTAGAGAAAGGATACGGGGATATGGGACTGGCAGGAGAGGAACGAAAAAAAGATGAGAAAATAAACGGTGTAATTTATGATATGTCACCTTCTCCGGATTTTCGGCATGGAATTGTAAATAACAATATTAACAGAAAAATAGGAAATGGTTTACAGAACAGCCTGTGTCTTGTATTTATGGAGAATTTGGATTTCAAATATCATCCGGATGAAAATGATGATTATGTATGTCCGGATATTATGGTAATCTGCGACCGCAGTCATTTAAAAGGCGGGAGTTACAGCGGAGTTCCCAGATTTATTGCAGAAACACTGAGTCCTTCCACAGCAAAAAGAGATAAAACAGAAAAAAAAGAAATTTATGAAAAAGCAGGTGTGGAAGAATACTGGATTGTTTCACCGCAGGGATTCCTGGAAATATACTGTCTGGAAAATGGAACATATATTCTGGAACAAAGTCATATGCTGCAGAGCGACAGGGAAATGCCATATTATAATGCAGATACGGAGATAACATTAAAAACATTTCCCCATATCAAAATGACGCTGGGGGAGATTTTTGAAGGTGTGGAAGCCTAGTGTAACACTCCGGTGTTTTTTCAGAAGATATCCGGAAAAGCACCGGAAATTCAGAAAAACCGGTTCAGCAGTCCATCCAGAACCTGAAGTAAAACAGATAAAAATCCCCATCCCATGCTGAACATGGCCCACAGATAGAAAGCCAGTTCCATAAAAAGCCAGTTTCCTGTGAGAAACAGATACGGGACCAGCAGCAGAAGCAGAAGGCCGGCTGCTGTGGCCAGTAAAACGCCTGTGTATCCCAGATAAGTCAGTTTTCCCATATCTGCTCCATGAATATCCTTTTCACATTGCAGCAGGGTAAAAAAATGCTGATACAAGGTTTTTGCCCGAAAAGCCCGGATATATCTGTGGCCGCCCCGGAAACTTCGGTATTCACAGCCTGCGGCCAGAGCAACGTAAACGCCTGCTATACACAATACCAGTCTTAATATTCTGAAAATCATATCTTAATCTCCTGGTTTTGAAAATGTAAAATCAGTCTGTTCTTTCAACAAACAGATGTGAATTTTTGTATTCATGTTCCAGCAGCCATTCTTTGATATCCAGTCCGCCGGCATAACCCACAAGGGAACCGTTGCTTCCTATGACCCGGTGACAGGGAATGATAATCATGATGGGGTTGCGGTTATTTGCCATACCCACTGCCCGGCAGCCCCTGGGATTTTCGATCTGTACAGCAATTTCTTTATAGCTGCGTGTTTCCCCATAGGGAATGGTACATAAAGCCTTCCAGGCTTTTTGCTGAAATAAGGTTCCACAGGGGTTCAGAGGAAGGTCGAAAGCCTTCCGACTGCCTTGAAAGTATTCGGTAAGCTGGGTTCTGACAGAGCGGATAAGAACAGTATCTTTCTGCCTGGCAGGAAAATCAGCCGGAAGTTTTTCCCGGTCAGACAGACACAGGCGTGTCAGGTACCCGTGTTCCTCCAGAATCAGCATGGTGCCCAGAGGGGAGGAATAGTAATCCAGATATTTCATGATTGCAGCCTTTCTTTTTTCAGATGTAATGTGTAATCAGTATACAATAAAATTAAGAAAAACAAAAGGAGAACATACAAATGACAGTCCTGTTTTCCGGAAATCCGGAAGAATGCAATATCCAAATCAGAAAACAGATGGAACAGCTTGCGGAGCCGGAATTTCAGCAGTTTACTTCGAAACTGCTGCCGGGGGTGGAGCATATTCTGGGGGTGCGTTTGCCCCTGCTGCGCAGAATGGCCCGGCAGATTGCAAAGGGAGACTGGAAGACATATTTCTGCCATGCTTCGGATGACAGTTATGAGGAAGTAATGCTGCAGGGCATGGTTGTGGGATATGCCAGAGGAGATTTGCAGGAAAAGAGGGAGTTTCTGGAAACATTTATTCCCAAAATAAATAACTGGTCGGTCTGTGACAGCGCATGTTCCACCATCAAACTGGCCAAAAGCCAGCCGGAGGAATTCTGGGAATTTCTGCAGCAGTACTTAAACAGCAGGGAGGAATTTCAGATTCGTTTTGGGCTGGTACAGCTTCTGGACTATTATGTAAATGAAAAGTATCTTGAAAGAGTGCTGGAAGCGGTGCAGCAGGTGCAGCAGGAGGCTTATTATGTCAACATGGCACAGGCCTGGGTAATATCCATCTGCTACCGGGAGTTTCCGGAAGCAACACTGCCGGTTCTTAAGAAAAATACTCTGAATGATTTTACCCATAACAAGGCCATTCAGAAGATTACAGAGTCTCTGAAAGTGTCCGGGGAGAAGAAAGAGCTGGTGAAAACCCTGAGACGGCAGTAAATCTGATTTTACGGTTCTCTGCTCTGATAAGATATTTGTTTTTCATATTCGCCCGATTCCATTGACGATAAGGCCGTAAAACTTTATAATAAGCCCTGAGGCAGTTATACAGTCAGTTATATTATGAAAGAAAGAAGGTGACACAATGGTAGAATTAGACCAGTTCAAAACAACTTTGAACACCTACAAAAAACCATTAGTGGAAGTGAGGGATTCACTTTAACCTGGCAGATAAAGAAAAGAAAATCCAGGAACTGGAACGGGAAATGGAAGCCCCGGATTTTTGGGATAATACGGAGCTTTCCCAGATAAAAATGAAAGAGCTGAAAAGTCTGAAAGATGATGTGGAGACCTATGCACAGCTTTCCGGCCAGTACGAAGATATTGAGACCCTGCTGGAAATGGGCTATGAAGAGAATGATGCTTCTCTGATACCGGAAATTGAGGAGTCCCTGCAGGAGTTTGAAAGTACATTTGAAACTATCAGGATTAAGACATTGCTTTCCGGGGAATACGACGGGGAAAACGCCATTGTCTCTCTCCATGCGGGAGCGGGAGGAACGGAATCCTGTGACTGGAATTCCATGCTGTACCGGATGTATAAACGGTGGGCGGAAGACCGGGGATATGAGGTGGAAGTGCTGGATTCCCTGGACGGAGAGGAAGCAGGGATCAAATCCATTACCTTTGAGGTGCGGGGAGAAAATGCCTATGGGTACCTGAAATCCGAAAAAGGCGTGCACCGTCTGGTGCGGATTTCGCCGTTTAATGCAGCAGGCAAGAGGCAGACCTCTTTTGCTTCCTGTGATGTAATGCCGGATATTGAAAAGGATCTGGACATTGAAGTAAAAGACGACGAACTTCGGATTGACACCTACCGCTCCAGCGGGGCCGGCGGGCAGCATATCAACAAGACCTCCTCTGCGATTCGTATTACCCATCTTCCCACAGGAATAGTGGTGCAGTGTCAGAACGAGCGTTCTCAGCATATGAATAAAGATAAGGCCATGCAGATGCTGAAAGCGAAACTCTATCTGTTAAAACAGGAAGAAAACGAGAAAAAAGCAGCGGATATCCGGGGAGAAGTAACGGAAATTGGCTGGGGAAACCAGATTCGTTCTTACGTCATGCAGCCCTATACCATGGTAAAAGATCACCGTACCAATGCGGAAACAGGAAATGTGGACAGTGTGATGGACGGGAAGATTGATGTGTTTATCAATGCTTACCTGAAGTGGAAAAGTCTGGGAAAAACACAGTAACGGTTGTATCAGGCCCGCCGCCTTGCGGGCCTGCGGCTGTTTATGCACAGGGGCGCATAAGGAAACTGGCTGTTTACGCAGTATGTGCCCCGGGTACAGCAGGCAGGAGAAGAAACCTTTCCTGCCAGTCTGTGACAGAGTACAGGAGGAAGAAAAATGGGAATTATCAGAGCGGCAGTGCAGTCAGTGTCCGGAGGACTGGCAGACCAGTGGCTGGAAGTATATGAACCGGGAGACATGGGAGACCGAACGGTATTTACCAGAGGCGTCAGAACCAGGAAGGGCGAAAATGTAAAAGGAACCGATGATACGGTAAGTAACGGATCTGTAATCCATGTATATGACAATCAGTTTATGATGCTGGTGGACGGAGGGAAAATCGTAGATTATACAGCGGAACCAGGTTACTATAAGGTAGACGATTCGTCGCTGCCTTCCCTGTTTAACGGTCAGTTAAAGGATACGGTGAAGGAATCTTTTCAACGGGTAAAATTCGGCGGACAGACGTCCACCGTACAGAAGGTATTTTATATTAATCTGCAGGAAATCAAAGGGATAAAATTCGGCACCAGAAATCCTATTAATTATTTTGATAATTTTTACAATGCGGAGCTGTTTCTGCGGGCCCATGGGACTTATTCCATTAAAATCACAGACCCCATACGATTTTACGGGGAAGCAATTCCCAAAAATGAGGAGCAGGTGGAAATTGAAGATATCAACGAGCAGTACCTTTCAGAATTTCTGGAAGCCATGCAGTCTGCCATCAATCAGATGTCAGCCGACGGAATCCGTATTTCCCATGTAGCCTCCAAAGGACGGGAACTGGGAAAATATATGGCAGATACCCTGGATGAAGACTGGAACCGGATGCGCGGAATGGAAGTTCAGGCAGTGGGAATTGCCAGTGTTTCCTATGATGAAAAATCCACAGAACTGATTAATATGCGAAACGAAGGAGCCATGCTGGGCGATCCCACGGTACGGGAAGGATATCTGCAGGGGCATATGGCCCGTGGACTGGAAGCGGCAGGTTCGAATGCCAACGGAGCCATGGCCGGATTTATGGGAATGGGCGTTGGTATGCAGGCCGGAGGAAACGCCATGGGGGCGGCTTCCGCAGCCAATATGCAGCAAATGCAGATGCAGAATGCTCAGAACATGCAAAAGAGCCGGAACGGACAGCAGTTTCAGTCACAGCCTGCCCAAAATAAAGCTGGCTGGAGCTGTGAGTGCGGAGCGGTAAACAGCGGAAAGTTCTGCTCCGAGTGCGGAAAGCCTCAGCCGAAAAAGCCGGAAGAATGGACCTGCAAATGCGGCCATGTGAACCAGGGAAAATTCTGCTCCGAGTGCGGAGCGCCCAAGGCAGAACAGCCTGGCACATGGAGCTGCCAGTGCGGAGCGGTAAACAGCGGAAAGTTCTGTTCTGAGTGCGGAAAACCGGTACGGTAGAGAAACAGAAGATACAGGGAGAATACAAATGTCAGTAATCAGTTATAAATGTCCGAACTGCGACGGCGAACTGGTATTCCATCCGGGAACGCAGAAGTACAGGTGTGAATACTGTACTTCTGCGTTTTCGCAGGAAGAATTAAATCAGATGCAGCCTGAAACAGGGAAAGAAAAGCAGAAAAATGATTCATCCGGTGGGACCGGGAGCCAGGAAGGCAGCGTTTACAGCTGTCCCAGCTGCGGGGCTCAGGTTGTGACGGATGAAACCACCGCGGCGTCATTCTGTTACTATTGTCATAATCCGGTGGTGTTGTCCGGAAGGGTATCCGGGGAATTTATGCCCCATAAAATTATCCCTTTTGCCATTGATAAGGAACAGGCTACGGAAAAATTTCTGGAATATGTGCACAGTAAAAAATTTGTTCCGAGAGCATTTTTTAAAAAATGCCAGATGGACAAAATAACCGGTGTCTATTTTCCTTACTGGCTGGTGGATCTGGATTTGGAAGGAACATTGCAGGCGGAAGGAAAAAAGGTTCGGGAATGGCGCGAAGATGATACAGAGTACACCGAGACAAAACTGTATTGGGTGGAACGGAGAGGGGACATCCATCTGGAGGATATCACAAGAAATGCACTGACAAAAGCAAACAATAAACTTTCTCTGGGGGTTCTGCCCTACGATGTGAGAGAAGCGCAGGACTTTCATATGGGGTATCTGTCGGGATTTCTGGCAGAAAAGCGTGATATAGAGCAGAGAGATCTGGAAATAAGCGTGAGGAAGGAGGCCGAAGAATATGGAGGGAAAATGCTTCGTGATACGGTTCACGGATACGATTCTCTGTCTGTAAAAAAAATAAATCTGGACTGTCGGCGGCAGAACTGGGAATATGTGTTCCTTCCCGTCTGGACAGTCACCTATGAAGGCAGAGACGGAAAGGTTTACTATTATTCCATGAACGGGCAGAATGGAAAAGTATGCGGAGAACTCCCTGTTGACTATAAAAAAGTGTTTCTGTTCAGCGGCATGATTGCCCTGATTGTATTTCTGCTTGGACTGGCAGGAGGGTATTTCTTATGAATCAATACAGCTTATGTCCCGGTCAGAAGACGGGAAGAACAGGATATTTTAAGAGGAGGCACGGAAAAATACAGATACTGTCATGGATGTGTCTGGTACTCTGTCTGATGCTGCCTGTAAAAGTGCAGGCAACGGAGCCGGCAGTCACGGACCAGGCGGGAATTCTGACGGAAGAAGAGGTAGAGGCATATGAATCAGGACCTCAGGAAGATACCGGGAGAGCGGCAGATGGACAGGGGGATCAACGGAGCATTACAGACACAGAGCTGAAGATTGCAGCAGTGGCGGCGCTGATAGCCGGAGGCATTACCGCATGTAATATTATAATAAAATACCGGCTGCGATTTGGGGGTTACCGGTATCCCGTGGAAAAGAACGGCAGTTTAAAACTCCGTATCCGGGAGGATAGGCTGGTGAACCAGTTTGTCAGGAAACGGGATATATCCAAATGAAATTCCGGCAGCAGGAAATTTTAAAAACCGGTTGCATTCCCAAAACAAATGTGCTAATATCTTTCCTGTAAAAACAAATGTATTTCACAGAAATACAGACAACGGTGCGGCAGAGAGATTTTCTGAACTGCTGCATGTGGAGAAGGCCGGAGGGCACCATGGAGGAAAAGACGAAATATTTTGTGTTAAAGAAAAAGGCGGTTCCGGAAGTGCTTCTGAAAGTGGTGGAGGCAAAGCGTCTGCTGGAATCGGACCGGGCGGAATCCGTGCAGGAGGCCACAGAACTTGTGGGAATCAGCCGCAGTTCTTTTTACAAATACAAAGATGATATTTTTCCCTTTCATGACAACGCAAAAGGGAAAACCATCACAATGGTCATTCAGATGGATGATGAGCCGGGACTGCTCTCCCTGGTTCTTGGGATTGTGGCAGATTTCCATGCCAATATCCTGACCATTCATCAGAGTATTCCGGTAAATGGAGTGGCGTCTCTGACTTTAAGTGTGGACGTGCTCCCGGATACGAAAAATGTGTCCCAGATGATAGAAAATATTGAGCAGCAAAACGGGGTTCACTATGTAAAAATACTGGCAAGAGAGTGAAGGATGGGACAGTGAGAGTCTCAGAACTGTTGCGGATTATGAATATGCAGAATGGAGGAAACTATGATAAAGATTGCAATTTTAGGATACGGAACCATAGGCTCCGGGGTGGTGGAGGTGCTTAACACCAACCGGGAAAGCATTGCAAAACGTGCAGGAGATGAAATTGAGGTAAAATATATTCTGGATTTGCGGGATTTTCCGGGAGATCCCATGGAGAGAAAAGTAGTACATGACTATGATATCATTGCAAAGGACCCGGAAATCCAGGTAGTAGTGGAAGCCATGGGCGGCGTGGAACCGGCTTACACCTTTGTAAAGCAGGCTCTTCTGGCAGGAAAAAGCGTTACCACTTCCAATAAGGCGCTGGTGGCAAAACACGGAGCGGAACTGATTTCCATTGCCAGAGAACAGAGTATCAATTTTCTGTTTGAGGCAAGCGTGGGCGGCGGAATACCCATTATACGTCCTCTGAATTCTTCCCTGACTGCAGATGAAATTGAGGAAATCACCGGAATTTTAAACGGAACCACCAATTACATGCTGAGCAAGATGACCTTTGAAGGGCTGGAATTTGACGATGTGTTAAAAGACGCCCAGTCCAGAGGCTATGCGGAAGCAGACCCCACTGCCGATATCGAAGGCTATGACGCCTGCCGGAAAATTGCAATTCTGACTTCTCTGGTATGCGGGCAGCAGGTGGATTTTGAGGAAATATATACGGAAGGAATTACAAAAATTACAGCAGCAGATATCCGTTATGCAAAAGCCATGGGCCGGGTAATCAAACTTCTGGCCACCAGCAGGAAAACAGAAGAAGGATACTGCGCCATGGTTGCGCCTTTTCTGTTGTCCCAGGAACACCCCCTCTACAATGTAAATGATGTGTTCAATGCAATTTTTGTCCATGGTAACGTGCTGGGAGACGCCATGTTCTATGGAAGCGGCGCAGGAAAACTTCCTACCGCCAGCGCGGTGGCTGCCGATATTGTGGATATTGCAAAGCATCTCCACAAGAATATCCTGATTTCCTGGAGTTCCCGGAAAATGGAGCTGGTGGACAGCAGGAAAGCCAAAAGCCGCTTTTTTGTGCGAAGCAGCGACAGTGAAGCAGAGATTCGAAATCAGTTCGGAGATGTGGAATTTGTGAAGGCAGAAGGCATATCCGGTGAGACAGGATTTCTGACAGAACAGATGACAGAAGAAGAATATGAGCAGAAAGCTGCGGGATTGAAGCACATTTTGCAGAGAATCCGCGTAGTGTAAAGCAGAGACAGAAAGGATTCATTATGAAATATGTGATTGTGCTGGGGGATGGAATGGCAGACCTCCCAATCGAAGAACTTCAGGGCATGACGCCCCTTCAATATGCCAAAACACCCTGTATGGACTGCCTTGCGGCAGCAGGAGAAATCGGAACTGTCCATACCATACCGGACGGAATGGCTCCCGGCAGCGATACGGCCAACCTGTCTGTGCTGGGATACGACCCGAAAATCTATTATTCCGGACGTTCTCCTCTGGAGGCTTTGAGTATCGGCGTGGACATGAAGCCCACGGACGTGTCCCTGCGCTGCAATCTGGTGACCCTGACCGAGGAAGAAGAACATTTTGAAGACAAAAAGATTCTGGACCACAGCTCCGGGGAGATTTCCACGGAGGACGCAGCTATTTTGCTGGAAGCGGTCAGAAAAGAACTGGAAACAGAGACATATCAGTTTTATGCGGGAACCAGTTACCGCCATCTGCTCATCTGGCAGCAGGGCCAGGTGATGGAACTGACTCAGCCCCATGATGTACTGGGCCAGACCATTGGACAGTACCTGCCTCAGGATGAAATGCTGCGGAACATGATGAAGAAAAGCTATGATATTCTGGTGAACCATCCCATCAACCTGGAGCGGAAGAAACAGGGGCTGAATCCGGCGAATTCCTGCTGGTTCTGGGGCGCCGGCACAAGGCCTTCCCTCTCGTCTTTCGAAGAGAAAACAGGGCTTAAGGGCGCTATGGTGTCAGCAGTGGATTTGCTGAAGGGAATTGCAGCGGGAGCCTCCATGAAGATAATTCAGGTGGAAGGGGCTAACGGCGGCCTTCACACCAATTACCGGGGAAAAGCCCAGGCTGCTGTGGATGTGCTGACAAAAGACAATTATGATTTTGTATATGTGCACGTGGAAGCACCGGATGAAATGGGCCATCAGGGCAGTGTGGAAAAAAAGATACAGGCCATTCAGTATCTGGATGAACAGGTGATTGCTCCCATAAAAGAAGGGCTGGAGCAGGCAGGGAAAGAATTCCGGCTGCTGATTCTTCCGGACCATCCCACCCCCATCCGCATCCGTACCCATACCGGCGACGACGTGCCCTATCTGTTGTATGACAGCACCGCGCCTCAGAAAAATACCTGGAAATATAACGAAAAAGAGGCGGCAGAAAGCGGCCATCATGTTTCCAGAGGATGCGAAATGACAGATTATCTGATTTCCGGAAAATGATGAAAAAAGTTTCAGGAGAACCCTATGTTAATAGTAAAAAAATTCGGAGGAAGCTCCGTAGCAGATAAAGAACGGATTTATCATGTGGCCCGGCGCTGCATGGAAGATTATCAGAAGGGAAATGACGTGGTGGTGGTACTGTCTGCCATGGGAAAGACTACGGACCGCCTGCTGGAGATGGCCAGGGATATCAATCCCAATCCATCCCGGCGGGAACTTGATATGCTTCTGACAACAGGAGAGCAGACGTCCGCTGCCCTGATGGCCATGGCCATGGGAGCCCTTGGCGCGCCCTCTGTTTCTCTGAACGCCTTTCAGGTGGGAATGCATACATCTTCCAGATATGGAAATGCCCGTTTTAAGAAAATAGATACCCGGCGTATCCGCCACGAACTGGAAAACCGGAAAATTGTGATTGTCACAGGCTTCCAGGGAGTGAATAAATACGAGGATGTTACCACGCTGGGCCGGGGTGGTTCCGATACTACCGCAGTGGCCCTGGCGGCGGTGCTTCACGCGGACGCCTGTGAAATCTATACGGATGTGGAAGGGGTATATACTGCTGACCCGCGGATTGTGCCCAGTGCCAGAAAAATTCCGGAAATTACCTATGATGAAATGCTGGAGCTGGCAACGCTGGGGGCCAAAGTGCTCCACAACCGTTCCGTGGAAATGGCAAAAAAATATGGTGTACAGCTGGTGGTTCGTTCCAGTCTGAATAATGCCGAAGGAACCATTGTAAAGGAGGAGACAGACATGGAAAGTATGCTTGTCAGCGGAGTTGCGGTAGATAAAAATACAGCCAGAATCGCAGTTTTCGGAGTAAAGGACGTGCCGGGAATTGCCTTTAAAATATTTGATTTGCTGGCCAGACATAATATCAATGTAGATATTATTCTGCAGTCCATCGGACGGGAAGGCACGAAAGATATTTCTTTTACGGTGGCCAGGGACGACGCTGCCGAAACCGTTGCCATACTGGAAGAACATAAGAACCGGATAACCGCCAGGGAAATCAGAGTAAATGACACCGTAGCAAAGGTATCCATTGTGGGAGCCGGTATGCAGTCCAATCCCGGCGTGGCCTCCCGGATGTTTGAGGCCCTCTACAATGCCGGCATTAATATCCGCATGATTGCCACATCAGAAATCCGCATAACGGTGCTGATTAATGAAGAAGATGTGGATAAGGCCATGCGGGCGGTGCATGACCAGTTTATTGAGGAGTAATCTGCTGTTACAGATGAAAATCTTTTAATAAGTCCACGTGAAACAGCAGTAACAGCAGATTTTTGACGATAAAGTTTACAATTACAATGACGAGGGCAGCCCACACGTATCCGTCCCGATATTTCATACCGATATTCAGCCGGCGTCCCGAAACCCGTGCAATGGTCTGACTGATTAAAAACCAGCCGCCCACAACAGCAGTGTAAAGAACCAGAGGATGACAGATAAAAGAGGTGAGAAATTCACCTCGCAGAAGGCTGATGACAGCTCTGGTTCCGCCGCAGCCGGGACAGTAGATTCCCAGCGTGCTTTTCACCAGACATGGTACCAGCAGGCTGGTAAAAAGGCCGGGGAACAGCCGGTAAAACATCCACAGCAAACACGATATGGCAAGTAATGCCCAGCCCGTATAAAACAGGGCAGTTTCTTCTTTTTCCCGTTGTCTCATAAATATTATCCTTATAAATCATGTATTGTATGTTTCTTATAAAGCCTGCGACAGTTCAGACAGCGCCTTTGTTATGAAACCTTAGTATAATCTCTTTTTTCCCGTTTGTCAAAAAGTAAAGAGTATGGTATAATATGCCTTGAGGAGGGACCCAACGAAGTTGGGAGGAGACCTGAAGGCAGTTGGGAGGAGACCTGAAGGCAGTTGGGAGGAGACCTGAAGGCAGTTGGGAAGAGACCTGAAGGCAGCCAGGAGGGCTCCTGAGTACGAAAAAGTTATGTACCGCGCAGCGGTTTACAAAAACGGAGTGAAAGAGAGGTGTTTATATGGCAGGAGCAATCGGAGGAATCGGCGGTTACGGTTATAATAATTATGGAAATTATGACAGTAACCGGGATGGAAGGAACGGAATTCAGAAAAGCAGTGAAAATATGGGGAACACCGGAATGTCCGGAGCGGGCAGAACCGGAAGAAATTATGAAGCGGACGGTGTATACTGGGATCGGGAAAGCGAAGACGATTCCGTGAAAAAAAACGGAGAGAAATGCCAGACCTGTGCAAAGCGCAGGTATCAGGACGGCTCCAATGAAAATGTTTCCTTTAAGGCGGCAGCTCATATTTCTCCTGAGGCGGCAGGCAGTGCAGTGCGGGCTCACGAGGGAGAGCATGTTTCCAATGCATATACAAAGGCGGCCCAGAATGACGGGAAAGTGGTCAGGGCTTCTGTGAGTATTCATACATCGGTCTGTCCGGAATGCGGGAAGACCTATGTGTCCGGGGGAACAACCTCCACCAGTATCAAATATCCGGCAGATCCCTATGAAAAGAGCCGGAAAATACTGGGAGGAGAGGACGCAAAAGGGAAAAATATTGATTATGCAGCATAAACCAGTGTGAAGATGACAAAGGAGGTTTTCATTATGGCGAAGAAACGTAAAATGGCAGCTATGCTTCTTCTGATGTTCTGTTTTGTTTCCGTGGGGGTTCTGGCAACTCCGCATAGTGTATATGCGAAGAAAATCAACAGTATGAAAGAGGCGGAGAAGCTGGCCAGGAAAAAAGTGAAAAATGCAACCATAGTAGAATCAGACAAAGATTATGAAAAGGGAGTGCTGATTTATGAAATTGAAATGGTAAAAGGCACCAAGGAATATAATCTTACTTACCGGGCTTCCGACGGAAAGCTGATTGAGTATGGATGGGAACAGCATAAGCTCGACCGTTCCAGCAGGAAGAAAAAAATGAGCGAGAGCAAATGCAGGAGCCTTGCACAGAAGAAAGTTCCCGGCGCATCCATCACCAGTATCCGTCTGAAATATGACGATGGGATTGACCAGTATAAGGTTAAGATGAAAAAAGGGAATAAGAAGTATGAACTGGAATATCATGCAAGAACCCGTGAACTGATTGGGTATGAATGGAAAGAGGAAATCAAGCCCAAACAGAGTAACAATAACTATATTGGGGCTGAAAAGGCAAAACAGATCGCCCTGTCGAAGGTACCCGGCGCAACGGTAATCAAGGTGGAATTTGACAAAGACGACGGAGTACCCCTTTATGACGTGGAACTGATCAAAGATGAATTTGAATATGACATTGAAATTCATGCAGTAACAGGGGAAATACTGGATTTTGATCAGGATTACAGAGATTAAATATTACCATGAAAGACGTGTTTCGCACTGGTGCGGAAGTAAGTTGTAATGCAGAGCATGTACGACTGCTTCCGTGCAGGTGCGAAATTGTATAAATAAGGAAATATCAGGGGGTGGGGAAATATGAAAAAAAGAATTACGGTATGGTTCCTGTGTCTCTGCCTGCTTCTGGCAGGAATGCCCCTTCAGGTACTGGCCGATGAAGGGGAACAGAAAATTCAGGAAGAACTGCAGCAGGATGTGAACCGTAAGCAGGCAGATAAAACAGAGGCGGAAATGCCCCTTCAGGAACAGGATAAATTGCAGCAGAAAGAAAAATATACTGAAAAAAGTCTCCTGGAAAACCCTGCTTTTTCCTGTACGCAGGAATTTCCTCAGCAGGGAGTCAGAGTCACCCTGTCTGCAGAGGCAGGTGTTGTTCCAAAAGACGCCCAGATTCAGATTACGCCTGTGCCGGAAGAAGACGTCAGACAGATGGAAGATGTTATGTTCCGGAAACTGGAGGAGCGGGAGCGTCAGAAAAAGGAGCGTTCCGTTTTTGACATGTATGCAAAGCTGCAGCCTTCCCTGGAACAGCAATATTTCTTTGATGTGACTATTACATATACGGATTCAGAGGGAAATCCGCAAATTTTTGAACCGGGAGAAAACCAGACCGTTCAGATGGCCATCGAAAATATAGATTTACAGCCTGCGCTGGAAGATGAAATGAAGGCTGTGGGCCTGTTTCATCTCTCCGGCGAATCAGAAGCCCCGGAACGGACTTCCCCAAACATAAGAGGGAGGAATTCTGAGTCAGAAACACAGGGCACAGAACTTATATCAGACCATGTTGTGACAGAAGAAAACAGGATTGTTTTTCAGGCGGAACATTTTTCCTCTTATGGCGTTGCAGTTGTAAGTTACCGGGCGGTGGCGGACGAGGCCATGATTACTGCTGAGAAAAAGGCCTGGGATATCATCAATACCCATGCAGACCCGGCGTATTTTCTGGAAGACCCGGAGAGAAAGGATATGACAGAAGCTCAGTACCTGGAGCTGCAGCAGGCGGCTGCAGGGGCTGTCGCAGGCTGTGTCAGCGATTATGAGAAAATCAGAGCAATCACTGCTTTTGTATCGGACAGGACTTACTATGACTATCCCTGGTATGAAAAAGTCAGTGACATACTCTACATCAGGCCTTATGATGTATATATACAGAGACGGACGGTTTGCAGCGGTTACGCCCTTCTGACCCGGACGCTTATGAATGCGGCGGGGATTCCATGTATGTATATAGGAGGGGAAGATCACGCCTATAATGCCGCTTACGACAGCAATCAGAAAAAGTGGATTTTTCTGGATACTACCTGGTGCAGCTGGAACCGCTATACGGTAGACGGAATCTGGGAATATGGCGGCTACGGTTTCAGCCGCTTTGATTTAACACCGGAGGAAATCGCAGAATTATCTAACCACGAAGTATATGGAGTAGACGGACTGCTGGACGGAGTGGAGAATTCAGCTT
Organism: uncultured Eubacterium sp.; assembly: GCA_949959185.1. GTDB lineage: Bacteria > Bacillota > Clostridia > Lachnospirales > Lachnospiraceae > Petralouisia. Next base: position 13,084 of record CATLIX010000016.1, on the reverse strand, counting down.
ATTATACCCTGGAGACAGAACAGGATGAGGTGCTGTGGAAAAACTGTAACTGGTATTATTCTTTTTCAGGAGCCAGGGTGCCAAAGGTAAAATGTGTGAGCAGCTTTGCCGGCTTTGAAGTGACGAAAGTTTCCCATTATAAATTATGGGAAAATTCTGTGTTGGAGGAGCTGGATTTGTCTGCCCTTTCCCTGGAAAAACTGGAAATGCATACTTTTTATGAGTGTGAAAAGCTGCAGACAGTAAAGTTTCCGGGAACGCTGAAAGAAATAGAGGACAGCGTATTTGCAGGCTGCAGTTCCCTGAAAAAGCTGGATTTATCCGCTACCCGGATAACGGAACTGAAAGAGGGGACCCTGAATGGCTGCAGCGGCCTGCGGTCTGTGAAAACGCCGGCTACGCTGACAAAGCTGCATAAAAATGTGTTTTCCGGATGTAAAAAATTGTCGGAGGTGGATTTGTCCGAATCCGTACTGACAAAGGTGGATGACAGAACTTTTGGATGGCTTCCCAGGTTAAAAACAATAAAGTTACCCTCTACGGTGGAAACCCTGGGAGAATGCGCATTTTACAGTTGCCCTTCGTTAAAAAATATCACCATGCCGGAACATCTCAAAAAGATAGAGGAGTTTGCGTTTGGAGAATGTACCGCGTTGCAAAAGGTATCCCTGTCGAAGACAAAGCTGTCAAAGATTGGGAAAAACGCCTTTTACGGATGTACGTCCCTGCAAACCGTGTATATGCCCAAAACCCTGAAACGGATAGAAACCTCAGCTTTCGGCGATTGTAAAGCCCTGCGGGAAGTGGATTTGTCCAAAACAAAAGTATCTGCTCTGGGAAGCCATGCATTCAGTGACTGTACGTCCCTGCAAACCGTTGCACTGCCGTCTGCGCTGAAAAAGGTGGGAGAGCGGGCCTTTATCATATACAATCCGAAAAAACTGAAAAAGACCGTTGTAATTACGCCCCTTTCCGCCGGAAAAATCGGCCTGAAAGAAGACGGGAAGTTCAGGTGGTACGGGCGTCAGGTAGATATTTGTAAAAAGTCGTACCGGATTAAATTTAAAGGCAATGGGGCCACATCCGGAAGTATGGAGCCAATGCTTTGCGGTATGGGAGTGAAATACACTCTGAGAAAGAATAAATATGTAAGAAAGGGATACGTTTTTCAGGGATGGAATACCAGAAAGAACGGAAAGGGAACTTCTTATAAAAACAAAGGCTCTGTGAAGAATCTGACCAGTAAAAACGGAAAAACAGTTACTTTATATGCTCAGTGGAAAAAGGGCAGAAAATAGCAGAAATTAACGACGTACCCGGCAGAAACGGGTAAATAATGAAATCACAGTGATAAGAAAACAGAAATGGAGCGTAGGAAGATATGGAACGAACATCAGCGGAATTAAAAAGACTGGCAAGGGAGAAACTGACAGGCCACTGGGGGCTGGCCATTGGGGCGACACTGTTGATGAGCCTGATTGCAACGGCGGTTCTGATACCCTTTTATGTGCTGTTTCTGTTCAGCGGAGGGGGAACGGTGCAGTTTATCGCATATATGCTGGCAGTGCTGTTTGTGCATGTTATTGTCATGATTATGCAGTGCGGAATTACCAGAATGCTTCTGGGATTTGCGCGGAATCAGGATTCGGAGCTTGGTATGCTGTTTGGAGAATTTACCAGAAGGCCGGACCGCTATATTCTGGCCACCCTGATGATATTCGGAATTGATTTGCTCTGCGTTCTGCCGGGAAGTATCTGCTGGTCCGTAGGAATTCTGCAGGGGAGTGTACTGGCAAATATCATTGGATTTGTTCTGTATCTGGCGGGGACCGTGATTCTGATACCGATAGTCCTGCGCTTTAATCTGACGTTCTTTCTGCTGGTGGACAACACCCGGATGGGAGCATTGGAGGCTCTCCGGGAGAGCAGCCGTCTGATGGATGGAAATAAAGGCCGGATGTTTTATCTGTATCTGACCTTTATCGGATGGAGCCTGCTGGGCATGTGTTCCTGCGGGCTGGGAATGCTCTGGATTACACCTTATATGAATCAGACCATGATCAATTTTTATCTGGATGTAACGGGAGAACTGGACCGGATGGAAAAATCAGAATCAGGTGCCGAATTTTTCGAATAGAATCAGGTGCTGTCGCAAAATGCAGCTTATATACAATATTGCGACAGCACCTGTACTTTTTCAAATGCAGTTTTTTGCCGCGCTGAGGAACATGTCATATTCTTCCATGGAATGACTGTTCCCGTTGCGGTCGTCGAATCTGGCGGAAATTTCCCTGGCCTCTTTTCCGAAATATTCTGCCAGCATTTCCGTCTCATAACAGTCGTCTTCCCGCTGCCAGGGCTGACTGCCCGGAAGGGAAATACGCACTGTTTTCCTGCCGCTTTTCATCAGACTGCGCATCATAATCTCCGCACCGGTGGAAAATTCCATTTTATCCAGCGGTACCGTGGACTGCATCTGAACAGGCGCTTCCTTTTGAAAAAAGCTCCAGGCCTTATTCTGGTCCGTCATAGCCAGATAAACCATGGTATCTGCGAAGTAGGGGTTATTCATGTGGTATTTTTTGCAGAGACGCTGCAAACCCTCATAATAAGGCGCGGCTGCTTCCAGATCCTGTCTGCGTACTGCATAACAGTACAGAAGCCGGCCGTACTCATAGATAAGCTGGCTGGATTCCGGAAATTTTCTCTCCAGCATCCGGGTCACCCGAAGCAGCGTGTCCAAATCATCGTACCAGCAGGCCAGCTCTGCAATAAAATCCAGGCAGCTGGCATTTTTGTGATTTTCAGTCCGGCAGAGAGTCTTAAAATCTTTCAGGTTCTGCATGGTGCGCTCTTTGTCGTCAATCTGCCGGTACAGCCTGGCGGAAGCCATGTAATAAGAGAACAGAGCATAACCGTATTTCAGACAGAATTCTTTGTATTTTTCCAGATATCTTTCCATATCGGCCACCGGAATCTGATAGAAGAAGTCAGCGCAGGCCACCATTTCTGAAAAAAGGTCCTGCACCGTATCCGTTGCGTCCATAAAACTGCAGTCCGGCATCCGAATGTTCGGCTGTTCTTCGAAAATTTTCAGTATTTCCGGAAAAATCAGGTAAAGCTGAAGTAAATATGTATCCGCTTCCCTGCTGGCATTGGCGTATTCACAGCGGAAATACAGCATATAGGGATAGTCTTTTGCCAGATCCGCCTGCCATATAGCCTGCCGGATGGCGGACAGCCGGGCCTCTCCCGGATTCTGTTTCTGATATTCCTGAATTAATTCTGTGGGCTGAAACATTTGCCTGCCTCCTTTTACAGCATATCATAAAAATCATAGGGACTGGATGAATCGGGATATCCCAGTTCCTGCATCATATCTTCGATATAATTGAAATAACCTTCCAGACCGCCGAACTGTACCATTAAAGTAAAGAAAGAATACATTAAAATGAGAAAACCGCAGATTATGCCGATAATGCCCAGGACCAGCCCGGCTTTGGCGTAACTGTTGGTATGCATTTCTCCCCCTCTGGAAAGCAGGGCAAATATAATGGCAAGGGAACCGAAAATAATGGCGGGATACACGCAGCAGCTCATAACCAGCCCCAGAATACCCATGACCAGAGAGGCTACGGACATGCCTGCGGAGCGCATCTCCAGGTAAGATTTATTTGATTCGTAATCCATAACAGACCTCCTTGCATATTTTTCGGATGCTTCTGTTATTGTAGCATGGACAGGTGAAAAACACAAATATATTTTCTTGAAAGGCTGCTGCAAATTCGATATAATGGAGAGCAAAAAGAATAAAACATAAAGAATGAAACATTAAGGAGAGTTACCCATGGATATTATTGCAAAATTAGCGGAGGAGCTGAACATCCGCAGGCAGCAGGCAGAAGCTGCGGTAAAACTGATTGACGAAGGAAATACCATTCCTTTTATTTCCAGATACCGGAAGGAAGCTACCGGAGCCTTAAATGACGAAGTGCTCCGCAATCTGTTTGAACGCCTGACATATCTTCGCAATCTGGAGGATAAAAAAGAACAGGTACTGTCCGGCATTGAGGAACAGGGAAAACTGACGGAAGAGTTAAAGCAGCAGATTCTCTCTGCGGAAACCCTGGTGGCAGTGGAAGATTTATACCGTCCGTACCGGCCGAAACGGAGAACCAGGGCGACTATTGCAAAGGAAAAGGGACTGGAGCCGCTGGCCAATATCATTCTGCTGCAGATGACAAAAGAAAGTCCGGAAACGGAAGCAGAGCCTTTTGTGAGCAGTGAAAAAGGGGTGGAAACTCCTGCTGATGCCATTGCCGGAGCCATGGATATTCTGGCGGAAAATATTTCCGACGAGGCAGATTACCGGAAATACATCCGGGATATTACCATGAAGACCGGAAAAATTATCTCAACAGCCAAAGACCCGGAGAAAGAGTCGGTCTATGAGATGTATTATGAATTTGAGGAGGGTCTGGCAAAGCTGGCGGGCCATCGCATTCTGGCTCTGAACCGGGGAGAATCGGAAAAAATACTCACTGTAAAAATTGAGGCTCCCACAGAACGGATTTTACAGTATCTGGAGAAAAAGATAATTACCAGAGACAACCCAAATACCACGCCTGCATTGAAAGCAGCGGCGGAAGACAGTTACAAACGGCTGATTGCTCCGGCCATTGAGCGGGAAATCCGCAATGAGCTGACGGAACGGGCGGAGGACGGAGCTATCCGGGTATTTGGAAAGAATCTGGAACAGCTTCTGATGCAGCCGCCCATTGCGGGAAAAGTAGTGCTGGGCTGGGACCCGGCCTTCCGTACCGGGTGTAAGCTGGCGGTGGTGGATTCCACAGGAAAGGTGCTGGACACAACGGTTATTTATCCCACAGCCCCCCAGAACAAAGTGGAAGAATCCAAAGCAGTTCTGAAAAAACTCATTCAGAAATATGGAATTTCCCTGATTTCTGTGGGCAATGGAACTGCTTCCAGAGAATCGGAAATGATTATTGTGGATTTGTTAAAAGAACTTCCGGTTCCCGTACAGTATGTGATTGTAAATGAAGCCGGAGCTTCCGTATATTCCGCCAGCAAGCTGGCTACAGAAGAATTCCCCAATTTTGACGTGGGGCAGCGAAGTGCGGCCTCCATTGCAAGGCGTCTCCAGGACCCGCTGGCAGAGCTTGTGAAAATTGACCCGAAATCCATTGGAGTAGGACAGTACCAGCATGATATGAATCAGAAAAAATTAAGCGACGCCCTGGGGGGCGTGGTGGAGGACTGCGTCAATAAGGTAGGCGTGGATTTGAATACCGCCTCAGCCTCCCTGCTGGAGTACATTTCCGGCATTTCAAAAGTAATTGCCAGAAATATTGTGGCCTACCGGGAAGAAAACGGCAGATTCCTGACCCGTGCACAGCTTTTAAAGGTGGCCAAACTGGGGCCGAAAGCATACGAACAGTGCGCAGGTTTTATGCGTATCAGCAATGGGAAAAACCCTCTGGACGGCACCAGCGTCCATCCGGAAAGCTATGACGCCACATTAAAACTGCTGGACAGGCTGGGCTATAAGCCGGAAGAAATCCAGGAGGGGAAACTGGCCGGAATTTCCAAAAAAATTACAGATTACAAAAAGCTGGCGGCAGAACTGGAGCTGGGTGAGATGACATTGCAGGATATTGTAAAAGAACTGGAAAAGCCGGCGCGGGACCCCAGAGACGATATGCCCAAACCCATTCTGCGCAATGATGTGCTGGAGATGAAAGACCTGGCTCCAGGTATGATTCTCAAAGGAACTGTGCGGAATGTGATTGACTTCGGAGCCTTTGTGGATATCGGCGTTCATCAGGATGGACTGGTACATATTTCCCAGATGACGGAGCGTTATATCAGACACCCGCTGGAAATAGTCAGCGTGGGAGATATCGTGGAAGTGAAAGTTATGAGCGTGGATTTGCAGAAAAAGAGAATCCAGCTCACCATGAAAATCTGATGACAGGGAAACCTCAGGCTTCCCTGTCACAAAATCTGACACATACTAAAATATGTCAGTTGACAGAATGTTCAGCCAGGAGTAGAATAAGACCGTAAATTAAATAAAGTTCTTCAGGGCAGGGTGACTTTCAGAAGGTTTACAGATAATTCCGGAAAGAATTCCCGACCGACGGTGATACCCCTCAGAGGGCAAGTCCGTGAGCCGCAGGGCATGATTTGGTGAGAATCCAAAACCGACAGTACAGTCTGGATGGGAGAAGAAGATTGTGTTTTATTATGCATGTGGTTTTTATGTGCCCTGAATCTTTGGATTCAGGGCTTTTTTCTCTTACAGGAAATACCGTGTTACTGTGAAGTGCTAAAGTATATAGATTTCCTATAAGAGAAAGCCCTCCGGGCGGGATGCGCAGCTCGCGGAGAGGAAATTTATTGCCAGGCAGTCCGCTCGCGCGCGGCAAAGCGCCCAGCTCCTTCAAGAATGAGGGATTCAGGGAGCCCCTGCGGACCTGTCGCAGAAAGGAGAAATTAATGATGAATACCATGAATACCGCAACTTTAGGAAAGCAGACAAAGCAGAGGGATATCTGGAAGCTGACCATGACAGCCATGCTGTCGGCCATTGCTTTTATACTGATGTTTCTGGAATTTTCCGTACCGGTTATGCCTTCTTTCATAAAAATGGATTTATCGGAGCTTCCGGCTCTGGTGGGGGCTTTTGCCATGGGGCCCGTGAGCGGAATGCTCATTTGCCTGATTAAGAACCTGCTTCATCTGTTTATGACCACCACCGGAGGCGTAGGGGAACTTTCCAATTTTATTCTGGGCGCCAGCTTTGTGGTTCCTGCAGGACTGGTTTACCGGAAATGGAAAGGCAGAAAAAGCGCTGTTGCCGGAGCTGTTGCAGGTGCGGTGCTGATGGCGGTAATCAGTATTTTTTCCAATTATTTCATCGTATATCCGGTGTACTATAATTTTATGCCCAAAGAAGCCATTCTGGCGGCATATCAGGTGATTTTTCCGGGAGTAAAAGATATTTTTCAGTGCCTGATTGTATTTAACGCACCCTTTACCTTTGTCAAGGGAATATTCAGCGTGGCAATTACCATGTTAATTTACAAGCCTCTGTCTCCCTTTTTAAAAGGAGCATACAGAAAATAAAATCAGGAGAATAAGAAATGCAGCAGAACAGGATGAAAACGCCGGAAGACTATATGAGACAGGTGCTGAATCTGGCCAGACAGGGAGAGGGGAAAGTATCCCCCAATCCCATGGTGGGCTGTGTGGTGGTGAAAAACGGAAAAATAATTGCCGCAGGCTATCATGAGCAGTATGGGGGATTTCATGCGGAGCGGAACGCTTTAAATAACTGTCAGGAAAATCCGGAAGGGGCAGAGCTTTATGTAAATCTGGAGCCATGTTGCCATTATGGAAAAACGCCTCCCTGTACGGAGATTATCATAGAAAAAAAGATTCGGAAGGTATATGTGGGCTGTCCGGATTCCAATCCCAAAGTAGCGGGAAAGGGCGTCCGGATACTACGGGAACATGGTATCGCGGTGGAAACCGGAATTCTGGAGCAGGAATGCCGGGCGCTGAACGAAGTGTTCTTTCACTATATGGAGCAGAACATGCCCTTCGTAGCCATGAAATATGCCATGACGCTGGACGGGAAAATTGCCTGTGAAACCGGGGATTCCAAATGGGTGACCGGAGAGGAAGCCAGGGCATATGTGCAGTGTCTGCGCAACCGTTACCGGGGAATTATGGCCGGAATCGGCACGGTGCTGGCGGATGATCCCATGCTGAACTGCCGCATGGAAGGCGGCCGGAATCCGGTGCGGATTATCTGTGATTCCAGGCTGCGGATTCCTTTGGACAGCCGGATTGTGAGAACAGCGTCTGAAATAGAAACAATTGTTGCCTGGAATCCCAAAGCGGCCGCAGGAGAAGGAAGGCGGACAGAAGAAACGGTAAAAAAACTGGAGCAGCAGGGGGTACGTCTGCTGGAAGTTCCGATAAGTCCGGAAAAAGAACAGAAGAATCAGTTAGACCTTTCCTGGCTGCTGCAGAAACTGGGGGAGCGCGGCATTGACAGTATTCTTCTGGAAGGGGGAGGAACTCTGAACGCCTCTGCCCTGCAGGCGGGGCTGGTGCAGCGGGTCTATGGTTTTATTGCCCCGAAGCTGGTGGCGGGAGCTGAAGCCAGATCTCCGGTGGAAGGCAGAGGTATTCCCAGAATGGAAGATGCGGTGGAGCTTGAGCAGACAGAGGTGATGAAGTATGGAAAAGATTTGTGTATCACAGGCAGGATTGGAGGAACAGCATGTTTACCGGAATTGTAGAAGAAACAGGAGAAATCTGTGAAATAAAAAAAGGAACTCTTTCTGCCCGTATCAAAGTCCGGTGCCGGAAAGTACTGGAAGGAACGAAGGTGGGGGACAGTATTGCAGTCAACGGAATCTGTCTGACCGTGACTTCCCTTGCAGCGGACGGTTTTACCGCAGATGTGATGGCGGAAACCATGCGCCGCAGCAGCCTGTCGGAGATAAATGTCCCCGGAACAGTAAATCTGGAGCGGGCCATGGCGGCGGACGGGAGATTCGGCGGACATATGGTAGCCGGACATATTGACGGGACCGGAAGGGTAACCGGAATCCGGCAGGAGGAAAACGCAGTCTGGTATACCATAGCAGCAGAGCCGGAACTGTTACGGTATATTGTAGAGAAAGGTTCCGTGGCGCTGGACGGAATCAGCCTGACCGTGGCGAAGGTAACGGACGGGGATTTTCAGGTATCGGTGATTCCCCATACCCGCCAGGAAACAGCGCTGACGGAAAAGAAAACAGGCAGTACCATCAATATTGAGTGCGATATAATTGGAAAATACGTGGAAAAACTTTTATCCGTTCCAAAAGAAACAAAACAGGAAAGCAGAATTACAGAAAACTTTCTGATGGAACATGGATTTTTCTGATTATGAAACAACACACAGGGAGGAAAAAGAAAATGAGCAAGCAAACTGACACGGTCGAACAGGCCATTGAGGACATCAGACAGGGGAAAATCGTGATGGTAATTGACGACCCGGACCGGGAAAACGAAGGAGACTTTATCTGCGCTACGGAATTTGCCACACCGGAAAATATTAATTTTATGGCAACTCACGGAAAAGGCTTAATCTGTATGCCCATGAGTAAAGAACTCTGCCAGAAACTTGGATTAAAGCAGATGGTGGAACAGAATACCGATAACCATCAGACCGCATTTACCATATCTATTGACGGGATACATACAGAGACAGGAATTTCAGCTTTTGAACGCTCGGAAACAGCTATGGCAGCCATGAAAGATGATGCAAAGCCGGAAGACTTCCGGAAACCGGGCCATATGTTTCCGCTGGAATCCAGAGAAGGAGGCGTTCTGAAGCGTACCGGCCATACGGAAGCTACGGTAGATCTGGCAATTCTGGCCGGCCTGAAACCCAGCGGGCTGTGCTGTGAAATCATGCGGGAAGACGGAACCATGATGCGCACCACAGAGCTTCTGGAACTGGCGGAAAAATTTCAGATGACGGTGATTACCATAGCAGACCTGGTGCGCTACCGTATGGAGCTGGACAGTCTGGTACATCAGGAAGCTCATGCAAAGCTGCCCACCAGATACGGAGAATTTGAAATATACGGTTATGTCAACAAACTGAACGGAGAACATCATGTGGCCCTGACCATGGGAGATGTTGCCAATGGGGAGCCCGTGCTGTGCCGGGTACATTCCGAGTGCCTGACCGGAGATGTGTTTGGCTCCGACCGCTGCGACTGCGGCGAACAGCTGGACGCAGCCATGAAAGCCATTTCGGAAGAAGGCCGGGGGATTCTTCTGTACATGCGGCAGGAAGGCCGGGGAATCGGCCTGATTAATAAATTAAAAGCATACGAGCTGCAGGAAAAGGGCCTCGACACGGTGGAAGCCAACGTGGAACTGGGCTTTGCCCCGGATTTGCGGGACTACGGGATTGGCGCCCAGATTCTCCATGACCTTGGAGCGGAGAAACTCCGGCTGCTCACCAATAATCCGAAGAAAATCACCGGGCTTTCCGGTTATGGCATTTCCATCGAAGAACGGGTGCCCATCCAGATGCCGGCGAAAAAAACAGACGTTTTTTATCTGAAAACAAAACAGAGCAAAATGCAGCACATGACGGATTATTAAAATCCGAATCAGTATCATATCAAAAAGAAAAGAGGAAAAGTAATGAGAGTATTGGAAGGAAATGTAGTAGCAAACGGAACCAGAGTGGGAATTGTGGCATCCAGATTTAATGAATTTATCGTGTCAAAGCTGGTAAGCGGCGCACAGGACGCTTTGCTTCGCCACGGGGTAAAAGATGACGATATTACCCTGGCATGGGTGCCGGGTTCCTTTGAGATTCCCCTGACCGCTCAGAAAATGGCAGAGTCGGGAAATTACGACGCAGTAGTTTGCCTTGGAACCGTAATTAAAGGCGCCACAAGCCATTACGACCATGTGTGTGCGGAAGTCAGCAAAGGTGTGGCTACGGTAGGATTGAAGACCGGAATCCCCACTATTTTCGGCGTTGTCACTACGGACAATATAGAACAGGCTATTGAACGCTCCGGAACCAAAGCCGGAAATAAAGGTTATGATGCGGCATGTGCTGCCATCGAAATGGTAAATCTTATTCAGAACATGAAATAAAAAATCGGGATTCATTTTGTACCAAAAGGGCCTGCCGCCTCTGGCAGCACAGGCCCTTTTGACAAATGTAACTGTACTTCAGCGTGTAAGCTCCGTCTTCCAGATAATAGATTTCCAGGGCTCCCTGCCGGGAGATAATCCAGTATTCCTCCACGCCGGCTTTCTCATAAGCCTCTTTTTTGGCAGTTTTATCTTTCAGAGCAGTGGAGGGGCTTAATGTTTCTGCAATAAATTTCGGAACGCCGCTGTAGCTGCCGCCTTTTAAATGTTTTCTGTCGCAAATCACCATAATATCAGGAATTACATAGTCGTCATTTTCTTCCGGATGGTATTTGAAATCCAGATTTTCCATAAAGACCTGACAGAGACTGTTCTTTAATCCCTGTTTTAAAATGGCAAAAACATTGCCGTTGATTACGCCATGTCTGTAATTGGGAGAAGGCGGCATATCATAAATGATTCCGTCCATTTTCTCCTGTTTTCTGCGGTCCTGTGCGAATGATGGCATTTTTTCACGTCCCTTCCAAATAGTAACTGTATTTTAGCATATCACATGAATCAGGACAGGGGCGCTCTGCTTTATATGGGCGTTCATCCTGAAACATATTGACGGTTTCCCCTTTCCTCTGTAAAATGGGATTATGAAAAATCCCTTGTGATACCTCTCCAAAAAGAGTATAATATGACGAAAGTTAAAAGCCAGAAGAAAAGGAGCAGATAAAATGTCAGTAGAATTTGATACAAATATCACGGAGAAAGATATGTACCGGTTTAACCTGTACCACGCCTACCACGGAATGCAGGGGATTATGGCAACGCTGGTGGGAGTATGGGTGCTGATTACCGCTGTAATAACCTTTGGAAAAGTGAGCACATTTTATACAGTGTTTTATGTGGTGCTGGGAATTGTATTTCTGATTTATGTGCCGGCCAATCTGTATCTGCGCTCGAAAAAACAGGTCAGGAGTTCAGAAGTGCTGCAACAGGCCCTGCACTTTCGGATTGATGAAAAAGGAGTCCATGTATCTCAGGGAGAGGAAACCGGAGACCTGACCTGGAAGCAGATTTATAAAATGGTTTCCACAAAAAATAATCTTCTGATTTACAGCAACAGAATAAATGCCTATGTGATTCCCAGAGAAACGCTGGGAGAGAAATATGAAACCGTGGTGGCTCTTGCCATCAATCATATGGAAGGCTATCGGCTGAAGCTGAATCCCTTTCGGGTGTAAAAGACCCGGAAAACAGTGACGCAGGCAATGATTCAGAAATAGTATGAGATATGAGAATTGAGGAATTTATGCAGGAAACAGAAACATTTTCACCGGAAGAAACTTTCCGGCTGGGACAGAAGCTGGGAGAACAGGCCAGGCCCGGAGAGGTGTATACCCTGACGGGAGACCTGGGCGTCGGGAAAACGGTGCTGACCCAGGGAATTGCCAGGGGGCTGGGTGTGGAAGATGCGGTCTGCAGCCCTACCTTTACTATCGTTCAGGTATATGAAGAAGGCAGAATGCCTTTCTATCATTTTGACGTATACCGGATTGGAGATGTGGAGGAGATGGAAGAAATCGGATATGAGGATTACTTTTACGGACAGGGACTGACCATTATAGAATGGGCGGAACTGATTCAGGAAATCCTTCCGGAACACTATAAGGAAATCCGAATTGAAAAGGATCTGGAAAAAGGCTTTGATTACCGCAGAATTACAGTAAACGACAAATAAATTTGTCCTTTACTGTAAACCCTCCGGGGGATGCGCACGATTTTTGTAAGATAGATTCTGCGTTTGCACGCGGCAAAAATCGGCGCAGAAAACGTCATAAGGAAAAAATTTATGACATTTCCTGATACAATAAGTGAGGTAACAAAATGAAAATATTAGGACTGGACAGTTCCGGGCTGGTGGCAGGAGTGGCCGTTGTGGAAGATGATAACCTGCTGGCAGAATATACGGTTAATTATAAGAAAACTCATTCCCAGACACTGCTTCCCATGCTGGACGAAATCGTCAGGATGACAGAACTGGATGTAAATACGCTGGACGCCCTGGCAGTGGCAGGAGGGCCAGGTTCCTTTACTGGTCTGCGCATTGGTTCCGCCACAGCAAAAGGTCTGGGCCTTGCCCTGAAAAAGCCTGTGATACACATACCCACTCTGGATGGACTGGCTTATAACATGTATGGCAGCCGGGACATGGTATGCCCTCTGATGGACGCCAGAAGAAATCAGACCTATACGGGACTGTATGAATTTACAGAGGGAGGTATGCAGGTTCTGGAACCTCAGTGCGCAGTGGGAATTGAGGAAATCATTGCAAAAGTCAACGAGAGGAACCGCTCCGTGGTATTTCTGGGAGACGGAGTGCCGGTGT
>CATLIX010000015.1 GCA_949959185.1 uncultured Eubacterium sp. | reverse complement strand
CCGAAGTTGAACAAGTCCAAAGTGACTTTGACTATCACAAAGAAAAAGACAAAGCCGACTGTCCAGTTAAAAGTGAAAAACACTGCTGGGAAGAAAGTGAAATGGACAACCAGCAACAAGAAAGTGGCTACGGTGTCTAAGAACGGCAAAGTGACTGCAAAGAAAAAGGGTACTGCTGTTGTAAGGGCAAAAGTCAACAAAAGGACTTTGACTTGTAAAATTATCGTTAAGGACAAACGAAAATCTGTAAGCAATAAGCCGAACAGCAATGCACCTACGACTTGTCAGCATAACTGGGCATATCATTATGGTTCAAAACAAATTTATGTATGCATAATATGTAATGGTTGCAACGAACATTTCACTGACATGAAAGAATTCAAAAATCACGACGCAGAAATGATAACACAAAATGATATCAACCATGGCGGATGGCGTGGATGTGATGAACACGGTTTCGTTTCAGATAACTACAAATACTGCACAAAATGTGGTATCAAAGAAACAATAAACTAATAAGGATAACCCTCTAAAAAAGGGTTATCCTTTAATATTTTATGTACAGCCATTATCTTATTTGATTGCCGTCATGCTAATTATCAAACTTATCTAACACATTACTAAACCTATCACAAGCATGATTATGACGAACATCTGATATAGACTATTGTTTCGGAAAATCTTTCCCAAAATTGAATTATCTGATAAGGCGATATCTTTCGCAGCAATACATGGATAATCGTCAATCCATTCTGGATGTCAGTGTAAAAATACATAGCAGATGTAAGACAACCACTATAAGCAGCCATAAGTTATTGTAAGTCAGATGGCTCAGTGGGTTCGGAATTTTCGTCGCTCTCACCAATAAGAATATTTCGTCTGACCATGCCATTATAGGATTCAGATACGATTCCAGGAATACAGGTGCCTATTCTGTTAGACGTTCCTGCATATGCTTGATTCATCCAGTTGTACAGACAATACTCCAAAATCATCATTTCAGGCTTATCAAGTTTATTCCCTGTCCTGACAGGCTTCTTTTTATATGTGTCGCAATCCCAATCAGGATTGTCTTTCATCAACTCGCGGAAATCCTTCAGGAAAGTAATCTTGCCGATAGGACTGCCACTAGGGGAATTTCTTTTATGCCACGCAGAATATAAATCATACAGAAAACTAAAGGGGACCAAATCCCATGCAAATTTTGGGACGATTTCTTCGATGAATTGCCGGATTGGGTCATTGTATTCCTTGTATTCTTCCAGCGCTGCTTTACAGGCATCCGGCACAGAGAGTGCGTGATTTGTCATGTTGAGCACCCGGTATAAGACATATTCCAACACTTCTGTACGGTGCAGGTAGTCATGCTTAATGTATCTGCGTTCTGCTCCAGTAAAGCATTTATCAAACGGAATGAAAAGTTGCCGTCTCCAGAACGAATCAGACTTATCCTTAATACGTGGCATCTCATTCAAGCACTGCACCATGAAACCGTAGAACCGATACTGCAATGCCTGTTTGAATTTGCGGTTGATACTGATAGCGTCATTCGTGATAATCGCTTTTAAGTTTGCAGCTTTATCAATATATGTACCAACGTCATTCTCGTCTACGATAATGGCGGTTGCTCTGGTAAGCGGTTCCAACATGAAATCCTTTCCCATGTCTGATAATGGAATCGAAGCGTAGCTGCCATCGCCACAGAGCTGACGCATCAGTTCACAGAGCGTTCCCTTTCCGTTGTTACCAGTTTCAGAATAAAACCACGCTGATTTATTCCATGGCACGTTTGGTCTTACGATAGCTCCGAGCACTTCCCAAAGTGTATTAACGATGTCATCGTCATCAGACAATGAGTGCATCCAGCTTTCCACATCCCAGTCTGTGTTGTCATCAGGGTTGTGAATCGTAATATTCTGTGCATTTGGATTGTAGTTAATCCTTGATTTTGCCATGAACACCAATTCTGGAGTAAATGGCAGGAGCTGTTTTGTATCAAAATCAAAAATTCCGTTGTTTACGGCAATTAAATTTGGTTCATGACAGCGGCTCTTTCTTGGAACCATGTCACGTAATACAGTCATGAACTCATTGTATTCCCGTGTCGTTAACTTGTAATTGTATTGACGAGCCAGTGTTCTGAATACTTCGTCTGACGTTACATAAATACCTTCATCTGGTCCATCACTTTGATAGATGGCTAAAAGGTCATACGTAGTGTCAGCGTTCGTCCCTGCTGTTTCAATCCGGTACACAGGATATAAATAGGAAACAATCTTTGCGATTTGTTGAAATTCCAATGTCTGGGGGCATTTGAATTTATTTCCCTTTTCACGAGTACCGTTTTCCAATGCCAGTTCAATCTGAATGTTGTCTAACAGTTCTGCTTCGATTACAGACGGTTCCGGCGGATTCGCAGGGTCAAGCGATGCGAGGTAATTATCAGTTGTGACACGCAACACATCGTTTAATGTATGTTGCATATGTAAATAATCCTTTCTAATTTTTGAAATGTTTATCCCATTCCCTGGTGTCTGTATCAGGGAAAAGGCTGTCAAGCTCTTTCTGCCCAAACAAGTTGCTGGCATTTTCTTTTGCCAGGTTTCGCATGTCGGCTTTCAGGCATACAAGCTTGCTATATACCGTCAGCGACTTCTTAGTATCTGAATGGAACCTGCCAAGGCTGTTCGCTAGCATAGTATACAAGTTAAGCGCTGCATTGCAGCTTGTATTCAGCCCTGCGCCCATTTTTACCCAGTCATCATGGGAAACCATGCTAATTTTTTGCATATTGGAATCTCCTTTCTATGGAAATAAGTTTAAAAATCAAACAAAAAAAGCGATAGGCACACCTATACAAGTAATCATAACTTGTATAAATGCGCTCACCGCTATGTATGCGTATCTACTCTATTCGACATTGGCAGATGGGTAGCTGTATCTGGAGCATGAAACTTTTCCACCGTGTTTTCCCACCACACGATTTCCACCGGGGATAAATTTACTGGGGTCACACCACCTTGTCATCCAAACCCGTACCAGACTTGCAGTCTTGTGAGACTTTTCATATTTGATTTTAAAAATGAAATTACTATGTGCTACAAATGGATTATAAATGATTTTATTTTATTTGTCAATGATTTTCTATTATAAATCAATAAAAAGATTTATAGAATTTTTGACAATGACAGAATTTTGTAGTATAATACTTATATAAGAAACATCTAGGAAAGGAGCCGGACATACAATGAAAGAAAAGAATCAAATGTATATAATGATTGAGCATGCCTGTGTTGATGCCAGTATCACAAAAGCAGAACTTGCCAGACGGCTCGGAATGACGCCACAAGCGTTTTACCAGAGGCTGACCACAGGGAAATTCACATATAATGAGCTTACGGCTATTGCAAATGCGCTTGGGGGTGTGTTGAATCTCAGCATCAGATTTGTACCGGCGGTGGAAAACCAATGAGCCATCAGGACGCTTGCAGCATCCTGACAGACGTTGGGGTAGAAGGGGAATGTGGCAATTCCCCTATCGTTTGTGCAGGTGGACTATGTTCTTAGGCTGAATCAGGATTTCCTGTTCCTTCCGCCCATTGAAAAATGCAAGGACATCTTTCTTTTTCGCCGTTCCAGAGAGAACATAGCCTTTTTTATTGTAACGAATTGCGTACCATTCCGCTTTTTCCAAACTTAATGTATAGGAAATTCCGTTCTTGTTGGATTTGGAACCTATGCCACGGTATACCGTAAATTCGTCTGGCAGCGAATTATAATAAGCAAGCTCCGCTGCATCCATCAAGGACTGCTTACTGGCTTTCTTGAACCATTTGATAAGTGTCCGTAATGGGATTATGCTATTATTTGGGGATTCCGTGTTTACCCATATGTAAGCCAACAGCTCGCCCAGTTCGTCTGAGGACAATCCCTTTTGAATAAGATTCAAATATGTCAGATGACAAGGACCTTGGAGGAGCAATAGGATGTCGTTTATGCTTTCTGCTTTTTCAATAGCGTCTTTATAAAATTGGATTGCTTTCTGCATGTTTGCATCACCGCTTATAATTTTGCAAGACGGCTGCTCCTTGTCTTCAAGTCCATTTATGAAGCCATTTTGTGGTATAAACGGATGGTTAATTAGTTTCAAACCGCTCTCAATCTCATCATCAATAATATGTATTGGTTTTTTGAGCAAAACGAGAGCGGTGTCTTTTACTTTTCTTAAAATTTCTGGATTCATGGCCTTTACTCCTTCATTTCTCCCCGGCACGCAGCTTTTGTTAAGACAGAATTTGTCTACAATATAATCTAATTCTCGAAAAAAGGCAGAGGAAGACTGCAATCTGGATTCGTACATGAAGCGTGTGGCACAGCCATAATATTTTCCAAGGATTGCATGTGATTGTTTCATACTCGAAATCAAAGATTCATATATTTCACCTGTAATACCTGCAATCTCTCGTTCATATTTGTCCCAGTCAATGCCACCGTGAAGCTCCATACTTGCTGATTCCAATTTCCATTCTTCGAAGTCTGTCCCATCTTTATATGTCAGGGTGTCATCATTGGTAATACTTGTAATCGCCTCGATGAATGCGACTAGTTCGTTGTATAGCGTATTACGATGGTTCCGTGCCTTCTCGAATTCTGTGTATTTCATGCAGATTTCCGGTATATCCCAATCGGCGCATATATCGATTTTGTCAATTTCGTCGTGCCATTGTTCAGCTTCTGACGATGCTGCAACAAACTGCTCTACCAGTTCCTGGAACCTTGCTTTGATGTAAGCCATCATTCCTGGAACATCGAAATTTACATCTGCATAATGCGGCGCAGTCATATCGCGTTCCGTCCTTTCCGTTGTCTTTCCATCTGGATGTGCATTTACATTTAATTTTTTGTTTGACATAATTTTTGTCTCCGTTTCTCCCCGTCACGCCGCTAGGACAGCAAATTTTTTCAAATATTAACTCGGAGCCTTTGGCTCGCTTAACTTTCTGTTGTAGTTCTGTTGTAAGCACTCCATCACCACAACATCCAATATCCGAGTTTCAATTTTCAACCCGGAGCCTTTGGCTCGTTTGACTTTTTGTTGTAGTTCTGTTGTAAGCACTCCATCACCACAACATCCAGTATCCGAGTTTCAATTTTCAGCCCGGAGCCTTTGGCTCATTTGGCTTTTTGTTGTAGATATCCCGTTAGCCCAGCCTTTAGTATCCGAGTTTCAATCTTTCCCTCGGAACCTTTGGTTCTTTTGATTTTCTGTTGTAGATATCCACACCAACAGCCACAGCACGCTGCAGCTCAATTTTCCACTTCCAGACATTTTGTTGTGTCTTTCAGTTCCAAATCTTCACCCGCAATTTTGCTTTAGTTTGTTTCTGTTGTTATTTTTGTTGTCAGCAAAATCTCCTTTCAGGAGGTTGCCCGGAGTTTTACCGGGTTCAGCGGCAGCGTGCGTACAGCGATTCTACAAGAGCCAGCCAACACATACTCCCGGAATCTGAATTCCCGCCAGCTTTACAAGCTTTTGGTCAATTCATCTCCCGATTATTAAACAGTTAGTTCGTATTTTGTTGTCTATATTTAGTTGTACTGTACTGTCCCTTGTAGAAATGGCGTATGCCATCGCGACGCTCACGCTCGTACAGAGCGTTCCTGCATCTGGATGCAGAAATATTGATTATATTTAGAATACAAGAGCCACAGAATAACTCCCGGAATCTGAATTCCCGTCAGCTATAAAAGCTTTTGGTCATTTCAGCTCCCGCTGTTTTTTTAATTATTCTGTTGTAATTTTTGTTGTGGTACTTATTCTGTTGGACTTTTTTGTTGTGGTATTTATTCTGTTGTACTTTCTGTTGTGGCTCTTGTTGCGAAGCAATGCACCCGCATATTTAAAATCAATGCGAAGCAGCGCACCCGCATATTTAATACAATGCGAAGCAGCGCACCCGCGTCTTTAATTTTTTAATTTTTTAATCACCCTATATACTATATATAATATATTTACATTAATACACCCGTATATTAAAGATATTAAGAAAAAAGAGACCTGAAAAATTCAAAGAGCAATAAAACATCCAAAAAATCCAGTATTTATGCGGCTTTCCACGATTTTTTTGTCCTAAATTTTCAGTTAATCTAATTTGATATAAAAGTAAATTTTATTCAACACATTGTTAATTCAGATTAACATATCAAAAAATATATCATATTAGAAAATGGTAATTTAATTTAACATTTCAGTTAATTGACATTGACATATGGATGGAATATACTATCTAAAACATCTGTTTCATAAAAGGAGGAGGAACTATGGATAACAACCAGACTATGGAATCGGAACAGTTAGCAGAATTATTCTACACTACAAAACATTTCTGGAAATGCTACATGAAAGACTTCCTTAAAGTGATGAAATCACTCAGCTACAAACAGTTCGAAGTTTTCATCTATATTATTGAAAATGTCAAGCCAAGCACCAACCTCTTCATCGCAACACCCCACAAGATTGAGAAAAATACCAAGTGCTGCAGGCAGACGGTAGCAAAAACCATGAAAATCCTACAGGAGCAGGATTTTATCCGCAAAATACAAACCGGCGTCTGGATAATAAACCCGGACATCCTGATAAAAGGCAATGGCGGCAAACAAGAGAGGCTGCGTGAAGACTACCAGAAAGCCGGGCTTATAGAAAAGGATGAGAAGAAAGACGGCAAAGATGACTCCGGCAAACAGGAGAAGCATAAGGAAGTTTGTGAGGATTCATGCGAGAAAAATTTCCCGGTCCCAGAAGATTGGGATTATGATTTTGAATTAGATTTAGATTCAGATTCAATTTTTGGTGAAAAATCGACTGCCGGGACATAAATGATATGGATGATAGTCGCTGGGAAATGTCAACATAATACATACAGAACGCCTCGAATGGCAAAAATTTTTAGAAAGCAGAAAACACCGGGACTTCGTTTTGTATAAACACCTCCTGCCCCCTTATCCAAGGGGATAATTGCTTACAGCAGGCAGATTACATAAAGCCGCCACCCCTGACTGCGCACAAAAGAAATGCCTGTTTCCATATGCCGACGGCGAAGGACTGGGGGACAATCAGCTGGAATCCCGTCGAAAGATGGGCAGCATAGCATTTCTTTTGCGCACCGTCAAGGGCAAGCCCTGCGGGTGGCTGGGTTACAGCCTCCGGCTTCTGCTCCCTAAAGGACAACAAGACGGATTCCGGGAGTGCGTCGGCTGTGAATAAACGTCATCTTTTCCGCCCAATGCGAGTGTTAAAAAAAGCGGCGGGTGCTTTATTGTCAGTCTGGAAAAAGGACAACACAGACAATAATTGAAAGGAACTTTTTGTAACCAGTTATGATTAAACCTAACAGTGGGGAGGATGGTGTAAAAGATATGCAGCAATCAACTTTTGAATATGGCGGGAAGCATTTTGCCCCGGTAAGGAAATTTGAAAAAAAGGACGGGGATTTTTACCAGATTACACGCAGGCTCCGCAGAGATTTGGAGTTTGGCTTTTTCCGGGCAGACTGCTATGGGAAAGACGGGCAGAAAGCGGATTACAGCCATACGGGGTTTTATGCGGCATCCACGGATAAGACATGCGATATTTTCCGGTGTGTGGAAAATGGAAAGCTGTACGTCCCCTGTGAGTATGAACTGCAGGAATATATGGACACGTCACAATAGGACAAGGAAGGATGATAAAATGACAGCGACTTACGAAGAATATCTGAATACGGAGCGGAGCCTTACGTTTAAAGAGATGCAGAATATACACAGTCAGATGCTTGCAGA
Source organism: uncultured Eubacterium sp. (assembly GCA_949959185.1). GTDB lineage: Bacteria > Bacillota > Clostridia > Lachnospirales > Lachnospiraceae > Petralouisia. The sequence goes on along the minus strand of CATLIX010000015.1, from coordinate 51,197 downwards.
TATCGGCAGAGATGCTGATGCTGGGGAAATCTATAAGGAACTGACGGCTGCAGCCACGAAATATGCGGCGATATGCGCCAAATGGCCGATGCTTAACCGGGAAGAAAAGGCAGAGCTTGATTCCCGCCGGACATCCTGCCATGATTCCGTGATTGTGAAATTCAATATGCTTGCGAGGTACTTGAAAAAGCAGGGGAAGGAGGCAGGATGGCGTGACTGTCTGGGAGACGAGAAAGAAAATCCATATGACAGGAAACGGATAGGAGATTTTGCCTGCTATCTGGCTTTTGTGAATGGGCTGAATGCAAGGTGATAATTAGGAACAGGATAAGTCCTAAAATGAAATTCGATAAGAGATTTTAAATCTCAAGCCGAATTTCATTTTTTTGTATACGGAAATGAAAGAGAGGTAAACACAATGGCACGCACAAAGGTAGTACCAACAGAGGGATTATTGAGTGATTTGGAGTATACCAGTGTAATAGTAAGTTACTCGAACGGGATAGATAGCACAGGGGCACTTTACTGGGCAGTTAAAAATTTCCCAAAAGAAAAGATATATCTGCTTTATTGTGACACTGGATGTGAGTACCCGGAAAACGTATCAATGTTTTACAAGGTTGCGACGTTCATGGGAATTAAGCCAGTTTTCCTATCAGACGCCAGAGGTTTTTTGGGGCTGTTGCTGAATGAACGGCTAAAGTTTCCAGATATGAAAAATCGCTGGTGTACGGCTTATCTGAAAACGGCAGTAACTGATAAATGGATACGGCAGCATAGGAAGCAGTTAGGCACAAAGTGCTTGTTTTTGTCTGGGGAGCGCAGGGACGAAAGCACGGGGCGGGCAAAGCTGCCAGAACTGGAATACCACAGCACGACGCTTAAAACAAAGCGGGTAGCGGATTTTACTTGCCATTGGTACAGGCCCTGCCTAAATTATGAAAAAGGTAAAATGTTTGAGCAGGGCAAAGAGTTAAAACTAGAGCCGCATCCATGTTATGAATATGTCGGCAGATGCAGCTGTATGTTTTGTATGTTCATGCCAGAGCGGCACGCAGCAGAGAACATGAAGAGATACCCAGAACTGGCGGAAGAGTATGTAAGGGCAGAAATGAAGATACAGCATACATGGAAAAAGGCAAAGAGCCTGCAAAGCGTTTTCAATGAATGTATGGATATAGATGACATAGATGAGGATATACAGCAGGAATTTCGGCAACTAAGCCTATTTGATAAACGGGCAGCAAATAGCATCATCTATGAGAGATAATCTTCTGTATTTTAATTTCCAGATAAGTAGGAACAAAAAAAATTTTATTGACATCCGGGAAATGCCGTGTTACAATTTTGCCCATAATATATTGAGGCAGAAGGTGTTGCGGACACACCGGTGGCCTATCTAATTAACCAATAGAAATCCGAAAGTGAATACAGAAAGGCAAGGAGATAGACTATCTCTTTATTTTTCTGTGTGTGCTTTCGGATTTTTATTGGTTATTTTTTTAAGAATTTGCACCATGTTCCCCCCTGACATATGAAAACGGTTGGATGTTCCTATGTTTCCGCAAGCTGTATTTAGGAGGGATAGCAATTATAAAAAGAGCGGGAGCACTTATAGGGAGAAAGGAATCTAGCAACACTAGCTGCACGGAATCCATATTTTGAGTAAGAAAGGAAGAAATTCTATGAATAAGAAGAAAATTTACCAGAAGCCGGAAAATAACCAGAAGAAAACAGTAGGGAAAGTAGAAGCACAAGTGCAGAGAGCTTTTCTGAATATCCTGTGCGAACAAGGGATTGTGCCAGATAGAGTGTGTACGCTGGCAATGAGAAGGATTACAGAGGGGGTGTGATGGCATGGGGAAAAGCAAATCTGCTATTTATCATTTTACAGATGTTTCGCAAAAACGCCCCAGTATATATAGGAAGGAACTGGAACGGCTGAAAGAGTTTGCCCATAATGCCGGATATGACGAAGCGGATATATTTTTGGATAAAACTCTACGGAAATGCGACCAGACACAGCTGGAAAAGCTTATGAAAAACGTTCATGCATATAAAGCCCTGATATTAAAGGATTTTTACCATCTGCGTAAAAACACCGGAATCTGTATGTCAGAGCTTATGCGCCTGAGCATGAATGGAATAGAGATACATACTTTGGAAGATGGCGGCTTCCGTTTTACCGAGCCGCCATTTGACCGAAAACTGAATGTAGCCATATATTATTGTGGTTTGGAGATTGTAGGGCGTTCACTGGATTTGCAGTATGCAATCATGGATTTATTTTTAAAGGATAAGACAAACTGGAGCTTGACTCGTCGCTATGCGGATATGAATGGAAATAAGGCTGACGGCAGCCAGAAAGAATTGCAGGAGCTAATACGGGATAAAGGCCAGTACGATATTGTGCTGGTGCAGTCATTTGGGGATGTCCACTGGAGGACAAGCAAATTCTGTAAAATCCGCCATTTACTGCAAAAAGGCATTTACAGTATGCATGATGAGATTTATTTACCATATGAAATGGAGGAAAAAACATATGATGTATGATGAGAAGCTGGCTGGAAACTGTGTGGCATATGCCCGCGTAAGTACGGATAATGAAGGACAGGCTGAAAGCTGTAAAAACCAAATACTGCTCTGTGATGAATATGCAAAGAAGCATCCCGAATTAAATATTGTAGGGAAGTATGTGGATGACGGAATCAGTGGCGCAACGAACAGACGCCCACAATTTAATGCAATGATTGAAAGAGTAATGCAGGGAGGCATCCAGTATATCATTGCAAAAGACGAGAGCAGGCTGTGCAGGTCAACAGAGGTAGACGGATATTTACAGACCGTATGCAGGGAGTGCGGCGTCAAGATTATTTTCATTGTATCAAATAACGTATTTGACCCGTTTAACGGAGAACAAGTGACAATGCATGGGTTCCATGCCCTTATAAATCAGCATGTTGTGTTCGGCCAGTCGCAGAAAGGGATAACGGCACATAAGCAGAAGTGCAAGGCAAAAAGACTTAATGCTACGGATGTCAGGTACGGCTATTACTGGGATAAGGAAAATAAGTGTATGGCGGTAAATGAAGAAGAAGCAGCCGTTGTTCGTAAAATGTTTGAATGGTACGTTTATAGTAATCTGGGGGTATCGGAAATAGCAAGAAAGCTGGCTGAACGTGGCGTGTATGGTGCAAGGAGTGGGAAAATGCTTACCGCTAATACAGTGTCAAGCAGGTTAGCAGACGAATCATACAAGGGCGTGTTCCATATCAATAAAAAAGGCTCAGATTTGAGCGTGGGTATGAATGCAAAGAAGAAACGATACAGCCGCCCGAAAGAAGAATGGGTTGCTGTGGATGGCCCAGCTATCGTATCGGAAGAGCTGTTTGACATGGCGCAGAAACTCCGTGAAGAACGCAGGCATATTTACGATAAGCCAGACAAAAAAGAAACACAGGCCCGGTTCAAAGGTACGCATTTGTTTTCAGGCAAGGTGTTCTGCGGAGATTGTGGAACACAGTTCCATTTCCAATATGGTGACAGGAAAAAGACAGTTGGGATGTATAAAGATTATTTTCCCAAAAAGAAAAAGGAGCTAAACGCTGTATGTAGCAATGAAAGATACAACCGGATTTATGAAAGAACATTGATTGGCATCTGCCGCTTTTCTATTAACACCTTCTTAAAGAATCACGAAGCCTGTATTAACAATCTGGTAGATATTATCAGGGAAGCCAGCATAGCGGCATCCAAAGATGATGAACCTTTGAAGGCATATCAGAAAAGGCTTGATAAAATCGAAAAGGAACTGAATAAGAATCTCATTGCATGGAGGGATGCGCCCGAACCTTCCATGAAAGAAGCATTCTTTGCAATGTACCAGCAGAACAAGGAACAAAAAGACGAACTGGAAAAAGAGATTGAAAACATCTCCAAACAAAAGAAAAATGCAGAGGATTTGGAAAAAGAAATTCTCGGCATTAGGAAGCATATCGAAAAGATGAAAAAGGTGGATGTGATTGACAGGAGCGTTGTTGAAAATTTCATCGACCGGATTATCGTATGTGGGGATGGGAAAATCATAGTCATACTGAAATTTGGTACAGTTTATGAGAATTTAATCAACTCAAAAATGATTATTCCATTTTCTACTGGTAGCATATATTCCAATTTAAGGTTTATCCGTCCATCTAAAAAGGATTGTATTGACTGGCAGAATACATTTCGCGACTTGTCGGTAAGATGTTCCGACAGGGCATGACGGTTCTTTAAGTACGGGTCATGCAAACAGTTGTCAGGATATGATCAGCCGCATGGAAACCATGGTACTGATGGGAATGGATTTGCCTCTGACAGCCATCCGTGCCCAGATTGCCGCCGGGGTGGACATACTGGTACATCTGGGCCGGTTAAGAGACAGAACCAGACGTGTCCTGTCTGTGATGGAGGTAGCCGGCGTGGAACAGGGAAATATCATACTGAATCCCCTGTATGAATTTGCGGAAATGGGAGAGCGGAATGGAAAAATAGCCGGAAGCTGGCAGAAAAAAGGGGAGCTGATTCATCAGGGCAAGCTCTACCGTGCGGGAATGGAGGGAACAGGTGCAGGATTATAGATATTATATGCTGAACGGGAAAGAAAGGCTGCTTTGCATGGGAATTACCCTTGGGATGGCAGGAACCGTAGCATGGCTGTTTTATCGGAATATTTATGTAATGGCAGGAGCGGTGCTTTTGTATCGTCCGGTCAGAAATAATGTTCGGAACCGCCGGATGGAAAAGCGAAAAGGGGACATGCTGTTCCAGTTTAAGGAAATACTCCAGATGATTTCAGCCGCATTGAAAGCAGGAGCGTCCATAGAGCATGGGTTTGCCCATGCAGAGGAAGAATTTGTCAAACTGTATGGGACGCAGGCTGTAATGGCACAGGAACTGATCTGGCTCAATCATCAGGTTAAACTGAACGTGCCGCTGGAAGAACTGGTGGAAGATCTGGCAGAGAGAAGCGGTATAGAGGAAATCAGCAGTTTTTCTCAGGTGTTCGTATTTGCCCGGCGAAGCGGCGGAGATTTTATGAGAATCTTCCGGAATACAGCAGATAAAATACGGGAAAAGGCAGAGGTAAAGCGGGAAATTGAAACGGTAATGGCTGCAAAGCGGCTGGAAATGAACATTATGAACCTGGTACCCTTTGGGATTCTTCTGTATGTGGGCATTACCTCACCGGAATTTCTGGAACCCCTTTACGGAAATCCGGTGGGAGCGGGGATTATGACCTTTGCCCTTGGAGTTTATGGATGCACCTGTAAAATTGCAGAAAAAATAGCAGATATTCAGGTATAGGAGAAAGGGCCATGTATGGATATGTGACGGGTGCGGCCTGCTGCTGCGGGGCTGCCTGGTATATAAAAACGAAATTACAGAACAGGAAATGGTATGAAGCCGCGCTGATTCTGGCGGCAGGATTTTTTCTGGCAGCAGTGTTCTGGAAAATAGATGAAAATACCGGGAATCAGAAGAAAATAGCAAGGAATCTGCCGGGACAGGGGATGGAAGAACGGGAATATCTGGTGGATGTGGAAGGTGTACTGGAAAAATATCCTCTGCATGTACAGGCAGAGGAAAAGAAACTGACCGAAAAACAGAAACAGGAATATCTGGAACAGGCAAAACAGGAGCTGGAACAGGTGCTTCCGGGAGAAAACCCCTCTGTGAACCATGTGAGTAAATCCCTGTATCTTCCGGCAACTCTGCAGAATGGAGCTGTGGAAGCAGACTATACGCTTTCTGATTATGAAGTATTTGATCCGGAGGGAAATCTGACAGGTCAGTTAAAAGTTCCGGTTCTGGTGGAAGTTACTGCGGAACTGACCTGTCAGGGAGAAACATGCCTGTATCAGCTTTTTGTACAGGCAGAGCCGCCGAAACAGTCTGCGGGAGAACAATTTGCGGAACATCTGGAAGAAGCACTGGCTTTGGAAAATCAGAAGACAGATACGAAATATCTGGAGCTTCCGGGAGAACTGGAAGGAAAAAAGATTGTCTGGAAACAACAGACAGAAAACAGAAGTATCGGCGCCCTGTTTCTGGGGATGGCCGGAGCGGCGGGAGTTATCCTGGCCGAAAAGGAGAAACAGAAACGGAAGGAGCTGGCACGTCAGCAGCAAATGCTTCAGGACTACCCGGAAATTGTCAGCAAGCTGTCCTTATTATCCGGTGCAGGTATGAATATGCTGTCGGCCTGGGAGCGGATTGCCCTCAGTTATCAGGCCGGTAAGCAGAAGAAAGTACAGGGTGAGCGGGAGGCATATGAAGAAATGCTGACGGTGCTCCATGAAATACAGGGCGGCGTGGGAGAACTGCAGGCCTTTGAAAATTTCGGAGAGCGGTGCGGGCTCAGTGTTTACCGGAAACTATCTTCCCTGATTGTCCAAAATATCCGAAAAGGTGCGAAAGGTATGCAGCGCCTGCTGGAAGAGGAAGAAGGGGAAGCCTTTGAACAGAGAAAGGCCAGAGCCAGAAAAGCGGGAGAGGAAGCGGGCACCAGACTGCTTCTGCCCATGGGAATCATGCTGATGCTTGTACTGGTGATTCTGGTGGTTCCGGCAGGCCTGACCCTTCAAATCTGACAGAAAGACAAGTATAAAAATAAATTATACAAAATGAATGAGAAAGATGAAACATCAAAACAGCAAAACAGAAAAGGAGATAGCGTATGAAAGAATTTACAGCAAAATTTGCAGCAGGTTTCAAAAAGGAATGGAAAAGATTTTTGCAGGAGGAAGACGGAATGGGCGTAGTAGAAGTAATCCTGATTGTGGTGGTACTCATCAGTCTGGTTGCCTTATTTAAAACGCAGATTCAGAAACTGGTGTCGGATATTCTGAAAAAGGTGACGGAGAATGCAAAGAAAATATGAGAGAGAAAGAAAATATGAGAGAGAGAAAAACATGTCAGGGAAGTATCACATTATTTCTGGCTCTGATTCTGACTCTGATTTTTTCTCTGCTCTTTTCTCTGCTGGAAGCTGCCAGAGTGCAGAGCCTTCAAATCATTGCAGGGAGGAACATGCAGCTTCGCCTGGAATCACTGTTTGCCGGTTATAATCTGCCCATGTGGCAGAATTATCATATGCTGTTTCTGGAAGGAAGCTCCCGGAAGGGTGCGCTGGAGCTGTCAGGAACGGAAGGAACTGTGATGAAAGAGGCAGTTCTGGAGCAGGCGGGCGTCGGTTTTTATCAGATGGACTTAATGGATTTTCAGATTAGCGGTTACGCACTGGCCACAGATTATCAGGGGGCATACTTCAGAGAACAGGCGTCCAGGGCTGTCAGAGACAGGGCTGCAGCAGAAATTGGCGAGGCATGGAAGAAAAAACTGGAAGCAGGAGGTGAACTGACGGACAGACGAAAAGAACTGGAGAATACATGGGAGGCAGCCCAGGCGGCAGAGGAGGAAGCCAGGGAAATTCAGGAAGGAAGTACGGAAGAAGGAGAGAAATCCCCGGAAACCACGGAAAATTCTTCTTCAGAGGAACAGCCGCTGCCGGAAAATCCCATGGAACTGGTAAAACTGTGGAAAAATTCTCCCATGCTGGGCCTTGTGGTGGAAAATCCCTCTGCATTATCGGCCAGAGGAGTTTTGCTGGAAGATTGTCTGCAAAACAGGAAAAAAGAACAGGGGAATCTGGAATATCCGGGAACAGAGAAACTGGATAAATTGTGGCTGATACGGTATCTGGATGGTTATTTTTCCTGTCAGAACGGGCCTGGAGAGAAGGGCGCCGCTACTCATGCACTGGAGTATGAACTGGAATACTGTATCGGCGGAAAAGAAAGTGACCGGGAAAATCTGGAGCAGGTGGTAAAGGAACTGCTGTTGCTGCGGGAAGCAGGAAATTTTGCAACTATTCTGAAGGACAGCGGCAAACAGACACTGGCTCTGGAGATAGCGACAGCGGCAGTGGGATTTACCGGCCTTCCGCCTCTGATACAGGCGGTACAGACAGGGATTCTCCTGGCCTGGAGCTATGTGGAAAGTGTGCTGGATGTGCGGTGTCTGCTGGCAGGGGGAAAAGTTCCCCTGATAAAAGAGGTATCGGAATGGAAAAGCGATGTGTCAGCAGGCCAGAAGGTACTGGAAAATCAGGCGTCTTCAGAATCAGAAGAACGGGGGCTGACCTATCGGGAGTATCTGCAGATACTGATGGTTTCGGTCAGAGAATCTCTGCTGACCAGCCGTGCCATGGATATTATGGAATTCAATATCAGGCTTTTGCCGGGATATGAACAGTTTCGTATGGACCATCTGCTGCAGGAGGTAACAGCAGATGGAATCTACAGGGCGCATCCGCTCTTTCCTGGATTTATAACCGGTGCAAAAAAAGAGGATGGGGTCTACCATTTTGAGGCCAGCCGCAGATGTTCCTACTGACAGTCAGGCCTGTCTAGGAAGGAGGGATGAAAAAGTGCCCTGGATAACAGGAAAGGAAAATGAAAAACACTCTCTCAGGCAGCAGAATAAAAAAGAAAATTGTTATGGAATATCTCACGAAGCGTATCCGGAATGTCATTCCCGCTTCCGGCCAGGGGCACTTTTTCATTCCTCTGTTCCGGGCAGCCTGACGGTAGAGGCGGCGCTGGTGCTTCCTGTTTTTCTCTTTGCAATGGTTATGATACTGTTTCTCTTTCGAATCATGCAGATTCAGTATATTGTGGAAAATTCGCTGGACAAAGCGGTGGCAGAGGTGTCTCTTATGGATGAGATTTCAGAAAAAGCAGCGGAGAATATGACAAAGGCTGTATTTTATAAGGAACTGGCAGTACAGAATTGCCCTATTTCTCATATTCAACTGGGAATCGCCGGATTCTCCTGGAAGCAGACCCGCGTGGATAAGAGAGTGATTGATGCTCAGATCAGGTATTCCGTGCCTTTCCCTCTGAGATTTTTCGGAAAAAAAAGTATAGAGTTGCGGGACAGTTGCAGAATGGTCAGGTGGATTGGGAACCAGGAGAGTAATTCCGGGAATCAGGAACAGGAATGGGTGTATGTGACGCCCAGGGAACAGGTATTTCATACCAGCCGGACCTGTACCCATCTGAAGCTGTCCGTGATGGCAGTGTCCTCTGACAGGCTGAACACGGACTGGAACACCTGCAGTGCCTGCGGGCACTGTGCCAGAGGAAAAAAACCGGGAGCTGTGGTTTATGTTACCCGTGAAGGGGAGAGTTATCATCTGAAAGTAAACTGCAGCGGATTAAAGAGAACGGTGTATATGATACCAAAAGAACAGACAGGGGGAAAAAGGCCCTGTACAAGATGTGGAGGAAAATGACATGCAGAAATATGTATTGCTGGGGCTGTTAAGTTTATGTACCTGGGAGGATATCAGACAGAAGAAAGTAACATTGATTTATATTCTGATGTTTGGCGTTATCGGTGTCTGGCTGCACCTGTTTGCTCCGGGATGTTCTGCCGCCAGTATGCTGTGGGGAATGGTTCCGGGTGCGGTGATGATAGCCGCAAGCTGGCTCAGCCATGGCAGTATTGGCATGGGAGATGGCGTTTTGCTGGCAGTAACCGGTATTTATCTGGGTGGCCTGAATAATCTGGAATTGTTTTTTACAGGGCTTTTGCTGGCTGCCTGCTGGTCGCTGGTTCTTCTGGTGACCGGAAAAAAGAAAGGAAAAGAAGAGATTGCTTTTGTTCCGTTTCTGCTGGTTTCCTATGTGGTTATGATAATCAGGTGGCGGTTATGAAAGTCAGAGGCAGCCTGACGGTGGAAGCCACGTTGATTCTTCCGGTTATTCTGTTTTGTATTCTGCTGGTGCTGAATCAGGGACTGGAACTGTACAGCGCAGTAATTGCAACTGCCGGAAAACAGGAGATGTGGGAAGAATCTGACCCGGCGGAACGGTTTCGTATATTAAAATTATCGGAGGAAATGACAGGATGACAAAAGAGAGTCTGGAAGGAAGCATGAGAGCAGACAGGAATGAGATCAGAGAAGGAAAGAAACAAAAGATGGGGGAAGCAGGTCTGGATGTAACTTACAGGAGAAATCTCCACAGAAGCCATATGTGTATCAGGGCACAGGGAACAGCCGGAACATGTGAGCTGAAAATGATGGAGGGAAAACAGATACCTTGTTTGCTGAAGCTGGAAATCACTGTTATGGAAGGCGAAACGTATTATCTGTATGATATCAGCGGAAAACAGCAGATAGACGACTATCTGTCGGGCAAAAAAATGGGGTATGAAATTCTCTGGCGGCTTCTGTTTTCCATAAAAGAACTCTGCAGAGTGCTGCCGGACTATCTGCTGCGGGAAGCCGGAGTCTGTCTGAAAGGAGAATATATTTATGTGAATCTGGAGGATGGCAGCCTGTATTTTACCTATCTTCCTTTCTGGCAGGAAAGCCTCCCGGAAGCATTTGAACGCTATATGGAGGGGATACTCAGAAAAACAGATCATCAGGATCAGGCGGCCACGGAGCTGGTGTATCAGGTGTATCAGAATTGTCTGGCAGAAAATGCCAGTGTACATAAAATACTGGAGACTGCAATGGCGGAACAGAAAAAACAAGAACCCGGTGAGGAGAAAAAGGAAAAATTTCCGGAAGAATATTTTTCAGCGGAAATTCCGGAAGAAACTGCGGCGGAGAAGAAAAAACTGTGGGAGAAGGCAGCGGACAGAATCAAAATCCGTTCGGGCAACTATACATGGTTCTGCCAGTTTTCAGAACAGTTGGAGAAATTGCTGGAAAAAGAAATGTTCAGTCTGAAAAAGAAAAATTTCGGACAGGAGAAAAAGACAGAAAATAAGAAACCATTCCGGAATAAAAGTTCCGGGAGAAAACTGTTTCAGAAGGCGGAATTTCGGAAAAAGAAGGAGGAAAAAGCGGATTTATTTCTCAGTAAAGCGCCTGCGGAAGCAAAACCGGAAGAATGCGTACAGCTTCATCCTACGGAAATTCTGGCAGTCCGCGGACAGGACCCCATGGGAAAGCTGATATATCAGGGCATACATGGGTGCGGGGATATTCTGATTACAGGAGATGAATTTCTGATTGGGAAAAACAGGCAGCAGGCTCAGGGAATTATTGAAGCAGAAGGAATCAGCCGGCTCCATGCCAGAATCAGCCGTCAGGAAATGGAATATTATCTTGAAGATCTGAATTCTACCAATGGGACATACCTGAATGAAATCCCCCTGGAATATCATCAGAAGAAAGCAATGTGCAGAAATGACCGCGTCCGTTTTGGCGTGGAGGAGTACCTGTTTGTCTGAATGAAAGAGGTGCGGCCAAGGCTGTAGTTGACTTTGCCTCCAAAAATTTATATACTAAGGATATTGAAAAATTTGGAGGCTCTGGTATGAAAGTAAATATTTATTATGGCGGACGGGGATTACTGGATGATCCCACCTTATATGTAATTAATAAAATGCAGGAAGTTCTGGTTGAACTCCGGGTGACAGTAGAGCGTTACAATATATATGAACATAAAAACAGTATTTCCACCCTGCCCCAGACCATTAAGGACGCAGATGGAATCGTTCTGGCCACAACGGTGGAATGGCTGGGAATCGGCGGTTATATGCAGCAGTTCCTGGACGCCTGCTGGCTCTATGGAGATAAGGAGAAATTTGCCACTACCTACATGCAGCCCATCGTAATGTCCACCACATATGGAGAACGGGAAGGTGAGATTGCTCTGGCAAGTGCCTGGGAAATTCTGGGCGGCCTGCCCTGCAGCGGCCTGTGCGGCTATGTGGAAGATCTGATTTCCTTTGAAATGAACCGGGATTATACGGTGCTGATTGAGAAAAAAGCAGAAAATCTGTACCGTACCATTTCTCAGAAATTAAAAAGTCTGCCGAACAGCAATCAGGCGGTAAAACAGTCTGTTCTGCGGCCTCAGCAGCTGGAACTGACGCCTCAGGAAAGTGAGCAGCTCTCAAAATTTGTATCTGACGATGTTTATGTGAAGAAACAGAAAGAAGATATTGAAGAACTGAGCAGTATGTTCCGGGATTTGCTGGGACAGAGTGAGGAAAATGCAGAAATGGCATATATTACGGAGCTGGAGTCTCACTTTGTTCCACAGGATGATTTTTCCGCCACCTATCTTTTTATGATTGACGGGAAGAAAAAGCCCCTGACCGTGGAAGTCCATAATGAAGAACTGCGGGTACATTACGGACAGGGAGAAAAAGTAGATGTTTATACCAAGCTGACGCCTGCCGTGATGGATAATATTATTCAGGGCAGGATGAGTTTTCAGAGAGCTTTTATGACAGGGGAAATGACCGCAAAAGGAAACTTTAAAACATTAAAAATGCTGGATCAGATATTTATTTTCAGTTAGACAGGAGGTTAAGAATGAAAGAAGACTGTATTTTCTGTAAAATCGCTGCCGGGGAGATTCCCTCGAAAACCATATATGAGGATTCCGAATTCCGGGTAATTCTGGATATCAGTCCGGCGGTAAAAGGACATGCACTGATTATTCCGAAGGAGCATTATGGCAATCTTTTTGAACTGCCGGAGGAACTGGCAGTAAAAGTTATGATTCTTGCAAAAAAACTGGCTGCTCATATGACAGAAGTGCTGGAATGCGACGGATTCAACCTTGTGCAGAACAATGGAGAGGCAGCGGGCCAGACCGTATTTCATTTCCACATGCATCTGATTCCCAGATACGAGAATGACGGGAACCAGGACAGGCTGTGCTGGAATCATCAGGAAGTATCGCCGGAAGAAATGGAAGAAATCTGCCGGAAACTTCAGCAGCCGGCAGAATAAATAAGAACAAAGTGTACACCCTGATTTTTATTCTGCCGAAAAATACTTTCACGCATTAGCGTAACAAGTTCTTTTCGGTAGAATAAAAGGGTGTTCTGTTCCCCTGTCTGAGTTCAGGGACGCAGTTCTCCGGTTGCCTGTCTGCGGAAACTGTTTTGCTGTCCGGTATCCTGGTTTGGATACCGTCATGTTATCCGGCAGCCTGCTCTAAAAGCTGCACCACAGTTTCCACAGAATTGAGCTGTTCGCTTCCGGCCATGGCTTCTGCATACTGGCTGCGGTTTTTAAACAGATTCCGGATGGCTTCCAGCAGAACTTCCTGGCTGAGCTGTTCTTCTTCAATTACTACGCTGAAGCCCTGACGTTCAAAAGAACGGGCGTTCAAAATCTGATCTCCCCGGCTGGCGCTGGCAGAGAGAGGAATTAAAATATTGGGTTTCCGCAGAGCCAGCAGTTCGCAGATGGCGTTGGCGCCGGCTCTGGAGACTACGATGTCTGCCAGTGCAAACATATCGCTCAATTCTTTATTTGCATATTCAAACTGCACATACCCTTCCGTATTGTCAAGTGTCTCGTCCAGATTTCCTTTTCCGCATAAATGCAGTACCTGGTAATCTTTCAGCAGTTCCGGAAGGAGGCCCCGGATGGTTTCGTTGATTAACTGAGAACCGCTGCTTCCGCCGATAATCATAATTACCGGTTTTCCTGCTTTAAAATGGCAGTATGTAAGACCGTTTAAAGGATTGCCGGACAGCAGTTCCTGGCGTATGGGGGAGCCTGTCAGAACAGCTTTGTCCGGGGGAAGATATTTTAAGGTTTCCGGAAAATTGCAGCAGACTTTTGTAGCGTTTGGAATGGCCAGTTTATTGGCCAGACCGGGGGTAATGTCTGATTCGTGTATGACAGCCGGGATTCTGCGGTGTTTTGCGGCCATAATTACAGGAACAGAGACGAACCCTCCTTTGGAAAACACCACATCCGGCTTCAGTTTTTTAAGCAGGGAACGGGCCTGTCCGTAGCCTTTGATGACCCTGAAAGGGTCGGAAAAATTCTTCCAGTCGAAATACCTGCGCAGTTTGCCGGAAGAAATACCATAGTAAGGGATATCATACTGCTCTATCAGTTTCTTTTCAATTCCGTCACGGGAGCCAATGTAACGGATATCGTAACCAAGTTCTTTTAATCTGGGAAGCAGGGCGATATTGGGCGTTACATGCCCGGCGGTGCCTCCGCCTGTCAAAACAATTCTTTTCATAGTAACCTCCTGACCGTTTTCTGATTTGCCTCACTCTTATCTTATACTGTTCTGGCGAAAAGTCAAGAGAAGCAAATTGTCGGAAATGGTTGAAACATGCGGCGAAAAAAGCCTTTTGAATACTTCACAGACCGGGCAGGAATATTTATAATAAGATGTGAAAAGGAGGGACATGCTTATGGAAGAACTGATGAATTTCTGGCAGAATTATAATGGAATTCTGAAACAGGCGGCAATTATCTTTGCAGGGGTACTGCTTTTACTGCTTCTTGCAGGGATTTTACGACAGATAAAAAAGCTGAATAAAAGCCTTGGAAATATTACGGAAAAGATAAAGGCTTATTTTGATGTGATACTGAGAGAAGAAGAGGAATACGAGGAAGATGTGAAACCTGAGGCAGAACCGGTACAGGTACATACCGGAGAGCAGGAGAAGCTGAAAATGTCTGCAGAGCAGGAGAAGAAGAGACTGGAGGATGAGAAACTATTTAATGCGGTGCTGCAGGAATACTTTTCCTGAAAGGGCTTTTCTGTTTGACGAAGCAGAGCATATTTGTTACAATACAATGGTAGATGTTGGCAGATATTATGGCCTTCGGGCAGTATAAAATGGCAACACGACGAATGGATTCTTTTCGAAATGGGTGAAAAACAAAGGAGTGGAAATCATGGAAAAAGTATCATTTGATTATGGGAAAGCTGCAGGATTTATCAGTCAGGAAGAAGTCAGTTATATGACAAAACTGGTAGAAGATGCCAGAGAACTTCTGGTTTCCAAAAACGGAGCAGGAAATGATTTTCTGGGATGGCTGGATTTGCCGGTAGAATATGACAGGGAAGAATTTGACAGGATTAAAAAAGCGGCTGCAAGAATTCAGAGTGATTCAGAGGTGCTTGTTGTGATTGGAATCGGCGGTTCCTATCTGGGCGCGAGAGCTGCCATTGAATTCCTGAGGCACGGATTCTATAATAATGTCTCAAAGGAAATCCGTAAAACACCGGAAATCTATTATGCAGGAAACAGTATCAGCAGCACATATCTTGCCGGACTGATTGAAGTAATCGGTGACCGTGATTTCTCAGTTAATATTATTTCAAAGTCAGGAACCACCACAGAGCCGGCCATCGCGTTCCGGGTATTTAAGGAAATGCTGGAAAAGAAATATGGCAAAGAGGGAGCGGCAAAACGTATCTATGCGACCACAGATAAAGCAAGAGGAGCATTAAAGGGTCTTGCAACGGAAGAAGGATATGAGAGTTTTGTGGTACCGGATGATGTAGGCGGACGTTTTTCCGTACTGACCGCAGTAGGTCTTCTTCCCATTGCAGTCAGCGGCGCTGATATAGATAAACTGATGGAAGGCGCGGCAAAAGGACGCGAGATGGCTTTAAATCAGCCCTTTGCGGAAAATGACGCCATGCAGTATGCAGCAGTGCGCAATATCCTGCTGAGAAAAGGCAAGGCAGTAGAAGTACTTGCCAATTATGAACCGGCCCTTCACTATGTTTCAGAATGGTGGAAACAGCTTTACGGCGAAAGTGAAGGAAAAGATCAGAAAGGTATTTTCCCCGCTTCCGTGGATCTGACCACAGACCTCCATTCTATGGGACAGTTTATTCAGGACGGTGCCAGAATTATGTTTGAAACTGTAATGAATGTGGAAAAGGCGCGCAGTACGGTGAAAATCAATGAGGAACCGGTGGATTTGGATGGTTTGAACTATCTTGCAGGCAAGGATATGGATTTTGTCAACAAGAGTGCCATGAACGGAACTATTCTGGCGCATACGGATGGAAACGTGCCTAATCTGGTTATCAATATTCCGGAGCAGAACGAGTTTTATCTGGGCGAACTGTTTTATTTCTATGAGTTTGCCTGTGGTCTGAGCGGATATCTGCTGGGAGTGAATCCTTTCAATCAGCCTGGCGTGGAAAGCTATAAACGCAATATGTTTGCGTTACTGGGCAAGCCGGGATATGAGGCAGAACGGGAAGAATTATTGAAGAGACTGTAAAAAGCACAGGAAGAATATACACTGGCACATGACAGGAAATCCGATTCGGATGATTGTGTCCGGTGTGTTGAGAGGCTGTTGCAAAATAGCTGCTATATACAGGGTATGGTATTCGGCCCACATGGGTTACATCCATATATCGTATATAAGCTGTATTTTGCAACAGCCTTTTTTCTCTTAACAGGAAAGACCTTGTCACGCTAAAGCGAGAAAGTGTCTTCCTATAAGAGAAAACCATTATGCGCGCTCGTGTAAATGGAAGATGTCACTACATGACCGTCCTGAGGTATCTCCCAGGCAAGTCTGGTACCCCTTAGGACAAATCCGCACTCGGCGCAGCAAACCGTCCAGGTCTTTTCTTTCAGGCTGAGGGGGAGGACGATATGTTCAGCATACTGTGTATGCTCTGACATACCGTAAATGAAGCAGACCTGTCCGCTTTGTTTTCTTATAGGAAATACCGTGTTACAGTTAAGTGTTAAAGAGTATAGATTTCCTATAAGATGAAGCCCTCCGGGCGGGATGCGCAGCTCGCGGAGATGAAATTTATTGCCAGGCAATCCGCTCGCGCGCGAAGAATGCGTAAGAGAATTCTTTTTTATCTTACAGGAACGGCTTATCTGTTCTGTTCCAGATGAAAAGTATCTACATTCGTTTCCAGAGAAGAAGCAATCTCCTGCAGAGAGGAAGCATATCTGGAAATTTCCTGCATAACATTTGCAACTTCCAGAACTGCTGCTGAAGTTTCCTGCGTATTTGCGGCGTTTTGTTCCGCAATTGAGGTCAGATTCTGCACCACATCTACAATATTTACACGGGCAGAATTTAACTGAGCGGTTCGGTTGGCAATAGTATCGACATTTGCCGTCGAAGAAGCGATACCGCTCTGAACCTGCGTAAAGGCGGAACCGGTCTGGGATACATTTTCATTTTGTTTTATCATGATTTCTCTGACAGATTCCATAGTTTCCACAGCCTTTTGAGAATCTTCCAGCAGGTCATGTATAATGGCGTCAATCTGGCTGGCAGATTCATTGGACTGTTCGGCAAGTTTCTGAATCTGAGAGGCAACCACAGCAAATCCCCGTCCTGCTTCTCCGGCTCTGGCAGCTTCAATGGAAGCGTTCAGAGACAGCAGGCTGGTTTCGTCAGCAATAGCGGATATCATGCTGGCAGCTTCCTTAATTTTAAGAGCAGATTCGTTGGTGGTGTGAGTCTGTTCATATATAATATTGATAGAATTAATAGCCCGCCGATTCACAGAATCCAGTTCATGGAGAGTGGCGTCTGCCATATCACTGGAAACCCGGATGGACTGGGCGATACTGCGCAGAGAGGAAACTTCTGAGGAAGTATTTTGCACCATATTACCGATAATCAGAATATCATCAGAGGCTTTCTGAGTTTCTTCAGCCTGGCTGGCTGCACCCACAGCAATTTCCGAAACAGCCCGTCCCACATTCCGGACAGTTCCTGCAGTTTCCGAAGCGCTGCTGTTTAAAGATTCCGAGGTACGGTACAGCAGGGCGCTCTGGTCTTTGATATCAGAAATTACGTCTGTCAGGGCGGAACGGAGAGACAGCAAAGCAGTTCCCATGGCTCCTGTCTCATCTTTGCGTCTGCAAATCTGTTCCAGCCGCTTATCTTCCGTTAAATCCATATCGGCAAATTTTTTAATAATATCAGAGATAATCACAATGGGCCTGGTCATTCTGGCAATTGCAAAATAGCCGGAAATACTCAGCAAAATGGCAAGGATACCGCTGTAAACCAGAGCACGTCTGCTCACATCCGTGACAGGCTTCAGAACATCATCTTCATTTGCTGTAAGGAGCAGAATGGCCTTTCCTTTGTTTACTGTATAATAGGAAGCATACGTTCCTTCTCCATTGTAAGTATAGTGGAGAATATCGGGCTCCGGAAAGGTGCCTTCTGCAACCTGTTCCAGCAGGCCGGAGATTACCGGGATATCGGCAGGCTGGCCGGCGCTGTCCTGATTCGGATGAAAAAGAATGTTTCCTTCCGGGCCCAGTACATAAAAATAACTGGATTCCACGTTCTGTAATCCTACATTATCCAGCAGGGCTTCCAGGCGGTCTGCGTGCAGATACATAATGGAAATATTGGTATTCTGGTCCAGAACCCGTCCATAGGAAGCGGTAAGGTCCAGCATATAGCTTTGTGTGGTGGATGTAATATTTCTCTTAACATTTGGAATAATAATCCAGGTACTGAGGAGCACCGTTGCAATAAGCGAGAACAGAAGAACGCTGACAACCCTTGTTTTAATGGAGGAAAGTCTGATGGTATTGGATGATGCAGTTCTTTTCTCCTTCACTGGAACATTTTTTTCTTTCACCGAAATATCCTCCTTTTTGTAAAGATGACACAATTATAGCAGTATGCATGAAACATTGCAATAAAAACAGCAAAATATTACAAAAATAAAGGGGAAAAATCTGTGATTCGGGGAACTGTAAGAAATTGACAGCTTGACAATTTACAACTTCTTTGCTATAGTGTAACAAGTTCGTAACATTTGTAACAAAATTGAATAAAATAACATACATTTTTTTAAAAATTTTCAATGTTATTTTAGCAGAAATTCAGGAGGTCAACTATGAAATTCAAGAGGGTTATGGAAAGCGGAATCGTTACAGCTTTTGCACTGGTGATGACAGTTTCTTCCGTGTATGGCACAAACGTAACAGTTCAGGCACCAGACAGCCAGGAAGTAGAATTATCAGCAGAACCGGCAGGAGTAGGCAATGGGTCAGAGAAAGCCACCAGAGAAAAAGTGGTAAAACAGGTGGTAGCAGCAGCCATGGCAGAAAATGAGCCTGAACAGACAGCAGAAAATACAGAGGAAATTTCCAGTCAGGAGAAAGCAGCCGGCCCGGAAGAAACCGCAGAAGAACCGGAACAGGCAGCAGCTCCTGCAGAAACCGCAGAGGAGCCGGAACAGGCAGCAGCTCCTGCGGAAGTTAATACAGAAGAAACTGCCACACCGGAAGAAACTGAGGAAGCGAAAGGGGCAGAAGAGACACAGGAATCTGTGGAAGAGCCGCAGGAATCCCCGGAAGAGCCGCAGGAATCCCCGGAAGAGACACAGGAATCTGTGGAAGAAACACAAAAGCTGCAGGAATCTGCAGAGGAAACAGAAGCCCCTGTTGTAGACAGTCTGGTGGCAATGGGAAGCGAGGAGGTTTCCCCCTGGGCTTCTAAATTATTACCGAATGTAGAAGATTATCTGAATATTCGTACGGAGCCTTCCGACGAAGCGGAACTTGCAGGAAAACTGCACAAAGGGGCGTCCGCAGACATTCTCGAAAAAGGAGATGAATGGACGAAAATCAGTTCCGGAAGCGTGGAAGGATATGTGAAAAATGAATTCTGCGTGGTGGGGCTGGAAGCAGAGCGCCTTGCAAATGAAGTGGGAACCGTATATGCTACCGCCACTACCGGAGGCGTAAGAGTCAGAGAAGAAGCCTCTGCTTCCGAAGAAACAGAAATTCTGGACGTACTGGAAGAAGGCGGCAAAGTTAAAGTAGATACTGACATGGAAGCCGCTGAAGGCTGGGTGGCAGTAAAAATGGAAGAAGGCACCGGATATATCAGTGCAGAATACGTAGATGTTGAGTTAAAACTTGGAAAAGCAATTTCCATTGAAGAAGAACGCGCAGCCATTGCGGCAGCAGAAGCGGAAAAAGCCAGAAAGGCAGCACAGCAGGCCGGCGGCAGTGTTTCGCAGCGGGGAGCGGTATCAGCTTCTTATGATGATGTTACATTGCTGGGAGCACTGATTCAGTGTGAGGCAGGCAGCGAACCTTACGAAGGCAAACTTGCGGTAGGCGCAGTTGTTATGAACCGTCTCCGGGCAGGCTATGCAGGAAGTATTTCCGGCGTTATTTACCAGAGCGGACAGTTTACTCCGGCTTCCAGCGGAAGTCTGGCCAGCGTACTGGCCAGCGGCGTGTCCGGAAGCTGCCTGCAGGCGGCACAGGAAGCCATCGGCGGGGCAAGCAATGTAGGCGGAGCCACCAGTTTCCGAAGCGTATCTTCCGGAATGTCAGGAATTGTAATTGGAAATCATGTATTTTTCTAAATTTCATATGCGAGCTTTATAATCATACAGGACGGTGCAGGATATGTTGTTCCATAGAGGACGAAATATCCTGCACTGTTTGTTCTCCTAGCAGGAAAGACCTTGTCACGCTAAAGCGTAAAAGTGTCTTCCTGTAAGAAAAAACAATTATGCGCACTCGCACAAGAGGAAATATGTCGCTAAAGCGACTGTGCTCGGCGCAGCAAAGCAGCCAGGTCTTTTCTTTCAGGCTGAGAGGGGAGGACGATATGTTCAGCATACTGTGTATGCTCTGACATACCGTAAATGAAGCGGACCTGTCCGCTTTGTTCTGTTACCAAAGAATCGCCAAAACAGGGATTAAATGTTGTATTATGCGTAAAAATATAGTAAGATAGCTAACAGGAGCCATACCCCTGAAAGGAGGGAATTTATGGAAGGTATTTTCTGGTTAATTGTAGTGGTAGTCATGGCTGTCATTGAGATTATCACCCTGGGCCTGACCACCATCTGGTTTGCAGGCGGGGCGCTGGTGGCATTTCTGGCCAGTCTGCTGGGAGCCGGATTACTGGTGCAGACCATATTGTTTATTGTGGTATCGGTGGTGCTGCTGGCGGTCACAAGACCTCTGGCCGTAGAATTTTTTAATAAGGGCCGCATTAAGACTAATGCGGAAAGCCTGATTGGGGAGACAGCCGTGGTGCAGCAGGAAATTGACAACCTGAGGGCAAAGGGCATGGTCAGCGTCAACGGACAGGAATGGTCTGCAAGGTCAGTGGATGATGAAATTATTCCCGATGAAACTCTGGTGGAAATCATGGAAATCAGCGGTGTGAAACTGCTGGTCAGGAAAAAGGAAAATGAAGAATAAAAAATGAACGGAGGATTTCTATATGGCAGGATATATTGTTTTGGTATTGTTTATAATTCTGGCTCTGATTCTGGTGGTATCATGTATTAAAATTGTACCCCAGGCACACGCTCTTGTCATTGAGCGTCTGGGCGGATATCAGGGAACCTGGGGCGTGGGCCTGCATTTTAAAGTGCCCTTTATCGACCGTGTGGCGAAACGGGTACTGTTGAAAGAACAGGTGGTGGATTTTGCACCCCAGCCGGTAATCACCAAGGATAACGTAACCATGCGGATTGATACGGTGGTATATTTCCAGATTACAGACCCCAAGCTGTTTGCCTATGGGGTGGAGAATCCCATTATGGCCATTGAAAATCTGACGGCCACTACGCTTCGTAATATTATCGGAGATCTGGAGCTGGACGAAACACTGACTTCCAGAGAACTGATTAATACGAAAATGAGGGCTTCCCTTGACGTGGCCACAGACCCCTGGGGAATTAAGGTGAACCGTGTAGAGCTTAAGAATATTATTCCGCCCCAGCAGATTCAGGACGCCATGGAGAAGCAGGCCAAGGCAGAGCGTGAACGCCGGGCGGCCGTTACGCAGGCGGAAGGTGAGAAAACAGCAACCGTGCTGGTAGCGGAAGGTAAGAAGGAATCCGCAATTCTGGATGCGGAAGCAGAAAAACAGGCGGCAATTCTCCGGGCAGAAGCCAAGAAAGAAGCTACCATGCGGGAAGCAGAAGGTCAGGCGGAAGCAATCCTGAGAATTCAGAAGGCCAATGCAGACGGACTTCGTTTCCTGAAAGAAGCGGCTCCGGACAGTTCCGTGCTTCAGTTAAAGAGCCTGGAAGCATTTGCAAAAGCAGCGGACGGAAAAGCTACGAAAATTATTATTCCTTCCGAGATTCAGGGGCTGGCAGGTCTGGCCAAATCAGTGGTGGAAATCGGAAAAGAAAATTAAATATAATAATTGGAGCATGTTTGAAAATACCTGACCCGGAGTCCTGAGGGCGAAGGGAACTTATGTATTTTCCACATGCTCCAGATTGATATAAGGAGTGGAAACATGGATTTAAAAGGAAGAAATTTTTTAAAGTTAAAAGATTTTACCCCGGAGGAAATTACATATCTCATTGATTTGGCGGGAACGTTAAAGGAGAAGAAAAAGCAGGGTGTCGCCCATGATGAATTAAAGGGAAAAAACATTGCTCTGATATTTGAAAAGACAAGCACCAGGACACGCTGTTCCTTTGAGGTGGCAGCCCATGACCTGGGTATGCATGTGACGTATCTGGATCCTTCAGGTTCCCAGATTGGCAAAAAAGAAAGCATTAAAGACACCGCCAGGGTACTGGGCAGGATGTACGACGGAATAGAATACCGCGGTTTCGGACAGGAAATTGTGGAAGAACTGGCCAGATACGCAGGAGTTCCGGTATGGAACGGACTGACCAATGAATTTCATCCTACACAGATGATAGCGGACATGCTTACAGTGCAGGAAAAATTCGGGCGGCTGAAAGGAATCAGATTTGTGTATATGGGAGACGCCCGCTACAATATGGGCAATTCCCTGATGGTAACCTGTGCAAAGCTGGGTATGGATTTTGTGGCATGTACCAGCAGGAATTATTTTCCGGAGCAGGAACTGGTGGACTACTGCCGGGAAACCGCAGCGGCCACAGGGGGTTCTGTGACTCTGACAGAGGATGTCATGGAAGGAACAAAAGATGCGGACGTGATTTACACCGATGTGTGGGTGTCCATGGGAGAACCGGAAGAAGTATGGGAAAACAGGATTAAAGAGCTGCTGCCTTATCAGGTGAATCAGAAAGTTATGGAAAATGCCGGAAAGAACGCTGTGTTCATGCATTGTCTGCCAGCCTTCCACGATCTGGAAACTGCCATTGGAAAACAGATTCATGAGAAATTCGGGCTGACTGAAATGGAAGTGACAGACCAGGTATTTGAGGGAGAGCAGTCGGTGGTCTTTGACGAGGCAGAAAACCGAATGCACAGTATTAAGGCCATTATGTATGCAACTCTGAAATGAGGCATGTATGAGAACGAAGATTTTACAGATGCTGCGCCAGGCAGACGCCGGCCGGTTTATTTCCGGCCAGGAACTGTGCGAAACATTCGGAGTGTCCAGAACGGCGGTCTGGAAAGTAATCAAACAACTGGAAGAAGCCGGATATGAAATTGAAGCGGTTCGTAACCGGGGATATCGGCTGGTATCTGCGCCCGATATTTTATCGAAAAATGAACTGGAAAGCCGGCTGCAGACCAGGTGGCTGGGACGTCCCATCCGGTATTTTGAACAACTGGATTCCACCAATACGGAAGCAAAGCGGATAGCGGAAAATATGAAAGGCCGGGAAGGCCACGGTACGGTAGTGGTGACTGATATGCAGACCTCCGGCCGGGGAAGGCGGGGAAGAAACTGGAATTCTCCTCATGGCCAGGGGATTTTTTTTACCGTACTGTTGAAGCCGGAAATTGAACCGGCCAACGCCCCCATGCTGACCCTCGTTATGGCCCTTGCCGCAGTGAAAGGAATCAATGAAGTGACGGGACTGGCAGCAGGGATTAAATGGCCCAATGACATTGTGCTGAACGGGAAAAAGATTGTGGGTATTCTGACGGAAATGAGCGCTCAGGTAGATTATGTGAATCATATTGTGGTGGGCACAGGTATCAATGTCCATCAGAGCGAATTTCCGGAAGAAATTGCAGAGACGGCCACGTCCCTGGATCTGGAGCTGAAACGGGAAGGAAGGATGCTGGAAATTTCCAGAGCATGTTTGCTGGGGAAGGTGCTGAGCCAGTTTGAGCGTTATTATGAAATTTATCTTAAGACCCAGGATTTGTCCGCACTGGTGGAAGAATATAATTCCCTGCTGGTGAACAGCGGGCGCCAGGTACGGGTTCTGGACCCGCTGGGAGAATTTGAAGGAAAGGCCCTGGGCATTGACGCCGGCGGCCGGCTTATGGTAGAGCGGGAACAGGAGCTGGTAAAAATTTCTTCGGGAGAAGTGTCTGTCCGGGGTATTTACGGTTATGTATGAGAGTTTTGCCTGAAAATCAGAAATCCCCGGCAGTCGGAGGGATGATGGGAGGTTATGATGAGACGACGTGCAGACAGATTGGGAGAAATCATACTCTGCGGTTCCAGCGCTTATACGAAGAAATACTATCTGAATCCGGATTTTGAGGATTTACCGGAGAGCATTAAAGATGATTTGAAAATCATGTGCGTACTGTATACGGAAGATATCGGAGGAGTGCTGACCCTGCTGTTTGATTCGGAAGGGAGACTGCAGTTTCAGACAGGAGCTGACGAGGGGGATTTACTTTATGATGATATTGGAAGCGTGCTGAAAGTAAAGCAGTTTCAGCGGACCAGACAGGAGCTGCTGGAATCTCTGGAGCTGTATTATAAAGTTTTTTTCCTGGGAGAGGAGATTTCCCCGGAAGATGTGGAGGAATAGAAATGTTATTAGTTGTGGATGTGGGGAATACCAATATTACCTTCGGAATTTTTAACGGGGAACAACTGGAGGCCACGTTCCGAATGACCACCAAGCTCCAGCGGACCTCTGATGAATACGGAATCTGCGTGCGGGATCTGGTGGCCCACAACCGGATTCAGCCGGAGGAAATCAAAGACGTGATTATTGCGTCCGTCGTGCCCAACGTTATGCATTCCCTGTTAAGTTCTTTTATCAAATATTTTGATATTCATCCGGTGATTGTGGAACCAGGGATTAAAACAGGAATTCGCATTGCCACGGAGAATCCCAGACAGATTGGAGCGGACCGGATTGTGGACGCGGCAGCCGCCTATGAGTTGTATGGCGGCCCGGTATTTGTCATTGATTTCGGAACAGGAACCACCTATGACCTGGTGGACGGGACAGGAGCCTTTGTGTCCGGAGTTACCGCACCGGGAATCCGTACCTCTGCCAAGGCACTGTGGGAAGAAGCGGCGAAGCTGCCGGAAATCGAAATCCGCAAGCCCCCCAGTATTCTGGCTCGCGAGACCATCAGCAGTATGCAGGCAGGACTGATTTACGGGCAGATTGGACAGACGGAATATATTATAAAACAGACAAAAAAAGAGACGGGATATCACGATTTAAAGGTAGTAGCCACCGGAGGCCTTGGGAAAATCATAGCAAAAGAAACGGACACCATTGATATTTATGACCCGAACCTGACATTGCAGGGGCTGCGCCTGATTTACAATAAACAGAATCGCGGAAAATAAAACAGATGGAAAAACTGAAAATAGGAAATGTAGAACTGGAAAATAATCTGATTCTGGCACCGATGGCAGGAGTATGCGACCTGCCATTTCGCCTGCTGTGCAAAGAACAGGGGGCGGGGCTTCTCTGTATGGAGATGGTCAGTGCCAAAGGAATTTATTACAATAATAAAAACACGGAGCTTCTGCTGGCCACAGAGGAACAGGAGCGTCCCGTATCTCTGCAGCTATTCGGTGCAGACGCCGGAATTATGAGCGAAATGGCCAGAAAGATTGAGGAGAGGCCCTTTGATATTCTGGATATTAACATGGGCTGTCCGGTACCGAAGGTTGTCAATAACGGGGAAGGCTCCGCGCTGATGAAACAGCCCGGACTGGTATTTGAAATTGTTTCAAAAGTTGTGAAGGCCATTCAAAAGCCTGTAACGGTGAAAATCCGCAAAGGATTTGACGAGGAACATGTGAATGCGGTGGAAATAGCCAGAATTGCCCAGGAGGCGGGAGCCGCTGCTGTGGCTGTCCACGGAAGAACCAGAGAGCAGTATTATTCCGGTCAGGCAGACTGGGATATTATCCGCCAGGTAAAAGAAGCTGTTTCCATTCCGGTTATTGGAAACGGAGATTTGCTTACCGGCAGGGATGTGCTGCAGATGAAAGAGCAGACCGGCTGCGACGGGTTTATGATAGGCCGGGGCGCCCAGGGAAATCCCTGGATTTTCCGGCAGATACTGCATTTTATGGAAACAGGAGAGGAACTGCAGCGGCCTGATGTGACAGAGGCAGCCAGGATGATTCTGCGCCATGCCAGAAGCCAGATTGAACTGAAAGGTGAGGTAATGGGAATCCGGGAAATGCGCAAACATGCCGCCTGGTACACGGGAGGCTATCGGAATTCGGCAAAACTTCGTGGAAAAATCAACGAAGTGGAGACGTATGAGCAGCTGGAAGAACTGTTTCAGACATATATTTTTTCTGACAGGGAAGAGCAGGAAAAGGAATTCTGAGCAATTAAAATCATTTCAGGTATATGCGGGACCGGACAGTCATATATTAAAGAAACTGTAAGAGATTCCGGGAGGGACAGCCATAAAAAAAGACATACGGGAAAGGAAATCTCTGAGAAGCCGAATCAGGGATTTCTTTGGGAAATGCATAAGAAATCAGAAGGAAGAAACAGAGCCGGAGGAATTACTGCCGGAAGGAAATCCTTTTCTGCCGGGACTGCGTATGATTCTGGAACAGGTGCTGGAAATGTATGGTTTGGATTACCGGATATTTTCTCCGCTGCTTCTGGATACGGACACGCCTCCGGAGTCCATGCTGGATGAGGATGATGTGGAACAGGTGCTGGAACAGATTTCCCAGGGACTGAATTTTCTGAAAATTGCCACGGACCGGCCTGCATATTTTCAGGCATATATTGAAAGAATGTATGAGGATACGGGACTGGTGGTTCAGCTTGAGGACAGGCAGGAAATTTCCATGACAGGGGTAAATGTGATTCTGGATATGGAGAAAAAAGGTTGCTGCCATCATCGCTATATGCAGGAAAATATCCTTTATATTCCCGTGTATAAAAGGCCCTGGAGCAGGGTCAAAATCATGGAGAATCTTGACATTTCCATACCTGTCGGGTATAATACGGTAATTGTTAAAGATAAGTATTCCGGCAGACAGTACAGATAAGAGGACAGAAAAATCAGAAACATGTTTGTATGAAGATAAATAAACTTTAGGAAGGTGTTGTGTTATGGAAAAGAAAAATTTACTGACTTACGAAGGGCTGCAGAAGCTGGAAACAGAGCTGCACGAACTGAAAGTGGTAAAACGAAAGGAAGTTGCCCAGAAAATCAAAGAGGCAAGAGAGCAGGGAGATCTTTCTGAAAATGCGGAATATGACGCTGCAAAGGATGAACAGCGCGATATAGAGGCCAGAATCGAGGAAATCGAAAAGATTTTAAAGAACGCGGAAGTCGTGGTTGAAGATGAAGTGGATCTGGACAAGATTAATGTGGGCTGCTGCGTGAAGATTTTCGACTGTGAATATGAGGAAGAACTGGAATATAAAATCGTAGGCTCCACGGAAGCCAACAGCCTGCAGGGCAAGATTTCCAATGAATCTCCGGTAGGTAAAGCCTTAATCGGGGCTAAGGTGGGCGATACGGTCAGCATAGAAACCCAGGCAGGCGTCCTGGAGTATAAGGTACTGGAAATCCAGCGCTCCAATTAGAAGCAAAGTACCGGAATGGAGGAAGAGAAAATGGCGCAGCACAATCAGCCGGCGGAACAGGATTTGAATCAGCTGTTAAAGGTCCGCCACGATAAATTAAAGGATTTGCAGGATAATGGAAAAGATCCCTTTCAGATAACAAAATATGACGTTACCAGCCACAGCATGGAAATCAAAGATAATTTTGATTCCATGGAAGGGCAGACCGTAAGCGTAGCGGGCAGAATGATGTTCAAACGTGTTATGGGAAAGGCTTCTTTCTGCAATGTGCAGGATTTGCAGGGAAATATTCAGGCCTATGTTGCCAGAGACAGCATCGGTGAGGACAGCTATAAAGATTTCAAAAAATATGACGTGGGGGATATTCTGGGCATTAAGGGCGAGGTGTTTAAAACCAAAACCGGAGAAATTTCTGTTCATGCCCAGGAAGTGACCCTTCTTTCCAAAAGCCTTCAGATTCTGCCGGAGAAATTCCACGGCCTGACCGATACGGATATTCGCTACCGTCAGCGGTATGTGGATTTGATTATGAACAGTGAGGTAAAGGATACCTTTGTAAAACGTTCCAAAGTCCTGAGCAGTATCCGGAAATACCTGGACAGCCAGGGCTTTATGGAGGTGGAGACCCCCATGCTGGTAAGCAATGCGGGCGGCGCTGCCGCAAGGCCTTTCGAGACTCACTTTAATGCTTTAAACGAGGATTTGAAGCTGCGCATTTCTCTGGAACTTTATTTGAAGAGGCTGATTGTAGGCGGTATGGAGCGTGTATATGAGATTGGACGTGTGTTCCGCAACGAAGGTCTGGATACCCGCCATAACCCGGAATTTACCTTAATGGAGCTGTATCAGGCATACACCGACTATCATGGCATGATGGATTTAACAGAAAACCTTTACCGCTATGTGGCAAAAGAGGTGACAGGCTCAGAAATTCTCACATACGGTGAACATGAGATGGATTTGTCAAAGCCTTTTGAGCGTATTACTATGGTGGATGCGGTGAAGAAATATGCCAATGTGGATTTTAATGAAATTCATACCACAGAAGAAGCCAGAAAGCTGGCAGATGAACATCACGTTGAATATGAGGACAGACATAAAAAGGGCGATATTCTGAATCTGTTTTTCGAGGAATACGCGGAGCCTCATCTGATTCAGCCCACTTTTGTGATGGATCATCCCATTGAGATTTCTCCGCTGACCAAGAAGAAACCGGAGAATCCGGAGTATGTGGAGCGCTTCGAGTTCTACATGAACGGATGGGAAATGGCCAATGCCTATTCCGAGCTGAACGACCCCGTTGACCAGCAGGAGCGTTTTGAAGCCCAGGAGGCTTTGCTGGCTGCCGGAGACGCGGAAGCCAACCATACCGATGAGGATTTCCTGAATGCGCTGAATATCGGAATGCCGCCCACAGGCGGAATTGGTTTCGGGATTGACCGGATGGTGATGATGATGACCAATTCGCCGGCGATTCGGGATGTGCTGCTGTTCCCGACCCTTAAGAATTTGGACAAATAAAAGGTGCTGAAAAGCCCGGAAATAAAGGAAATGCAGAAATTAGAGCATCCGAGATTACAGATTATTACACCACTTTTACACCAAATTTTCGAAAAACATCGTGAAAACGCATTC
This sequence comes from uncultured Eubacterium sp., assembly GCA_949959185.1. GTDB lineage: Bacteria > Bacillota > Clostridia > Lachnospirales > Lachnospiraceae > Petralouisia. The sequence goes on along the minus strand of CATLIX010000015.1, from coordinate 22,044 downwards.
ACGTTGTGTTTCCATGGCAGAATCCAGGTGTAATGTAGAAACAGAATAGGGAAAATTACAGAGAGATACCTTTGGGTATCTCTTTTTCTATTTCAATTTTGCGGAGCTGAATATGAATTTATTATTGTAAGTAAGAAATCATTAAAAAGGAGGGTTGATAGGATTGAAAATACAAAAATTTGATGTTGTTCTTGACGAAGATAACAAAAATATTTTAGCGGAGGATTTTTCAAGGGAATGTACAGACATAAGGGATGTCAGCAGGCCGGAGTGGATTGTTGCGGTTATGAATGAGGTTTTTGGATTGTCAGAAAAAGCGGAGGAATATATGTACCTTATTTGCATGACTTCAGGCTGCAGGCCAATTGGTTTTTTTGAGCTGGCCCATGGCACCCACAATGCGGCGTTGGTTGGGGTGAGGGAAATTTTTATCCGGGCATTGCTATGCGGGGCAGCGGGGATTGTGCTTGTCCATAACCATCCAGGGGGATTGCCGAACCCTTCAAGAGAGGATGTCAGCGTGACAGATAAGGTGCGGGTGGCCTCGGAGCTTATAGGAATCCAGCTTTACGACCACATCATTGTGGGAAGGGATTCCTGGTTCAGTTTTACAAAGGAAGGGAAACTGACGGTTGGGTTTTCAGGAAGTCCAGATTATTATGATAACAGATAGAAGCAGGATTCTGACTGTAAAGACACAAAGGATATCTATTATCAGGAGTTTATAGAGAGAGGAAAGTATTTTAAGGAAGAAAAAGATACCGGGGCGTTCCTGAAATGGGAACGCCCTTATTTGGATTTTAAGGAGGAAAAATGGCAGTGCAGAGGACCTGTTATCAGGAGAAATATAACAGAAATAAGGTTTGGGAAGTGGCGGACCTGGACGGGGCTTATTACCTCCGGCAATATATCTGTGGGAAGCAGTCCGGCAGAGGGCTCCGAATCAAAAGGAAGTTTATCCAAAGCCTGGGGATTTTTGATTTTGAGGAAATTGGCAAAGAAAGCAGCTTCAGGCAGGGGCACAGGAAACAGCATGGCGTTTTTGCAAAGGAAAAACAGGGCTGCTACAAGCCGCTCTTTCGCTTAATGTATTCCCAGACAGCCCCGCGGGGGATTTTCCAGGTGCGCCCAATCCGAAACGCTTTTATCTCCCCTGCGTTTAGGAGAGAGTATGCGTAATTCCTCCCGATGGACAAAAGTTCACAAAGCTCATCTATGGTTATCAAATCTGAAAATTCTTCCTGATACATGATTCTTCCTCCCGTCTGTTTCGAATTTTTTATATTAATGTTAGCGCCAAATAATTTTCCACAAAGTGTCAGACAATTTTGGAATCTTGTTAATATATAAGAAATGAATAAAAACCAGGTGTAAAAGAGTATAACCGATAACGGAATCATAATCAGAAAGAAGTGAAAGGAACAGGGAAAATATATATTATATTTACAGGCGGTTCCATAACAAATGCAGGGAAAGGCCTGAATGTGTTTCATTCATAAAAACTTAATTTAAAATCCAAAAGACAGAAAATGGGTTGTCTTAATTTCACCTGAACTGTGGAATAAACCATTTAAAAAATTGATTCTTCGGTAAACGGATTCAGAAAGGCAAAGCCATCCAATCAAAGATAAATTTATTTAAACAAAAATAATCAATAAACAAAAGAATAAATGAAAACGATTGGAGGAAAGTGGAATGAAAAGCACAAAAATTGAATTCCGGTGCACAGAAGAAGAAAGAAGGAAAGCGTATGACATGGCGGAAAGGCATGGGCAGAGCATAAAGGATTTGATGCTGGGCGGCACAATCTATAAAAGGGGAAGGAGCGGGCTGAACACAAGAGAGAAAGCGTCCATACAGCGGATGATGACAAGCGTGAATAAAATAGACAGCGGGCTGGACATTGCGGAAGAGACAGAAAAAATCGTAAAGGAGGCCAGGGAACTATGCCAATATTTAAAGCGGTGAACGAATGTTACAAAGGGGAGCGGGATTTCAGGAACCTTGTCTTTTATTCCGTATATAAAAATGGAACCGTGAACCTGTGCGGGGCGCAGGCGGTTCTTATGGGAGACGTGCAGGGCATGTACCGTCAGATGATGGATGTAAAAAAATATTTCCATAAGGAAAACAGCAGACAGGCATTACATTACATTCTGTCTTTTAGCGAGGAGGAAGAGAATTACATAAAGCCAATGGAGGCATTGCGGATTGGATACGCGGTTGCAGCGTGTTTTCCAAAATGGCAGGTCGTTTTTGGCGTCCATGAAGACACGGACAACCTGCACGTTCATTTTGTGGTGAACTGCACTTCTTTTGTGGATGGGAAAGCCTTTGGCATGAGCCTCGTCCAACTGATGGAGAGACAAAAATATGTGGGCATTCTGGCGGAACATTGCTACGAAATGAGCCTGCCGATAGAAGAGCGCAGGAAAAGGATGTTTCAGCGGATAGAGGGGATTGCGGGATAAAAGCATTGCGGGAGAAGGACATTGGAACTATGCAGTGAAAAGTTTCTGGTGCTGAACGCGTTTCAAAGATTCCTGATTCCATGGAAATGCGATATGGTAAAGCCGGGGCGGACGTCCCGGCTTTTTGAAATGTGGAAAAAATCTAAAAGGAATCCGGCAAGGAAACCATGAACCGTTATAGGTGCGCCAAACAGTTTTACATAAGGGAACCATTATAAAAAAGAAAAATTTATATCGGAGACAGAGGAAGGAGGAAGGGACGAAGGAGTCCCGGAAAATAAAATGGATGACAGAATACGGAGCTTGTACGTCAGGACGGTGCAGGAAGAAAATCAGGGTGAGAAAATCAGCAAAAAGACATTGAAAGCAGTCAATGAACTGTTGAAAGAACGGGAGCAGGGAGAAAGCCGGAATGGGGAAGAACTTGCGGAGAAGGTTCTTCTGGCGGCCTGCGTGGCGGAGGAAAACGGGTTTGTGATGGGCTTCAAATATGCGTTCCGGCTGTTTACAGAATGTGTGCAGGAGTGAGAGAAGCACTAAGGAATGTTAGTTTGCAGTACGAAAGATGGATGGGTTTGAAAAGAAATGTGTCAAAGTTTACCTGACACATTTCTTTATTATCAGACAAGAATTTTTGATTAAGATTCTGGATGACATAAAAAGTTTGTTGAGGAAATTTGTATTTTGTATAATTTTGTTACCTGAAATGTGGATATGGCATAAACCTGTTTCCTATGTCCGAAATGACAGGTTATTGGTTAATTAAATCTTGCATACCTGATGTATATAATATATAATGTATACATTAGATATATGTATTATTAAAAATGGAGACAGAAAATGTTTAAATGTGATGGCTGTGGATTATGTTGTATGAATTTAAAAGCATCGCCTTTATATGGTGATTTGGACAGAGGAGATGGGATTTGTAAATATTTTGATTTTGGTACGAAATTATGTCTGATTTATGAAAACAGACCAGAGAAATGCAATGTGGATAAAATGTATGAACTGTATTATGGGGAATTGTTGCAGAGAGAACAATATTATCAATTAAACTATAGCGTATGCAGAACGTTGAAACAAATGGGAAAATAGTTTATTTAGAATGAAGAGGTGGCATATGTCTGCTTTTTTTAGAAAGAAAGGAAATGCGCCAGCAGAGGTTCTGGCAAAATCAGCAGAGGATACGGAAGACTCAAAAATAAAAATTGGAATGGGACAGGCTCTTGACGAATCCATCCGTAATTCAATAACGGAGGCCAATGTAAAGTATACGAGGCCAGCTTACAATCCGGAAACGAGGAAAGCATATTATGATGACGGGAAAGCGCATAAAGCTGCAATAGACCGGGCTTTTTCTGATGGAAAAACGGTAAAGGATCCGTATTCAGGTTCAAAATTGTTTCAAAAGCAAAAGAATGCGAAATTAAAGTACGGAGAAGACTGGCAGCGACATGCAGCGGAGGCGGACCATATCGACCCCTTAAGCCAGATTGCAAAACGTACGGAGAAAAATCCATTTTTAACGACGGAGGATATAAAAGAAATTGGTAACAGAGCAGATAATTTTCAGGTTCTGTCAAGGGAATCAAACCAAACCAGCGCTATGGGAAAAGGAGGCAGCACTCAGGAGGAATGGGGAAATGATGCGGCCCGTATGAATAAGTACAGGGAGAGGATTGAATCGGGAGAGACGATAGAGGATATACAAAGAAAGATTAAGAAAACCGGTCAAACAGCTCAAAGGCAAAGCGATAGCATAATCAGGAGAAAAAGCATTACTAATGCTGTCGAAACTGCACATGAAGCGGGTGCGGCAGGAGCGCAGAGTTCCGGCGTCACTGCCCTTACGATGTCGGGGATTATGAATCTGGTTGCTGTTGCGAAAGGAGAAAAAAGTGGAGAAGAAGCGATGGCTGACACAATAAAGGAAGGAGGGAAGGCGGCAGTGACGGGATACGCAATGGGAGGCGGCCTTACGATTGTATCTCAGACATTATCTTATTCATCATCAGAATTTATCCGGGAACTTGCGAAAGCTAATGTTCCGGGAAGGATAATCACTGCTGTTATGGTAACAGGCGACACATTGAAAAAATGGGGGGAAGGTGAGATAAGCACGCAGGAATGTCTGCTCGCTCTTGGAGACAAAGGGCTTAGCATGGCCACTGCAGGGTATTCCATGGCTGTTGGACAGGCTTTGATTCCGATTCCGGTTGTAGGGGGCGCAATAGGCGCATTGGTTGGCTCAGTGTTGACAGGAAGTTATTATCAGCATTTAATGGAGCGGCTTAAGAGAAAAGAAATGGAACATCAGGAGCGGCTGCGTGTGATTGAAGAGTGCAATGCAGCTGCAGAACAGGCCAGAGCGTTTCAAAAAGAACTGGAGTCATATTTGAGTTCTTACCTTCAGGAATGCAGAGAATGTTTTGATGTAGCGTTATCGTCCATGAAGTTTGCATACCAATCCGGTGATGCAGATGGAGTAATTGCCGGAGCGAATGAAATTACATGCAGACTTGGCGGACAGACGCATTACGAGAGTGTTGAAGAATTTAAAGGATTTTTGGATGATGATTCCGTGGATGTTTTGTAGGAGGGATAAATTATGCCGATACCGATTATATTAGCAGGCTTGGGCGTGGCAGCCGGCGCATTAGGTGCCGGGGGACATTTAAGCGCAAAAGAAACGAATGAGAGAGCGCAGAAAATATCACAGGATGCGCAGAATTTATATAATAGAGCAAAGTATTCTCTGGAACAGCAGCAAAATAAAGCAGAAAAAGCTCTGTTACAGTTAGGGTATGCAAAGAAAAACACACTTGGCACATCCATGCGACAATTTGTGAATTCTTATGATAAAATTAAGCATATTCAGGTGACGGAATCCATCGGGATAAATGAAATTTCCAATTTTACGATTGAGCCGCAGGACGTGATTGAAATCAGGCAGATGACGGATATTTATTCAGCTTCCATTGCGAGTGGGGCTACGGGAGCGGCGGCAGGCGCAGTAGTTGCCCTGGCAGCCAGCGGATCTCTTTCGGTAGTGACAGGCAGCCTTGCGACAGCAGGCAGTGTATTAGCTGCCGGGGAAGTGGGAGCGGCGGCAGGAATTGCAGGCTCTGCCCTGTCATTTGGGGCGGCTATGACTCCGTTGGCGGCAGTAGCGGCTCCGGTTATTTTATTTACGGGAATATCAGCTAGTATAAAAGCTGATGAAAACCTGGAAAAGGCCAGAGCCATGTATGCGGAGGCGGAAGCTGCGTCTGAAAAAATGAAAGTTTCAGAGAATTTATGCGGCGCGATTACTGAAAAATCAGAAATGTTTTATGGATTATTAGAGAATCTGAATGAAATGTTTTCAGAGTGTTCTGCTTTAATGGCAGGCGTGGTGAAGAAAAAAGAAAGGAGGGTTTTTAGAAAAAAATTGACGTCTGAAGATTTTACTGAGGAGGAAATAAGGCTCATGGCGGTAACGCGGGCTCTTGCAGGAGCGATGAAGTCAGTAATAGACATGCCTGTTCTGTCAGAAGAGGGGACGATTGCGAAGGAATCTGAAAACGTGTATAGCCAGACCATGGAAAAACTTCCGGATTTCAGCCGGGAAGTCAGGAAAGTAAAACAGACAAATTACGCTGCAAAGCCGATAAGAATAAAACCTTTGAAAGAAAAGCCGATGGATATATCCAATGCAAATGTTTCAAGGGTAACTGTTCTGAGTGGAGCCAGAAACGTGTTGGCGGTTGTATGTGGATTTATTTTTGCCACAGTATTTACCGGAGATATTGCGCAACATATTACAGAAGGCTCCAGCAGATTTTTGTTTTTGCAATCCATTACAGCAAATAAAATAGCGTTGTGGTCAATTATTTATGCTTCAATTATAATGCTTGTCGGAAATTTTCAGAAATCAAAAATCAAAATGATATGTAATATAGGGACAGGGACTGGAATAGGCATTCTCTATGTACAATATTGCAGGACAGTCGAGTGGATGGAACATTATATTATTTTTTCAGTAATAGTATTTTTTGTTTTGGGAGCTCTGGGGTCATTTCTGGATGGAAAAAAGAATGTATGGAAACCAATGCCATATTTCGTCCATATGCTGATAAGTTTTGTTTCCTGGCCTGTTTTATTTTTAGGGTATGCATTTTGCAGCGAAATGCTTGGATTTTCAGAAGGATTCTGTCTGGTGGTTACAGCATTATTTTCACTTATGATTTCCCTGGGGGTAATGTGCAGTGATGATTAGTCTGGAGGAAGAATGTGATTACGGGTGGAAACAGATAGAGAGGAAAGTTATATTATTTCAGAAAATATTTGTGAATATTCAGGAGAAAATCCCTGGAGGGCGTGCCTTCCGGGGATTTTTTGTTAAAAGTCATTTTCAGTTGGATTGGTCTTTTTGTCAAACAGGTCGCCAATGGGACAGCCCAGAATGTCGCTTAACTTATCCAGGTTTTCAAAGCGGATGGACTGCGTCTGGTTAGTCACCATCCGGTTAAAGTTCTGGTAGCTTAAATCCATCTGCTTGAAAAGCCAGTATTTGGTGTGGTTCTGCTCTTCCAGTATTTCCAGTATGCGTAAACGTACCATGTCATGTCTCCCTGCCTCCAGCGCCTGAACTGTTGTGCAGGCCTGGATTTTTTGGTTATTATACTGGAAAACTTATCCTTGCATAAATGATGTATACAATATATAATGTATACATGAGATATAAAATGTTAAAAAAGATAGGAAATGTCAGAGATGACCTAAAGCAATATAAGGCAGAAATGGAGAGATGTAAGCAGGGAAATGATAAAAAAGAGGATTATACATATACAATTGGCAGAACAAGGAAACGACCAGAAGTACAGAAAAAGAGACTGTGGCCGGAGCCTTTCAAAAACCATCAGGTGGTAGGAGGTAATGAACCAATCCACAGTATCTTAAAATAGCATAGCCAAACCTATAGAAAAGGTAAAGAATGGCTATGACAATACTAATAGTAGGAAAGTAATGGAATCTATGTATTGAAAGAGATGATGAGAGTAAAAAAATATCCGGAAAATGAAAACTGGAAACAGGAAATGCGGTGTGGAAAAGGAGGACAAAATGTTTTGTGGACAATGCGGTGAAAAATGGCAGGAAGGCTGGAAGGTCTGCCCAAAATGTGGGTGGAAAGCAGGAGATGTGGAAGAGACGCAGTATGTGCTTTTTCCACAGATCAGGGGAAAGAAAAGAGAGAAAATAAATTCTGTTTTTCGTGTGATACATAAAATTGTCATATTAGTTACAGTGGTTATGGTGGCTGCCCATATATACGGAGAATTTCAGGAAGCGGAAAATTATAAAGCTCTTTTGTATGTTATGAGATTTATTTGTATGTGCGGTCCGTATTTTGTATTGGAATTTGTAGTTGAAGAAATAAAATGGATGATGTTGTTGCAAAAGAATCAGGTTTCGGCGACCTGCCCTGCCGGAGCAGTTATGGGAACAGAGTTCGTATATATCCTTATGGGAGTGATAGCAGGAATTATGTTTATAAATCCATCAGCCGGACAGGAATGGGAAATGATGGCAGCAGTGGTAGATGATTCTGTTGTAGATTATTTAATCACCATGAAAGGGGCGATTATCTTATTAATTTTGGCGGCTTTCATAAAATATATGCAGGGGAAATGGATGGAGCCAAAGCAGGTCAGGAAAAGCTGATTTTTAATACAGTTTGAAGAAACTGAAAGAATAGCGTAATGATTTAAGATAAGTAAATGACAGGAGGAAGATGAAATGATATGTAAGTATTGTGGAAAAGAAATACAGAAAGAATGGAAGATATGCCCTTCCTGCGGAACGGAAATTTTAGCGGAAAAAAAAGATACGGAAACAGAATGCAGGGAGTACAGGCTGAAAGGAATGCGGCGTACCGGTCGATTTTCTTTTCAGGACATGACGACGGATATAAAGGTGGAAGGCGGGAGCGTCCATGTGGTTACAAAGGGTGTGAAAGAATCAGAGAGCCGGTTCCACAAACAGGAGGTACAGAACATAGACCTTCCCCTGCTGCCGGTCTGGAAAATTTCAGATATTCTGCGCCTGGCAGTATTTGGGCTGCTGGCATGGTTTACTTACGGACTCAGCATGGTTGCAGTGTTATTCAGCATTAAGATTATGGTGTCAAGGCATGTGAGGATAAAGTTAAATTCAGGGAAAACAGTAAAAATTCCAATCTGCCAGAAAGGGGATGCATCGGAATTTTTAAAGGAATTCCAATATCCATTATCAGAGATTGAAAAAAATAATGCAGATAGAATAGAAGATAAAAAATGGGCCCGGAGGGAATGGATTACTTCTGCGGCATTGCTGGCACTTGCGGCTGCCGCCATAGCAACTGGCATAACACTGAAATCTGAGAGTATGAAGAATTCCGAAGCGGAAGATGAAGAAACCGGAAATACAGAGATATTTAACAGTACAGAGGATAAAGCATTGGAAGAAGGAATGGAGGAACGGTCGGAAGAAGCGGAAAGCATGACGATAGAGGAGTATATCAGTCATTGCGAGAAAATTACAGGAGAGGAACTGGCCAGAAATCCGGAAGAATATATTGGAAAAGATATTATACTGGAAGGAAAATTTAATATTTTATCCGATTCCATAGTGATAGACTGGTTCGCTGACAGTGGAATTATAAGGGTTGATTATGACGGAAAAGCGATAGATGCGCAGGGAAGTGTTGTGGGAAATGTGATGTCAGGAGATTATGGATATGTAGCAGGAAGATATGGAGGGGAGGATGAATGGGGAACCAGGTATATTACTGCGGAAATTATTATTTTAGATAACGGAGCAGATGAAGATACAGAAACAAATATTTCAGAGGTGCAGGATTATATTTTTCCGGAAAGTGGAAGCAGATATCTTTCAGAAGAAGAAGTAAGAAATGTGGAAACAGACAGACTTCGGATAGCAAGAAATGAAATATTTGCGAGACATGGGTACATATTTAATGATGAAGAGCTTCAGAGTTATTTTAGCAATACTTCATGGTATACGGGGACAGTTCCGGCGGAACAGTTTAATATGGATGAAGTGTTGAATGATTTTGAAAAGAAAAATGCAGAATTGATTGGTAAAGTAGAGGATGAAAGAAATGAGGCAGAAAGGTCAGAAGAATTTACCATTCGTGCAGGAGTGTATGTAAACGACCAGTTGTTTGAAGACCATAAGGCTTTATTAACTTTTATTTATTATGAAGGTGATGAAGTTGGAGTGGAGTTTTCAACAGAACCTCAGTTGAACAGTATTGTCATGTATGGAGTCAGGACTGATGAAAGAACCATACAGGTGGCAGAAGAATACACAGGTGTCGTGGCAACTCTTACCTGGGATAACGAAAATGAAGTAACGGTGACGTGTTCGGGAGAATTTACAGGCATGGACAGTGCTCTGTTTGATAAAATGGTGAATACGCATTACACACTGGAATCAGAACTTTAACTGCGCTGTTCTGAAAGAGATAATGAAAATGGAAAATATAACAGGTATCAAAGAGGCAGGAGAGCCGGATGTGCACCAGAATGCAGAGAGGTTTGAAATCAGGACAGCGTATTACTGCGCCTGTCATGAAGCGAGGGAAAAATGGATGATACATTAAGAAAGATATGTCAGGAAATAGCAGAGAGCACAGGCGATATAAGCCGGAAGGAAGTTTCGGTAGCTTTAAAGTTATTTAAACAAAAAGAAAGGGAACAGCAGCAGGAAGATTATGAGGAAAAATTAAATTATGAGACAGCAGGACTCCTTGTGCCTGGTATGGAGCAAAACGGAGTGAAGACGAAAGAAAATGTGGAAGGCATTTTGGAAAGGATTCAGAGTATGGCTTTTGTGGATGGTCTCAGGTATGCAATCAGAATGTTGGAAGAAAGTATTGCATCAGGAGATTGATGGTACACAGAAAACCACCGATTTCCATACTGAGGATGGCCATGCGACATGCAGGATGTATTCAGAAGATGAAATTGTTTTCTGTACTGCCAGCGTATTTCTGATGCAGGCAGTGTAACGGAAAAGTTCTGGAAGAAGGCAGAAGGGTGGTGAGAAAGTCTGCAGGAGTTCTGGTAAATCCCCATAAATCAATTACATATTATAACAGTGAAACCACAGATTCAGGCAGGAGGGAACCCCTCCTGCTTTTTTCGCGCGGAAAGGAGGCGAAAGGATGAGAGGGATTGAAATTGCAGTGATTATCTTAAGCTGCGGCGTACGTCTTCTGGAAATACTGGACGAGGACTGAACGCAGCCGGACTGCCCTGAATCCCGGAAAAAGGTAAGTGAAACCATATCACAAACCGGACAGGAAACCATACTGCAGAAATACAGAAGGCACATCCGGACGGGAAGCCATACTGCAGAAACAGAACACAGAAGGAGGAAAAAATTATGGCAGCAGAAGCAGAACATATGTTTTGTGTAAGAGAGACGCCCTGGCACAGGTCGGGGACAGAGGTACAGGAGGCCCCGGATTCCAGGGAAGCGGAGGATATGCAGCTTCCGGCTGGGCAGCATATGGACAGTCCGGGGAAAGAGTCTGAAGCCCTCCGGGAAAAGAAGCTGTCAGATAAACAGGTCATGGGGTACATGGAAATACTGCTGCCCATGGAGGACGGTTCCATGCCTCAGCAGGAAAAGAAGGTAAAGCGTCCGGGGGAGGATATGAAACTGCGGTATTTCGACGCGCCGGATTTACAGGATGTGGGGAAAAACGCGTATCGTTTTATCAATGCGGTGTCAGATTTTGCCACCCGTGCACAGCCGCTGGCGAAAGCCGCATAGCAGAGGAGGGACCTGAGATGGAAATATTCCGGGAGGCAGTTCCGGAGGACAGCAGAAGAGAAGAAGGCGGAGCGGCGGTTCCGGCGGGCGGCAGTCAGAAAACTGCGGAAAGGAAGCGTCTGGAGCAGACCTTCTGCCTCAGGGAAAAGAAGCTCCTGTGGAGCCTGTATCTGGGGTGGCTGAAAGCTCCGGCGCCGGGGGAAGAGGAGCTGGAATACAGTTTATCTTCCGGAATAGAGGAAATCTGCCGGGAAGCGGAGCGGGAGCAGAAAGGGAGGAACACGGAGGAACAGCAGATTTCAAAAACGGAAGGAACAGAATCCCCACTGGTTCCGGAAGCAGCGGATCATGAAAAAATTTCAGAACCGGAAGAAAGGAAAAATACAGATGGAAAAACTCGCAGCGACAAAAAATCTGTCTCATGAGGAATGGCTGAAGAAAAGGAAAGCGGGTATCGGAGGTTCGGATGCCGGGGCAGCCGGCTGGATGAAAAGCGGCTGAGAGAAGAACGTCCGGAGATTTATGAGCAGTATAAAAAGACCATACAGAGCAGACGGTTTACGGTGAAAGCAGCGTAAGTGGTACGGGAGGCAGGAAAACCTGCCTCCTTTTTCTGCCTGTTTACAGGACATCTGCAACCGGACATACCATAAGCGGCGGAACATGCCGGATGGAAGAAGGGATGAAGCATACAGAGCAGGAGAGAAAGGAAGTGGAGAATGTGGCATCCAGTGCAGGATTAAAAGAAGAACTTTCCAGGAAAGCCGGAACCATAAAAGAGAAAGAGGAGCTTTCCGCAAAGACCGGAAATGTAAAGGAAACAGAGGGATTTTCTGCAAAGACCAAAAACGTAAAGGAAACAGAGGGATTTTCCGCAAAGACCAAAAACGTAGAAGAGAAAGAGGAATTTTCCGCAAAAACCGGGACAGATACAGACGCATGGAGGCCCATCCGTCTGCTGCGGGCGGATGAAATTGAATGCCGGGTGTCCACTATCAGTGAAAAAGGGTTAAGTCTGCTGCTGTTCAAGGACGCCCGCGTGGACCAGAAAATACTGGACGAAACCTTCACGCCCTTTGGATGGAAGCGCACCCACCAGAGCATAGACGGGAACCTCTACTGTACTGTGGAGATCTGGGACCCGGAAAAAAGCCAGTGGATTGCGAAACAGGACGTGGGGACGGTCAGTTATTCCGAGAAGGAGAAGGGACAGGCATCCGACTCCTTCAAGCGGGCCTGCTTCAACTGGGGCCTGGGGAGGGAATTATATACAGCCCCGTTTCTCTGGGTCCCGGCGGGAAGCGCAGCCATCTGCAGGGAAGGGGAGCGGTATGTCACATCCGACCGTTTCCATGTACAGCACATCGCGTATAATCCGAATCGTGAGATCACAGAACTGCGGATTGTGAATGGCAGAGGGCAGACCGTATATGAATTGAAACAGAAAATGAAACAGCACTCCGCCCTGTCTGCATATATGGAAGAGCTGAAGCGGGAGCTTGCCCGCACCGGGGTCACCATGGAAGCGGTACTGGAGCGCTATGCCCTGAAGGAGCCGGGAGAGATGACAGAGGAGATTTATAAAAAAGCTCTGAGGAGCCTGAAAAAGACCAGGACGAAAGAGGCGGCATAAAACAGAACCGGAGAACCGGCAGAAAGAAAAAGGGAACAGGAAGGAGAGAGGACATATGTGGATGGGATATGAAGAATTTACAGAAGCAGTGAGAGAACGGATGGAGCAGGAAACAGGGGAAGAAGGGAAGGTATCCTTCTGCAGCCTGAAGAAAAACAACGGGATACGACAGGATGGCCTGGAAATCAGGGAAGAAGGGAGCCGGGCGGGGACCGTGCTCCGGATGGAGAGACTGTATGGACTGTACCGGGAAAGGGGCATGGACCATGCCATAAACCATATCCGGGAGATGCTGGGGAGAAAGCCGGACCCTGCAGCCTGGGACATCCCAGGGGACTGGGAAGAGGTCAGGGGAAACATCCGCCTGGTGCCGGTCCATGCAGACTGGAACCGGGAGATGCTGGAAAACTGTCCCCACCGGAACCTGCTGGACTTGGCGGTGGCATACCGTCTGGAACTGGAGCATGAGAAATACCGGGCGTCCACCTTTATACCGGCATGGTTTCTGAACCAGTGGGGCATTACGGAACAGGAGTTATGGGAAACTGCCATGGAGAACCTGCAGGGAGAAGCGTATAAGACAGAGTCTCTGCCAGAATTCCTGGGGACATTTCCGTGTCCGGAGCAGGAGGGGCCGGCGGGCACGGGACAGGAGAACTTCTGCGGTGTTGCGAGGCTTTATGTGCTGACAAACAGAGACATGCATTACGGGGCGGCGGGTATCTTACGGAAAGACCTGCTGGAAGAATGCGCAGGGAAACTGCAGGGGAATTTCTATATCCTGCCCAGTTCCGTACATGAAATACTGCTGCTGGCAGAGAGGCCGGAGATGGAAGCCGAAGACCTGAGGGAGATGGTACGGTGTGTCAACCGGGAGGAAGTGAGCCGGGAAGAATGGCTGTCAGAGAATGTTTACTATTACGACAGGGAAAAAGGAGAGCTTGAGATTGCCCTTTAGCCATATAGCTGTAAAGTGACAACTGAAGCTATGTTTTCTGATGAAAAATGCCAGATTTCCTTTATATAGGGAATCCGGCATTTTTATTATATTCCATTTCTATATTTAGAAATTTGACCTCCAAAAAAAGAGAAATTTGCTCTTCTAATTCAGAATAGGAAGGCTTAAACTTCTGATAGTTTTTATTTGATAAAGTAGGGGTGTAATTATAAAATTTTTGGGCAACGTAGTTAATCGCAGAGAGGTCAGATTCAGATAAACGGAGAGAGAATTCCGCAAGACCTCCAATTTTTGCAGGCATATCCATATTATATAAATCAGCGTTAATTTCCACATCCAGTATATTTTCGAATAATTTTTCAAAATCGGATTTTTGATAAGAAAGGCATTTCTTTTCCAACATCGCACAAAATTCTTTATAATACAAACTTTTGATATATGGATATATGATTTCGTTATAAAACACGAGCTCTATTGCGCATTGTTTAAAGCATTCTCTGTAGTCGCCCTTGAAGAGTTTAAGATAATCTGAAGGTTCGTCCCTGGAGATTCCGGTTCCAAAAAATATCTCTTTAAAAATATGAAAAAGCCCCTGTTTTGTGCATATTCCAGGCGAAGCTTGTAACAAAGTGCACAGAAAAAGAAAATACTCCGAGTAAAGACCTCTGATATGTTCAGTGATATTGTAAAATGGAGGTTCGTGTTTTTCTTTAAAAAAGCCCAGAGTTTGGATAAATAAAGGGATACTGAAATAATAGTCAATACAATATTGGCTGATAGCTTGTTCGCTTAATGGATAAGCATTTGTTTCCAGTAAAAGGTCAAAAAATTTTATCCATTCTTTTATGGAAAGGTTTCTGTTCTTGTGAAAATAGGGCAGGCATTCCATGTTTTGTAAAATATAGTAGTAAGAACGTGCATTAAAAAATTTATACTCATAATTACGGTGTGTTTGTGTATTTGTTTTATGATTAGAAATCATACTTTCTGTAATATAAGAAATAAATGGAGGAATATAACAATTGTCTGTATATTGCTTTTCTAATTGATTTACATTCTCTTTAAAGCGTTTAAAATGGCGCTGCACGGTTTTGTCGCCTGGTGGAGCTTGTTCCGGAAAAGCTGCATTGATAAATTTATGATATGTATGAGTCTTTTTCTGAATGAAATCTGCAAAAAAGGAAAAGAAACAATCATTAATCTGCTGTGCAATGATTTCATCAGAACTTAAGATGTTTTTTTTATGGTTTGTAATTGCTGCTTTTTGGGAATAAAGTTCTGATAGATATTTATCTGCTTTTATGGCAGAAGAGACCGCATTTATATCCTGTCGGCGAATAGTATTCATATTGAAAAAACTCCTTAATATATAATCTTTCATTATACTATAAAATGTAATAAAAAACAAGAGTAAAATGTGTGAAAATTTACTCGTTTTTTCTTAAAAAAAATTTGATATTCTGTAAATACGTTAGGAGGTGAGAAAAATTTTCCTAAGTGAAAAAATCGGAGAAAAATTTTTGCAATGGGGTGGAGGTGATGAAGTTTTTATTCAGACACCCACAGGCAGCGGAAAAACAACTTTCATTCTGGAGGTTTTGGCAAAATGCGCTGTGGAAAAAAGTAAGGAGGTTTTATTGCTGGTAAACAGAAGACTTTTGAAAGCTCAAATTTGCCAGGAATTGGCAAGAGAGCATGGGGTTTTGAGCATGTCTGATGAGGAGGTGGAAAAAATTCATGAATTTGGTGGGGTAACCGTATATACATATCAGGAAATTCAGGAAGAATTGAAAAGAAAGCCATATCCAATGGGGACTCTGTTCGCACAGCGTTTTCGGTATGTTGTATTCGATGAGAGTCACTATTTCCTGGAGGATTCCATGTTTAACCGTGGGATACCCTACATTTTAGAAGTTTTGCCGAAAATTAAAAATGCTACAAAGATTTTTCTGAGTGCAACTGGCGAAGAAGTTTTCCCTTTTTTGATGAGGATTATGCACACGGATATGACCCTGTTAAGAAATCTGGTTTCATGGAATGCCGACGAAATAATTGTGGAATTTCATGAGAGATTCTTTACTGGCGGGAGAATTTTTCAATATCAGCAACAGCCTGTGTTCAACGTGCATGATGTTCGGTATTTTCGAAATGTGGATGAAATCGTTGAAAAAATTAATGAAGATAAAAGCGAAGAAAAATGGATGGTTTTCGTCAATAATAAAATAGAGGCCGCAAAAATAAAAGAGAATCTCAGAAAAAATTTTCTATACGTGGATGCGGATGAAAAAGAAAATAATTCCGTAAAACAGCAAATTGTAAAAAACAGCAGGTTTGAACAAAAGGTTTTGATTACGACAAAAGTATTGGACAATGGCATAAATCTTAAAGATAAAAGCCTGAAAAACATTGTTCTGCTAGCAACAGAGAAAACAGAATTTATCCAGATGCTTGGCCGAAAAAGATTTGAAAAAGGCGAAGGAGGAGTGCATCTGTTTCTAATGGCACGAGGAACGCAGTACTTTAATTTCATATTGGCCAGGAAAATCAGGCCAATGGTGAATTTCATTGGTGAAATTCAGAAGGATTCCAGATTTAGGCAGGAACGAATGGATGATGCAGATTTTTATGAATCTTGCCAGAAAATGGCAATTATAGAAAATGGAAGGATTACGGTCAGCAAAGCTGCCATAGAAAAAATCCGCCTGACACAGAACTTCTGCAAGGAAATGCTTGAAAAACTGCGGGAGAATCCTCATGCGTTGGTTCTGGAACAACTTTCGTGGATTGGAAAGGAAAAAGATTTCCAGGAAGATTTCTACCTGGAAAGTTATGGAAGAAAAAAGAACTGGCAGAAAATCTTTGACTTTATGGATGAAACCAGGGGGAAGAAAATGGATAAATCAGAACAGGAAGCGTTTCGGAATAAGTTTGCGGAATTGGCGCGGGAATATGGAATAAAACTGACGGATCGCAACAGCAGACTGGCAGGAAAGGCTAAGATTAATCAATTCTGTGAAATGGAAGGGATTCCATTTTGTATAGAAGCAGTTAATAATTCCAGATTTTGGCTGGTAAAGGGGGTTGCAGGAAATGAGACGCAAAACATATGTGATTGAAGCGGAAAACGGTGTGGGATTGTACTTTTCAGAATGTTTGATGGAAAACAGTTTTGAATATTTATCACATTTTGACAGACGAATTCTGCCATTTGATACATTTGAAGCGGCAAAACAGTATGTTTTTTACAAATATGAAAATGATGGAGAAATTGATTTGGAGAAATTCAGGGTTAATTTTACGATTATGCGGGATTACTCCCGAAGATGCTATTTCTATGTGCAATCTAAAAAAGTAATCGGATATGGCATTGATGAAGAAATGAAGAATCCCTTTCAATATGCCTTTCATGTTGGCAGCAGCATTATTGAAACTGACAGTAAATGGGCAGCGGAACAGGGGGCGCGTTACGGGTTTGTGGAAGAATATGGGGAGCCTGCATATTATTATGGAGGAATTCTTTTACCTGGGGAATCTGTGTCCTTTGCAAAAATGCTGCATTACAATAGAATCTGTTGCAACTACTCGGAAATGGAGCCGAAATTACATGAAAATTAGTGGAAAAGGAAAAGAATATTTTAATGACTATTGAGAAAAAAGGATAATTATCAAAAATAAATAAATCAAGGAGGAATTTAAATGAAAAATGTAGAAAAGCATGAAAAGCTGAACGTCCCTATCTGGCAAAAATCAAATTTGACGTTGGAAGAAGCAGCGGCATATTCAGGAATTGGAATTAATAAGCTGCGAAAAATGTCGGATGACAAATTCTGCCAATTTGTATTGTGGAATGGCAGAAAACGCCTGATTAAGCGGCGAAAATTAGATGAATACATCGAAAATGTATATTCGATATGAAAGGCTTTACAGAAATTTAAAAAAAGACAGAGACGGAACTGGTTGCAAAAGGAATTGTGCCAGTTCCTTTCTAAACAAGGAGGAAAAGAAATGCAGAGAAGAAAGGACCATAAAGGCAGAGTGCTCCGTGAGGGCGAAACATACCGTAAAACAGACAGTCTATATATGTATCGTTGGACGACAGAAGACAAAAAAAGGCATACTGTTTATGACACAACTCTGGAAGGGCTGCGGGAAAAGGAAGAGAAAATACACCATGATTTACGTGATGGGATAAGGACAGGGGAATCCAATATCACATTGAATGATGTGTTTGAAATGTGGAAAGAAGACAAAGTAGGGTTAAAACAGACGACCCGTGGAAACTATATCTATATGTATGAGCATTTTGTAAAAAATGCGTTTGGCAAGCGGAAACTGCAGAAGATACGGAGATCAGACGTAAGAAGATATTATAATGGCTTACTGGACACAAAGAAATTGGCTGTCATGACGTTGGAAAATATACATACTGTGCTGCACCAGGTTTTTAAAATGGCTGTGGAAGATGGCTACATCAGGCAGAATCCAAGTGATGATATTCTTGGGGAAGTGAAAAGAGCGCATGGCTGTGAAACGCCCAAACGCCACGCCCTTACCATACCGCAGCAGGAAGCGTTTGTAGATTACCTTGCCAGGATGCCAAAATATAAACATTGGCTTCCACTGTTCACATTCTTTTTGGGAACCGGATGCAGAGTGTCCGAAGTGACTGGGCTTCGTTGGGAAGATGTTCATATGGAGGAAAATTATGTGGAAATCAACCATAACATGGTGTATTACCAACGAGACAAGGGAAAATGCGGCTTTTCTGTCACAACACCCAAAACAGAAGCGGGGAACAGAATTATCCCGCTGCTTCCAGAAGTGAAGGAGGCATTGTGGAAAGAAAGGGCATACCAGTCAGAAGTTGGGATTTCATGCAATGCTTCCATTGATGGGTACACCGATTTCATATTTTTAAATCGGTATGGAAATCCCCATAACCCGCAGACCATCAACCGCACGATCAAAAGAGTGTCCCTGGCGTACAATGAAGAGGAACTGGAGAGAGCTGAACAGGAAAAGCGGGAGCCAGTGCTGCTTCCTCCGTTTTCCTGCCACAATTTGCGCCATACGTTCGCCACCCGCTATTGTGAAAATGAAACGAACCTGAAGGTTATCCAGGAAATCCTTGGACACAAGGACATAGCCACCACCATGGATGTGTATGCGGAAGCGACGAAAGACATGAAGGTAAAGTCTTTTGAAAATTTGGAGGGAAAAATTAAAATCAGCGGAAATTAATGGCATATCCAAAACAGACAGGAAGATGGAAGTTCTATAAGAAGCAACGTCTCTGTGAGCCAGGAACTTTCCGTCCCCATAGGAAAAATGGATAAAAAAAGAATTTAAATTGCCTTAGTTCAGTGGTTGGCTTTCAAAAAATATGATACAATATAGAAAATAATTATTTTGACGCATAGCTTGTAAGAATTTTTTGAACAATGAAAGATTCTTTTTATAAAACGGAAAGGAAAGATTTTATGAAAGAAATTCAGGGGTATTATGACGGAGAAACAGTGCAATTGCTGGAAGCGGCTCCAAAGAAAAAGCAAAAAGTAATTGTAACGTTTATGGATGATGAAATGATTTATGATGATTTGCCAGTGGGAATCCTGTCAACGTATGCGGTTCCGGAAAAAAGATTTTTAGAGGAAGGGGCATTTGAACGTGCCATGGTGGAAAAACATGGTAATGGCTGATGCAAATACCATGATACGCTGTATCATGGGCGATGATGAACAAAAAGTACAGGAGTTTCAAAAGATTCGGTCAACACAAAAGATAATTTATACCCTGGAAGTAATTGCAGAAGTTGTTTATGTTCTGACAAAAGTATACGAGGTTCCCCGGAAAGACGCCAGTGATGCAATACAGAAGTTTTTAAGAGCTCGGAATATTGTCTGCGTGAATTGCGAAGTAGCGCTGAAATCATTACAGTTATATGCAGAAAACCATCTTGATTTTGTAGACAATATATTGCTGGCTTATCACCAGAACCAGGGGATTGCCATATATAGTTATGACCGAAAATTAATGAAAGCGATTCAAAGGATGGATGCAGAAGATTTAGGGTGAATGCTTTTTGACATAAAAATCATTTTGTACTTTGAAGAAACTGCATTTCCTTTCCGAAAATCAGGAACAGTAGAAGGAAAGACAATAGTGTTTTTTGTAAAAGAATGGGATATGAGCTATAAGAAGCTGACCGGAATATGAAATTATTTACAGATTGTACATTGCTTGCCATTACTACACCAATGCTACACCATTTTTACACCAACTTCCGGGTAACCCTTATAACGTAATGTAGGATTACATGGAATTTAATATTAAAAAAAGGTGAAAAATAGGGATATATATTTGTAGGGAGAGTTGTGAAAAAATGTGGGTTAAGTTCCCGACAATGAAAACGCTTGGCGGAAAAGACCAGTAAAATCAAGGGTTTGCGGACTTAAAGACAGTATGGTACGACAAGAGTACGACAAAATAAACTCTCTTAACGGGTTAAAATAAATGATTTTAAATTAAACTCGTGTCAGTTCAAGTTAATATTTTGTACGATAAGGACATTTTTCTAAAAGAAAATTTTAGGGAAGTGTCCTTTTGTTATGGTCAAAAACAAAATAAGAGATGGAGGAAATGAACATGAGTAGTACAGCGTTAGGAGCAGAGAAAGCGATTATTTTTATCAGCGATGCACATGAAAAATTCTACTATGAGAAATTGAAAGAGGTCAGGTATCAGGACGTGTATCACAAAGCACTTGTATATTGTCTTGGTATCAGCGATGACACAAGAAGAAATATCAACAGCATTTATAACTTTAAGACAGGCTGTGTAAAAACGGAGTGCCTGCACGAAGGCTGGCAGACCAGCGGGAGCTTAAAAGTAGTCAGGATGGCGTTTAACCTTTACTGCAATGGTACGCCAAGTGTCTTTGATTACGATGATGCGGAGGAACAGGTGGACGAGTGCAGACGGTACACAGTGGAAGAACTGTTCTGCTGTGCCTATGCGCCTTATTTTTGGCAGGCGGTACAGATTCGTTATCCGGAATATGTAACATATAACCACAACTTGTACGCCATGCTTGGAGGACGGGATTGATGTTAAAAGTC
Organism: uncultured Eubacterium sp.; assembly: GCA_949959185.1. GTDB lineage: Bacteria > Bacillota > Clostridia > Lachnospirales > Lachnospiraceae > Petralouisia. The sequence goes on along the minus strand of CATLIX010000015.1, from coordinate 1,038 downwards.
AGGCTTATGGGAACGAAGAACGATATTAAGTGGTTCGGGAAGATTTTACAGAGGAACCCGAAAATCGAGGTGACGGAGTTTTCCGATATGTTCCCAAACAAAGGGACAAAGAAATATTACAGGACTTATGTGGAAGTCAGGAAAAGCAACGTAAAAGAAAATTAGTAGAAGCAAAGGAGAATTATCATGTGTAAAATAATCGCAATCGCAAACCAGAAAGGCGGAGTCGGCAAGACCACCACAACAGGCAACTTAGGCATCGGGCTGGCAAAACAGGGAAAAAAGGTGCTTTTGATTGATGCGGACGCACAGGGCAGTCTGACCGCAAGTTTAGGCTTTACAGAGCCGGACAGTCTGGAAGTCACGCTTGCAACCATTATGGGGAACTTAATCAATGACGAGGAAGTAGAGCCGGGAGAAGGTATCCTCCACCATGAGGAAGGGATAGACTTAATGCCGGGGAACATCGAGCTTTCCGGTTTGGAAGTTTCCCTTGTGAATGTGATGAGCCGGGAAACGGTACTCCGGTCATACATAGAGATTGTGAAGGAGAGCTACGATTATATCTTGATTGACTGTATGCCTTCCCTCGGCATGATTACCATAAATGCCTTTGCCAGCGCCGACAGCATCTTGATACCCGTACAGGCGGCATATCTGCCCGTCAAAGGCTTGCAGCAGCTTATCAAGACGGTCGGCAAGGTAAAGCGGCAGATTAAACCCGAAACTGGAGATTGAGGGGATTCTGCTTACAATGGTGGACAGCCGGACGAATTACGCAAAGGACATCAGCTCCATGCTGAAGGAAGCCTATGGAAGCCGGGTGAGGATATTTGCCAATGTTATTCCCATTTCCGTCCGGGCGGCGGAGATTTCAGCGGAGGGTGTCAGCATTTATAAGCATGATCCAAAGGGAAAAGTGGCGTCAGCCTATGATTCTCTGACAAAGGAGGTGCTTGCGGATGGGCAGTAACGCAAAATCGGGGAGCGCAGCAAAGATTACGCTGGAAAAATTTGATGATTTATTCGGCGGGAGTG
>CATLIX010000014.1 GCA_949959185.1 uncultured Eubacterium sp. | reverse complement strand
ATTTTTTTGTTTGCAAACTTATTATACATCAGAAAGTCCTGTATGACATTTTTTATGGAAAAGTTGTAAAGTGGTGTTATAAAAAATTACTGCGTTTTGTGATATCACCGATACTGATGATGATCTGCGCATCTCTGTACGAGATTGTGGACGGATTTTTTGTGTCCAATTATGTGGGAAAGACACCCTTTGCAGCGGTAAATCTGATTATGCCGGTCTGCATGGCCTTTGGTACCACGGGCATTATGATTGGTACGGGAGGCAGTGCGGTGATTTCCAAAACTCTGGGCGAGGGAAAATCCGGAGAGGCAAACCAGTATTTTTCCATGCTGGTGTATTTTGCAACCGGGTTAAGTCTGCTGCTGTCCGTGACAGGATTTGTGTTTGCCAGGCCCATTGCCGCCGCACTGGGAGCAGAAGGGGAATTGCTGGAATCAGCAGTGCTCTACAGCCGGATTCTGGCGTTTGGGCTTACTGCCTTTGTGCTGCAGAATGTGTTCCAGATTGCGATGGTGGCAATTCTGCCGGTATTTTTTGGCATGGACGGAATCTGGCTGGCCATTGTGGCGGCGGAGCTGCTGGCTCTTGTGGTGACTGTGGGCTTTTTATCCTGTGAGAAAGAACTTGTTGCCTTAATGCGTAAAAGTGCTCTTTCCTGACATAAAAGTCTTTCAGGCAGGATACACAGCCTGCAGAGAAGGTAAATATTGTTTCACAAGTGCGTTTAAATGGGATACGTTCAGCATACTGCGTATGCCCTTTCCTGTTTCTGTCAATACTAATGGAAAAACAGAAACGAGGAAAAACCATGAAAACATTTCATCAGTTATATCTGGATATTTTAGAGCAGGAAGCAGGAAAGGGGCGTGTACTGGAGGAAGAATATAATCCATATCACATGGATTGCCTTCTTCATCCGGAGAAACACGCCCCTGTGATATTTGCAGAAGAATGCCAGCAGTGCGCCTATGAGAAAGCCTGTGAGAGAAGCTGCATTTTTGACGCCTTTGAGCAGGACGAAAACGGGAAGGTCTATATTAACAAAGAAAAATGTACGGGCTGCGGCGCCTGTGTGGAGGCGTGCAGGCTGGAAAAACTGGTGGCCAATAAAGATGTGGTTCCGGTGCTGCGGGCAGTCAGAGGAAAACAGCGGGAGGTGTATGCCCTGGTGGCTCCGGCATTTCTGGGGCAGTTCGGGCCGGAGGTTACCACCGGAAAGCTGCGGGCGGCCTTTAAAGCCATGGGATTTCAGGGGCTGATAGAGGTGGCTGTATTTGCAGATATTTTAACATTGAAGGAAGCGCTGGAGTTTGACGCTAATATCCGGGAAGAACAGGATTATCAGCTTACAAGCTGCTGCTGTCCTGTGTGGATTGCCATGATACGGAAAGTATATCAGGAGCTGATGCCCCATGTGCCGGGAGCCGTATCTCCCATGATTGCGGCAGGACGGGTAGTGAAAAAGCTCCACCCGGATGCGGTTACCGTATTTATCGGTCCCTGCATGGCCAAGAAGCAGGAAGCCAGAGAAGGAGATATTGCCGACGCAGTGGACTATGTGCTGACCTTTCAGGAAGTGCAGGACATGTTTGAGGCGGCGGATATTCATCCGGAACAGCTTGGAGAAGACGATAAAGAGCATTCTTCCAGAGCAGGGCGGATTTATGCCAGAACAGGAGGGGTCAGTGAGGCTGTGAAGACCACGGTGGAACAGCTCAGGCCGGAGCGCAGCATTGAAGTCCGGGCAGAACAGGCAGACGGTGTGCCGGCCTGCCGGGAAATGATAGAGCGGCTGAAACGGGGAAAGACGAAAGCCAATTTTTTTGAGGGGATGGGATGCCGGGGCGGCTGCGTGGGAGGGCCGAAAATCATCATAGACAAAGAAGAAGGCAGAAAAAATGTGGAGCGTTACGGAGAGGCGGCGGAATACCGGACGCCGCTGGAAAATCCTTTCGTACCGGAACTTTTAAGAAGGCTGGGATTTCATACCATTGAAGAATTTCTGGAAAAAAGCGATATTCTTGTAAGGAAATTCAGTTAGACCTTGTAGGAAATGAAAATTTCCTGTAGAATGAGGGAGGAAGTGTTTTGTCCGGAAAACAAAAGGAGGAAAGGTAATGAAATTATTTATTGACACAGCCAATGTGGATGACATTCGCAAAGCAAATGATATGGGGGTAATCTGCGGAGTGACCACCAACCCCTCTCTGATTGCAAAAGAGGGCAGAGATTTTAATGAAGTAATCAGAGAGATTGCAGCTATCGTGGACGGACCCATCAGCGGGGAAGTAAAGGCAACCACAACAGATGCAGAGGGCATGATAAAAGAGGGACGGGAGATTGCGGCGATTCATCCCAATATGATTGTGAAGATTCCCATGACTGTGGAAGGGCTGAAAGCCGTTAAGGTACTTTCAGGAGAAGGGATTAAAACCAATGTGACGCTGATTTTCACAGCAAATCAGGCATTGCTGGCGGCCAGAGCAGGGGCCACCTATGTATCGCCTTTCCTGGGGCGGCTGGACGACATCAGCCAGCCCGGCATTCAGTTAATTGAAGATATTGTTACCATTTTCGATAGTTACGGACTGGAAACGGAAATCATTGCGGCCAGCATCCGCAATACCATCCATGTCCATGACTGTGCGCTGGCCGGAGCAGATATTGCAACCATTCCCTGGAGCGTGATTGAGCAGATGACGAAACATCCTCTGACAGACCAGGGAATTGAGAAATTCCAGAAAGATTACAGAGCAGTTTTCGGGGAGTAAAAGGGGTGAATGAGGGGAAACAGACAGAAAAATGTCTCCGGTGCAGGAATTTTCCGGTTTCCGGAGCAGAGACAGACAGCGCATTCTTTTTACACAACAAGGAGAAATTATATGGAAAATTTAGAACTTCAGAAAGCAGCCAATGAAGTCCGCAAAGGAATTCTGACTTCCGTACATGCGGCGAAAGCCGGCCATCCCGGCGGCTCCCTTTCCGCTGCAGAGGTGTTTACGTATCTGTATTTTGAAGAAATGAATATTGACCCTCAGAACCCGAAAAAGCCGGACCGGGACCGGTTTGTACTCTCCAAGGGCCATACGGCTCCGGGACTGTATGCGGCTCTCGCCAACAGAGGCTATTTTCCGGTGGAAGACCTAAAAACACTGCGTCATATCGGTTCCCATTTACAGGGGCATCCCTGCCTGCAGCATACGCCGGGTATTGATATGTCCAGCGGCTCTCTGGGGCAGGGGATTTCCGCAGCAGTGGGCATGGCGGTGTCCGCTCAGATAAGCAATGACAGTTACCGGGTGTACACCCTTTTGGGCGACGGGGAACTGCAGGAAGGCCAGGTGTGGGAAGCGGCCATGTTTGCAGGGCACCGGAAGCTGGACAATCTGGTGGTGATTGTGGACAACAATGGCCTGCAGATTGACGGTAAAATCGAAGACGTATGTTCCCCTTATCCCATTGATGAGAAATTCAGAGCTTTCCAGTTCCATGTGATTAACGTGGCGGACGGAAATGACTTTGATTCCCTGCGGGCAGCTTTTCAGGAAGCGCGGGCAACGAAAGGGCAGCCCACAGCCATTGTGTTGAAGACACTGAAAGGCAAAGGCGTTTCCTATATGGAAAATCAGGCCGGATGGCATGGTAAGGCTCCCAACGACGAAGAATACGAAATTGCCATGAAAGAACTGGAGAAAGCAGGTGAAGCATTATGCCGGAAGTAAAGAAAATTGCAACCAGAGAAAGTTACGGGAAAGCGCTGGTGGAACTGGGCAGAGAGCATGAGAATCTGGTAGTGCTGGATGCGGATCTTGCCGCCGCCACCAAAACAGGACTGTTTCAGAAAGAATTTCCGGAGCGCCATCTGGACTGCGGAATTGCAGAATGTAATATGACAGGCATTGCGGCAGGCATTGCCACAACGGGAAAAGTGCCTTTTGTAAGCTCTTTTGCCATGTTTGCAGCAGGGAGAGCCTTTGAGCAGGTGCGCAATTCCATCGGCTATCCCCATCTGAATGTGAAAATAGGAGCCACCCACGCGGGAATTTCCGTGGGGGAAGACGGTGCAACCCATCAGTGCAACGAGGATATTGCCTTAATGCGTACCATTCCCGGTATGACCATTATCAATCCGGCCGATGATGTGGAAGCCAGAGCAGCCGTAAAGGCAGCCTATGAGATGGAGGGCCCGGTATATCTGAGGTTCGGGCGTCTGGCAGTGCCTGTGATTAACGACCGGGAAGATTATAAATTTGAAATTGGAAAAGGGGTAGTGCTGCGGGAAGGAACAGATGTGACCATTGCGGCAACAGGCCTGTGCGTGGCAGCCTCTCTGGAAGCGGCGGAGAAACTTGCTTCCGAAGGCATTCAGGCGGAAGTCATCAATATTCATACCATCAAGCCTCTGGACGAGGAACTGATTGTCCGTTCTGCGAAAAAAACCGGAAAAGTGATTACCGTAGAGGAACATTCCGTGATTGGAGGCCTGGGAAGCGCAGTCTGCGACTGTCTGTGTGAAAAGGCCCCCACACCTGTATGCAAAATCGGTATCAACGACGTATTCGGAGAGTCCGGACCTGCAGCAAAACTGCTGGAAAAATACGGACTGGACGGTCAGGGAATCTACGAAAAAGTAAAAAAATTTGTGTGACAGATTCAATTGAAATCAGGGCGTCCGGGGAGCTGGCAGATTGTGGTGAGCAGCCGGACGGGAGGAAGTTATGTATACAGCAGAAATTGCTTCTCTGGCAAAACGGGAAAATAATACAAAACGGAATTATCTGGTGATAAATAAATATCAGGGAAAGCATATTCCCGTATCTCCGGGAAAAGCGCTGGACATGTTTTCCGCACTGGCGGAGCTGGTGCGCCGGCGTTACCCGAACGAACGCCTGCTGGTGGTGGGATTTGCGGAGACAGCCACAGCCATCGGGGAAACGCTGGCGGCAGAACTGGATACGTATGGGATACATACCACCAGAGAAAAGGTTCCCCATGGGGAATATTTGTATTTTTCCGAGTCCCACAGCCATGCCACAGAGCAGAAGCTGGTAAAAAATGAACTGGATAAAATTCTGGAGCACACAGACCGGGTGATATTCGCAGAGGACGAGGTGACCACCGGAAATACCATAAGGAAAATTATCAGGCTGCTGCGGGAAACTTATGGGGAACACCTCAGGTTTTCCGCGGCGTCCCTGTTAAACGGTATGGATGAAAATTCCCGAAGTGTTTATCAGGCAGAGGGAATAGATTTGGTTTATCTTGTGAAAGCAGATTACAGCGGCTACCCGGAGCGGGCAGAGTCCTGCAGAGGCGACGGTACTTATTATGACTGCCGCTCCAAAACGGAAGCCGCCGGTTCTGATTCTGTTGATTCTGTCTGTATGACTTCAGGCTCCCAGGGACTTTCTGAGGAGAGCCATGCCGGGAACCTCTGTCATATTACGGAGATTTCCGGTTATATGAATACCAGAAAACTCCATCACGGAAAAACTTACCGGGCAGCCTGTGAAGAGATGTGTGAGCAGATTTTCCGGGAAATTCCCACCGGGGCCGAGGAACATATTCTTGTACTGGGCACCGAGGAATTTATGTATCCAGGTCTTTACCTTGGCCGGAAACTCCAGGAACAGGGGCGTCAGGTAAGATTTCATGCTACTACCCGCAGCCCCATTGCAGTCAGCAGCGCTCCGGAATATCCCCTCCATGAGCGGTATCAGCTTGCCAGTTTCTACGATTCGGAGCGGGTGACATATATTTATGATTTATCTCCCTGCCACCGGGTACTGGTACTCACGGACGCGGCGGTAACGGAAGAAGGGCTGCGCTCTCTGCGGCAGGCGTTGCACCTTGCAGGCAACGACAATATACAGGTAATCAGGTGGTGCTGAAATGAGAAGTTCCTACAGAGAAGACGACGTGATATTTCTGCTGAAAGATATTACCGGAATGGTGAAGCCCCAGCCGGCCCAGGAGCGGGAACGGGAAATCCAGGCGGGGCGCCATTACTGTGAAATGCTGCCCCTGGAATACGTTCCCACTCCGGCTTATATGGAGGCGTACCGGGAAGGCCTTGCGCACTATGCCGGGGCCACCGCCCAGGCAGTGGGAGTTCTGGCGGATAAAATCATGGAGAAAAAAGGCAGCCAGGCGGTGCTGGTTTCCCTGGCGCGGGCAGGCACGCCGGTTGGAATCCTGCTGAAACGTTATATCTTAAGAAAATATCAGGCTGAGGTAAAACATTATTCCATTTCCATTATCCGGGGCAGAGGTATTGACCATAATGCCATGAAGTTTCTGCTGGAAATATATGAGGCAAAGCGTCTCCTGTTTGTGGACGGATGGATTGGAAAAGGGGCCATACTGGGAGAGCTTAAGAAGGAGCTGGCAGCATATCCCGGTGTCTCCGATGAGATTGCGGTGCTGGCAGACCCGGCCGGCGTCACAGACCTGTGCGGCACCCACGAAGATATTCTGATTCCCAGTTCCTGTCTGAACGGTACCGTTTCCGGACTGGTAAGCCGAACTTTTCTGCGGGATGATATTATTGGAGCGCATGATTTTCACGGAGCGGTTTATTATGAAGAAATGGAGCGGGAAGACCTGTCCTATGACTTTATCGAAGCCATAGAGAGGGAATTTGACTGTTATCCTTCGGCCGCAAAAGGGAAGACAGAGAATTTTCCTGAGGACTGGAAGTATTCTGCACCTGTAAGCCGGAAACTGTGCCCCAATGGCAGCACAGAAGGAAAAAGGGCGGAAAATGCCGGACTTCAGGAAGTCAGGGCCATCGGCCGAAAATTTGGCATTTCAGATATAAACCTGATAAAACCGGGAATCGGGGAAACCACCAGAGTACTTCTCCGGCGGATTCCCTGGAAAATATTAATCAGCAGCTGCTGCAGAGAAGACCGTTCCCTGGCCCATATTCTGAAACTTGCCCAGGAAAAGCAGGTTCCGGTGGAATATTATCCCCTGGAACATTATAAAGCCTGCGGAATCATAAAGAAGCTGGCAGATACCTGATGTTATTTCAGGCCGTAGGCTTCTGCCAGCAGAAGGGTCCGCAGAGCCCAGTTGCTGTGGGTTTTGTATTCATTCATACGTTCTTTCACAATGCTGCCGGAAACCAGAGAAGGGGAGTCCGTATCCCAGTCCAGAATGGCTTTCGCGTCATTGTAGTCTTTGAGCCGTACTTTGTAAGCCTCATTTACCAGCGGAATCTGCCGGGGATGAATGACGGTTTTACCGATAAATCCGCACAGCCTGTCGTCATTCAGTTCCTGGATGAGTCCCGTTTCCCAGTTTTTCCCATTGTAATATTCCCAGACAGGGCCGGAAATCACATAGTCCATACCAAACACCGTAACAATATCAGAGAAAATACTGCCAATGGGGCGGATTTTGTGAATGGATTCCGTGCTGTGCCTGCGGAATCCGAACCGATGGCATAAATCATTTCCTCCCACCCGGATATTCAGCACATACTGAGAAACAGAATCCAGTTTGTCCTTTAATTCATACAGAATCCGGTATCTGTTTTGCAAATCAATGAGGTCAGGGCTTTCCAGAATGGGCATCATGTAAAAAGTCTGATTTGTATTTTCATTGATATCGCAGACAGCCCGGATATATGCGTCTGCATTTTCCGGAGAAAATTTCGGTATATTAAATCCTGTGATAAGCGTTCTTAAGTCTCCCAGCCGCTGCAGCAGGCTTTTGATTTGTCCATAATTCCGAACACGGATAAAAAGTTTTGGCATAAAAAACGACTGGCGGGACTGGGCCTGTGCCAGAACTTTTACGGAAGCAATCAGAGTTTCCTCGGCTTCGGCCACCCGGTCGTCCCGTATGGTGTCTTCCAGGCAGAGAGCCAGGGAAAACTGTCTGCCGAATTTCTCATGGGTCAGTGAATGAACAATGGTTTCGTTGTTGGCGGGGCAATAGAGCAGCGGGCCAACCTGATAAGGGTTTATGGATTGATTCATATGAAGTTCCTCCTTCAGGAAGATTATAACATACAAAACAATTTTATTCACATACCGATTGAGAAACGGAGGATAATCATGGTATAATATCGACAGATATTATACCGCCCGAATGGGCAAAGGTGCCATACCATATCACGAAGTGATTATGGTATAATATCGACAGATATTATACCGCCCGAATGGGCAAAGGTGCCATACCATATCACGAAGTGATTATGGTATAATTTAGCTATATCAGGGAGGAGGATAACCGATGTGGAGATAAATTCTTTATCAAAAAAGTATTATGTACGCAAACTGGATAAAAATGATGTGGATATGATATATGACATGAGCTGCAAAAACCATATATTTTATCAGTATCACCCGCCTTTTGTTACCAGAGAAAGTATACTGGAAGACATGGCTGCTTTACCGCCGGGAAAGAGCGAGGATGATAAATGTTATGTTGGATATTTTGATAAGGAATCTCTGGCAGGAGTTTTGGATTTGATTCTCGGCTATCCGGAAAAGGAAACTGCTTTTATCGGCCTGTTTATGGTGAATACCCAATATCAGAATAAAGGCGTCGGCTCGGAAATAATCGGTGAAGTTACTGTATACCTGAAATCCCTGGGCTATAAAGAAATCCGGCTGGGCGTTGACAGGGGAAATCCGCAAAGTTATGCTTTCTGGACGAAAAATCATTTTGTTACGATTAACGAAGCGGAATATATTCTTATGGGGTTAAAAATGTAACTGCAAATTTCTGATGGAATTTACAAAAGGTGAACGAAAATGCATACGGAGAATTTTAAAACCAGAAGAAACGTGATAAGACTGTCCTCCGTGGAGGAATTTCAGAATGCGAAAGGAAGCTGCAGCCAGAACTGCAGAGATGTTTGTTTTTTACGGATTGTGGGGCTGAATCAGCAGGTACTTCAGGAAATAGCCGCCATGGACAGGATTCTGACAGAACATATGCAGGCGGGAAACGGGTATTATTACAGACGGAGCAGTCTGCCTGGGCTGGCAGCCCCGGAAGATGCGGATTATTATGGAGGCTGTTATGAAGAGTGGAAAAGGAACGGGTGGCAGAAAATTTCCGTAAAATCCACGGAACATCATCCGGAGCTGTCTTCTGTTCTGAGTCATGCATGTGAAGAAGCACTGAATTTGCTGCGAAAACACAAATCCGGCCTGAGCATTTCCATGGAGAAAAATTTTGTGGTAAAACTTCTGTACTGGCTGGACCATACCGTGCCGGCAGCTCTGGAGAACTGGAGACCGGGAGATACCAGGAAGGCTGTATTTGAAAATATCTGCAGACAGCAGGAATATCTTTTCTGCTATCTGCTGACGTTGCTGGGCTTTGATGTGCTGCTCATCCAGAGTTCTCAGGATATTGACGGGGAACTGGAGAAAGAAGGCCTGTCTGTTTCGTGCAGGACAGAGCCCAGGGCAGACCTGTCCCTTCCCGAATATGTACCGGAAACATACAGAATGGTTCGTGTCACGGTGAATACCAGAGTGCCCGAACGGGACAGAAGAACCAGGGAAATGCTGAACTTTGGACAGGAACAGACAGTGACAGGAGCCCGGAGAGAACAGGCAGTTTCCCGGCAGCCCGCAGGCGTTTTGCAAAAAGTTCATACAGAACATACACAGCCCGCAGAACTGTCCTATGAAGAACTGGCCATGCTGGCTTCTTCGGTGGTGCAGATTATGATACACAATGACAGAGGCGATGTGATAGGCGGCGGTTCCGGCATTATGATTGGCCGGGACGGGTACATTCTCACCAATAACCATGTGGCCTGCCGGGGAAAGTATTATTCCGTACGCATTGAGGACGACGAACAGGTATACCGGACAGACGAACTTGTGAAATATCATTCCGTACTGGATCTGGCAGTCCTGCGGATTCAGCGGAGGCTGGAGCCCATTCCCCTGTACAATGGAGAGAAAAAACTGGCCAGAGGCCAGAAGGTGGTGGCCATTGGAAGCCCCTTGGGACTGTTTAATTCCGTGTCAGACGGGATTATTTCCGGATTCCGGGTAATCGACGGGGTGGATATGATTCAGTTTACAGCGCCCATTTCTCACGGGAGTTCCGGGGGAGCGGTGCTTAACATGTACGGTGAGGTAATCGGAATCAGTACGGCAGGATTTGATGACGGTCAGAATATCAATCTGGCGGTGGGATATGAATACATACGGAATTTTGTGCAGGGGTTTCTGTAATATTGTAACAGTTCAGCCATAACCTACATTCTGAGCTCATTCATGCGAGCATGATTCGCTCATAATACAGGCTATGGCTGAACTGTTATGTAATATTTGCGAAATTCATTGAAAAAACGGTAGAAAAAATATATAATAAAAAGCAGGCTTGAAATGATACAGATAATATGCTATATTGGGAAGAGAAGGAAAGCCAGAACAGCGGCCTGTCCTGAACAGCTAGAACAGCATGAAACCTTTTATAAGGTTAGCCGTCACTATTCCCAGTAGTGGCGGCTATTTTTTCCCTTGTGGGACTGTGTGGCACAGTCCCACAAGGGCAACAATGAAAATACCGAACTGAATGAGCTCCGTGTATGTAATCATAAGTTCACCCTCCTTTCTTCTTATCCCGATAACAGGATGGGATCTGGAAGGGGTATCCCTCCATTTTGGAAGAGGGTAAGCCGCCGGACGCTTTCTGACTTTCCGTGCATGTATCATAGCATAAAAGTACTTATACTTCAATTGTAATCTGAAAAGGAGACAAATCCATGTCAGAACATAAAAAACTGAGACTGTCTTTTAATTCCCCGGTGATTCTGAGCTTTACCATCATCTGTTTTCTGGCCATGCTCCTGAATGATGTGACCGGGGGAATTACCAACCGCATGTTATTCAGCGTGTACCGCTCCTCTCTGCTGAGTCCCCTGACGTACCTGCGTTTCTTCGGACATGTGCTGGGCCATGCAGGATGGGAGCATTTCTTTGGGAATATCACGCTGATTCTGGTGGTAGGGCCGCTGCTGGAAGAAAAATACGGTTCGGCCAATCTGCTGTTTGTGATGCTGGCTACTGCCCTGACTACCGGACTGGTACATTTCATCTTCTTTCCCCGCGTGGGGCTTCTGGGAGCCAGCGGCGTGGTGTTTGCCCTGATTCTGCTGTCCTCCATCACCTGTGTGGAAGACGGAGCCATTCCCATTACCTTTCTGCTGGTGGCGGTTATCTATATCGGTCAGCAGGTATATCAGGGAATTTTTATACAGGATAATGTGTCAAATCTGACCCATATTCTGGGTGGTATTGTGGGAGCGTCCCTGGGATATGTGATGAATAAAAATAAAATGACAAATTACAGTAAAAGGCAGAGCAGATAAGAGAAGCGGAAAGCGATTGTGAAAATATATGTTTGAACAAAAAGAACTTCAGGATTTACAGGATTATTTTCTGAATCTGGACAGCCGGGGAGCACAGGCAGTATTTTTCTGCCGTATCAGCGGATACAGCAGTGAGATACAGGCGTTTATTCAGAAATACTACGAGGCGGCAAGAATTGCAGGTGTGGTAATTGAGGGGAGAATTCCGAATCCGGATGAGCGGAATCTGGATTACTATGAGGAAATCATGGGAATGGAATTTCAGATGAGCACGGGGTTTATTTCCGCAAGCCTGAAGAAGTGGCTTCCCAGGATGAGAGATTATCAGAGGAATCAGGTGGCTCTGTCCATCTATGATACCCTGGAGGACATGCGCAGGGAAGGCAAGAATGAAAATATGCTGAAAAATGCATATATCAAATTCATGTGCTGGCTTTACTATAAGTTTGAACGCATTGTCAACAGTCTGGGAGAAAACAGCCTTCCCAAAATACTCTATGAGGGAGAAGTCAGCAATTACGAGTTAAAACTGCTGAATATACTGTCCCATGCAGGCTGCGATATTGTGCTCCTGCAGTACCGGGGCGATGAGAACTATCTGAAACTGGATCCGGCTTCCAGATTCTCCCGTGCCTGGCAGGCACAGAACCTGGGGCCCTTTCCGGAGGATTTTTCCCTTCGTTATCTTCGCCGGCAGATGGAACAGGAAAGGAACATGCAGAGGCTTTACGGGCCGCCTCCGCAGGTTCTGCCCTGTACCAATGCCTGGATGGAAGGAGAGATACCGGAGAATATCCGAAAGGATACCGGGAGCCGGGGGAAGGATTCCGGGCTGTTTTACAACTGTTTCTGCCGGATTACCGGAGTTGAGGACAAACTGACGTATCTGAATGAGTGGTATCAGTTCGGACAGGAAGCAAAGAACAGAGGCAGAAACCTTCTGATTCTGGAACATGGGATTCCCGCCCCCACCCCGGAGGAAATCAGCGGGATACGCAGAAACACTTACAGAGATGAGGAGCAGATGCTGCTGGATTTGTCTTTGCATAATATAAAATACGGCAAAGAGCCGGAACTTCAGAAGCTGATGCACCGGGCATTTCTTAATGTGATGCTGGGAAACTCCCGTCAGATGAACGGGGCCGGGAATCAGACCGGACAGGAGGAGAAGAACCGGAACAGTCAGACCGGGCAGGCGGGCCGGAATCTGAATAAACTGACCGGGCAGGCGGTTTATCTTCTGTGCTGGCTTCAGAGATACCAGTCTCAGTTATTTTCCCGCTGGCACATGCCGGAGGTTGGCTGTGTGATTTATCTGGGCGGCTGCAAAACGGAACAGGAAGCCATGTTTCTGAGGTTTCTGGCAGAACTTCCCCTGGATGTATTAATTTTACAACCTGATTTAAGCACAACATGCTGCCTGGAGGATTCCTGGCTCTGTGAGGTGCACTATACGGAATCCCTCAAAGTGGAACGGTTTCCTCAGGACAGTTCTCAGGTTCAGATGGGAACTGCCGCCTATCATGCGGAGCGGGAACTGGATACCGTCATGTATCAGGATTCAGGACTTTACCGGAATCAGCAGTATGGCAAGGCAAATGCGGTGACGCTGCAGACCATGTATGAGGAAATTGAGCTGCTGTGGGACCAGGAACTGAAATACAGGCCTAATTTCGGCGTCACAGAAGGGGTGGTCAGCCTCCCGGTCATTTATGCAAAAGTATCCGGAGTGAAAAACGGAACTTCCGCATACTGGAGCAGCATCCGCAGGCTGGCCACAGACAACGCCTTTGTGGTGAAGAAAGCGCCTTATATCAGCCCCACAGATCTGAATCCCATGAAACCTTATGTGACGGAGTTCTTTAAGAACGGGAAACTCCGGAGAGAGAAAATCAAAAATCATCCCCATTATCCTTACGGGTTTCTGCGGGAAGAGATTCAGGAACACATGCTGGACAAGCTGCAGCTTCTGATTGAGCAGAGAATTATAAAAGGAACCTTTGAGAACGGAATGGAGTACACTATTATTTCCACCATTCTCAATCTGAACAAAGAGATACTCCGGCTGATACAGAAATTTGATTTTACCCGGAAAAATCCGAAATTTATATATATCAATACAACGGAGGAAATGATTTCCCTGGAGGATTCCATTCTGGTATCCTTTCTGAACCTGACGGGATTCGATGTGATATTTTTTATTCCCACAGGCTATCAGTGTATCGAGAAGTATTTTAACAGGAAACTCATGGAAGAACACCAGACAGGCGAGTATATGTACGATTTGCAGATACCGGATTTTGGAAGGCTTCCATCTAACCCGCGTCAGTCCTGGCGCGACAGAATATTTAAGAGAGGTAGTTGAATATGGGACTTGATTTTAGTAAACCTGCAGTGCAGCAGCCTGTAACCGTACCGGGCACCAGAAATGAAATTGAAGTGGTGGAGCAGTACGACATTGCGGCGGACCGTCAGCAGATGAATGATACCCTGACCAATTCTGTGGAGGTGGACGCCCTGGTCAGCACCATTGAGGTGCATAATCTGGAGACCATTGTTTCCTTCGGTGCGGAAGCGGCAGAGGAAATTTCCAAGGCTTCCGATGTGGTGTTAAACAGCATGAACATGTCGCAGCTTGATGATTCCAGCGAAATGCTGAATACCCTGGCAAAAGTGATGGACAAATTCGATATTGAAGAGCTGAAGGAGAATCCGGGGCTGTTCGGCAAAATGTTTGGAAATCTGAGAAAGCAGCTGGATAAAATTCTGGCCAAGTATCATACTATGGGAGATGAAGTAGATAAAATCTATGTGCAGTTAAAACAGTATGAATCGGAAATTAAACAGTCCAATCGGAAACTGGAGCAGATGTTTGAGGCCAATGTAAATTATTATCATGATCTGGTAAAATATATTCTGGCGGGCGAGCAGGGCTGCCGGGAGCTGGAGGAATACATTGCCAGCCGGCAGGCAGATTTTGAGGCCACCGGAGACAATTCCATTCAGTTTGAGCTCCAGAGTCTGCAGCAGGCGCTGATGATGTTAGAGCAGAGAACCCAGGACCTGCGGACTGCGGAAAGCGTGGCCATGCAGTCCATTCCCATGATAAGAACCATGGAATTCAGCAATATGAACCTGGTAAGAAAAATTAATTCAGCATTTATTATTACCCTTCCGGTGTTTAAACAGGCGCTGGCACAGGCAATTATGCTGAAGAGACAGAGAATTCAGGCAGACGCCATGTCCGCGCTGGATGAAAAGACCAATGAAATGCTGGTGAAAAACGCCAGAAATACGGTGGAGCAGTCTAAAATGACAGCACAGCTTGCTTCCGGAAGCTCCATCAAAATTGAAACACTGGAAACAACCTGGAAGACCATTGTGAACGGTATTGACGAGACCAGACAGATTCAGGAAAATGCCAGAAAGCAGCGGCAGCAGGATCAGATAAGGCTTGAAGGTATCAAAACGGAGTTCCACAGGATGTATCATATGCCGGACAAGAAAAACTGAACAGAGTAAAGGAGGATTTGTACCATGCCAATTAATTTGACAAAAGGACAGAAAGTTGATTTAACCAAAGGAAATCCCGGATTAAAGAGCATTATGGTAGGACTGGGATGGGATGTGAACGCGTTCGATTCCGGTGCGGATTTTGATCTGGACGCAGCGGCGTTTCTGTTAGGGCCCAACGGAAAATGTCCCAGCGAGAAAGAATTTATTTTCTACAGTAATCTGGAACACTCCAGCGGTTCCGTAAAACATATGGGTGATAACCTGACCGGAGAGGGTGATGGAGACGACGAGGAAATTTTAATTGATTTGTCTCAGGTGCCCATGGGAATCGACAAAATTGCGTTTACCGTAACCATTTATGATTCCGAGACGAGACGCCAGAACTTCGGACAGGTATCCAATTCCTTTATCCGGATTGTGGACGACGCCACGGGTCAGGAACTGATTCGCTATGATTTGGGGGAGGATTTCTCCATTGAGACAGCAGTGGTGGTAGGAGAACTGTACCGCCATGGCGGCGAGTGGAAATTCAATGCCATCGGAAGCGGATTCCAGGGCGGGCTTGCCGCACTGTGTGGCCATTATGGTATTGAAGTTGCATAAAACCGGCGACAGATCCGGGACAAGGAGGAAAACAGATGTCGATTAGTTTACAGAAAGGACAGAAAGTCAGCCTGTCGAAAGAGAATGCAGGACTTTCCAAAATACTGATAGGATTGGGCTGGGATGAGGTGCAGCGCAAAAAGAAGGGACTGTTTGCGCCCAAGCCGCAGGAAATAGACTGCGATGCCTCCGCACTGCTGTTAAGCAACGGAAAACTGGCGGGCAAAGAAGATGTGGTATTCTTCGGCAATCTTCAGCACAAATCCGGTGGGGTGCTCCATATGGGCGATAATCTCACCGGGGCCGGAGACGGGGACGACGAGCAGATTGTGGTGGATTTGTCCCGCGTGCCTCAGCAGTACGACAGAATTGTGATTGTGGTCAACATTTATCAGGCAGTACAGAGAAAACAGCATTTCGGCATGATTCAGAATGCGTTCTGCCGCCTGGTGGACGGAAGAAATAATAAGGAAATGTGCCGGTACAATCTGACTGAGGACTATTCCGGAATGACCGCCATGATTTTCGGGGAAGTTTACCGCCATAACGGCGAGTGGAAATTCAACGCCATCGGACAGGGAACCGGCGATACAGGAATCGGAGAACTGGCCAACCGGTATATGTAAACATGATATGAACCATGCAGTCATGGAGCCTGAGGTAAAAGGGGCCCATGACTGTTTCTTCTCTTGCAGGGGATACTATGTTACTGTGAAGTGTTAAATTATATGGACTTCCTATGAGAGAAAAACAAATATACGCAGCCTGCGGAGCTGAAATTTATTGTCATGCAATCCGCTTGCGCGCGGAGAATGTGCAAACGCATTCTTTTAATGAAAATATTAAAAAAGAAAATGGAGATACAGAATGAAGTTTAAAGGACTTACAGATAAGGAAGTGGAACTTTCCAGAGAGCAGCACGGTTCCAATGAGATTCCGGATTCCGAACCCACCACCTTCTGGGAGGAGTTTAAGGAAACCTTCGGAGACCCCATGATTAAGATACTGCTGGCCATTGCAGCACTTATGATTGTGATGTTTTTCTTTGGATATGCGGAAATTTATGAACCCCTGGGAACGATTGTGGCCGTATTGATTGTGGCTGTAGTGTCAGCCAAAACCGGAGTTGCCAGCGATACCAAATACCGGGAATTAAAAGACAGTACCAAAAAGGACAAGTGTAAAGTACACCGGAACGACATAATTACAGTGATTGACGTGGACGACGTGGTGGTTGGCGACAAGGTACTGCTTCAGTCCGGAGACAAGATTCCCGCAGACGGAATTCTCGTTTCAGGAGCCTTAAGCGTGGACAACTCCGCTCTGAACGGAGAGGCGGAAGAGTGTAAGAAAAAGGAAACTTCTGCAGACACTGCTCTGGCAGAAGATATCACAGGAGATACCTTTGTGGATTCTTATTCCCTGTTCCGGGGCGCTGTGGTGTTTGACGGAGAAGGCGTACTGGATGTGCGCAAAGTGGGCCTGAAAACCATGATGGGCAAGATGGCTGAGGAAATGCAGGAAAGCGAGCCGGATTCCCCGCTGAAAGTAAAGCTGGCCAAACTGGCGAAACAGATTTCCACCTTCGGCTATATCGGCGCCATTGTGATAGCAGTGCTGTATTTTATTTACTTTATCGTATCCGCAGGCGGCGTATCTGAATATTTCGCTTCCGGATTTGAAGTAATTATCAAAGATATTGTCAACGCGGTTTCCCTGGCGGTGGTAATCATTGTCTGTGCCGTACCGGAAGGCCTGCCCCTGATGATTTCTCTGGTGCTTATGCAGAATACCAGCAAAATGCTGGACCATAACGTACTGGTGAGAAAAGCGGAAGGTATTGAGACAGCCGGCTCCCTGAACATTCTGTTCAGCGACAAGACAGGAACCATTACCAAAGGTATGCTGGAAGTGGTGGATTTCTTTACCGCCGACGGAACGTCTATTCCCATTGCGGAGCTGGACAGCCATCAGAATGTGAAAGATTTGCTGAATCTTGCTATCGGAAAAAATACCCAGTCCATGTTTGACGGGGAACACCGGGTTATCGGAGGAAATGCCACCGACCAGGCTCTGATGAAATTTATCGGAGAAGAAACCTTCCGGACACTGGAGGCGGACAAAGAGCGTTCCGTATCCAAATCCCAGGGCTTCAATTCCACCAATAAATTCAGCCAGGCCAGAATTGACAGTGTGGGCAAAACCTTTTACAAAGGAGCTCCGGAACGTCTGCTGGCCTTCGCCGGAAAATATCTGGACGGAAACGGAACACTCCGGGATATGGACAAGGCTGTTCTGGATAAGAAGATTGACGAACTGGCTTCCAAAGCCATGCGTGTGCTGGCATTCGGTTATTCCGAACAGGAGCTGGTGGAAAATAAAATCAATGAAGATATTGTGATTATCGGACTGGTGGGCATCCGGGACGATGTGAGGCCGGAGGCAAGGGAGGCCATCGAGGAAGTGCAGAAAGCCGGAATTCAGGTGGTTATGATAACCGGAGACCGTCTGGAAACTGCTGTTGCCATTGCAAAAGACGCGGGACTGCTGCGCTCAGATTCGGACAGAGCCCTTTCTTCCGCCCAGTTAAATGAAATGTCCGATGAGGAAGTGAAGAAAATTATTCCTCATATCCGGGTCATTGCCAGAGCACTGCCTACGGATAAGTCCAGAATGGTACGCCTCTGCCAGGAAATGAATCTGGTGGTGGGTATGACCGGAGACGGCGTCAACGATTCTCCGGCCCTGAAGCGGGCCGACGTGGGATTTGCCATGGGAAGCGGAACGGAAGCAGCCAAGGAAGCCGGAAAAATTGTAATCCTGGATGATAACTTTAAATCCATCAAGGACGCTATCTGGTATGGCAGAACCATTTACCATAACATCCTGAAATTCTGTAAGTTCCAGCTTGTGATTAACGTGGCGGCCGTGGTAGTCAGCGCCATCGCGCCTTTCTTTGGGGTGGAGGAACCTCTGAAAGTAACTCACCTGCTGTTTGTAAATCTGGTCATGGACGGACTGGGAGCTATTATGCTTGGCAATGAGCCGGCCCTTAAGAAATATATGAGTGAGAAACCCAGAAGGAGAGACGAGAGCATTGTCAGCAAAAAGATGATGGCCCAGATTGTAACCATGGGGGCCTGGCTTGTGATTCTCAGCTTTCTGTATCTGAAGCTGCCTTTCTTCCAGAATCTGTTTGAAACGGAAGAACAGCATCTGACAGGTTATTTTGTGCTGTTTATTGTCAGCGCCCTGTTCAACGGATTTAACGTGAGAGATGAGAAATTTGCCATTTTCCGGGGGCTTAATGAAAATACCGGGTTCCTGAAGGTATTTTTTATCATTATTCTGGTACAGGCTGTCATTGTAAATGCGGCGCTGATACCTTTTGAAGCCTTTACCTGGATTGGAAACATGTTCAGCTGCGTGCCCTTTGGCATTACCGGATGGATGGCTGTAATCCTTCTGGCAGTTACCATGATTCCTGTGGATCTGGTGCGGAAAGCCATTGTGGAACGGTAATGAGATGAAAAACTCTCATACATGGCCGGGGAAGGCTGAAACAGTATTTTTTGCAGATTTGGATAACACGCTGATTTATTCTTATAAGCGCGAAATCAATGTTCCCGTAACATGGGTGGAACAGTATCAGGGCAGGGACATTTCCTTTATGACGGAAATGTCCTGGAGCCTGTTGCAGCAGGTGCGCAGACAGGCGCTGTTTGTGCCCGCCACCACCAGAACGGTAGAACAGTATCAGAGAATTACATTTGGAACGCCTCCGCCGGAATATGCACTGGTGTGCAACGGAGGCGTTCTTCTGGTACATGGAAAAAAGGACGAAGACTGGTATGAGGAATCCGGAGCGCTCACTGCAGACTGCCGGAAAGAACTAAAGCTGGCAGAACAGATTCTGGAGCAGGATACCCAGGTAACCTTTGAAATCCGGAATATAGAAGGACTTTTTGTATTTACCAAAAGCGCCCGGCCGGAAGAAACCATGGCCGATCTGAAGTCCCGCCTGGATGAAAGCCGGGTGGAAATCTGTTCCCATGGCGTAAAAATCTATGTGATTCCCAGGAGCCTCAGCAAAGGAGAAGCAGTAAAACGTTTCCGGAAGCGGATACAGCCCCGGCAGGCAATCGCAGCAGGAGACAGCAGATTTGACATTTCCATGCTGGAAGAAGCAGACATTGCTCTGGCGGAGAAAAGTCTGGCGGCTGAACAGATTCGTCAGGAGCATATTTTTTATCCGAAAAAGGACGGGTATTTTTCCGATTTTGTACTGGAATATGTGAAAAGTTTCACAGAGCATGGATAATTGATACAGGTAATTGCGAAATTTAATAACTATATTAATTTCATGTACAATTTGGAAAGTTTGAGTGCAGATATTTTCTCATACAAAAGGTGAGAAATGCATTTCAGCACCATGGAAGCGAGACTCAAAGAAGCATGGAAGCCTCTGCTGAACATGATTCTTTGTATTCAGAGGCTCGCTGGAATGCTCGGTGCGTCTGGCATTTCGACCTTTTGTATGATGAAAATATTTAAGAGCAATTGTGGTAATTGTACATGAAATTTTGATAATGGAACAGGTTAGCAATTGCCGGATAATTGATATATATGGAAGGGTATGCAAATGAGTATTTACAAAATAGAAAAAGACCATATGGAGCGCATCAGCCCCTTATTTGCAGGGTGGCAGGAATCTCTCATCTGGTCCTGTCTGCAGGGCTGCATGGGAGAGGCCTGGGCGGATTCCCCGGAACAGCCTGTTTCCGCCAGAATCCTGCTGGCGGATTTCTGCTTTTTTGCAGGCAGACCCAACCGGGAGCTGGTAACAGAGGAAGTGGGAAGTAAAAGCCGGGCATTTCTGATTATGGTGCCGCCGCTGGATGAAACGGGAGAAGGCTGGGCCAGGGAAATTGAGGCAGCTTACGAAGGCCGCTGCAAACAGGTGGAACGGTACGCCATCAAAAAGGAACCGGAAATCTTCGACAGGAAGAGGCTGGAAACAATCGTAAGCAGCCTGAAACCAGGCTATGAAGTGAAACTCATAGATGAGGAAATCTTTGAGCAGACCCGTAAGCTGCCCTGGGCTTTGGACTTTACTTCTCAGTATGCAGATTATGAGGAGTACCGCAGACGGGGGCTGGGCGCGGCAGTGGTGCGGCAGGGGAACCTGGTGGCGGGAGCCTCCTCCTATACGGTGTATCAGGGAGGTATTGAAGTGGAAATCGGAACGGAGCAGTCCCACCGAAGAAAAGGGCTGGCTTCCGTGTGCGGCGCGAAGCTGATTCTGGAATGTCTGGACCGGGGCTGGTATCCCAGCTGGGATGCTCAGAATCTCTGGTCTGTGGGGCTGGCAGAAAAGCTGGGGTATCATTTTGACCAGGCTTATCCGGCCTGGGAGATTTATGGTGCGGAATGAAAAAATGAAAAACCCCCGCGGACAGGCTGCGGGGGTTTGATTTCATATAAAGATTCAGGTGCTAAAAAGGTGCTTATAAGAAGATATACTTCAGAATAAACAGAACCGTCAGCACATACATCAGAATGCTGATTTTCTTTTCTTTGGCCTTTCCGGTCAGCAGGTTGATAACAGTCCAGGAAATCACACCGATGGAAATTCCCTCTGAAATGCTGTAAGCCAGCGGCATTGCAATAATGCACAGGAACGCCGGAATCGCTTCGGCTATATCTTCAAAGTCAATTTTCATGACAGAACCCATCATGTAGAATCCCACAATAATCAGAGCAGGCGCAATGGCAAAAGACGGAATGCTTAAGAACAAGGGGGAGAAAATAACGGATAACAGGAACAGTAATGCCGTGGTCAGTGAGGTCAGCCCGGTACGCCCGCCTGCTGTTACGCCGGAAGCACTTTCCACATAAGTGGTGGTTGTGGAGGTTCCGAACAGAGCGCCCACACAGGTAGCGATAGCGTCAGACAGAAGAGCCGGTTTAATCTGAGGAAGTTTTCCGTCTTCATCCAGCATGTCCGCTTTGGAAGAAACACCGATTAAGGCTCCAAGGGTATCAAACAAATCCACAAACAGGAAAGAAAACATGACGATGAGAAAGTTTCCGATTTCGAGGGTGCTGAAATCTATGGTAAATACAGCGCCGAAAGTTTCCTTAAAAGAAGAAAAGTCAAGACTTACGATACCGGAAGGGATGACAGAATACATGCCTGCGTCAGGAGAGGGCACATAAATACCTGCAAGTTCGCAGAGGATACCGAGCATCCAGGTAATCAGGATACCGAGGAGGATACCGCCTTTTATCTGTTTTACCAGCAAAACAGCGGTAATCAGTACGCCCACCAGAGCAAGGATTGCGCCTACGCCTACGGAGTGAAAAGTTTCTCCCTTAAAGGTCTGATAGGTCACCAGAGTAGCGTCGCTGTGTACAATCAGTTTGGCGTCCTGTAATCCGATAAAAGCGATAAACAGGCCGATACCCACGCCTACAGCGGATTTTAAGGTCATGGGAATAGCGTTGAAAATAGCTTCCCGTACGTTGGTGAGGGATAAAATAATAAAAAGGATACCTTCCACAAATACAGCGAACAGCGCTACCTGCCAGGTATATCCCATACTGACAACAACCGTATAGGCAAAATAGGCATTCAGTCCCATGCCGGGAGCCAGAGCAAAGGGGTAATTGGCAAGCAAAGCCATCAGCAGCGTACCTGCAAAGGACGCCAGAGCTGTTGCAATCAGTACCGCACTGGGATTCATGCCGGCAACAGACAAAATGTTGGGATTCACGGCCAGAATATATGCCATGGTCATGAAAGTGGTAAATCCTGCGATAATTTCAGTTTTTACCGTGGTGTTGTTTTGTTCCAGTTTGAAAAATTTTTCCAACATAGAATTTACTCTCCTTTTCCAAAAATATGAAAGTAATTATAACACGTATTTTACAAAAATACTATGAAAAAATACTTTTCCTTTTGATTTATTTATGATACAATAAGCAAAGTTTTCATATAATAACAGGAAACCATAAAGCAGGATGGCAGACAGATTGGAAAAATTGCAGGGGGCAGACATGGTTACGATACTGATAAATCTGTGCATAAAGAACAAAGATGACGTAAAAAATCCAAAGGTACGCCAGCAGTATGGAATGCTCTGCGGCATGGTGGGAATTTTCCTGAACCTTCTGCTGTTTCTGGGGAAATTTCTGGCAGGTACCCTCAGCCGCTCCATTGCCATTACTGCCGACGCATTTAACAACCTGTCTGACGCCGGTTCTTCCTGTGTGACGCTGGCAGGCTTTAAAATGGCAGGGGCAAAACCGGATGTGGGTCATCCTTTCGGACATGGCAGAATAGAATATATTGCGGGGCTTATTGTGTCCGGCGCCATTATCATTATGGCATTTGAACTGGTTCAGAATTCCATTTCCAGGATTATTCATCCCAAACCGGTGGAATTTCAGGTACTGACAGCAGTAATTTTATTTTTTTCCATTCTGGTAAAATTATATATGGCATATTATAATTACAGAATCGGCAGAAAACTGGATTCTGCGGCCATGCGGGCTACAGCCACGGACAGCCTGAGCGACACCTGTGCCACGACGGTGGTGCTGCTGTCAGCCATTGTGGGAGAAATATGGGATATTCAGATTGACGGATACTGCGGCGTGCTGGTGGGCATTTTTATTTTCTGTGCAGGAGTCAGCGCGGCCAGAGAAACACTGAATCCTCTGCTGGGGCAGGCGCCGGACGAAGCGCTGGTTAGCCAGATTGAGGAGACCGTATTGTCCCATCCGGAAATCTGCGGAATTCACGACCTGCTGGTGCACGATTACGGTCCCGGCCGGCTGATGATCTCCCTTCATGCGGAAGTTCCGGCCGAGGGAAATATTCTGGAACTTCATGACGTGGTGGACAACGCGGAGGGTGAGCTGCGCAGAAATCTGAACTGTGATGCAGTCATTCATATGGATCCGGTCGTTACGGAAGATGTGCATATTCTGGAACTGAAACATACGGTGGAAAAGCTGATTCATGATATGGATGATGTGATTACCATGCATGATTTCCGGGTGGTTACAGGGCCTACCCATACCAACCTGATTTTTGATGTTGTAGTTCCCTATGAATATAAAATCAGTGATGAAGATTTAACAGAACAGATACAGAAAAGAGCCCGCGCTCTGTTGGGAGAGAACCATTATGTGGTAATACAGGTAGATAAAGCATACTGCAAACAGGGATAAAATTGGTACTTTAGGGAGATAATCAGAATTGTCAAGGAAAAAATTTCTGAAAAATTGTTCAGTTTTTCTCGGATAAAGTATATCAGTTCAGTGGAAATTACCAGTTTTGCAGAAAAGCACTTGAAAAAGAAAAGCCGATGGAGTATATTTATAAAGGTATATAGCACAGGGAAACGGCTGGTATGATAGTATTACATGGGAAAGAGAGATAAGATGAGCGAGAAGAAAATTATTGTATCTAATGTAGCTAAAGAGTACAGCAATCCAATTGCAGAGTTAGTGCAGGTGGCATGCCAGTTTGACAGCGAGATCAGGCTGGAGAACAACGAAGCGCGAATCAATGCAAAAAGTATTATGGGAATCATGGCATTTAATCCGTCAAAAGGAATGACTGTTAATATAGTGGCTGATGGAAGCGATGAAGAGGAAGCTCTGTTGGCAATGGAAAAATTTTTAGTCTGTCAGTAAGAAAATCAGGGAGGAAACCAGGATGGCAATCGAAAAGAAAGAGGCAAAAGTAACTCCGGTAAAGACAACAGCAAAACCGGCAGCGGAAGTAAAAGAAAGTGCTGTTGATGCAGAAGTGAAAGAGGCAAAAAAGACGACAGAAAAAGCAGAAGAGACTCAGAAGACCGCAGAAACCAAAAAAGAGACAGTAAAAAAAGAAGCTCCCGCTAAAAAAACTGTGAAAAAAGCTCCCGCTAAGAAAAGCGAAGCCAAAGCAGAAAAAGTAGAAGAAATTTATCTCCAGTTCCATGGCCAGGAAATTTTTACAAAAGAGATTCTGGAAAGAGCAAAACAGGCTTACGTGTCAGAAGGACACAGAGAATCGTCCATCAAATCTATTCGCTTATATATCAAACCGGAAGAAAATATGGCTTATTATGTAATCAATGAGAAAATTGCAGGCGGTGTAACACTGTAAGTTTTCAGAAAAATTTTATAACAATTTCATTATGTCATGACAGGACATAATGGCCGAAAATCAGAATCCACCTGTTATTTAAGCGCAGGTGGGTTTTTTATCTTACAGGAAACACCGTGTTACTGTGAAGTGCTAAAGTGTATGAATTTCCTGTAAGATAAAAAGCATTATATACCTTAAAAGGGAGAAGGATATGCAAAGGATAATCGTAGTAGATGATGTGGAAATAAACCGTGAATTGCTGCGCAACATATTAGAGCCGGATTATCTGGTGGAGATGGCGGAGGATGGAGGCCAGGCCCTTTGCAAGCTGCAGAAATACCAGAAAGAGACCGCAGTGGTTCTTCTGGATTTGCAGATGCCGGGGGTGGATGGCTTTGAGGTTCTGGAAGAAATGAGACAGCAGGGATGGATGGGGAAAATCCCGGTGCTGATTATAAGCGGAGAACACAGAGTAGAAGTGGAAAACAGATGTTTTGAGCTGGGGGTGTCAGATTTCATACGCAAGCCTTTTGAGAGTTCTATCGTTTGCAAAAGAATTCAGAACGCCATAGAGCTGTTTGACTGTAAAAATCAACTGGAGCAGAAGGTGGAGGAACAGGCGGAAGCCCTGAGAAAGCAGTCCCGGATTATAGAAGTACAGGAAGAAGAACTGAGAGGTTCCGGCTCTTTTAACCGGCTGATGATGGAATACCGGGCGGCTATTATGGAAGTGGAAACGAAATTGAAAGTGCTGAATGAGGATTTTTCCCAGGCCTATAACAGGAACCCTTTCGAGTCCATTAAGACCAGGCTCAAGTCCCCCAAAAGCATTTATGAGAAACTGGAGCGGAAAAAATTTCCGGTGACGGTGGAAAGTATCCGGGAAAATCTGACGGATGTGGCGGGAGTCCGGGTAATCTGTTCTTTCCCGGATGATATTTACCGTCTGTCAGAGCTGCTGATAAAGCAGGACGATATTTCGCTGGTAAGAGAGAAAGACTATATTAAAAATCCCAAACCCAACGGATATCGAAGCCTGCACCACATTTTGAATGTGCCGATTTTTCTGTCAGAGAAAAAAGTATACATGAAAGTGGAAGTGCAGTTCCGTACAATCGCCATGGATTTCTGGGCCAGCCTGGAGCACAAACTGAAATACAAGAAAGATGTGGACGACACGGATGAGATTGTAAGCCAGTTAAAGAAATGCGCCGATTCCATTGAGCGGCTGGATTACCGGATGCAGGAAATACGCAACAAAATTGACAGTTCCAGAGGATAAAGAAGGCGGGAGGAGAGATGGTATCATGTACAAACTGCTGATTGTGGAAGACGACGAGGTCATTGCCAAAACCATTCAGAAACATATGGAGGGATGGGGCTATGAGGCGGTCTGCGTGGAAGATTTTAAAGATGTGCTGCAGACTTTTGTGGAGCAGAGCCCGCAGCTTGTACTGATGGATATTTCCCTGCCCTTTTACAACGGGTATCACTGGTGTGATGAAATACGGAAGATTTCCAGAGTACCGGTCATATTCATTTCCTCGGCCTCGGACAATATGAACATTGTGATGGCAGTAAATATGGGCGGAGACGATTTTGTAGCCAAACCTTTTGATTTGGACGTGCTGCAGGCAAAGGTGCAGGCCATGCTGCGTCGGACTTATGATTTTGCCGGAGAAAGTCATCTGCTGGAGCACAGGGGTATGATTTTTGACGGCAGCAAAGGGACAGTGCTCTACGAAGGCCTTCAGGTGGAGCTTACCAAAAATGAAATTGGAATCCTGAAGACGCTGCTGGAGCAGAAGGGAAAAATAGTTACAAGAGAAAAACTGATGGAACGTTTGTGGGAGTCTGATAATTTTATTGACGATAATACCCTCACGGTAAATGTGGCCCGGCTGCGGAAAAAGCTGGAGGAGGTCGGTATTGTGGATATGATACGGACCAGGAAGGGAATCGGCTACACGCTGGACTGAAGGGTATTGTTCAGCAGGAAAACAGACTGCAGGAAAGGAAAATAAGGAAAATAACAATGCACGGAATGAAAGGATATATCCGCCGCCACCGACTGGGGATTCTGCTTTATCTGGTGTTTGCTCTGGTGTTTGCCGCAGTGGTATATCTGTACCGGCTGCCCATGGAGCCGGCAGTCTATGCCATCAGTCTGTGTCTGGCTGTGGGCGTTCTGGTTCTGGCTGTGGACTGCAGGCGCTACTGCCGGAAAAAAACGGAACTGGAATGGCAGATGGAAGCGGTGAAAAACGGTACGGAAAAACTGCCCTGCCCGGCAGATGATATTGAGAAGCTCTATCAGGAACTGCTGGAAAATGTTCAGCTTGCACGGATATGTCAGATAGAGGAACTTAAAAAGGAAAAAGGGGAGATTACAGATTATTTTACCCTGTGGAGCCATCAGATTAAAACCCCCATTGCTGCCATGGGACTTCTGCTGCAACAGGAGATTCCCGACCAGGAGCAGTATTACCGGCAGAAACGGGAAATTGAATCAGAGCTGTTTAAGATTGAGCAGTATGTGGAAATGGTGCTGCAGTATCTGCGGTTAAACAGCAGTATTAATGATTTTGTGTTGAAGGAGTATGATCTGGATGATATCATCCGGCAGGCTGTGCGTAAATACGCCCCCATGTTTATCCGGAAAAAGCTCGCCCTCCGCTATGAACCTCTTCAGGTAAAAGTGGTAACGGATGAAAAATGGCTGGTGTTTGTGCTGGAACAGGTGCTGAGCAATGCCATTAAATATACTGCTGCCGGAGATATTTTTATTTATCTGGAGAACGGCTGCCTGACTGTAAAAGATACGGGGATTGGAATCCTGCCGGAGGATTTGCCCCGGATTTTTGATAAGGGATACACCGGTTATAACGGCAGAAGCGATAAAAAGGCTTCCGGTATCGGCCTGTATCTGGTGCAGAAGATACTGCATAAACTGGGCCATAAGATTCTGGTGGAATCTGAACCGGGAGCGGGGACAACAGTAAAACTGCTGTTCTGATTCCGGATTTGTCACCGTTCTTTTATGTTATCGGCGATGGTTCCCGGAAATACCGCTTCATATATTTCACGGTATTCTCCAAAGGTAATTCTGTCTCCGCTGGTCAGGAGCAGCATTTTTATGCCGAACAGCTCCAGAGAGCAGGGCATGATTACCATGTTGTTTCTTATATAAAATGCTTTTCTCCGCATACGTTCTTCTCTGTTATCAGATTCTTCTTCCGGATCTTCAATTTCCAGAATCAGTTTTCTGTCCGGATACCGTTTTTTCAGCAAACGAAGGGCTTTCGAGCCCGCATTCTGTCCCCGCATACCGGGAACGATGGCAAAATAGTCCAGCAGCACCATGTCTTTGTGCAGGACGGTAACAGCCAGACCCAGGAATCTGTCGTCTTCTCCCTCCACTGCCAGCAGTTCCACCAGGCCTTCCCGGCTTTTTGCCAGAAGAAGGGGAAAGGGCTTGCGCTCAGGAGCCGGAAAGGCTTCCAGATAAAGGCGTTTCAGATGGTCAAGCTGTGATTCGGATGTGCAGATGGTCAGTTTCATAATGGCTCATTCCTTTCTCTCAGGGGCTGTGTTGTCACCGGGGTGTTCAGGGCATATCATAACACGGGAGCCGGGAGCGGTCAACTGTTTCCGAAAAGGCGATAAGGGATCTTCCCACTGCGTGGGCCCCTTCTGAGAAGCGATAAGGGATCTTCCCACTGCGTGGGCCCCTCCTTACCGCAAATCTTACCGCAAATCTTACAAAACTGTAAGGAATCCCCCGGAAATGTAAGCCAAAGTTAAGGCAGACAGAAGTCTGTTCCTGTATACTGTCCTTAGAACAGCAAACAGATTATAAGTAAGGAGGACATAATGGCAATACTGGAAGTAAGTAATGTGAAAAAAATATACACCACCAGATTTGGCGGTAATCAGGTGCAGGCATTGAGTGATGTAAGTTTTTCCGTGGAAAAAGGAGAATATGTGGCGATTATGGGAGAATCAGGTTCCGGCAAGACTACCCTGTTAAATATTCTGGCGGCGCTGGATAAGGCGACCTCCGGTCTGGTGTTGCTGAACGGCAAGAATCTTTCCGCCATCCGGGACGCGGAAGTGTCTGCTTTCCGGAGAGAGAACCTGGGGTTTGTATTTCAGGATTTCAATCTGCTGGATAATTTCAATCTGCAGGACAATATTTTTCTGCCTCTGGTTCTTGCGGGGAAAAATTATAACGAAATGCGGGTGCGCCTGATGCCCATTGCGGAAAAATTGAAAATCAATGAGATTTTAAATAAATTTCCCTATGAAGTTTCCGGCGGGCAGAAACAGCGTGCGGCAGTGGCGCGGGCGCTGATTACCAACCCTCAGCTGATTCTGGCGGATGAGCCTACCGGGGCGCTGGATTCCAGAGCGGCTGACAGCCTGCTGGCCCAGTTTCAGGAAATCAATGAAGCAGGGCAGACCATTCTGATGGTGACCCATTCCATCAAAGCAGCAAGCTGTGCCAGACGGGTGCTGTTTATTAAGGACGGTCAGGTGTTCCATCAGCTTTACAAGGGTTCCGGTACCGATGAGGAAATGTATCAGAAGATTTCCGATACTCTTACAGTAATTACGACAGGTGGTGGGAAAAATGAGTAAGTTTTTCTATGGCAGGCTGGCATTCAGTAATTTAAAGAAAAACGGAAGGCTTTATATGCCTTATATTGTTGCGGCTGTCGGCATCGGCGCCATGTATTATATTATGCTGGCAATTACCGGAGACGACGGTATTGACGAGATGATGATGGGCGCTCAGGAACTGAAAATGATACTGGGACTGGGCTGTGTGGTGATTACCATGTTTGCAGTGGTACTGTTGTTTTATACCAACAGTTTTCTTATGAAGCGCAGGAAAAAGGAATTTGGCCTCTTTCACATTCTGGGTATGGAAAAGCGGCATATCGGCAGAATGATGTTCTGGGAAACCTGCATGGTAGCCTTCATCAGTGTGGGAGGCGGTCTGGCAGCAGGAATTTTGCTGTATAAGCTGGTGATGCTGGTGCTCCTTCGGATTACCGGACTGGAAATACCCTTCGGATTTGAGGTTTCCATTTCTGCAGTGATTGGGATGGCAGGCTGTTTTCTGGGTATTTTTGCAGTGACATTGCTGTATAATCTGTTTCAGGTGAGCAGAACCAGACCCATTGAGCTGCTTCACAGCACAAGTCAGGGGGAAGCGGAACCGAAAACACGCTGGTTGATGACCCTGGTTGGACTGGTGGCATTGGGAATTGGATACGGAATTGCCATTGTGGTGGAAAACCCGGTGGATACGCTGGTGTTGTTTTTCCTTGCAGTGATTCTGGTGATTCTGGGAACTTACTGTCTATTTACAGCGGGCAGTGTGGCGGTATTAAAGCTGATGCGCCGGAAAAAAAGCTATTATTACCGGACCAACCACTTTATTTCCGTATCCGGTATGATTTACCGGATGAAACAGAATGCGGTGGGGCTTGCCAATATCTGTATTCTGAGTACCATGGTGCTGGTCATGATTGCGGGAACACTGTCTCTGTATGCAGGGATAGAGGATGTGGTTCAGCATATGTGTCCCAGAGATATTTCTGTCACCGTATATGGCTGTACGGATGAGGAACAGAAACATACGGTCAGCGGAATGCTGGACCAGGCGGTACAGGAGATGGGCCTTGACATAAAAGAGGAAAAATACTATACGGCCCTGTCTGTGACCATCTGGAAAAATGGGGAGGAAATGAATATCAGGAACAGCGCCCAAAATGCAACGGTTGAAGGTACCCTGAGTGTGGTGGAATTTATAACCCTGGAGGAATATCAGCGTCTGACCGGAAAACAGGAGGAACTGGAAGAAGATGAGATTCTGGTGTTTGTCAGACAGGGAGGAACCGGTGACAGGAATTATAATTTTAACGGCAAAAATTTCCGGATTAAAACGTATCTGGATGAAATAAATCTGGAGGGGCTGGATAATAATGTGATTTACGACACTTATATGGTGATTGTAAAGGACCAGAACGTTATGAATGAAATGTTTGCCCTCCAGCAGGAAGTATACGGAGACCGGGCAAGCACGCCCAATTATTATCTGTATGCGGATCTTGCAGGCACAGAGCAGCAGATTCGGGAATGTGCCGTCAATATCAAAGGGCAGGCAGAGCTGTATAATCAGAGTCAGGGAGAACAGGATGCTCTTGCGGTAAGAGTAGAAAATCAGGTGGATTCCAGACAGAATTTTCTGGTACTCAGCGGCGGATTCCTGTTTCTGGGACTGTTTCTGGGATTTGTATTCCTGATGGCAACGGTGCTGATTATTTATTACAAGCAGATTTCCGAGGGATATGAGGACAAAGACCGATTTGAAATTATGCAGAAGGTGGGTATGAGCCCCAAAGAGGCCAAATCCGCTATCCGCAGCCAGATTCTGAAAGTATTTTTCCTGCCGCTGGTGATGGCGTGTATTCATCTTGCAGTGGCGTTTCCCATGATAAACCGTCTGCTTCTGCTGTTCAGTATGCAGAATGCGGGACTGTTTGCAGTCTGTACCCTGATTGTGACAGGAGTATTCGCGCTGATTTACGGGATTGTGTATACCATGACAGCCAGGTCCTATTACCAGATTGTGTGGGGCAAAAGGTAAGTAACCTTCCTCCTGTCAGTAAGAGCTCTTATCAGAAGAACAGGAACTGATGCGGACATAAAAAGGAGCTGCGCACTAATTACTTAGTGCGGCAGCCCCTTTTTTATCTGACTTTTTCTCCCGCCTTATACCGTTTCACCAGAGATTCAATTCTCTCGTAGGGATCCAGCAAATCACTGATGGAAGTATCGTGGTTTAAGGTATCAATAATGTAGGCAATGTATTTGCTCATATCGCAGTCGATATAGTAAGGCTTGCTTAATAATTCAGGCGTCTGGTAAGTAAGGTTGGTGGTTACCACTTTATAGATGATACCTTCTTCCACAGCCTTGTCAAATTTCTCCAGCCCGTTGGTGAACAGACCGAAGGTGGCCACAACGAAAATGCGGTTTGCATGGCGTTTTTTCAGTTCTGTGGCAACGTCAATCATGCTGTCGCCGGAGGATATCATATCGTCGATAATCAGCACGTCCTTGCCTGCAACGGAAGAACCAAGGAATTCATGAGCCACAATAGGATTGCGGCCATCCACAATCTTGCTGTAATCCCGGCGTTTGTAGAACATTCCCATATCAAGGCCCAGGACATTTGCCAGATATACCGCACGGTTGGTTCCGCCTTCGTCGGGGCTGATGACCATCATGTGATCGCTGTCAATCTGCAGATCATCCGTTTCCCGGAGAATGCTTTTGATAAACTGATAAGCGGGCTGTACCGTCTCAAAGCCATGAAGCGGGATGGCATTCTGCACGCGGGGGTCGTGGGCGTCAAAGGTGATAATATTATCCACACCCATGCTGATTAATTCCTGAAGTGCAAGGGCACAGTCCAGAGATTCTCTGCCGGTGCGCCTGTGCTGGCGGCTCTCGTAGAGAAAGGGCATGATGACGGTGATTCTTCTGGCTTTTCCCCCTACAGCGGCGATAATACGTTTCAGATCCTGATAATGGTCGTCGGGAGACATATGGTTCTCATGGCCGCATACGGTGTAGGTAAGGCTGTAATTGGTCACATCTACCATAAGGAACAAATCGTAACCGCGGACAGAGTGTTTGATGGTGCCTTTTGCTTCGCCGGTGCCGAAACGGGGGGCGTGGCACTCCATCAGATAGGTGTCTCTCTGATAACCCCGGAACGCAATGTCATTTTCATGTTCGTGTTCCCGTTCCGCACGGAACCGTACAAGGTAGCGGTTCACCATTTCGCCAAGTTCCCGGCAGCTTTCCAGGGGAATCACGCCCAGAGAGCCGGTAGGGATAGTTTCATAGTTTCGTTCGTTACGCTGCATGGTAAGTCCTCCATAAATATATATTGAAAATGTTTTTGTGTACCTGTGAGCCCGGTTGGGATGGGTTACGTTCCTGTCTGCCGGGTGTGTCCCAGCTTTTTTTGCAGGCGGATGTCATTTCCGAACAGCTTTATCATGGTGTATTTGCTGGAAATTCTGGAAAAAGTACGCTCTGAGTATGTGTCAACAAGCTGACTCAGACTCAGGTTGGTGGAAATAATCGTAGATTTCCGCCGCAGAATGCGCTCATTGAGACACAGGAATAACTGAGACGATGTGAAAGCATTGGAAAGCTCCGTGCCCAGATCATCCAGAATCAGCAAATCGCAGTCAAAAATATTCCGGTAGTCCTCACTGTACTCCGTTTCTCTGCCAAACACATTTTTCTCAAAAATACGGAACAGAGAGGAGGCGGTAAAGTAGATAACCGAATGTCCGGAATCCAGAAGTTCTTTTGCAACACAATTGGACAGAAAAGTCTTGCCGATACCGGTATCTCCATAGAAAAACAGGTTGTGAAACTCCTCGTCAAAATTTCTGATAAAATCCAGACAGAGAGCCACCGCCTGCTTTGCAGTGGCCAGACTGGTCAGTCCGGTAGAGGGGTTTTTCCGTGTATCGGAATAATAATCATAAGTTAAATTCTGAAAATTTTCCAGCTCCAGGATTTGCCGCAGATTAGACTGGGTATAGACCAGATCTATGGCAGCCTGCCGGAAACAGTGGCATTTTTCCCTGCCGATATATCCGGTGTCTTTACAGTCCGGGCACTGATACGGAGGGTCAAAATAATCAGCGGGATATCCATGGTCTGTCAGTATCTGCTTTTTCTCGGCAGTAAGGCCTGCAATGGTTTCCTTCAGACGGGAAAGAGCCTGGTCATCCCCTTCCATCAGTTTCCGTGCCTGGGCCACAGAAGCAGAAGAAATCGTTTTATCAATTTCTGCCAGCCTTGGATACTGACGGTAGAGCCTGTCCATCCGTTCCATCACAATATGACGGTTTTCCAGTTGTCTGTCTTCATAGCGCCGGATTAAAGTATTGTACTGTGTATTGCTTAAAGCCATGGAAGCCTCCTTTTGGGTAATATGTAATGATTAAGGCTTTCACTGTGCACTGTTTAACAGCTCCGCTTCCAGCTGCTCCAGATTATAGGTGCGCTGGGGAAAACTGTTGAACCGGTTTGCGGCGGCTGTCCGTATGGGAGTGGACCTGGCTGCTTTTTCCGCAGTTTTCGAAGCCTGGAAAGAGGCGTCAGCCTTTCGGATGTCAGCGGCAGTACGAATGTTCTGTCTGTGCCAGTTTCTCAGAATACGGTCCGTGTATTCAAAATTAGGCTGATGAATATTCAGAATCGTACGGCTGCAGGCCTCGGTAATCATATCCTGCCCGAATCCCAGCTCTTTACTCCAGGTATCCAGATAAGCGGATTCCGCAGGAATCAGGTTCCGTCCCTGAATACCCAGGGATTTGAGAACCGCATAGTGAAGCTGGCTGTGGGTGTTGATGTTCTGCTTGGCCTGGGTTACGGTTGTAATGCCGGAATCTTTCCAGCTTAAAGCTATTTTCTCCATGTAATGCAGGCTGGAATGGCCGCCGGCAATACAGTACTCCAGAAGATAGACGATTAAATCCGCAGAAAGGCCCAGGCCGTCGTACCAGTAAAGCAACGTCTGGATGTCGGTGGAAGTCAGAGGTCTGCCCAGATAACTTTCCGCCACAAACAGAAGCTCCCGGACTTCTTCCTTTTCCTGAAAGGCTGCCATGTGCTCCGCGGTATAAGAAGGCTTTTGGGGCGCGGGGGCAGGACGTGAAGATTCTGCTTTCTGGCTTTCGGAAAAGTATTCTTCCTGTTTCGGATTCTGTATTGCGGAAGTGGCTGCCTTCTTCAGGGGAACTGCGTCGTCTTTGGGGGAGGCAGCGTCAGAGTCCAGGAAATAGATACCGGAAATAGATTTGTCCTCACCGTATTCCAGCCGCAGCAAATTCATTTTTTCCCAGTATTTCAATGCCCGCTGAATATCTTTTTCCGTGTGGTCGAACCTGTCCGCAGTTGCGGAAATGGAA
This sequence comes from uncultured Eubacterium sp., assembly GCA_949959185.1. Classification (GTDB taxonomy): domain Bacteria; phylum Bacillota; class Clostridia; order Lachnospirales; family Lachnospiraceae; genus Petralouisia. Next base: position 24,442 of record CATLIX010000014.1, on the reverse strand, counting down.
AAACTGCATCCCGGCGCGTTCATGCAGCGGAGCAGATATAAGTATATTTTTACAAATTCTCCGTTGGCGCCGGTCATGTATTCGTCAATGAAGCGGTTGGGAATTTCCGTTGTAGAATGATTGTTGTCTTTGCCTAATGTAATGTTTGCCATAATATCCTCCAGGTAAATTTCCGTTACTGGTCACAGGGCGGACCGTGATGATTTCCTTTCCTGTCATAATCTGAATCTCTTAATGTGGATTAAAGTATAGCACATAAAAATCAAAATGAGAAGCAAAATTTTTCCTGAAAACCCAGTAAAATCAAGGGATTGCGTAAATGTGGAAAGGGTGGATAATGTGGATAAGCGAACCGGGAAATCTTATGGTAACAGAAGAAAATCCGGGAAAGCCGGAAAAATGCGGAAATCTTCTCAACGGGGAAAAATATGTTATGTAAACTTAAAAATCCACATCCAAATTGGAAAAAGTTATCCAGTTTGAATGTGGATAAAGTGGATAACTATTTCCCCAGCAGGTGTTCTCCCACCTGTACAATGTCTCCGGCACCCATAGTTATCAACAAATCACCGTTTATACATTTATTTAATAAAAAGTTTTCAATTTCGTCAAAAGAGGGAAAATAGTAACATTCCTTTCCGAGGTTTTGTAACTTTTCCTGAAGGTTGCGGGAACTGATGCCCAGCGTATCCGTTTCCCGTGCCGCATAAATATCCGCCAGAACCACCACATCCGCCATGGAAAGGGAAGCGGCGAATTCGTCCATAAATGCCCTGGTGCGGGTATAGGTATGGGGCTGGAACACGCATATGATACGGTGGCTGCCGTAATTTTGGGCCGCAGTCAGGGTAGCGGTGATTTCAGCCGGGTGGTGGGCATAGTCGTCGATAATGGTAATGCCGCCAAGGCTTCCCTTGTATTCAAACCGCCGCTCAGGGCCTTCAAAGCCTGCCAGGGCAGACTGGATGTGTTCCAGAGAAATACCCAGTTCCAGAGCCAGGCCGCAGGCTGCCAGAGCGTTGCTTACATTGTGAATGCCGGGTACGCTCAGGGAAACGGGGCCAAGAGCCCTGTTTTTGTACATTAACGTAAAGTCTGCGCATCCCTGAGTATTAAAAACGATATTGTCAGCATAATATGAATCAGAGGGGGCCAGTCCATAAGTGGCAATGCTGCAGGAAAGCCCTTCGGTGAGTTCCGGAATATTTTCAATTTCTCCATTGATTATCAGCGTGCCTTCCGGAGGCACATTTTCCGCAAAGCGCCGGAATGAGCGCCGGATATCATCAATATCCTGGAAGAAATCCAGATGATCTTCTTCTATATTTAATATGAGGGCATATCTGGGGTAAAAGTTCAGAAAACTGTTGGTATATTCACATGCTTCCGTTAAAAATACGTCTGAGCCGCCCACACGGATATTTCCCTGAATGGAATTCAGGATACCGCCCACGGATACGGTGGGGTCTGCGCAGGCTTCCAGGAGAATCTGGGTAATCATGGAAGTGGTGGTGGTTTTGCCGTGGGTGCCGGATACGGCGATGGACTGCTGGTAATTGTCCATAATCTGGCCCAGAAGTTCAGCTCTGGTGAGAGTGGGGAGCTGCCGGTCCACAGCAGCTTTTAATTCCGGATTGTCCGCATGGATGGCCGCAGTATATACCACTGCGTCAATGTCTTCTTTTATATTGGAGGCCCGCTGGCCCGGATAAATTTCCGCGCCCAGCCGTTCCAGTTTCTCTGTCAGTTCGGAAGTTCTGGCGTCGGAGCCGGAAATGCGGAAATTTTCTTTTAACAGGATTTCGGCAAGGCCGCTCATGCTGATGCCCCCGATGCCGATAAAATGAAGATGGATTGGTTTTTTGAAGTTGATTTTGTACATATTATTTTACCTGCCGCTCTCTTTTAATTAATCATTTTTATTTTATACCAATATAAGGCATTTTGCAAATTGAAAATATGGAGGTTTCAGAGGAAAATCATGGAAGTCTCCGGGAGAAAAGGAATGAATATTGTATGAAATGACAAATATATCTATTTTTTGCGAAAAAAATTGTGAAATATGTGTACTAAAAGATTCTTTTGTGATATAATTGGTCTACAGGAAACAAGAAATTAATTGACGAGAGGTGAGAGACATGATTCGTAAAGAAATGATTGCCATGCTCCTGGCTGGAGGACAGGGAAGTCGTCTGGGAGTACTGACTTCTGAAGTCGCAAAACCTGCGGTAGCATTTGGCGGCAAGTACCGAATTATTGATTTTCCGTTGAGTAACTGTGTGAACTCCGGGATAGACACCGTAGGGGTATTGACGCAGTACCAGCCATTGCGGTTAAATGCTCATATAGGGATTGGTATTCCGTGGGATTTGGACCGCAATCATGGCGGAGTCACCGTATTGCCTCCTTATGAAAAGAGCGATAACAGTGAATGGTATACTGGTACTGCCAATGCAATCTATCAGAATTTAAATTATATTGAAAGCTATCATCCGGAATATGTACTGATTCTCTCAGGGGATCACATTTATAAGATGAATTATGAAGTGATGCTTGATTTTCATAAAGAGAATAATGCAGACGTCACGATTGCTGCCATGCCGGTACCATGGGAGGAGGCAAGCCGATTCGGACTGGTAATTACCGATGAGAACAAACAGATTCAGGAGTTTGAAGAGAAACCGGCGAATCCAAGAAGCAATCTGGCCTCAATGGGTATTTATATTTTTACCTGGAGTGTGTTAAAGGAAGCACTGATTACCATGTCGGAACAGAGTAACTGTGATTTCGGCAAGCATATCATTCCTTACTGCAGGGAAAACGGCAGACGACTGTTTGCCTATGAGTATAACGGATACTGGAAGGATGTGGGAACCCTTGGTTCTTACTGGGAGGCCAATATGGAACTGATTGACCTGATTCCGGAATTCAACCTGTATGAGGAATACTGGAAGATTTATACCAAGACTGAGGTGATAGAGCCTCAGTATATTTCACCGGAGGCTGTGACAGAACGTTGTATTATCGGGGAAGGCTGTGAAATCAACGGTCAGATTTACGGCTCGGTGATTGGGCCGGGTGTCATTATCGGTAAGAATTCTGTGGTACGGGATTCCATTATAATGGAAGGAACCGTGATTGGTGACAATGTTACCGTAACCAAATCCATCATTGCGGAAAATGTAAAAATCGGCAATAATGTGGAGCTGGGCATAGGAGATGAGGTTGAAAACAAACTGAACAGCAGCGTGTATGCTTTCGGCCTTGTGACAATTGGAGAGAATTCCGTGATTCCGCCGGATGTTAAGATTGGAAAAAATACGGCGATATCCGGTGAGACAGCGGCAGAAGACTACCCCAATGGCATTCTGGCAAGCGGAGAATCTATCATTAAGGCAGGTGACATAGTATGAAGGCATTAGGGATTATATTAGCAGGTGGAAATAACAGTAAGATGCAGGAGCTTTCCAATAAGAGAGCCATTGCAGCCATGCCGGTAGGCGGAAGTTACCGGTGTATTGATTTTGCCCTCAGTAATATGAGCAATTCCCATATTCAGAAGGTGGCTGTACTTACCCAGTACAATGCCAGAAGTCTGAACGAGCATTTAAGCTCCTCCAAATGGTGGGATTTTGGCCGGAAACAGGGCGGCCTGTATGTATTCAATCCTACGGTCACCTCCGACAATGCATGGTGGTATCGGGGAACCGCAGACGCCATGTACCGGAACCTGGATTTTCTGAAAAGAAGCCATGAGCCCTATGTAATAATTGCAGCCGGAGACTGTGTATACAAAATGGACTACAACAGGATTCTGGAGTATCACATTGAGAAGAAGGCAGACATTACCATTGTATGCAAGGACATGCCGGTGGGAGAAGATGTGAGCCGCTTCGGCGTGGTACGCATGAATGAAGATTCCAGAATTGTGGAATTTGAGGAGAAGCCCATGGTTGCCCAGTCCAATACTATTTCTGCCGGAATTTATGTGATCCGCAGAAGACAGCTGATTGAAATGCTGGAGCGCTGCGCCGAGGAGAACCGTCATGATTTTGTAACAGATATTTTAATCCGCTATAAGAACATGAAGCGTATTTACGGCTATAAGATGGAGGAATACTGGAGCAATATTGCTACGGTGGAATCCTACTACAGGACAAATATGGATTTCCTGAAGCCGGAGGTACGGAGATATTTCCGAAATGAACCCAAGATTTATTCCAAGATCGACGACCTTCCGCCGGCGAAGTACAATGTGGGTTCCGATGTGCGCAACAGTCTGATTTCCAGCGGGTGTATCATCAACAGCAAGGTGGAGAATTCCATCCTGTTTAAGAAAGCCTTTGTAGGAAAGAACTGCGTTATTAAGAATTCGATTATTCTGAATGACGTATATATCGGAGATAATACACATATTGAGAACTGTATTGTAGAGAGCCGGGATACATTGCGCGCCAACACCTATTTCAGCGGCGGCGATGGAATCAAGGTAGTATATGAACATAACGAAAGGTATGTTATTTGACATTTTGTCTGAATGGCATATGAAGGGGGGCAGGAGATTTATGCAGATAACAGATGTAAGAATCCGCAAGGTAGAGAAGGAAGGAAAGATGCGGGCGGTAGTTTCCATAACTATTGACGAAGAATTTGTGGTACATGATATTAAAGTGATTGAAGGTGAGAAGGGCCTGTTCATTGCAATGCCCAGCAGGAAAGCAGCAGACGGTGAATATCGGGATATTGCCCATCCTATCAATTCCCAGACCAGAGAGACCATACAGCAGATTATACTTGAAAGGTACCGGACGGAGATGGAAGCTGTCGAAGCATAGACCGAAATTAATTATGAAATGTAAAAATGGAAGCCAGTGCAGAGGAGACTTTGCACTGGCTTATACGTTCGGTATTTTGATTTTGCAGAAACTTTATGATATTACATACATTTGACACGCATCCCGCAAATATTCCAGGGAGAGTTCCTCATTGGTCAGAATGCCGCAGACCACGGAAGTGTACCGGGGCGCACAGGATTTCCGGTACCATAACAGCGGTTTCTGAAAACAGTCCGTTACCATCTGATTCACGTCAATGCCCAGAGCCTCAAAGCTGTATGACATGGAAGCCGGATGTGCGCAGGGGGCTCCTCCCTTGCATTTGCAGGATTTGCAGAGGCGGCAGCTTCCTGTTGATATATAGCTTCCGTGCAGCTCTGCCATTCGGCGGGTGAACCGGTCTGCTCTGGATTTCAGGACGCTGTTTGCGGCTTTCACCTTCAGATAGCTGTTTTTAATATAGGAGAATTCTGCCAGTTCCGTGTGCATAAAGATAACGTACAGATTCTTCCAGTGGCCGGTGAAATCTGCAAAGGAAGGGGCAAAGGGCGGGCATGACCATTTACGGGCATAATTTGGACATCCGTTTTTGCAGAGGGCGTCAAAAGTTGTCTTGTCCTCGTATTCGGCGCATTGGGCCGGCGTACGGAGACAGAGTTCAACGGTGTAGGGGATTGTGGCAGATTTTGTTGCCGCATAATGGGTGAAATTCATAAATCATATCCTCGTGTGCATTCTTTTTGTTTCCATAAAGGTGGTAATCCCGTCAGCCACAGACAAAAGCTCTGTCAGAAATTTGTGACAACGTAGCCGGAATGTCTGCGGCATGGGGTTTTCAATAGTTGCCTTTTTATCATAACATATTTTTATGTTCTGCTTTTAAGAAAAAATTAACCATATTTATTCCTAAATGTTCCAATAATATGATATACTGTATGGAGTCGATTTGAGAAAGGAATAAATGTCATGTTGGAAATTTTAAAAGCAATAGTATACGGAATCGTAGAAGGAATTACGGAATGGCTTCCGGTGAGCAGTACCGGACATATGATTCTGCTGGAAGAAATTATGCCCATGAAGGTGTCCCAGGAGTTCTGGAACATGTTTCTGGTGGTAGTGCAGCTTGGAGCAATTCTGGCTGTGGTTCTGCTGTTCTGGAACCGGATTTTTCCGTTGAAGCGGAACAGGAGAAGACAGATTCGGATAGACTGGAATATTATGAATCTCTGGGGTAAGATTCTGGTGGCATGTATTCCGGCAGGTATTGTGGGAATACTGTTTGATGACTGGCTGGAGGAACATCTGTATAATTTCTGGGTAGTGGCAGTTATGCTGATAGCAGTGGGAATTATTTTTATTGTGGTGGAGAACCGGAACCGGGGCGTAAGGCCTGTGATTCGCACCACCGATGAACTGGACTACCGGGTAGCCCTTCTGATTGGAATGTTTCAGCTTGTGGCGGCGGTATTTCCGGGAACTTCCCGCTCCGGCGCAACAATTATCGGTGCGCTGATGATTGGAGTGTCACGGACTGTGGCGGCAGAATTTACGTTTTATCTCGCCATTCCTGTAATGTTCGGCGCAAGCCTTCTGAAATTATTAAAATTTGGTTTAACTTTTACTTCCATGGAACTGGGAATCCTGCTTACCGGAATGATTGTGTCTTTTGTCGTGTCCGTTGTGGTCATCCGTTTCCTGATGGGATATATCAAAAAGCATGACTTTAAGGTGTTCGGCTGGTACCGGATTGCGCTGGGCGCGGTGGTACTTCTGTACTTTGGAGTGATTGCACCATGATAGCAGAATGGTTTCAGACGTTACGGAAATCCCAAAGAGAAAAGGAGACGCCCATGTTTATCATCGCAGGCCTGGGAAATCCCACCGGAAAATATGAGAAAACCCGCCACAACGTAGGATTTGACGTCATTGATTTGCTGGCGGAAAAATATAATATAAGAATAAATGAGAAAAAGCACAGGGCTTTGTGCGGAACAGGAATCATGGAGGGGCAGAAGGTGCTGCTGGTGAAGCCTCAGACCTTTATGAACTTAAGCGGCGAGAGTATCGGGGCAATCCTGAATTTTTATAAAATACCGCCGGAGACAAACCTGATTGTGCTCTATGATGATATCAGCCTTCCTCCAGGCAGGCTCAGAATCCGGAAAAAGGGCAGTGCCGGAGGGCACAACGGTATAAAAAATATTATAAGCCATGTTGGAACGCAGGAATTTCTGCGGATTAAAATCGGCGTGGGAGAAAAGCCCCGGGGATGGGATCTGGCGGATTATGTGCTGAGCCGGTTTTCCGGAGAAGAGCGCAGGCAGGTGGAAGAAGCCTTTGGAAAAGCCTGCGACGCGGCGGCGTTGATGGTGCAGGGAGAGACAGACCGGGCCATGAACCAGTTTAACTGAATGCAGAAACAGGCATGTGCGGGAACCTGTATGTATGTGCTCATGTTCCATAAGTATGTGGTATGGAGGCGATTATGAAAAGTTTTACAGAGCCTTTGTCAGAGCTGAAAGAGTATGAAGACTTAAAGGCACAATTGAAGAAAGGAAAAGAGGTGGTGCAGGTTTCCGGGTGCATAGATACCCAGAAGCCTCATTTCATGTACAGTCTGCTCCGGGAGCAGGAAAGCTGCCTGATTGTGACTTTTCAGGAGCAGAAGGCAAAGGAGCTGTATGAGAGTTACCGGTTCTTTGACCGGCAGGTATTGTATTATCCCCCCAGAGATGTGCTGTTTTACCAGTCGGATATCCGGGGCAATCTGCTGACGGGAGAACGTCTGACAGCGGTAAAAGCCATTCTGGAGCAGGAAAAAGTGACGGTAATTACCACCTTTGACGCTCTGATGGATAAAATTGTGCCCCTTGCACATATACGCAGAGCCATTCTGGAATATTCCCTGGGGGAAACTCTGGACATGGAGGAAGTGAAAAAACGTCTGGTGCAGATGGGCTATGAGCGGAATTATCAGGTGGAGGCCGCCGGACAGTTTGCCGTGCGGGGCGGAATTCTGGATATTTTTCCTCTGACGGAGGAAAATCCCTGCCGTATTGAACTGTGGGGAGATGAAATTGACTCCATGCGCAGATTTGACGTGGAGAGCCAGCGCTCTATTGAAAATCTGGAGCAGGTGCGCATTTATCCTGCCAGTGAAATGGTGCTGTTTCCGGAACTGGCAGAGAGGGGCCTGAAAGCTCTGGAAAAAGAAAAAAAGGAGCTGTATGAAATATTCCGGAAAGAAATGAAGACAGAGGAAGCCCACCGGCTGAAAACCATGGTGGAGGGTTTTTCGGAAGAAATCAGAGAACTGGGGCAGGGAACGGGAGCGGACAGCTATCTCATGTATTTCATGGAAGAAACCGTATCTTTTCTGGATTATTTCAACTGGGAGCATACGCTGCTGTTTCTGGATGAGCCGGCCCGCCTGGCGGAAAAAGGCAGGGTGGTGGAGCAGGAATTTTCTGAAAGTATGAGCCATCGGCTGGAAAAAGGCTATATTCTGCCGGGACAGATGAAAGCGCTGTATACGGGAAAAGAGATTTTTGCAGGAATACAGCGGAAAAGATGCGTGGCCCTTACCACCCTTGACATGAAAATCAGCGAACTGGAGGCGGCCCATCGGTATACGGTTTCCGTCCGAAGCGTAAATTCCTATAACCGCAGTTTTGAACTGCTGATTAAGGATTTACAGCAGTATCGGAAAAACAAATATCAGGTAATCCTGCTGTCCGGTTCCAGAACCCGTGCGGGCCATCTGGCAGAGGATTTGCAGCAGGAAGGGCTGAACTGTTTTTGCAGTCAGGATTATGACCATCCGGTGCAGCCGGGCGAGGTGATGGTGGCATACGGCAAGCTGAAAAAGGGCTTTGAATATCCGGATATCAAGTTTGTGGTGATTTCTGAAAGCGATATTTTCGGCGGAGAGCAGAAGCGCAGGAAAAAACGCAGGGTATATGAAGGAGAAAAAATCCAGAGCTTTACGGATTTGAGTATCGGAGATTATGTGGTGCACGAGCGTTACGGGGTAGGGGTCTACCGGGGTATTGAAAAGGTGGAAATTCAGAAAACCGCCAAAGATTATGTGAAAATCGAGTACGATAAGGGGAGCACTCTGTATGTGCTGGCCACTCAGCTGGAGGCCATTCAGAAATACGCCGGAGCGGAGGCAAAAAAGCCGAAAATCAACCGTCTGGACGGGCAGGAATGGAGTAAAACCAGAAGCCGGGTGAAAGGGGCTGTGCAGGAGATTGCAAAAGAACTGGTGGAACTGTACGCCGTGCGCCAGCAGTCGGAAGGCTTTGCCTACGGGGAAGACACCGTGTGGCAGAAGGAATTTGAAGAGCTGTTTCCCTTTGAGGAGACCGAGGACCAGGAACTTGCCATTGAAGCCACCAAGCGGGATATGGAGAGCAGGAAAATTATGGACCGGCTGATTTGCGGAGATGTGGGATACGGAAAGACGGAAATTGCCATACGGGCGGCCTTTAAGGCCATTCAGGACGGAAAACAGGTGGTATACCTGGTGCCCACCACGATTCTGGCCCAGCAGCATTACAATAACTTTGTCCAGCGGATGAAGGATTTTCCGGTGCGGGTGGATCTGATGTGCCGGTTCTGTACAGCCGGGCAGATGAAGAAGACGGTGGAAGACCTGAAGAAAGGTATGGTGGATATTGTAATCGGCACCCACCGGGTACTTTCCAAAGACGTGGTGTTTAAAGATCTGGGTCTCCTGATTATCGACGAAGAACAGCGGTTCGGCGTGGCTCATAAAGAAAAAATCAAGCAGATGAAGAAAAATGTGGATGTGCTCACCCTGACTGCCACGCCTATTCCCCGTACCCTTCATATGAGCCTGATAGGCATCCGGGATATGAGCGTACTGGAGGAGCCTCCCATGGATCGTATGCCCATCCAGACTTACGTGATGGAATACAATGAGGAGATTGTGCGGGAAGCTATCAATCGGGAGCTGGCCAGGGAGGGACAGGTATATTATGTGTTCAACCGGGTAAATCAGATTGTGGAGGTGACTTCCGGAATTGCCCGTCTGGTGCCGGAGGCAAACGTGGCTTTTGCCCACGGCCAGATGAAGGAGCGGGAACTGGAAAATATCATGTATCAGTTTATCAACGGAGAGATTGACGTACTGGTGTCTACCACAATTATTGAAACAGGACTTGATATTTCCAATGTGAATACCATGATTATTCAGGATGCGGACAACATGGGACTGTCTCAGCTTTACCAGCTGCGTGGCCGGGTGGGGCGTTCCAGCCGGACAGCCTATGCCTTTCTCATGTACCGTCAGAACAAAATGCTGAAGGAAGTGGCGGAAAAGCGGCTGTCAGCCATAAAGGAATTCACAGAGCTGGGCAGCGGGTTTAAAATCGCCATGCGGGATCTGGAAATCCGCGGGGCCGGAAACCTGCTGGGAGCCCGGCAGCATGGCCATATGGAAGCAGTGGGGTATGATTTGTACTGCAAAATGCTGAATGAAGCAGTGAAATCCCTGAAAGGGGAGGTGCAGGCAGAACCCTTCGACACCACACTGGAGCTGGATGTGGACGCTTTTATCCCGCCTGCCTATATTCCCAATGAATTTCAGAAGCTGGATATATACAAGCGGATTGCAGTCATTGAAAATCAGGAAGAACGGGAGGAAATGCTGGAAGAACTGATTGACCGGTTCGGAGAGCCTCCCAAATCCGTAGAAAACCTGCTGGCCATCGCACTGCTGAAAGCCAAAGCCCATAGCTGCTATTACACGGAAGTGAAAGAGATGGGAGAAAAAATCAAATTTACATTTTATTTTCAGGCTAAAATCAACCCTGCCAGCATCGCACAGTTTACGGAAAAGTATCATGGGGCCCTGCAGTTTATCCGGGACGCCAAAACGCCCGGTTTTGAATACCTGAAAAATCATAATACCCGGCAGAAAGGCGCCGGCACACTGGAAACGGTGGGATGTATTCTGGAGGATACCTGGGAATTGCTGGTGGAGCATGGGGAATTGCAGCCGGGCGCATGAATCGCCCACGAGAATGGCTATGTCTGAGAGACCAGTTCAGCCCACGCCCCTTTTAACAATCCCCGGACCGCCTGGCAGGCAGGCTATCCGCTGCTGAAGCAGCTCCTGTCTGAGGCTTGAGGGGCGTTCCCCTCATAGCCAGCATTCTGCGTTCATTCATGCAAGCATGATTCACACAGAATACAGGCTATGGCTGAACTGTTTGAAAATCTTGTGAAAACAGTTGCCAGAGGCGAAAAAAAGAATTATAATATCAGCAGTGTGCCTGAACAGATTCGGATTTCAGGTAAAGTTATGATATCGTACGGGAATCAGTACGGTGAAAGAATACACAGGAGGATGTTATGAAAGGAAAGAAAATCATATCTCTGTTACTGGCGGCGGCAATGGGAATTTCTGTTCTGGCAGGCTGCGGGAACACCATAGACGAAAAGAAAGCAGGTGCAACTCTGGACGGGGAGGAAATCTCCCTTGGATTTATGAATTTTATGGCAAGGTATCAGCAGGCCGTTTACGACGGTCAGTTTTCCGGTATGTTCGGCACGGATATGTGGTCTCAGGATTTATTCGGCGAAGGGACGGACATGGAGACTTCCGTTAAGAAAAATGTGGCGGACAATATTGAGACGCTGTATCTGCTGGAAGACCATATGAAAGATTACAATGTGGAGATTACAGAAGAAGAACTGGCCAAAATGGAAGAAGCAGCCAGACAGTTTCTGGAAGACAACAGTGAGAAAGCCATGAAACAGATGGGAGCTACGCAGGAATATGTAAAGGAAATGCTTCGGCTCAATACCATTCAGACGAAAATGCGGAAAGCCATAGACGCAGAGGTGGATACGGAAGTTTCTGATGAAGAAGCGGCTCAGAAAACCATCAGCTATGTAAAAGTAAATAATAAGTCAACCACAGACGAAGAGGGGAATTCCAGAGATTATACGGAGGAAGAAAAAGAAAATCTGAAAAAAGAGGTGGAAACCTTTGCTGCCTCCGCCGGAGAAGATTTTAAAGCGGCAGCAGAAACGGCAGGCTATACTGTTTCAGAGAGCTCTTACGGTGCGGACGATGAATCTCTGGAAAAAGTGCTGACAGAAGCTGCGGACAAGCTGAAAGAGGGAGAGCTGACCGGCGTTATCACGGGAGAGGAAGCATTTTATGTGGCCCGCATGGACAGCACCTTTGATGAAGAAGCTACGGAAAAGAAAAAGGACGAGATTGTCACTGAGCGTAAAAATGACCATTACAAAGAGGTATGCGACAAGTATAAAGAAGCCGCAAAATTTGAACTGAATGAGAAAGAATGGGCAAAGGTGAAATTCGACGACCTGTTCACCATGAAGCAGGAAGAACCCCAGGAATCTGAAGAAAACGCGGACAGTGCAGGTTCAGAAGAAAATGCAGGTTCAGAAGAAAATGCAGACAATGCGGAAAACGGAGATGCGGCAGGTTCAGAAGAAAATGCAGATAGTACAGAAAACGGAGATGCAGCAGGTTCAGAAGAAAATGCAGATAATACAGACAATCCGTAAGCAGAGCAGTCTAAACAGAGGGCTGCCGCATTGAAATCTTTCATGCGGCAGCCTTTGTAAAAGGTGAGGAACATGAAAAAGACATACAGTGCGGGAATTCTTCTGCTGGCTGTTGCATTGCTGGCAGGAATAGTGCTGATACAGGAGCGGAGCAGTGAACTGAAACGGTATGAAACTACTTTTTTTGACAGTTTCGATACGGTGACGGTGATTACCGGGTATGCAGAAAGTCAGGAAGCATTTGAGAAACAGGCCGGACAGTTGCAGGAAAAGCTCCGGTATTATCATGAGCTGTTTGACATCTATCACAGTTACGATGGAATCAACAATGTGAAAACCATCAATGACGCTGCAGGAAAAGAGGCTGTAAAAGTAAATCAGGAATTAATAAATATGCTGAAACTTGGCGTGGATATGTATCAGAAGACAGATGGGAAAATCAACATTGCGTATGGAAGCGTGCTGTCTCTGTGGCATGAATACCGGGAACAGGGACTGGCAGAGCCGGAACATGCCCAATTGCCCCCGGAGAATTTGCGGAACGAGCGTGGACAGCATACGGATATTTCCCGGCTGGTGATAAATGAGAAAGATTCTACCGTATTTCTGGAAGACGGAGAAATGTCTCTGGATGTGGGGAGCATTGGGAAAGGTTATGCAGTGCAGCGCCTGGCGGAATATGCAAAAGAAGCCGGAATGGAACATCTGCTGCTCAGCGTGGGCGGCAATGTGTGTGCAGTGGGCAGTAAACCCGACGGGACGCCCTGGCAGGTGGGAATTGAGAATCCTGATTTGGAGAGTGATAAGAGCTATGTGGGAATCCTGGAGCTTTCCGGGAAATCTGTTGTAACCAGCGGAGACTACCAGCGGTTTTATGTGGTAGATGGAAAACGGTACTGTCATATTATTGACCCGGATACGGGAATGCCCCCGGAGCATTTTCCCCTGGTATCCGTACTGGCGGAAGATTCCGGTCTGGCGGACGCATGGTCTACCGCATTGTTCAATATGGAATTCCAGGAAGGGCTTGCCCTTGTGGAATCGATGCCGGGGTTGGAAGCACTGTGGATTCTGGAAGACGGAGGGATTCGCTGTTCCGGCGGATTTGGGTTTCATGAAGAAAAATGATGTAATTTTAATTGTGGTGATTCTGGCACTGGCACTGGCGTCCTTTGGAGGGATTTACCTGTATTCTGCCGGAAATACCGAAGATGGGGAAGCGGTGGTCTATCTGGACGGCGTGGAACAGGGACGTTATCCACTGAGTCAGGAGCTGTCCCTGGAAATACCTGCAGAAAACGGGAATTACAACCTGCTGGAAATCAAAGACGGGAAAGCAGATATCACAGAGGCTTCCTGTCCCGATAAAATATGTGTAAATCACCGTCCGGTGAAACACCTGGGGGAAAGCCTGGTGTGCCTGCCCAACAGGGTTGTGGTGGAGATTGAAAACAGCGGGGAGGCGGAGCTGGACGCCGCCACCAGATAGTTTCCCGATTGACTGGTATTTCATCAGACAGAGAGGAGAAAATCATGGCAAAAAAAGCGGCATATATGGGAATGCTCACAGCGCTGGCCTTTGTATTTTCCTATATAGAATTTCTGATTCCTGTCAATGTGGGCATTCCCGGAGTCAAACTGGGACTGGCCAATCTGGTGACCATTGTGGCCCTGTATATTATGGGAATCCGGGAAGCCTGTACCCTGTCCCTGATTCGGATTCTGCTGACGGGCCTTACCTTTGGAAATCCTGCCGGTATGATATACAGCTTTGCGGGAGGTGCGCTCAGCCTGCTGGTGATGACAGGCGCCCGGAAACTGAAACTGTTTTCTGTAACGGGGGTCAGCGTACTGGGGGGAGTGTTTCACAACCTGGGACAGATTCTGGCTGCTGCTGCTGTGGTGGAAAATGCCAGGCTTCTGTATTATCTGCCGGTGCTGGTGCTGTCCGGAACCATTGCCGGAGCGTTGATTGGCCTGCTGGCGGCTGTGCTGGTCAGAAGGCTGGAAAAACTGAACAGAGAGTGAAATATTGTGGAAAAATCTCAAAATAATTGACATAGATTCCGAAAATAAGTATATTATAAAGAAAAGGAGGTGGAAATATGCTGGTGCAGTTTATGGTAAGAAATGTACTGTCTTTTAAAGAAGAAACCATTTTGGACATGACAGCCATTAATGCCTATAAAGAACATGAATGTAATTTGATTGATAATGGGACAAAAGAAAAATTTCTCAGAGTAGCGGCGATTTACGGTGCCAATGCAAGCGGGAAATCAAATCTTCATCTTGCCATGGTGTATTTTAAAAATATTATTTTTGGCTCCTTCAATAATGTGGAGAATGGAGAGACAGCGATTGACAAGTATTATTTTCCATTTTCTTTTGAAGATGATGAGGAAAATTCAGAATTTCAGATTGTGGTGATTCTGGATGGATTTGAGTATACTTATGGATTTGAATATAATGCGGATTTCATTGCGGCAGAATGGCTGTATCGAAAAAGTCTGAAAACCAACAGGCAGATAACTGTTTTTGAGCGGACAGAAGAAGATGTGGTGTTCGGACCGGTGGTCAGAAAGGAATGCGATGTATACAAAGAACAGATTCCGGCTGACGCGCTGGTGCTTTCTTTTTTTAACAAACTGAAACTGAAAACAGGAATTTTCAGAACGGCGTATATGGGAATTATTAATATCCTGATGGCTTCTGACAGTTTCTGGGAAGACACGGGAATGCTGAAAAAGCGCCTTCCTGAGATGATTGACAGGGAAAAAGAAAAACTGGTGGAATTTTTAACTGCCATTGACACGGGAATAAAAGATATTGTTTATGAAGAAGAAGGAAAAAACATTAATTTTTATACCACGCACAGGGGAAGGGATGGGGAAGATTACACGCTGAATCTTTTTTCTGAATCGGAAGGAACCATAAGGAGTATCATGATTTTTATATACGCCCGAAAGGCGATTTTGCATAATCATGCGATTTTTGTGGATGAACTCAATATAAAGCTGCATCCTTTGCTGCTGAAATTTATTGTAGATTTATTTTATGAGCAGAATTCCACTGCACAGCTGATTTATACCACTCATGATACAACGCTGATGGACCGTAAGTTTTTCCGGAGAGATCAGATCTGGTTTGTCCAGAAGGATGAATACGGATATTCGACGCTGCTGGCATTATCTGATTTTAAGGTCAGATCAGACGCTTCCTTTGAAAAAGATTATCTGGCCGGCGTATATGGCGGGATTCCCCTTCTGAAAGAATTCGAGATGAAAGAGGGGGAATGAAGCGGGGACAGATGATATTTTTAAAAAGCGCAGAGCTGCCAGAAAGCAGAGAAAGCACGAATACAGGAAACCGAAAGCCAATTCTTTTCTGATTGTAACGGAAGGAAAGAGAACGGAGCCCTTATACTTTAAAGGAATGCAGCAATTGATAAAAGAAAAAACAGGCGGAAATATTGAAGTGGTGGAGGCACCTGTGATTGAGATTCGGGGAGAAGGCTGCGGAACAGGGAAGCTGATAGAAATTACTGACCGGCTTGTAAAAGAAGCTCGGATTATCTATCAGAATGTATGGGTGGTTTTTGACAAAGACGATTTCCGGGATTTTGACCAGGCCATAAGTACAGGAGAAGAAAAAGGATATAAAATTGCATGGAGCAATCAATCCTTTGAATACTGGTTATATCTGCATTTCTGTTACAGTGATTCGGCCCTTCATCGGGATGAATGGCGGGCAAAACTGGATGAAATTTTCAGGAAATATAAAATCGGAGGAGGAAAATACAGGAAAATGATACCGATATTTACCAGTTGGTAAAGGATGGTGTGGATACCGCAATAGCAAATGCGGAAAAACAGATGGCCGGGTATGAAAAGAGCGGAAAGAAACCCTCGGAATATGATCCTGGTACAACGGTTTACAAACTGGTGAAAGAACTGAAACGATATCTGGAGGAAGAATAATTTAACAGGATAATACTGCAGCAGGCAGTCTGTCCCGGAACCGGGAACAGGCAGGCGCTGTTTTTCAACCACCTTTTGAGCATACTCAACCACCGGTTGTTGTTATCTCCCTCGATTTTCGTATTTTGGAAGAAAAAGGCTTTTCCTGATGAAAATTATCTGTTATAATGTAAAAGTTAGTAATTATGGGGAAACAGGGGAGCATAATATGGGGCAAAGTAAATACAGGGAGAAACACCTGACCGCTGAGATTGGGAGAGAACTGGATATCCGCAGGGGTATTAATAAGGCAAACTTTCTATATCTGCTTGTGGAAGCGATGGTTCTTATGCTGATGTTTCTCATGGATATTTTAAATATTTTTGACTTACAGTACCAGAAAATATGCCGAATAGCTGATGAGGCAAATTGCAGTTTGTTGCAGAAAACAGCCGGAAGGATAAAGAGCTTCAGGGAACTGCTGCTGCCAGTAAAATCCATTTTGCTGAACAGCCAGGATCATATTCTGAACGTATTGCTTACACTGGGAACAATTCTTGCGGCAGCGGTTATTTTTTTCTACAGTGTACAGGATAACAGAAAAGAAGGAATCCCTAACAGGATGATTATGTCCTATACATCCGGCTCTTTAACCGTACCGGTTCTGTTTATGAGCTTAATGTTTCTGATCCCGGTGAACTATGTTGCAGTTTCTGTGAAACTGCACTATTTTGCGTGGACTGGAATGATATTCACCTATGTGACCCAAATCCTGATTTTATGGATTATTCTGAAGTCAACATCTCATTCCTACAGTGTTCATGCAATCTGCAATGCTGAAATCTGCCAGTATCAGAAGCTGGTGGAAATAGAAAAAAGGCTGCAGGGGATGGAGAATACGGAGCGGGAGTATGCGTTTCTGTGGACTTATCTGCTTCAGCATCTGGAGCAGGCACTTTTAAGTGATGAGATAGCAACGGATAAGCTGGAACTGGCCAGACGCCTGATTCGGGTTCCCTGGTATGAGAAGAAAATCTCCTTCTGGGAAGAACCTCTGTGGTTGTTACAGAAATACTTTGGGAAAAAACAGAAGAGCATGGGAGCCAATCCTGAACTTTCGCCGGGAAGATTGAAGGAGGAGCATCTGAAAAGTCTGTACGAATTCTATTACAGAAATCTGATAACGGTTTTGCAGTATATGGGGCCGCAGGAATACAGGGAAGAACGCAATAAGATATATCTGGTTTTCTATGAATTTCTGGAAGAACTGACAGCGGTATATGAGCGTGAAAGTGCAAGCGGTGTGAAAACAGCGATATATGAGCGTGAAAGTGCAAGCGGTGTGAAAACAGCGGAAGCCGGAAACGGTATGGAGATAACAGAAGGTGGAAGTCAGAGGGAAACAGCGGAAGCCTGTGAAAGTTATCAGTGCTACGTTATGACTGTCTGTGGAATTTTAAATGCGGTGGCGGACAGTCATGTGACGGAAGCAGAAGAGGTCTGTAATTACGTGTTTAACCATGTAATCAGCAGGAAAGTATGGAAAATGCAGATTTTTCTCTACTTCCTGTTTCAGGGCTATCTGTCATGGATAAATGCAGATACTGCCCGGATAGAAAAACTGGATGAAATTGAAGGGATTGAAAGCTGGAACATTGGTAAAATATCAGAACAGCAGATGGATGAATGCCAGAAATTCTGGAGAATCTGGATACGGGATACCAGCTTGCCAGAGGGGAAAATAAATGATTTTTTCGTGACAGTAGTTAAAACACTGGCGGAAGATGGACACAAACCTGATCAGATAGAGTATATCAGATTGGAATTAATGAACATAAGGGGAGAGCATATATGAGAATAAGAGTACTGGAACTGGTAAATAATTTCTATAAGGACAAAGGCATGGAAGGGCAGGCCGAAGCCACGGAGGCTGACAGAAAGCAGGAGCTGGGAGAGTACTGCTGTCTGGGCTATTTTGACGCGCTGAACGTGAAAACCCTTACCTGTGACAGCAGAAGGGAAATGAACGTTCGCAGAGAAGCGGAACGTATGGCGGTGGAGAACCTGGAAGGGAAAGATAACCGGAAGAATATTATCTGCATTACAGATAATGAAAGCGGGGATGAAACTTTCTGGAATGAAACAAAAGACATGCCCTTTCTGTTTGTCTCGCTGATTCGGATAAAATCTTCCGGAGAGCATACCCTTCGGGAAATTGTGGGAGAGATTAATGATGAAAATGAAAAAACAATGGCTTATTATACCTATGGCCACAGTGATATCGTGGTGTTCAGAACAGGAAATAAATATCTGGAAAATATAGATTCCGTGTTGTTAATGTATGAGGACGTAAATATATACAAAATGTACAGTGTTTTCGCTGTGAAGGAATGCGTGCTGGAGAACTGTGAGGGAATTCAGGATGAAATGGTAAACTGCCGATTAAACGGAGCAGTGCAGAATATGGATCATGTAAAAGTTTATATAAATAAACTGAAAAAAGCCCTGAAATGGGAGAATAATAAAGAAGATTTGGAAATAAAATGTTTTAAAACTTTGGGAAACAGTGATCTTCTGATTGAAATTCCGAAGGTATCTCTGAAAAAATTACTGAAATGCTATAAAATGGGAGAAGTACTGACCCATACGGACGAGGACTACCAGAAAGCATTTTTTAATATTGCATCTTCGATTCTGAGTACGGAGGAACGGAAGATGGGCGAGCCGGACAACGGGGAGGAGAGATGAAATGGAGCAGAACAAGGGGCAGTGGATTGAGAACGATATCATGGAATATCAGAGTATATTTGAACATTACAGCGAAAGGGAAATTGCCCTTGGCCATTGTGCATTGATTATGATTAAAATTCTGAATGGATTATCCGAAATGCGGTACACGGAATTTTATAAATATGAGAGGCAGATTTTATGGAGCGCTATGGAACTTTTTTCCGCCCAGTGTATCATACAATTGCAGGCTGCCCTGGACTGTAAGGATGTAAAAGATAAGAAAAAGCTCATATCAGATATTGAGGATTCCATTGCCAAAATCATGGAGGTTTATAAAAATATATTTGACGGCACTGCAAATGCGGAACGCCAGATGTTTCAGAGCCTGCCGGCGGATATGAATATGTACGAGCTTTCGCCCAAGCTGTGCGCCTTTTACTCTTCCATGCTGGAAAAAGCGGTTGAACTGTTTAAAGAAGACACGAGAAAAAGGGAAGAGGGATATGCCTTTGTGATACATCCGACTCTGCGCAGTGTTACTGAGGCCAAACGCCTGCTGAAAACACGGGAGGCTCCCGGAAAAGTAGTGGTAATCTATATTTCCGAAAGCGAGATAGAGAGATTCAGTCTGGTGCCCATATGCCTGATGCACGAGGCCTTCCATGTGATTACAAGGAATGAGAGGCTGCGGCAGAAAAGAGCATATAATTTTGCGGCAAATATGATGGAATATATGGAACGGTTTCTGTTTCACGGGGTCCGGTTTTCCCTGGAGCAGGACGATATGCAGATAAGAAGAAGGCTTATGGCTTACTGGTTCCGGGATATACAGAACCTTAAGGAACAGTGGAAAGAAAAATCCGCTGAAAGTAAGGAATTCTACAGTGAGGAAATGGAAAAGGCATTTAAAAACAAGATAAAAAAATGCTTTGCGGAAATCAGTAAAAATCTGGAAGATACGGTATATGAATGCGTATATAAAGAATATGAGAGGAAAAGCTATTCGCTTTTTCAGAGAAAATTTATCCAGGTGAAAAAAAACATTAAGCAGATACGGGATAATCTGAACAGAGTAATACTGGAAGGTAAAGATTCTGATATGATATATCTGCTGATGTTTCTGTACCGGGAGACCTATGCCGACGTTGCCTGTATCCTGACCCTGCACCTGGAAGCGAAACAGTATTCGGAAGCGTTTGCAAATTCCATACAGCTTGCCTTTGACAGGAAGCAGTACGTGGACATTACCCGATGGGCCCGTGAATATCTTGTTGTAAAAACAGTGCTGAAGTTTCTGCCGTCTGAGAAAAGAAAAAGCTGGGAAAAATATTCTGAACTGCTGGAAACACAGAAAGCAGAACTGCTGGAAACACAGAAAGCAGAACTGCTGGAAACACAGAAAGCAGAACTGCTGGAAACACAGAAAAAACAGCAGGGGACTGTTGAAGAAAAAGTTGACGAAGAATTGAAAAAAAATGGAGATAACGCTGGACAAAATGATGGGAATTGTGCTAAAATGATAAAAATAAATTTGTCTGACAGAATGTTAGACAGATTCCAAACTTACCTGGAAGAATGTGCCAGGGTTTTTTGCTGCAAACTAAGCGAAAGAGATATGGAGGTAACTGCATTTCGGGAATCTGTGAGAGATATTTTAACCGGGGACCCGGATGCTTTGCTGCTCAATATCCTTTCAGGAAGTGTGGAGCAGTAGTATTTTGCACCTATTAATGAAAATGAGGAGGAGAAAGTATGCGGACTGTAGTGGAAAATGGAGTAAAGCTACGCGAGCCCTACAAATTTGACGATACAGGGATTGTGTATGGGGAAGGATATTTGCCGGAACTAAGGAGTTGTTTTTATGATTGCGGGGCAGATTTCCCGGCGGGTTTTTCCGGTTATACCGAAGAAAAAGTAAGCAGTTTCGCTGACAGCCTGCTGGTGGAATCTGGTGTTTAATATGCGATATCTGATCAACATGGAAAAGGTCATTATATGAATGTTTACCGGCATTCATATAATGACCTTTTCCATGTTTCAGAAAATACTTTCTCCTCAGGCAGTCCCTGGAAGGGTATAACCAGTTTATTTTTGCCTTCCTCAACCACTCCTTGAGCATGCTCAACCACCGGTTGCTGTCCGGATTCCCGCAGTTTTGGTAGTATGGATTCAGCAGCAGAGAAACAGGTCTCAAAGGAGGAAAAGATGAAGAAAATACCGTTAAACAGGAAATTTGGAAAAGGTATGGCAAAAAATTCCATTCATGGTATGATAACAGAAGATACGGACATTGCTTATTACAATGTGTCAGAACAGGAAGCCATCAGAACCATGCGGCATACTGCGGGAATGGAACTGGAACGGATGAAACAGTTACTGAGATAGCAGGCAATTGCCTGAACTGAGAAAGAGAGAAAAGGAGAAAAATTATGTTTGATACAAGAATAGTCGGAAAGAAAATTGCAGCATTGAGAAAAGAAAAAAATAAAACCCAGATGGAGCTGGCAGACGAAATGGGCGTCAGCTATCAGGCGGTAAGTAACTGGGAGAGAGGCAATTCCATGCCGGATATCTCCAAACTGCCTCAGCTCTCTCTGATTCTGGGAACCAGCGTGGATGAAATTCTGGGCAAATCCAAAGAAACGGAGCTGGTGGAACATGTGATTGCCGGGACGGAACAGACATTTCTGGAAGAACAGGAAACAGAAATGGAAACCATAGCAGAGGTGGCGCCTCTGATGAAACCGGAACAGACGAAAAAACTGGTGGAACATGTGGTGGAATCCAAAGAGGAACAGGGAGAAGACGGTTCCGGAGAAGAAAAAAAGAAAATTTCCATAAAAGAACTGACAGCTCTTGCGCCTTATCTGGAGGAAAATTATCTGGAAGAACTGGTGGAAAAATACGGGATTCAGAGTGATATGCACAGTCTGGCGGCCCTTGCGCCCTTTCTTTCAGAGAAAGCCTTGGATAAAATCGCGCTGGAATCAGAAGGAAGCATGAAAGAACTGGCAGTCCTTGCGCCTTTTCTCTCGGAAGAAACTCTGGATAAAATTGCCCGGAACACAGAGGCGGAGCCCAAAAGCCTGACGCCCCTTGCACCGTTTCTTTCGGAAGAAACTCTGGGAGAGATTGTGCTGGGGGCAATGGAAAAGGGGAACATTGATAACTGCGTGAGTCTCTATCCGTTTCTGAATGATGAAACACTGAAACAGATTGCCTCCCGCCTGATGGAAGAACAGGGTACGAAATCTCTGCATTCCCTCATGCCCTTTTTATAGAAAATTCCATCTGCCGGAAAATAAAACTGAAATAGTCTGAAAATAACAGGAAAAATTTACCAGACGTTTGAAAATAAGGGGGCAGACTGTCCGAAAACCTGCAAAGCCTGACATGAGGTTTTGATAGATGCCTTGCTATAACAGCAGGTGATTTATATATAAAAATGCGTACCTTGACAACTGGATAAAGTACATAAAATCTTGGCTTAGAACTGGCGGATATAGTATAATGAAATAGATAAAATCACTACATTTCGAGGTGAACTTTGATGCATTATGTAAAGGCATTTGACCGCAATCAAATAATGATGACTACATGGGATTCCATGGTGGAACCGGACAGCACCGCAAGGCTTATAGATGCCTTTGTCAACAGCCTGGATCTTTCGGATTATGGTGTAAAGGAAATGGCGACAGAGGGAAGGCCGCCATATGATCCAAAGTGCTTTTACAAGCTCTATATTTACGGCAGTGATAATGGGATCAAATCCTCCAGAAAGCTGGCAAAAAGCTGTAAGGTCAATGTTGAAGTCAAGTGGATGCTCGGAGGTGTTGAACCCGATTTCAGGACCATATCTGATTTCCGCAAGGATAACATTGACAGTCTGAAAAAGATTTTTAATGAGTTCAACAAAAGACTGTCCGGCACCGTGGATTGGGGATTTACATCAATTGATGGGAGTAAGTTTTCTGCATGTAACTCGAAAAATAACAACTTTACCAAGAATAAGCTGGACGACAGGATCAAATGGCTGAACGGCCATATTGAGGAATACCTGAGGATTTTAGATGATGCCGACAAGCAGGAGGAACTTGAAGAAAGCCCTGAAAATCTTACGAAAGAATTGATAGAGGAAAAATTGAAAGAGGCCCGGGAGAGGCTTGAGAAATATGAGGGTTATCAGAAGGTCATGGAAGAGAGCGGGCAGTCGCAGATGTCCCTGACGGATGCGGATGCAAGGCTGATGAAGAGTAGGAACGGATTTGCAGTTGCGTACAATCCACAGACCGTCGTTGATTCTAATACACACCTTATCCGTGATTTTCAGATGACGAATCGGGTGACGGATCATGGGCTTTTGGATTCCACGCCTGAGGAGATAAAAAAAGATACCGATGGAATTATTGAGACGGTAGCTGACAAAGGATATGAAAGTGAAGAAGACATGATCAAATGCCTTGAAGATGGGATCATTCCGCATGTCATAACGGATGATGGAAAAGATGGTTATGAGATTGAAACGGCGTATGAAGGATGTGAGGTTAATGTAAAGAGTACTGAGCCGGGGGAATTAAAGAAAGCACTGCATGCCGGAGTGATACCTGATGCATATAAGGATGTTATATCCGATATCAAGGTCGCTGAGGTAAGAAGAAAAGTAAGTGACAGGCCGGAATCAGGCAACAGGGAAACCTCCATATACGGAACACCGGATGAGATGATGGCAAGGGCGAAGGAAGGATATTTTGTCAGGGATCCGGAACGCAATCTGGTGTACTGTCCGAATGGCGAGATTCTGCGGCAAAAGTGCATCAAAAAAAATGGAAATGTCCGTTATGCGAATAAAAACGCATGCCGCCACTGTCCGAATAGAAACAAGTGTTATAAAGGAAAGAATGAATGGAAAGAGATCGACTTTACCAAGGATTGTTTAGAGAAACCTTGTAGAGGCTGGCTGAAATCGGAAAGCAAAGAATTGGATAAAAACAAAGCGGACAAAGGAAAATATCATTTCGAGAAAATGAAAGTAGTAAGATTTTTCCTGAAGCCGGACAGGGAAAAGACGGCGGAGCGGATGTGCCTGTCAGAGCACCCGTTTGGAACAATAAAAAGAGCAATGGGATTCACTTATTTCCTGCTGAAAGGCTTGCGGAAAGTGACGGGGGAATTTGCGCTCATGTGTTTGGGTTATAATATAAAGCGGGCGAAAAACCTGCTTGGATTTGAAAAAATGATGGAAATGATGATGGCGGGCAGATGCTGATCCGTCAACATATGTACTTCATTCAGTTGTCAGGGTCAGATATTGATTTCGAGAGAAATGTATCTGGCATTTTTGATGCAAAAAAA
>CATLIX010000013.1 GCA_949959185.1 uncultured Eubacterium sp. | reverse complement strand
GCCAGGCAATCCGCTCGCGCGCAGCAAAGCACCCAGGTCCCTCAAGAATGAGGGATTCAGGGAGTTGAAGCGGACCTGTCCGCTTTTTTATTCTACGGGAAATAAAAAAGCCATGGCTGCTGAACACCATGACTTTACTGCTGTAACATTCCGATGACATAAAAAGAATCGGGGTAACAGGATTCGAACCTGCGACCTCACGGCCCCCAGCCGTGCGCTCTAGCCAAGCTGAGCCATACCCCGAATGCTTTCCTATTATAGCATAGAAAAAAATAAAAATCAACTGTTAAATATTGAAAATTGAAATTATTTGACTTTAGCTGAAATAGAATTATAATAGACATTAGTATAATTCATTTCAGTTATACGACAGACTAAAGAGAGGCAGGACATATGAAAACATTAAAGAATTTAACCAGGAAACAGCGGATATTTGTTATAATCGGAATCATTTTGTTCGTGATTCTGGCAGTATATCTGGGATTTGCAGCGTTCTTCAGTACGCATTTTATGTTTGGAACCACCATCAACGGTGTGAAGGCTTCGGGAAGAACCGTAGAGACCGTGGAACAGTTGATTGAAGATGAGATTGACGGGTATGAGATTTGTCTGGAACCCAGGGAAGGAAAAGAAGAAGTAATCGAGGGTTCAGCCATAAAGCTGAAGCCTGTATTTGACGGAAATCTGCTGGAAGTATTGCTCAGCCAGAATGCATTTATCTGGCCGTCCTTTCTGTTTCGGGAATCCAGCATAGAGCTGAAGACCATGGTGGACTATGATGAGGAAGCCCTGGAGAAATCCATTCAGAACCTGGAGCTGATGGATGAAGCTCAGATGATAAAAGCGGAAAATGCCATTATTTCAGAATATTCTGAAAAAGACGGATATCATATTATTCCGGAGGAAGAAGGTACTGTAATAGAAGAAAAACAGTTTTTTCAGTCCCTGGAAAATGCCATTCTGAATCTGCAGGAGCGTATGGTTCTGGCAGAAGAAGACTGCTACGTGAAACCGGAATATACAAAAGAGTCAGAAGAAGTGGTAAAACTGGCGGAAACCATGAACCGGTATGTGGGAGCTGAGATTACTTATGAATTTGGGGACAGCCAGGAGGTTCTGAATGGGAAAACCATCAGCCAGTGGATTTCAGTAAATGATGAATATAAGGCAAAACTCTCCCGGAAGAAAATAGAAGAATATGTGGCCGGCCTGGCAGATACTTACAATACTGCCGGGAAATCCAAATCACTGGCTTCTTCCTATGGAGCCAATGTGACCGTAAGCGGCGGTGATTACGGCTGGAAAATAGACCAGGAAAAAGAAGCAGAAGCATTGCGGGGAAATATCAAAAAAGGAGAAACCCTTTCCAGAGAGCCGGAATATGCTCAGCGCGCCAACAGCCGGGGAGGAAACGATTACGGCAATACATATGTGGAAGTAAACCTGACTGCCCAGCATCTGCATTATTACAAAAATGGTTCTCTGGTGCTGGAGACAGATTTTGTATCCGGAAATGACGCCAAAGGCTGGAGCACCCCTCCGGGCGCTTTCGGCCTGTATTACAAGGAACTGGATAAAACGCTGCGCGGGGAAGGATATGCCACGCCGGTAGACTTCTGGATGCCCTTTAACGGCGGCGTGGGATTCCATGACGCCAACTGGCGCCGGGATTTCGGCGGGAACTATTATAAAAGAGGAGGTTCCCATGGCTGTATCAATATGCCCTACAATGCGGCAAAGACATTGTACGATAATATAGAAGCCGGCTGTCCGGTGCTGGTGTACCAGCTTCCAGGCTCGGAAAGCGCCAAGGCCAGGCAGCAGGACGCTGCGGCAGCGGTGACGGAGCTGATTGCTTCCCTGGGAGAAATTACACTGGACAGCAGGGAGGCCGTTGCAAATGCCAGAAATCAGTATAACGGGCTGGACGACGGAGCAAAAGGATATGTGAGCAATTACAACGTACTGGAAGAAGCAGAAGCCAGAATTGGACAACTTGAGGCGGAAGCAGCTGCCGACCAGCAGGCTCAGGCGGAAGCCCAGCCGGTAATTGACGCCATTAACCAGCTTGCAGGGCAGAAAATTACGCTGGATATGAAAGACACCGTCAAAAATATCCGCAAACAGTACAATAAACTGTCGGATGCCGCCCGCAGCAAAGTAACCAATTACAATATTCTTACGGAGGCTGAGGCAGAGATAGAAAAACTGGAGAAGGAGAAAGACAGGAAATAGTGGAGCAATTTGCGGGGTGAGGTTATGGAACATACAAAAGAATATGAGAAAAAATTAACCATCTCAGATGTGGCGGAGGCATTGGGGGTGTCCAAAACCACAGTTTCCAGAGCGATTTCCGGAAAAGGAAGAATTGGAAAAGAGACGAAAGAGCGGGTGCTGGATTATATTCAGGAGCACAATTACAAGCCGAATGTACTGGCGAAGGGACTGGCCCAGCTTAAAACTTACAACATTGGCGTTATGCTGCCGGAGGACTATACGGTGGTGGATCTGCCCTTTTTCCAGACCTGCCTGATTGGGGTGCAGGAGACAGCGGTGAGCATGGATTACGACGTGCTGCTCACCATGGGAAAAGAAAATGACTGTGCCCAGCTGGTGCGGATGATAGAAAACCACAAAGTAGACGGGGTGATACTTATGCGCACCTTTACCAAAGACGTCCATATTGAATATCTGAAATCGCAGGAAATTCCGTTTGTGACAGTGGGAAGTACTAATTACCAGGGGGTAATTCAGGTGGATAACGACCATAAAAGCGCCTGCCGGGAGCTGATTTCCATTCTGCTGTTAAAGGGAATGAAGAAAATCGGCCTCATCGGAGGGATACAGTCCCATGTGGTAACCCAGAGCCGCCTGCAGGGCTATATTGAGGCATATAAAACGGCAGGGCTGCCCCTGGATAAAAATATCATATATATTAATGTGGAAAAAGACATTCTGATTGAACAGGGGGTGGAACGTCTGCTGGCCAACGGTGTGGACTGTATCGCCTGCCTGGACGATGCGGTATGTATTCAGGTGCTGAACAAGCTGCGCCGGGAAAACATTCAGGTGCCGGAGCAGATGCGTGTGGCTTCCTTTTATGACAGCACAGTGCTGGAAAATAATCTGCCTTCCGTGACTTCCCTTGCCTTTGACGCGCGGGAGCTTGGAAATGTGGCGTGCAAAACATTACTGGAAGCGGTGGAAGGGAAACAGACAGATTCCCGTACTTTGCTTGGTTATGAGGTGGTTTTGAAAGAATCCACAAAATAAAACAAAACATATGCCGGTCTTGCTCTGCATGGATTTTTCAGAAAATTTAGTAAAAATACAGGTAAAATTGCAGTAAAACAAGATGAAAAGCACTGGTAAATTTACCAGTGCTTTTTAGTAAAAACATAAAATAGAGAAAAAAGGCAGGTTTTACAGGGATGGTAACGTTATCGGGAAAAAAGTTGCACAGTAAATATGTGCAAAACACAGGGAATCTCATGAGAGCAAACGGTTGCGCAGCGAAAAAATATGGTAAAACTGACGAAAAATGATTAGACAAAATATACAAAAACACCAGGGAAAATATAGAAAGTGTTGACATTGACAACAATCCGTCCCTCTGTTAAACTATAAAACATAGAACAACCGATTGCGCAACAAAAGCATTTTGTTGTTCTAAACAAAAAAATGGGAGGAAAACAATATGAAGAAAAAAGTTTTAGCAGCATTACTCTGTGTAGCAATGTCCGCAGGCATGCTGGCCGGCTGCGGCAACAATTCCGGCAGCAGCAATTCCGGAACTTCCGGGGATGACAAACAGCAGGAAGACAATGCGGATGCAGGCGACGATGCGGACGCAGGTGATGATGCGGCAGCAGCAGGCGATGAGAATACACTGACCGTATGGTGCTGGGATCCGAAATTCAACATTTATGCAATGGAAGAAGCAGGCAAGATTTATCAGGCAGATCATCCGGACTTCAACATTAACGTAGTGGAGACTCCATGGGATGATGTACAGAAGAAGCTGACCACAGCGGCAACGGGCGACGCTCTTGATACTCTGCCGGATATTATGCTGGTACAGGATAATGCATTCCAGAAGAATGTAATCTCTTTCCCGGAAGCATTTACCGATTTGACAGACAGCGGCGTTGATTTCAGCCAGTTTGGTGAAGCAAAAACAGCTTACTCCGTAGTTGACGGTAAGAACTATGGCGTTCCCTTTGACAATGGTGCCGTTGTGGCATGTTATCGTACGGATGTTCTGGAAGAAGCAGGATTTACCGTTGATGATTTCACAGATATCACATGGGATGAATATCTGGAGAAAGGCAAAGTTGTTCTGGAAAAGACCGGACAGCCGTTACTTTCCTGCCAGTCCACCGAATCTGACGTTATCATGATGATGCTTCAGTCCTGCGGCGCTTCCCTGTTTGACGATGAAGGAAAGCCCGACATGGTTGGCAACGAGGCTCTGAAGAAAGTTATGGAAACATATCAGCAGTTAGTAGAAACCGGTGTCTGCAAGCTGGTAAACAGCTGGGATGAATATGTTCAGACCCTTACAACAGGTACCGTAGCAGGAACCATCAACGGATGCTGGATTATGGCTTCCATTCAGTCTGCAGAAGACCAGAGCGGAAAATGGGCTCTGACTAATATGCCAAGCCTGGTTGGCGTTGAAGGAGCAACCAACTACTCCAACAACGGTGGCTCTTCCTGGGCTATTACAAGCAACTGCAAAAATATGGATCTGGCAAAAGATTTCCTGAAATCCACCTTTGCAGGAAGCGTTGAACTGTATGAAAACATTCTTCCGAGTTCCGGTGCTTTGGCTACTTATCTGCCGGCAGGTGATTCTGAAGTATACGCAGAGCCTTCTGAATTCTACGGCGGAGATGCTGTATTTAAGAAAATTACTGAGTATGCAAGCAAATGCCCAAGCAACAATACAGGTGTATATTACTATGAAGCACGTGACGCTATCGCAACAGCTATCCAGAATGTGGTAGGCGGATCTGATATTGATTCTGAACTTGAAATTGCACAGGGTACCGTAGAAGGACTGATGGAGCAGTAAGAGTTCGTGCACTTATTACATAAGTGTGAATTATGGACATTCTGCTTCGGTGCAGAGTGATTCAAACGCCCGTTTTATACGGTGAAGCGGGCCATATAAAAAGCAGTCAGGGGGTCAGCAGTTGCTGCCCCCGACTGAGACTAAAGGGGGTAAATATGTGAGTCAGACAAACGAACCCAAAAAGAAAAAAATGTCTTTGAGCAAAAGACAGAATCTGACCGGCTGGGCCTTCTTAACGCCGGCGACGCTCATGATTGCAGTAATGAGTTTCTGGCCCATGATACAGGCTTTTATCCTGTCTTTTCAGAAAGGTAAAAGTAACGACTTAAGGTTTGGCGGACTTGATAACTATGTCAGGATGTTTAAAGACAAGGTCTTTATGACGTCCCTTGGAAATACATTTTTCTATCTGCTTATTCAGGTGCCCATCATGCTGATTCTGGCACTGGTTCTGGCACAGATGCTGAATAACAAAAATCTGCGGTGCAAAGGTCTGTTCCGTACCGCGATTTTCCTGCCATGTGCGACGTCACTGGTTTCTTATGCAATTATTTTCCGTTCCCTGTTTGGCGTAGACGGATTTATCAACTCAATTCTGATTAAACTGGGAATCCTGAATACGGGATATAATTTCCTGGGTCATGCCGGGAGTGCAAAAGCTGTAATTATTATAGCGTTGATATGGAGATGGACCGGATATAATATGGTATTTTACCTTTCCGGATTACAAAATATAGAATATTCTGTATATGAAGCAGCAAAAATTGACGGGGCAAATCCCCTGCAGACATTTTTTAAGATTACGGTTCCGCTGTTGAAACCTACGATTCTGCTGACAGCAATTATGTCAACAAACGGAACATTGCAGCTGTTTGACGAGTCCTTTAACCTGACAAAGGGAGGACCTTCCAACGCTACGATTACCATGTCCCATTACATATACAATGTATCCTTTAAATATGTGCCGAACTTTGGCTACGCAGCAGCCATGTCCTTCCTGATTTTTATCCTGGTGGCAATTCTGGCGTTTATTCAGATGAAAGTAGGTGATAAGCGTGACTAAAACAAAAAGAGCAAATGCGTTAATGTATGTTGTTTTGATCATTGTGTCACTGATATCAGTATTCCCTCTTTACTGGATGCTGATGGCAGCCACAAATAAGAGTGTGGACGTAACCAGAGGAAGACTGATTCCGGGAACGGCCTTCCTGGACAACTGGAAAGCACTGTTTGCCCAGTCACCGGTACAGGAAGCCATGCTGAATTCCTTTAAGTATGCCATTGTGCTTACCATTTGCGCGCTGATTATCTGTTCTCTGGCAGGTTATGGATTTGAAATCTACCATGACAAAGGAAAAGACACGGTTATGTCAATCCTGCTTCTGGGAATGATGGTGCCCTTTGTGGCAACGATGATTCCGCTGTTCCGGATGTTTTCCGCAGCAGGGCTTCTGAACACCACAGTCGCATTTATTATGCCTACTATTTCCACGCCCTTCCTGATTATGATGTTCCGGCAGAGTGCCAGAAGTTTTCCCCATGATATTATTGAAGCGGCAAGAATTGACGGCCTGAATGAAATACAGATATTTTTCCGGATGTTCATTCCTACCATGCGTTCCACCTATGCAGCAGCCATGACCATTACATTTATGAATGCGTGGAACAATTATCTGTGGCCGAAGGTAATCATGCTGGATGATTCCAGTATTACCATGCCCATGCTGGTTGCCAACCTGACAGAAGGTTATGTTACGGATTATGGCGTACTGATGTTAGCCGTTCTGCTGTGCAGTCTGCCAACAATTATTGTGTTCTTCCTGTTGCAGAAGAGCTTTGCAGAAGGTATTACAGGCGCAGTGAAGTAATAGTGCAGTAATGCAATTAAAATACAGTGAATAGTATGCCGGTAAGGAAAGAGGACAGAAGAAGGAATCTCAGCCATACCGGAATGGGGCTGTCGCATTGGAGGTCAGACGTATCTTAATGCTGCAGCCCCAACTTATAAAATTATGTTGGAGGTAAAATATGCCGCAGTTTGATTATGAGAAAGTAAAAGATCCCATGTTCTTTAAAGAGAATACGCTGGAAGCCCATTCGGACCATATATGTTACGGCTCCATGGAGGAGATGGAGGCAAAAAACAGCAGATTCCGCTATTCCCTGGATGGATTCTGGAAATTTGCGTATGCCAGAAATTATAATTCGGTTATTCCGAATTTTGAGTCAGCGGAATATGACTGTAATTCCTGGGAAGATATCCGGGTGCCGGCACATATCCAGATGGAAGGATATGACAGTCCTCAGTATGCCAATGTACAGTATCCCTGGGATGGCCGTGAACAGATTGAGCCGGGAGAAATCCCTTCCCTTTTCAATCCGGTGGCAAGTTATGTGAAATACTTCACCGTTCCGGAATTTATGAAAGGGAAGCCGGTATATATTTCTTTTCAGGGTGTGGAGAGCGGCATGGCATTGTGGCTGAACGGAGTCTATGCAGGCTACAGCGAAGACAGCTTTACCCCTTCGGAATTTGATTTGACGCCTTATCTGACGGAAGGAGAGAACAAGCTGGCCGTTCAGGTTTTTAAATGGACAGCAGGAAGCTGGTGCGAAGACCAGGATTTCTTCCGGTTTTCCGGCATTTACCGAAGTGTATATCTGTATACCGTGCCGGAAACCCATATCCGGGATATCCGGGTGAAAACGCTGCTGGATGACACATACACGGACGCAGATTTGGAAGTCGCCCTGAAAGGCTCCGGTTCGGGACAGGTTTTCCTGACTCTGAGGAACGGACAGGATACGGTGGTGCAGGCTCAGACGGAGATGAAACCGGAAGCGGAAATCAAAATTCCTGTGAAACATCCGGCCCTCTGGAGCGCGGAGGAGCCCAACCTCTATGAGCTGCTGCTGGAAGTACGGAATGAAACAGGCGAGACAGCAGAAGTGATTTCCCAGATGGTGGGATTCCGTCAATTTGAAATGATTGACCATATGATGCATATCAATGGAAAACGAATTGTATTTAAGGGCGTGAACCGCCATGAATTCAGCTCTAAAACAGGCCGGGCTGTGTCAGATGAAGAAATTCTTCTGGATATTATGACCATGAAACGGAATAATATCAATGCAATCCGCACCTGCCATTATCCGGACGATTCCAGAATTTATGCTCTCTGTGATAAATACGGCCTTTATATGATTGCTGAAAACAATCTGGAAAGCCATGGCTCCTGGGACCCCATTATCAAAGGACAGGCAGGGCTGGAGGCGGCTGTTCCCGGAGACCGGAAAGAATGGCAGCCCATGATGCTGGACAGGGTAAATTCCTGCTATCAGCGGGACAAGAATCATCCGGCCATTGTCATCTGGTCCTGTGGAAATGAATCTTTCGGCGGGCCGGTAATTTATGAAATGTCGCAGTTGTTCCGCAAACTGGACGACACCAGACTGGTACATTACGAGGGTGTGTTCCATGACCGGCGTTATAATGATACCAGCGATATGGAAAGCCAGATGTATCCTTCGGTGGAATCCATTCGGGAATTTCTGGCAAAAGACAGGAGCAGGCCCTTTATCTGCTGTGAATATACTCATGCCATGGGCAATTCCTGCGGAGCCATGCATAAATATACGGATTTGACTGATACGGAGCCTCTGTATCAGGGCGGATTTATATGGGATTATATCGACCAGTCCATTGAGAAAAAAGACCGTTACGGAAAGAACTTCCAGGCCTACGGCGGAGATTTCGGAGAGCGGCCCTGTGATTACAATTTCAGCGGAAACGGTATTGTATACGGCGGAGAGCGGGACGAGTCTCCCAAAATGCAGGAAGTAAAATTCAATTATCAGAATATTTCAGCAGAAGTTTCCGGAGATAAAGTGCTGATAAAGAATAAAAACCTGTTTCAGAATACGAACTGCTATGACTGCGTGGTGCTTCTGGAAAGAGAAGGGAAACTCACAGAGCAGGCTGCCCTTGAGACAGACGTACCGCCCCTCAGCGAGGAGACCTATGATTTGCCGCTGGCAGTACCGGAACAGCCGGGAGAATACGCGGTAACTGTTTCTTTCCGATTAAAAGAAGCGCAGGACTGGGCGCCTGCAGGCCATGAAGTGGCCTTCGGGCAGGGCGTCTTCCAGGTGGAAGAGACAGGAAAAACCTGGTCTCCCTGTAATGGGAAAGTCAGCCTTCCGGCAGAAGAAACAGGGAAAATTACAGTTATTAAAGGAAAATTAAATATTGGTGTGAGAGGCAGAAACTTTGAATGTATGTTCAGTACCTTAAAGAGCGGACTGGTATCCTACCGCTGCGGCGGCCGGGAAATGATTGAGCAGATTCCCACGCCCAGTTTCTGGCGGGCGCCCACAGACAATGACCAGGGCTATAATATGATGGAAAAATACGGCCAGTGGAAACTTGCCAGCCTGTATCAGCAGCCGGACGAGGATTATCCGAATCCCGCACTGGAAGAAAAAGAGAACAGCGCGGTGATTACATATCATTATATTATGGCCACCGTACCTGTGAGCAAATGTACCCTTTCCTATGAAGTATTCGGAGATGGAACCATTACCGTAACTCTCTCTTATGACCCGGTAAAAGAACTGGGCGATATGCCGGAATTTGGTATGATGTTCAAGTTCAATGCAGATTACGAGAATGTGGAATGGTACGGGAACGGGCCGGCAGAAACTTATGCGGACCGGAAACACGGAGCAAAGCTGGGGATTTACTCCAACAAAGTAACGGATAATCTGGCAAAATACCTGGTGCCCCAGGAATGCGGCAATAAAACCGATGTGCGCTGGGCGAAAATCACCGATAACCGGGGCAGAGGAATGCTGTTTACCGGAAATCATATGAATTTTTCCGCACTGCCCTATACGCCCCATGAGATGGAAGCTGCCATGCATCCCTATGAACTGCCGGAAATCCACTACACGGTAGTACGGGTATCCGCACAGCAGATGGGCGTAGGCGGAGACGATAGCTGGGGAGCAAAAGTACATCCGGAATACCTGATTGACATAAATAAGCCCATGAGATTTACATTCAGTTTCAGAGGTTTATAGTAAGTAACCTGATGATTTAAGGAGGACAAAATGGACAAATTTGTGGTAAATATTATCCACCGTCCGGAAATGGTGCCGGAGTACGCAGAAAAAGTAACCGGCCATGGAAAAGCGGAGGATATCGGAAGAAAGGCGCTGCTGACAGAATCGCTGGACATTTTCAAAACCCAGCAGAGGCTTGCCCATGAAAACGGCCTGAAAACCACCATTCAGATGACATATGCAAGTTTATTTAATGAAGAAGCAGTGGCTCTCGCAAAAGCAGATCATGAGAAATACGGGGATGAGATTGCCCTTTCTCTGCTGGGGCTGCCCTGTAAGGAGTTCCGTGAGAAATACAATACCAAAGATTTCTGTATCTGGATGTTTTCCATGGAAGACAAGAAATCCATTGTGGATGATGTTTTTGAAAAATTCTGTCAGAGCTTTGGATTTTATCCGGAATCCACCGGTTCCTATTATCTGGATGCAGATTTAACCAATTATATCAAAGAAAAATATCCATCCGTCAAGTGTGCGGTGGCAACCTGCTGGGAAGAAGGCCCCAAGGCATACCATACCTGCAATAATTCCTGGTATACCCTGTTTGACGGAGGCCCCTGGGCCCCCTGGATTCCCTCAAAACAGAACACCCATGCACCGGCGGCAAATGAAGCGGAGGACAGCGGGATTGTGGCAATCCCTCATCTCTCCAGAGACCTGCTGGCATGTTATGACGGAAACGGTTCCAATTTCGGCACCCATCCCCAGAATGTGCTCCGGGGTATGATTTACGACAGCCAGACCTGGGAATATCCCTATATGTACAATCTGATTGACCAGTACCGTTCTCTGGAGAAATATAACAATGGTTACGCCTATAACATGATGTTCGTGGGGCCGGGCTGGATGAATAAAATGGGCCGCTGGGAAGCGCCCTATGAACTGCTGGAAAAATCCTATTCTGACGGCTGCGCCTACTACGGCAAACTGAAAAAAGAAGGCAAACTGATTGATATGACCATGTCGGAGTTTGCAGATTATTACCGGGAGAAAAAGAGTTATACGGAGCCGGAATGCGCACTGTGGCGTGATATTCTTTATGGTTCGGATAAACAGGTGTTCTGGTACTGCGACCCATACATGAGAGCCTGCGTTAATATGGACCAGGGCGGGGCCATTGTGGACTTGCGTCCCTATGCGGCCAAACTGGAATGGCCTGTGGGAATCGGAACGAAACACGTACAGGATGCTTCTTATCCTTTCCTGATTCAGGAAAAATACCGGGCGGGTTATTTTACCCACTATGCCGGAGAGGGGACAGTGAGAAGTGCGAAACTCTCTTATAACGGAGAAGAAGTGGATTTGTGCCTGTGCCGCACCAAAGCCCATTTTTCTCAGGAGGGAAATACCAGAATTCTCACACTGGATCCGGTGGAAATCGAATTTTACGATCTGACTGTAAAGCTGCAGACAAAAATTTACTTTGAGGAAGGAAGTTCCGGTATTAAAATGGAGCGTACCATTCTGGAAATGAGCAATCCGGACGCAAAGGTGGAGCTGAATGAGTACATGGTGGCATGTTACGGAACTACAGAATATCCGGAGGATATGACAGGCATTACCCTGAAATGCGAGGGCAGCCAGGAGAAATCCATTTCCTATGAGTACAGATGCAGAGAGGCGCAGCTTGCAGGAGCAGACGCGGTGAGTGCGGTGATTCCGGCCATTGAGACGAAGGTTTCCATGACGCCCTCTGATAAAGAAGCAGTGGGATATGTGAAAGAGGGCTATGCCTTTTCTCCCATGTTTACATTAGGATACACCAAAACAGTATCGGATAAGGAGGTGTTTGCAACATGGCTCAGGCTGGAAAAGGCAGATTAAATTACAGGTGTCCCTCCTGTTTTATGCGGGATCTGGATATTGATATGTTTTATGATAAGGAAAAGGATGAATATTACTGCATTCGCTGCCAGTACACCGGAAATGAAAAGGACGTGCTGGAAAAAAATGAGATGGTAAGGTTCCGTTACCGTGCCATGGCGGAGCGTATCACAAAGTTTGACTTTGATTAAGAGGAAATTTTTATGGGAGTTATTTCAGATAAAAAATTTATAAAGGGAATGGACGTATCTTCCCTGCCGGAGCTGGAACAGCTTGGAGCTAAATTTTACGATAAGGATGGGGACGAGAGGAATCTTCTGGCCATTCTGCAGGAATACGGTACCAATGCGGTGCGTATCCGCCTCTGGAACAATCCCTGGTCCAGAGAAGGAGAGCCCTACGGTGCGGGAACCAATGATATGGAAACTGCCATGGAGCTGGCAAAACGGGTGAAAGAGCGGGGCATGGATGTGCTGCTGAATCTCCATTACAGTGATTTCTGGGCAGATCCCGGCAAGCAGATAAAGCCCAAGGCCTGGTATGACTATACGGGAAAACGTCTGGAATCCGCTGTATATGATTATACGGTGGCGGTATTGCGGGAATTCCAGCGGGAGGGCATTCTGCCTGATATGATACAGACAGGCAACGAACTGTCCAACGGTCTGCTGTGGCCGGACGGGAAGCGGCCCGATTACGAGAGCATTGCCATGCTGGTGAATGCGGGAATTCACGGGGTACGTGATATTGACCCGGACATTCCGGTTATGCTCCATCTGGATAACGGAGGCAATAATGCTTTGTACCGGGAATGGTTTGACAGCTACTTTGCCAGTGACGGAGAAGATTTTGATGTCATCGGCCTGTCCTATTATCCCTTCTGGCACGGTTCTCTGGCAGATTTGGAGCACAATATGCATGACATTGCGCTGCGCTACGGCAAGGAACTGGTGGTAGCGGAGGTATCCATGGGCTACACCATGGAGGATTATGCTTCTTATGAGAAACTGCAGCCTTCTGAACGGAAAGGAATGGCCACAAAACCGGAACTGGTGAAAAATATTGACTATCCCATGACAAAACAGGGCCAGGCGGATTTTATGAAAGATTTTATGAATCGCGTGGTCAATGTTCCAAAAGGTCTGGGAAGGGGATTTTTCTACTGGGAGCCGGCCTGGCTTCCGGTGCCGGGAAGCGGCTGGGCTACCCAGGCTTCTCTGAGCTATATGAAAGACCCAGGCCCCTGCGGCAATGAATGGGCCAATCAGGCGCTGTTTGACTATGAAGGCAGGCCTCTGCCGGCGCTGGATGTGATTAAAAATCTGTAACTTCCTGGAACGGGAGCTGAATCAAAACAGAAGATTTTCTTCTATAAGAGTCAGGGTGTCAGAAGGTCTGTAATGAAAATGGATCTTCTGATACCCTGATTTCTGCTTGTACCACTGCGTGGCTTCCGGCAGCCCTTTGTGACGGCCTGCAAATTCCCGGTAAGCATAAGCCAGGGTTTGATTAGCCATTGCCGACAGGGAGAGAATCTTGCCACATGGTATTGTGTATGATATATTTATATCAGATGATTCAGATATCCCACCCATCAGATTAGTTTTCATACATTATCAGCACTGAATTGTCTGACATTTGAAGGGAGTGAGCCTGTATATGACCGAAAAGGAAAGAGATGATTTTTTTATGTCTGCTCGTTGATTGAATATACTGCCCGCCAGACGAAAAATAAACTGAAAACGCAGTATGAACCAACCATACGGAATGGAGGAAAACCATGGAGAAAAATTTTAAATTAAAGGATATCCCTTATAAGCGAATGGATTTTCAGGAAATCCAGAGAAAACTGGATGAATTTGCAGAGCAGATTACCCAGGCCGGAGATTATGATACAGTAAAAAAGATACTGCTGGGGAGCCAGGAACTGCAGAAGGAAGTGAATGAAAACCATACGCTGGCCATGATACGGATGTATCAGGATTCCACAGATGAATATTATGCAAAGGAAGCCATGGAGCAGGATAAAGCGCTGGCAATGCGTGACAGCAGTAAATTAAATCAGGAATTAATATCTTCACCTTTTGCGGAAGATATCAATCGGGAGTTCGGCAGGGAATTCCTTCTGATTCTGGATAAGGACAACCGGCTTCTCTCAGAAGGCAAAGATTTACAGGTCAAAGAGCAGGAGCTGATGAACCGTTATCAGAAGATGAAAGCAACGATGAAGTTTGAATTTCAGGGAAAGACATTGAGTGAAGGAGAACTGCGTCCGTTTCGGGAGAACCCGGACCGGGAGGTACGAAAGGAGTGCCTGAAAGTCATGTACCGGGGCTATCTGGACAGGAAGCAGGAATTTGAAGAGATACTGGATGAACTGGTGAAAACACGTATCAAAATTGCGAAAGCAAACGGATTT
Organism: uncultured Eubacterium sp.; assembly: GCA_949959185.1. Classification (GTDB taxonomy): domain Bacteria; phylum Bacillota; class Clostridia; order Lachnospirales; family Lachnospiraceae; genus Petralouisia. The sequence continues at coordinate 45,459 of CATLIX010000013.1, read as the reverse complement.
GACAGTTATCTGGATTACAAAAATCTGGAAAAGGGAAGACGGGAGTACGGAGAGAAAGAACTGACCGCTTTCCGGAAACAGATAAAAGAAGAAGTCATTCCGGTAATGAAAGCATTGTATGAGCAGCAGAAAGAGCGGCTGGGCCTGGAAACTCTGACGATTTACGATTACAATCTGATTTTCCCCGATGGGAATCCCAGGCCCGCCGGGGAAATTCAGGAACTCTGCCAGGCGGCCGGAGAGATGTATCATAAACTGTCTCCGGAAATCGGGGCATTTTATGATGAAATGCTGGAACATGAACTGATTGACGCTGCACAGTCGCCCAATAAAATTACGGGAATCGGATTCTGCACCACTCTGGATAAGACGGGAATTCCCTTTGTATTTGCAAATTCCAACGGTACCATGTCGGATGTGTCGGTGCTGACCCATGAGCTGGGCCATGCCTGGCAGGCATATTGCAGTATGAAAAAGCAGCCCCTGCAGGAATATTACTGGATGGCCAATGATCTTGTGGAAATTCCCTCCAAAACCATGGAGCTGTTTGCTTATCCATATGCAGAAGCATTTTTCGGAAAGGATGCGGAGAAATTTCTGTATATGCATCAGTATGAAATTATCAGTGAACTGACGTTTTATACCATGGTAGACGAGTACGAAGGCTGGCTGTATACGAATCCCCAGGCGTCCATGCAGGAGCGGTATGAGAAATTTGAGCAGTTATTCCAGGAATATAATCCTGGCGTGGACAACAGGGAATTTCGGGAGGAAATCCTTGCAGGGGCCATGCTGTTTAGCAATATGGGCGTTTACATGTACCCGAAATATCTGATCAGTTATGTGCTGTCTGAAATGTGCGCGCTGGAGTTTAAGGAGCGGATGGACGCAAATCCCGAACAGGCCTGGAAAGATTATGAGCTGTTCTGCGCAACAGGCGGCTCCATGGAGTATGTTTCCATTCTGCAGCAGTCCGGCCTGTCTCCGGCTTATGTGGACGGAACGGTGGCCCGTGCCCTGACCGGGCTGAAACAGCGCCTTGGGACTGAGAAAAGATAAAAAAGGAGATGACCATATGATTTCAAAGCAGATGCAGCGGGAAGTGGCAGGCAGTTCCGCAATCCGCGCCATGTTTCTGGAGGGAAAAGAGCTGGCCCGGCAGGTGGGCCCGGAACATGTCTATGATTTCAGCCTCGGAAATCCCATGACTCCCGTACCGGACAGTTATAACCAGGCGATTATTGAGGCAGTGCAGACAGAAAGTTCTCTGGAGCTCCATGGATATATGGACAATGCGGGCTATCCGGAGACGCGGCAGGCGGTAGCTGACAATCTGAACAGGCGGTTTGGCACAGAGTTTGAGAAGGAGCATATTGTGATGACGGTGGGTGCCGCGGGTGCGTTAAATGTGGTACTGAAAACTCTCCTGGACCCCGGAGACGAGGTGCTGGCGCTGGCTCCTTATTTTGGAGAATACCGGGGGTATACAGCTAACCATCAGGGGATTTTGCGGGAGGTAAGGCCGGATATTCCCACCTTTCAGCCGGATTTGGAGGATTTGGAGGCCAAAATCTCAGAAAAAACAAAAGCTCTGATTATCAACAATCCGGTAAATCCCACCGGGGTAGTATATTCAGAGGAAACCATCCGGCGCATAGCTTCTATTCTGGAAAAGAAGCAGCGGGAATATGGCCGTGAGATTTACATGGTATCCGACGAGCCCTATCGGGAACTGGTCTATGACGGAACGGAAGTGCCTTTTCTGACGAAATATTATGATAATACCTTTGTGACGTATTCTTTCAGCAAATCCCTGTCCATTCCGGGGGAGCGGATTGGTTATATTGCGGTCAGCCCCCGGATGGCAGACCGGGAACAGGCCCTGCAGGGACTGTCAGTGGCCAACCGGATTCTGGGCTTTGTGAATGCCCCGTCTCTGATGCAGAAAGCGCTGATTCCTTCTCTGGACGCCAGGACAGACGTGGATTACTATGACAGGAACCGGAAACTGATTTACGGAAAACTGACAGAACTGGGCTTTACCTGTGTAAAGCCCCAGGGAGCCTTTTACCTGTTTGTGAAATCTCCGGAGCCGGAGGAACAGAAGTTTGTGGAAGAGGCGAAAAAGTATCACATTCTGCTTGTGGCAGGAAGCACCTTTTCCTGTCCTGGTTATGTGCGGCTTGCCTATTGTGTTTCTTATGAAATGCTGGAGCGTTCCCTGCCTGCTTTTGAAAAGCTGGCGGAAGTATACAGGAGGAAATGAACATGAAGCCATGGGAAGAAAATGTGCGCAGGGTGATTCCCTATACACCGGGAGAGCAGCCTGACCGCCCCAATATAATAAAATTAAATACCAATGAAAATCCGTACCCTCCGGCTCCGGGAGTGACGAAGGTGTTAAAGGAACTGGATGGGGACAGCCTGCGGAGATATCCGAACCCCGGAGCAGAGACGCTGGTGCAGGCGCTGGCGGATTATTACGGTGTATCGAAGGAGCAGGTGTTTGTGGGGGTGGGCTCCGATGATGTGCTGGCTATGAGTTTTCTGACTTTTTTTAACAGCGGCAAACCCATTTTATTTCCGGACATTACCTATTCCTTTTACGACGTGTGGGCAGATTTATTCCGGATTCCTTACGAATGCCCGCCTCTGGATGAGGAATTCCGGATTCGCACGGAAGATTATCTCAGAGACTGCGGCGGGATTGTGATACCAAATCCCAACGCTCCCACCGGACTGGAAAAGAATCTGGAGGAACTGGAAGAAATCATCCGGAAAAATCCGGGAGTAATTGTAATAATTGATGAAGCATATATTGACTTTGGAGGGACTTCTGCGTTATCATTACTCCCGAAGTATGAAAATCTGCTGGTAGTTCAGACTTTTTCCAAGTCCAGAAGCCTTGCGGGCATGAGAATCGGATATGCCATTGGAAATGAGAAGCTGATAAAATATCTGAATGATGTGAAATATTCCTTCAATTCTTATACCATGAGCGCCGCAGCTCTTGTCGCAGGTGTGGAAGCCGTCAGAGATGATACATATTTCAGAGAGACCCTGCAGAAAATAATTAATACCAGAGAACGGACGAAAAAAGAATTGCACCGACTGGGATTTTCCTTTCCTGATTCCGGAAGTAATTTTATTTTTGCCACCCATCGGAGCTGTCCGGCGGAAGAATTGTTTGAAGCCCTGAAACAGGCGGATATTTATGTTCGCTATTTCCGGAAACCGGGTATCGACAATTATCTGCGGATTTCCATCGGAACAGAGGAACAGATGGATGAACTGATTCGTTTTCTGGAACACTATTTAGGAGAGCATTTATGATTCGAATGATTTTGAAAGGCGTTGTCATCGGGATTGCCAATATTATTCCCGGCGTCAGCGGCGGTACCATGGCGGTTTCCATGGGTATTTACGATAAGATGATTCATGCGGCCACCCATCTTTTTTCGGAATTTAAGAAAAGCATGAAAGTGCTGATTCCCATTATTATCGGAGCAGCCATCGGCGTGGTGGCGCTGGCCCGGATTATTGAAATCATGTTTGAGAAAATTCCCCTTCAGACCAACCTGTTGTTTATCGGCCTGATTGTGGGAGGCCTTCCGGCTGTCACCCGGAAAGTAAAGGGGAAAAGTATCCGGCTGGGCCATATTCTGTCTTTTCTGGCATTTTTTGTCATTGTGGCGGGAATGGCGGTTCTGGGCGAGCAGGAGGGCGCGGCGGCAGATTTGAGCTTCAGTGTGCTGAATGTGATAAAGCTGTTTTTCGTGGGCGTTCTGGCTTCGGCCACTATGGTAATTCCCGGCGTCAGCGGTTCCATGATGCTGATGCTGATAGGCTATTACAATCCGGTGCTGAGTGAGGTAAACCGTTTTATCGACAACCTGCTGGACTTTAATGTACCGGGGCTTCTGGATGGTTGTCTGGTGCTGGTGCCTTTCGGAATCGGCGTTGTTATCGGCATTTTTGCCATTGCCAAAGTAATAGAGATTATATTTGAAAAATTTCCGGAGCACGCATACTGGGCCATTATCGGCCTGATTGTGGCGTCTCCCATTGCCATTTTGCTGATGAACAGTTTTGGAACTATCACTCCGGTAAATGTTTTAACGGGAATTGTGGCGCTGGCGGCAGGCGTGGTGATTGCTCTGAAACTGGGGGAAGAATAATCTGCTGCCGGAGTCTGCGGCGCGGGCAGCGGCAGGAACATAACAGAGGACGAAGTATGTACAGGAAGAAAGCGGGGTGCAGATACCCGAAATGGAATATTTACCGTTGTTATATCTGGCCTGTATCAATCTGACAGGATTTTTCCTGATGGGGCTGGATAAATGGAAAGCAAAACATAAGAAATGGCGGATTTCTGAAAAAGCGCTGTTTGGAACTGCTGTTGCCGGAGGCAGTATCGGAACCTGGGCAGGCATGTATGTGTTCCGCCATAAGACCAGACACTGGTATTTTGTGGTGGGAATGCCCCTGATTCTGGTGCTGCAGGCAGCCGGTGCAGTCTGGCTGTTGACTTTTGAAAGATAAAGTAATATTATGGAAAAGCATATCGTTATGGAAGGTTACAGTTTCATAAGTTACATAAAAAGAGAAAGGAAAGGAACCTATGTACTCATTTGATGAAGTGAAGAAAGCAGATCCTCAGGTGGCTCAGGCCATTACAGAAGAAATGGAGCGGCAGAACAGCCACATTGAGCTGATTGCCTCAGAAAACTGGGTCAGCAAGGCAGTGATGGCAGCCATGGGAAGCCCCATGACCAATAAATATGCGGAAGGATATCCGGGAAAACGTTATTACGGCGGCTGTGAATGTGTGGACGTGGTGGAAAATCTGGCCATTGAGCGTGCAAAAGAGCTGTTTGGCTGCGAATATGCCAATGTACAGCCCCACTCCGGCGCCCAGGCCAATATGGCAGTGCAGTTTGCCATGTTAGAGCCGGGAGACACGGTAATGGGCATGAATCTGGATCATGGCGGACATCTGACCCATGGCAGTCCTGTAAATTTTTCCGGTACTTATTTCCATATTGTACCTTACGGCGTCAATGACGAAGGGTTTATTGATTATGATAAAGTAAGAGAAACAGCGCTGGAGTGTAAACCGAAGCTGATTATTGCAGGAGCCAGCGCCTATGCAAGAACCATTGATTTTAAGAGGTTCCGTGAAATTGCCGATGAGGCGGGCGCATACCTGATGGTGGATATGGCTCATATTGCAGGCCTTGTGGCGGCAGGGCTCCATCCAAGCCCCATTCCCCATGCCCATGTGGTAACCACCACCACCCACAAAACACTGCGGGGGCCCCGCGGAGGCATGATTCTGGCCAGCCAGGAAATGGCGGACAGGTTCAACTTTAACAAGGCGATTTTCCCAGGAACCCAGGGAGGCCCGCTGATGCATGTGATTGCCGCAAAAGCGGTGTGCTTCAAAGAAGCGCTGGAAGACAGCTTTAAAGAATACCAGCAGAACATTGTGAAAAATGCCCAGGCTCTGGCAAAGGGACTGAAAGACAGAGGGATAAAACTGGTTTCTGACGGAACGGACAACCATCTGATGCTGGTGGATTTAACACCATATGAACTGACAGGAAAGGCAGTGGAGAAATTGCTGGATTCCGTTCATATTACCAGCAACAAGAATACCATTCCCAATGACCCCAAATCTCCTTTTGTAACCAGCGGTATCCGTCTGGGAACTCCGGCTGTTACATCCAGAGGATTTACAGAAGCCGATATGGATAAAGTGGCGGAATGTATTGCCAGAATGGTGAAAGAGGGAGAAGCCGCTTCCGAAGAAGTGCGCAGGATGGTGAAAGAACTGACAGATAAATATCCTCTGGAATAAGCAGAAGAATGATAAAACTTATGACGAATGCCAGGTAAACGGAAAAAGAATAGCTGCCATGCAAAAGGTTTATCCGATTGCATGGCAGATTTCTTCTATCTGAGAAACAGATGAACGGACAGTTCCTGTCCCTGCAACGATGCATCGACCTCACCCCGTGGAGTTCCACGATGCGTTTTACAATGGCAAGCCCAAGCCCGGAGCTTTGGGCGGAGCTTCTGGCCTGGTCTCCGCAGTAGAAGCGCTCAAAGATTCGGTCAGGCTCAATGGCGTGAGCATCCGTCAATTGGTTCGTGATACAGATATGGAGCCGGCCCGTGTCCTGTGCCGTTACGGTTACCGGAGCGGAACGAGCGGCATATCTGCGCGCGTTGTCCAGCAGATTCTGAAACACCCGTACCATCTGCTGCGTATTGATACAGGCGGCATGGCTTTTCGCCTCCAGATGCCATGAAAGAGTCAGGCCCTCTGCTTCCATAAGAATTTTATATTCATAAAGGATATGCCGCAGCAGTTCCATCACATCCCTTTTTCCATGTCAGGAAACCGGTCGGCGGAGTGTCAGCGCCGATGGCAAAATGTAAGAAAACGCCGATTGCTTTTTTGACAATAGTGAAAGCAACGCAGGGGGATGAAATTTGACTGATGAAAAAACATAAGCAAAATGCTGTAAAATATTTCGTTGATTCTGTGTTTCTGACTAAAAATGGCAGGGGCAGATTTGTGGTAATGGATATAGAAGATTACGAGCGTGATAAAGCGGAAAAGAAGCTGCTGGAGAAACTGCATGAGGCAGAGGAAGTTGTGAAAGACGGGAATGGATGGCTGACAATGGAAGAATTGAAAATCAGCAAGCCATAATAAATGATGCAATTGAAGGAAAAACAGATGTGTATCTGCATAGAACTTAAACAAAAACAGTCAGGAACAGCGGAGAACACACCGAGTTTGAGTGATGGATAAAATCCCGAAAACGCAGATAAAATGGGCGTTTTCGGGATTGATTTATGCCTGTTGGCTCTAAAATGGCTCTAATTATTTATGACAATAGAAAGTCTGCGAGGCGGACTTTCTATTGTATGAGGAAGACCGGATTTGAGGCGGGCATCGTGATACCTGCTTTTTACAGGGCAGGTCCACATTCGAAGGCGAGTACCATATATTTTTCTGCATTGGTAAGACCATAAGACATATTTCTTCAAAACATGCAACGCAGGCAGGCGCGCCTGTCACAGAACGGTAAAAAGCAATCGTTGTATTCCTGTAATTGATTTGCCAGACAGGTAATGTGCCATTTGCAGAGCAGAGTTCTGCTATTTTTTCTACATTACAGATTCTTTTTATCTGTGTCTGCGCAGCCGGAATCTGTGTACGGAAACTTTCAGTTCTTCCGACTGGCTCTGGAGTTCTTTGGCAGAAGCGGCAGATTTTTCCGCTGTGCTGGCATTGGTCTGAACCACCCCTGCAATCTGTTCCATGCCGGCCTTTAACTGGTGAAGCGCCTGTGACTGCTGCGTGGCGGAACCTGCAATCTGTTCAATCAGGTCTGTAGCCTGTTTGGCTCCCACTACCACATCGCCCAGAGCGCTGGTGGTTTCGGCAGTCAGTGAAGTGCCGTGTTTTATCATCCGTATGGAGTTTTCAATCAGCTCCGTAATATCTTTTGCGGAAGCAGAACTCTTATTTGCAAGGCTCTGTACTTCTTCTGCCACAACGGCAAATCCCTTTCCGGCTTCTCCGGCCCGTGCAGCTTCCACTGCGGCATTCAGAGCCAGGATATTGGTCTGGAAAGAGATATCTTCAATGGTCTTGATAATACCGCCGATTTCCTGAGAGGCATTGGAGATGTCTTCCATAGCGGAAGTAAGTTCGCCCATTTTCTCATTGCTGGCCAGCAGGAGTGTGGCAGCTTCCGTGGAACACTTCTGAGCAGTATCCGCATCGGAAGAAGTGTGATCCACCTGAGTGGAAAGTTCGTGGATACTGGCTGCCAGTTCCTGAACTGCGGAGGCCTGAGCCACAGCGCCGCTGGAAAGAACTTCGGCATCGGAAGCCATCCGTCTGGATTCCTCCAGTACATGTTCTGCAGTGATATTGATACGGGAGAGAGCGTTATTCAGGGAATCCAGAATCTGCCGCATGGCGTCCTGAATGGGCAGAAATTCACCCCGGTAATCGTCGCCAATTACAAGATCCATGTTGCCCTGTGCCATTTCGGACAGTTTTGAGTCAATATCATGTATGTATTTTTTCAGTTCCCGCTTCGTCTCATGGATGGATTCCACCAACATGCCGATTTCGGAAGTATTTGATTTCAGGAGAAATTCAGCAGAAAGATTACCCTGAGAAATCTCGCTCATCTGATCACGGACTGCAATCACAGGCCGGAGCACACGCCTTTTGGTAATAACCATAATGAGAAGCTGAATCACTGCCACAATAATCAGAGCGGCAATCATGGTAGCACGGATAAAATCAGATTCCCGGCCCAGAGTCTCTACCTGTGTTTTGGTTCTTTCGTCCAGAGCTTCCAGAAACTGCTCCTTCAGAGCATTAATCTGAGCAATTGACGCACTGTATTCTTCCCCGTAGACATAATCCAGAGCAGCCTGCATATTGCCTGCCTGTACGTTTTTCATGGCCTCGTCTTCCAGAGGCACCAGCGTATTGGAAAGTTCGGACATATCGTCAATCATTTTCTGTTCCTCAGAAGTGATGCCGATTTCCTGCATGGCTGCAACGCCCCGGTCGCGGTTTTGCAGCACATTTACTTCATTCCAGTAATTGTCGTAATGTTCCTGCTGGCCGGTGGAGGCGAACGCGCGCACCTCATTGGTCAGATAGGCGGAACCGTTCATAAAACGATTGGCATTGTAAGTCAGTGCAAAACGGTTTTCATTGGCCAGGTCAAGTTTTCCGCTGATACTGCTGTAAGACAGCAGGGAAAAGACCAGAAATAAAAGGGCCAGAATGGATATCCCGTTTAAAATAAATGATAAAGTGGATTGGTTGATGGATTTTTTCATTGTAATTGTTCCTCCTGATGCATGAACTCTGATTGTTTCTTCATCTGAAAAATAATTAAAAATTTGTAGCAGTTCACAGACTCAAATCATAATAAATATACTATAAGTTTACAGAAAACAACAGGAAATTTCAAGTCATAAATTACTGGAATTCTTTGATATATATTCCGGAAATGTAAGCAGTTTTCCTGTGGATGGTGTAATTGCGGCATGCATAATTCCGGCGCTGCCATAGAAAAACCCGAAGCTGCTGCTTCGGGTTTTGTATGGTGCGCATATATAATACATACTGCTATATCTGTCTGCCGATATGATAACATATTTAATTTTAAGAAATAAATGAATTTTAATATCCTGCCTCTGTTGCGGCGTATTCTGCCTGTTCATCCGTAAAGCCTTCAAATTTCAACTGCTCAATCAATCCTGATTTGGAGAAAGATGAAATTTTCAGATATTCCTTTGCCTTGATAGCAGCCTGTTCATTCCAGTCGGCACCGCAATTGTCTGCTGCGTAAGTTGCTTCCTCAGTGGAAAATCCCTCAAATTCCAACTGGGTAATCAGACCATCGTGTGAAAAACCGGAGATTGCCAGATAAGTCTGGGCTTTCGCCAGTGCATTTTTCTGTCCCATAGTCAGCGAATCGTCTGTGTCGGATGTATTGTCTGTTTCATCTTCATTGCTGCTATTATTATCTGCATCATCAGGATTATCTGCGTCGTCAGAATTATCTGTATCTGTCTTAGCGTCCTCGGTTTTCTTATCAGAACTGTCTTTGTCCGTACTTTTATTTTCAGCTTCTTTGACTTTGTCTGAAGATGCGGAATCGTTGTTGTATTTGTTACTGCCCCCGGCAGCAGCGGCGCCAATTGCGAGTACAATAACTGCAATAATAATCCATTTTACAATCCCTCCCTGTTTCTTTCGGCAGGCCGGGCATACTTTCGCTCCTGCGGGTATCTCTGATTTACAATGTTTGCATAATTTGGTTCCATCTTTTTTTGACATAAATTTACCCTTTTCCTTTACGTATTTTTATATATTCCTGGGGAATGGCTATTACAGTCTGCGGAGTATTTCTGTTATGTAACGGTTCAGATTTTTGAACATTCTCAGGACTGTTTTATTATAACTGATAATCCGGAGTTTGTAAACATAAGTTTTCTGATTCTCCGGGATATTTCAGACAGTTATTTAAGAAAATATTAATAAATTTTATTAGGATTTATCACCATTTTATGATAAGATGTTTACTGGACAACAGGCGGAATGATACATATATTACCGGGCCCCTGTGGTTCGGCAGACATTACCGGTTAAGTTTAGGAGGAAAAACATGAACAAAAAGAAAGTGGGTATTATTGTTGCAGCAGTTGTAGCAATCGTGGCAGCCGCAGGGGGAGGAGCCTGGTATTTTCTGAAAGGAAATGCCGGTACAGGAAACAGTGCAGATAAAGTGTATGTGGAATCTGTTGCATCCCTGACTTCTGTGGGGGCCGGGAGCCAGAATCGATATACCGGCGTGGTGGAAGCACAGGAGACCTGGAAAGTAAATAAAGACGGAGAAAAGGAAGTAAAAGAAGTTTTTGTAAAAGAAGGCGACATGGTGGAAGAAGGCAGTCCACTGTTTGAGTATGATATGGAAGAAGCAGAAGGGGAAATTCAGCAGGCGGAGCTGGATCTGGAGGGAATGCAGAATGATATTACCAACCTGCAGAGCCAGATTAATCAGCTGTCCCGTGAGAAAAACGCAGCGCCGGAAGAAGATAAATTCGAGTATACGGCTGAGATACAGGAGAAACAGAACAGTATCAAGCAGACAGAATACAACATTCAGAGTAAAAAAGCAGAAATTGAAAAGAAAAAAGAATCCATAGAGAAAGCAGTGATTACCAGCAAAATTGCCGGTGTGGTGAAGTCCATCAATGAATCAGGTACGGACGCCATGGGGGAATCCGCAGCTTATATGACGGTGCTTGCATCCGGTGACTATCGGGTGAAAGGGAAAGTCAGTGAAACCAATGTCCAGAACCTTTCCGAGGAACAGCCGGTAATTCTGCGTTCCAGGATTGATGAGAACCAGACCTGGACAGGAAAGATTACCAAGATTGATACTCAGAATGAAGCGGGAGACGGGGATGACAGTCAGGATTATATGATGGGGAGTGACAGCGGGGTGGAAAAAGCTACCAAATATCCTTTTTATGTATCACTGGAGTCTACCGAAGGCCTTATGATGGGCCAGCACCTGTTTATTGAACTTGATGAGGGGCAGGCAGAGCAGAAAGAGGGTATCTGGTTGTTTGAAGGTTATATTGTGCAGGAAGAAGGGAAAGCCTGGGTGTGGGCGGACAACGGGAAAAACCGTCTGGAAAAACGCGAAGTGGAACTGGGAGAATACGATGAAAACCTGGGAGAATATCAGATTGTGTCAGGACTTATCCAGGAAGATGCCATTGCATTCCCCATGGACGGGCTGTATGAAGGGGTAACTACCGTTACAGACCCGGCAGAAGTAGATTATACGTCACCTCTTTACAACCCGGAAGGAGAAGACGGGGAAATGTCAGAGGATGGAGAGATGTCAGAAGACGGAGAACTGCTGGAAGACGGAACTATGATGGATAATCTGTCAGAAGACAGAGAAGTTCCGGAAGAACTGTCAGAAGACGGAGAACTGCCGGAGGATTCCGGAGATGATGCCGAAGGTACCGAAAATGAAGATACTGACAGCGATTCAGACGACGGAGATAACGATGGTGACTCAGGAGAAGCTGACAGCGATTCAGGCGACGGGGAGCAGGAGGAATAACAGAAACCGGAGGGAAGAACAGGAATGATATTGGATTTACAGAACATATTTAAAGATTATCAGCAGGATAAGCTGGTGGTTCCGGTACTGAAAGACATATCCCTTCAGGTGGAAGAAGGAGAATATGTGGCGATTATGGGTCCTTCCGGTTCCGGAAAAACCACATTGATGAATATTATCGGCTGTCTGGACCGGCCTACCTCAGGCACCTATCAGCTTGCCGGAGAAGATGTGCTGAAATGTAAGGACAAAGAAATGTCAGATTTACGGCTGCGCAGTATTGGATTTGTATTTCAGAGTTTTCACCTTCTTTCCAGACAGAGCGCTCTGGACAATGTGGCGCTGCCTCTGAGCTATGCAGGCATCAGAAAGAAAGAACGGAGGGAGCGTGCAGTCGGGGCTCTGGAGCGGGTAGGGCTGGGAGATCGTGTGACCTTTAAGCCCACCCAGTTATCCGGCGGACAGAAACAGCGTGTGGCCATTGCCAGAGCCATGGTAAACAATCCCAAAATTCTTCTGGCAGACGAGCCTACAGGAGCATTGGACTCCAAATCAGGGGAACAGATTATGGAGCTGTTTGAGAAACTGAATGAGGAAGGGGTGACCATTGTTATGATTACCCATGACAGAAATATTGCCTCCAGAGCGAAACGAATTGTGCATATCATTGACGGAATGATTACGGAAGAAGACAGCAGGGAGGGAGAGAATGCATAAAAAAGGAATACTTATTACGGTAATTGTGCTTGGCGTTGTGGGAATTGGAGCTTTCGCCGGGATAAAAGCATATCAGAATTATCAGAATGGCAATACTACGGCAGAAGTACAGTATGTGTCAGATTTAAGCGCCTACTATTATGGAGAGGAAACCAGCAGTTCCGGAATGGTAACCAACGACCAGTCTCAGGATGTTTATGCACTGGATGAGAAAACCATTTCCGAAGTACATGTGGAAGAAGGGCAGACTGTTTCCGTGGGAGATCCGCTGATTTCCTATGATATGACCATGTCCAATCTGGAGCTGGAAATGAAGGAGCTGGATGTTTCCACCATTAACAGCAGGCTGGAAGGTGCGAAAAAGCAGCTGGAGCGTCTGAAAAATACCACTCCGGTGGCGCCCCGGCCGGAAGAGCCGGAAATTCCGGATGTGGAGCCGGAACCGGAACCAGACCCGGAGCCTGCCATGCCGCCTGAAAAAACAGGGAAAGCCTACAATTATATTACCAGTGCTTCCAAACCCACGAAGGGCAAGGGAACAGAGGAAAAACCCTATATTTATCTCTGTATGCCGGACTGTTATGTGCTGGGAGAATTTATCAACAGTCTGTCCGAGGATGAGGATAATCCCGTTTATGTGAGCCTGGAAATACATAAGAAAAATGTATTGACAGGTAAACTGATCAGTTCCTGGGAAATCAGCGGTGAAAGCGGATTTCCTCAGATGGCAGATGACTCTAAATGGTCGGTGAAGACAAAGTCCCAGATTACCGATGAAGACCTGGAACTGCCGGAGGAACCGGAAGAACCGGAGATTCCGGAGAATTATGAAGAGCCGGAAGAACCGGAACAGCCGGAAGGATATACGGCAGAAGAACTGGCAGAAAAAATCCGGGAAAAGGAAGAAGAAATCCGGGATCTGGATTTGAGCAGAAGGAAAGAAGAACTGGAACTGGAGCAGATGAAGAAAGTTTCCGGGGACGGTGTGGTAAAAGCTACGGTAAATGGCATTGTCAAAGACCTTGGAGATAAAGACGATCCGCCCAAAGACGAGCCTTTTCTCACAGTGGCAGGTTCCGAGGGGCTGTATGTGAGCGGTTCCCTCAGCGAGCTGCAGCTTGGAGAGGTGAAGGTGGGCCAGGTAATTTATGCCAATTCCTGGGAAAGCGGCAGGAATTTTGAAGCGAAGATTACTGAGATTTCCAGTTATCCTCAGGAAAACAGCAATGCATATGGCGAAGGAAATCCCAATGTGTCCTATTACCCTTATACTGCTTACATTGAGGACACGGAAGGCCTGCGCAACGGAGAATATGTGGATTTGACCATGACGAATACACAGGAGACGGATGGCATTTATCTGGATAAGGCATTTGTGAGAGAAGAAGACGGGAAGAAATATGTGCTGAAAGCAGATGAGAATAACCGTCTGGTGAAACAGTATGTAAAAACCGGAAAGACTATCTGGGGCCAGTCTGTGGAGATACTGTCCGGATTATCCAAAAGTGACAGAATTGCATTTCCATATGGAAAAACTGCAAAGGAAGGCATCAAAGTAGAAAGCAATGAATAGTCGGAGCGGACATAGAATGAAGGAGAAAAACAGATGTTAGAAAATATCAGACTGTCCTTTCAGGGACTGTGGTCGCATAAAATGCGTTCCTTTCTTACCATGCTGGGCATTATCATTGGTATTGCGGCAATCATTGCCATTGTGTCAACCATCAAGGGAACCAATGAGCAGATTAAAGAGAACTTAATCGGATCCGGAGATAACACGGTAAATGTGCGGCTTTATCAGGGCGATAACAGTTACGAAATAGATTATTACGGGGTACCGGACGGTGTGCCGGTTATCACAGAAGAAACACGGGAGAAAATGCTGGAGCTTGACCATGTGGAGGATGTTGCTCTGTATACTTCAAGGGAGACTTACCAGGCAGTGTATTACCAGAATACCGCAATGTCCGGAGGAAAAATCTGCGGTATTGATCAGCATTATCTGGACACCTGCAATTACATTATCAAACAGGGCCGGGGATTTTGCGAATCTGATTATAAAAAATTCCGCAAAGTGGTGCTGCTGGATGAAAATTCTGCCGAGACCTTATTCCAGGGAACTGACCCTGTGGGGAAAACAGTGGAAATTCAGAAAGAGCCTTTTACGGTCATCGGAGTGATTGCAAAAGCTACCAGATTTGAACCGGTTATTAACAGCATTGAAGAATACTATACCTATGCGGAATCCAGCAGCGGTGCGGTGTATGTTCCGGAAACTTCCTGGCCTGTACTGTACGGGTATGACGAACCCCAGTCAGTGATTCTGAAGCTGGACAGCGTGGATAATATGACTGTGGCCGGAAAAGACGCTTCCAATATTCTGAATACCGGTTTGAATGTAACTGATGAAACCTTAAAATACAAAGCCGACGACCTTCTGAAACAGGCAGAAGATATTCAGAAGCTCAGTCAGTCCACCAACACCATGTTAATCTGGATTGCCGGAATTTCACTGCTGGTAGGCGGTATCGGCGTTATGAATATTATGCTGGTATCCGTCACAGAACGTACCCAGGAAATCGGCCTGAAGAAGGCAATCGGCGCCAGAAAGGGCAAGATTCTGGGACAGTTTCTGACAGAAGCGGCAGTGCTTACCAGTCTTGGCGGACTGATTGGTGTGATTGTGGGAATCATTCTGGCAGAAGTCATTTCACGAATAACCAGTACCCTGGTGGCCATCAGTGTTCCGGCCTCTGTCCTGGCTGTGATATTTTCCATGGCTATCGGCATTATCTTCGGGCTGCTTCCTTCCTACAAGGCGGCGAATCTGAATCCCATTGATGCATTGCGTCATGAATAAGAGCCGGTTGTCTTCCGGATAAACATATAACAAAAACAGGTTGTTTTCTGTTCAAATCAGAGGACAGCCTGTTTCCGTTTTACAGTAGTGTTTCTTCTTTTGTAGTTATATGTTCCAGAGCATATTCACATGCCTGAATTACAAATCCGGAAAAAGTCACACCGTGGTTTTTTATTGCGTCTTCAATTTCCATAATTAATGGCAATGGAAATCGTACGGTTTTATTTTCTGTTTCTTTTTTATCTGATTTTATCTGAAAGGACATATGTAACACCACCTGTTTTTTATAAGTTAATTGTATTATAAAAAACGAAAATATTAAGCAATGCACTTTATAAGACAATACGCAGTGCATTTGGGAAGAAAACTATTTTCCCGGTCAGAGTTATGTGTATTATAAGAATTTTCCAGGTGAAATAGAGGGTAGAGCACAGATATATGTACCGGTTTGTTTTGTATGCCCATGTTTAGTGGACTGTAGAAAATGGAAGTCGGGAACCGGGAAGTTGTGTTTGCAATCAGTACCAGGATATGGTATATCCGGTACAGGAGTAATCGTGTTACAGGGTGTGTTGACCTCATTCAGGAAGAATGGGGGTGATGCCTGTGAAAAATCATTTTGATTTTAAGGATTTAATGACTTTTGGTCTTTTCCTTCTGGCATTGCTTATATTTATTTTTACATTTTGTAAGTAGCCTTACATAGCAAAAACTACCCTGATACTTTGGTCGGTGTTCGGGGTGGCTTTGCTGCTTTTAATATCGGTCAACCCCTTGTGGGCGGTTGCTCCTTTTGATGTCTCTACTATAGCACACAGGTGGATTTATTGCAAGGATTTTGTTCCGGTATGGTATGATTCCGTTACTGTAACACCCGCAGGGTGTGAACAGTAACATGATTCCTAAAATGAAATTTCTGATTGAAAAAAGCAGATTGAAAAAGTTTTTGCATATGCTATAATGCCAACAGGCAAAAAGAAATCACAACTTCCATGCAAACACCTCCTCCCCGTTGCGGGTATTGGTGAGCAACATATAAATTATAACATACTATTCAATTATTTTATTTGCCTAAGAGGATTCCTGAAAGTTGTTTGTGTGTTATTTCCCCGGTCAGAGTTGTGTGTATTATAAGAATTTTCCAGGTGAAATAGAAGATAGAGCACGGATATAATCAGTTTGTTTTGTATGCCCATGTCTGGTGGACTGTAGAAAATGGAAGTCGGGAGCCGGGAAGTTGTGTTTGTAATCAGTGCCAGGATATAGTATTATTCGGTACAGGAGTAATCGTGTTACAGGGTGGACAGCCTCCCGCAAATCTTTTGCTGCCTCTTTCACTGCATCATGTTTTTCACTCTGCACATATGACCTGAGCACTTCCTGATCATCAAATAATTCCATCATCATGTCAGGTACCTCCTGTTCCCTGCTTTCCAGATATTCCTTTGATAAGGAAATTTTCAAGACCGGTATTTTGTGTATTTTACAGGGAAATAAATGCAGCTTCCGGGATTTCTGTTGCGGTCAATAAGGAAAGCAGGTATAGTAATAGAAGATCTCGGAAAGGCGGATTGTGATGATGAAAATAACCATGGAACAGGTGGAAGCCGGACAGGAGGAAGTTCTGATTCGTTATCGGGAAGTAACGCCGGAGCTCTGCAGGCTCCTGAGATTTCTGAAAGGAGAGTCCCCGGTGCTTACCGGGAAAAATGAACATGGCCGGTGCAGGCTGATTCCGGAGCAGATTTACTATCTGGAAAAAGTGGACGATAAAAGTTTTGCCTGTACGAAAGAACAGGAATATCAGATTCCCCTTACATTGAAAGAGGCGGAGGAAAAACTGAAAGACCATGGTTTTTTCCGGTGCAACAAATCCATGGTGGTAAATATTGACCATATTGTGTCGGTACAGAGCCAGATGGGGAACCGGATAGACGCGCTTTTAGACAATCAGGAGCACATTATTATTTCCAGAAGGTATGTGAAGGAATTTCGGGAATTGCTGAAAGGGGGATTGGAGCATGAATAACCTGAGAAAATATATCAGAACGGAAGTGGAGGTGGAGATATTTGCCTGCGCCCACATTACAGCCATGATATTTCTCTACGGGTTCCTCCGGTGGCTGATGTATGACAGCACCGTTTCCTTTCCGGTTATTCTGGAACAGATGATACTGGGATATGTGATTTCCTGGGTGCAGAAGGTGTTGTTTTTACAGGAAAAGTCCTACACGGAGCGTTCCTGCCGAATACGGGAAATCCTCTGGTGTCTGCTGCCCGGATGTCTGACAGCAGCGGCGGGAGGCCTGGGAAACTGGTTTCCGGAGGCAGAGGGTAAAACATCTTTGTGGTTTTACGGGATCATGTTCTGCTATTTTATTCTGCTGTGGCTGTTTCTGAAAAAATTTTACCGGGAAGAGACAGAGGAAATGAATGAGCTGCTGAACCGGCGGAAGCAGAAAAAGATTTGGAGGGAAAAAAGTGATTGAACTGCAACATGTGACCAAAGATTACGGGAAGGGAAAAGGGGTGTTTGACCTTTCCTTTTCCGTTCCCCAGGGAGAGGTGTTCGGATACCTGGGGCCAAACGGAGCGGGCAAAACAACAACCATCCGTCAGTTGATGGGATTTATACGGCCGGATAAAGGCTCCTGCCGGATGATAGGAAAGGAATGTTTCAGACAGGCCTTTGAAATTCAGAAAAAGACAGGATATCTTGCAGGAGAACTGGCTTTTCCGGAGGATATGACCGGGCTGGGATTTCTGAAATTTATGGCGGAAATGAAAGGGATGAAGAACGTAAGCCGTATGAAAGACCTGATGGAACGGTTTGAACTGAATCCCCATGGAAAGATAAAGAGGATGTCCAGAGGAATGAAACAGAAAGTGGGGATTGTGAATACATTTATGCATGATCCGGAGGTTGTAATTCTGGATGAGCCCACCAGCGGACTGGACCCCCTTATGCAGAATGCATTTGTGGATTTGATTCTGGAGGAAAAGAAGAAAGGAACCACCATATTGATGTCTTCCCATATTTTTGAGGAAATCGAGAAAACCTGCGACCGGACGGCCATTATCCGTTCCGGACGGATTGCGGCAGTGGAGCATATGAAAGACCTGACGGGAAAGCGGAAGAAAATTTATCTGGTCACACTGGAACAGAAAGAAGACGCGGAAAGGCTGCTGAAAGAACCGGGTATTCAGAGATGGAATCCTTCCGAATCCGGAGAAGCCCTGCTCCCCAATCAGGCGGAATTTACCGTGTCCGGCAGCCTGCCGGATGCGCTGATAACTATTGCCTCTTATGGAGTAAAAGACCTGGAGGTCAGAAGCCAGAGCCTGGAAGAACTGTTTTTGCAGTATTATGAGGGAACACATGTTCAGAAGAAAGGACGGTGGGAAACATGATATCGGTGCCGCTGTTAAAAAGAAATATCAGAGTCTGCCTTATGCCTTTTCTGGTGATTTTTGCAGTACTCTGTATGTACACTACAGTGATTATCTATATGTATAACCCGGAACTCTCCGAGATGTTAAGCGGATATCAGCAGGTGCTGCCGGAAATGATGGCGGCAGTTGGCATGACGGGAATCGCTTCTGATTTACTGGATTGGATACAGATTTATCTGTATGGTTTTATCATGCTGCTGTTTCCTCTGATTTTTATTCTGATTATGGTACAGAAACTGCTGCTGGGCCAGATAGAATCCAAAACGCTGGCCAATCTTCTGGCCACGCCCAATTCCAGGAAAAAGCTCATCCTGACCCAGATTTGTTCCATGGTGTTGTGGATGGCTGCGCTGCTGGTTCTGATAACTGCAGTCGGAGCGGTAAGCTGCGAAATTATGTTTCCGGGGGAGCTGGATGTGGGCAGGTATCTGGCGCTGAATTTCAGTACCCTGCTTTTGCAGACTGCGGTGACCGGGATTGTGTTTCTGGCAGCCTGCTGTGTCAGCAGCAGTAAATCTTATTATCTGGCAGGCGCCGGGATACCGGTGGTATTTTTCCTGTTGCAGATGATTTCCAATATGGGAGAAAAGCTGGAAAAACTCAGATATATGACTATCTATTCATTGCTTCCCACAGAGGAAATTCTGAAGGAAAACAGCTTATTTCCGCTTCAGAATCTGGCGCTTCTGGGAATTGCCCTGGCGCTGTTTGCAGCGGGGGCAGTATGGTTCTCAAGGCGCGATATCTCCCTGTAGGATGAAACACTGATGCCAGAAAATCTCCGGCAACCGGGGCAGATTTCCGGTATATGGCAATCCGTCTGCTGTTATTGCTTTTCTGTTTCAGCAGTTCGGATGCTTTCCAGTCTGGTCATATCGGAAAATTCTTTCCGCACCACCAGGATACTGATGAAAAATGCGGCGGTATCCGCAACCGGGGCGGAAAATAAAATACCGTCCAGTCCCCAGAACAGGGGGAAAATCAGAATCAGCGGAATCAGCAGAAGCACCTGCCGGGACAGGGACAGCAGTATGCCTTTTGTGGGTTTTCCAATGGCGGAAAAGAAGCTGGCGGATAACATCTGCACATTGTTTATAATCACCATCATCAGGAAGATGCGCATGAAGCGTACGGTAAATTCCATATACAGCCCTTCCTCGGAGCCGAACAGAGAAATAATGTACTGGGGGAAAAACTGGAAAGCAATAAAGGAAAGTACCGACATTACAAAAGAGCATTTGATTTCCAGTTTATAAAGGGCTTTTACCCGGTCATACTGTTTTGCACCGTAATTAAATCCCAGAATGGGCTGGGAGCCCTGGGCAAATCCCACCAGCACGCCGATTACGATGGAGTTGACTTTCATGACAATGCCGGCGCCGGAAAGGGGGATGTCCGAACCGTAAACAGACTGTGCGCCGTAGTAAGTCAGGGAATTGTTCAGTACAATCTGCAGCAGAGTGATGGCAAGCTGGTTCAGACTGTTGCTGATACCCAGGGAAGCGATGGCCGCACAGTTCCGGGGAGAAAGATGGAAGAAATCCATGCCCAGCGCAATGGTCTGAAAATGAAATAAATATCTGAGGGCAATCAGGAAAGAAATAACCTGAGAGATTGTGGTAGCCCAGGCTGCTCCCGCCACGCCCATATGGAATCCGAAAATAAAAATGGGGTCCAGAATGGTATTTACCACTGCTCCGGCTACCATGCAGACCATGGAATATCTGGGGCTTCCGTCTGCCCGGATAATATTGCTCAGCACATTGGTGAGCAGCAGGAAAGGGATACCCATGCCGGTAATCTTCACATAGCTGTAAGCATAGGGCAGAACCGTTTCTGTCGCGCCGAAAGCATAGAGCAGGGGAGTGGTAAAAATCTCCGCTGCCAGACAGATGACAAGGCCGAAAGCGGCCGCCATCCAGAACATATTTCCCACGCACTGCCGGGCTTCTTTCTGGTTTCCGGCGCCCAGCTCCAGAGAAAATTTTGCCGCGCCTCCCACGCCTACCAGAAGGGCGGCTGCCAGGCAGATAGTAGTAATCGGAAAGGCCACGTTAGTGGCGGCATTTCCAAGATATCCCACACCCTGGCCGATAAAAATCTGATCCACGATGTTGTAAAGAGAGCTGACCACCATGGCAATGATGGAGGGAATGGCAAACTGCCTCAGTAACACAGGTATTTTCTCGTATCCAAGAGGATTTTCTTTCATTTGTATCTGACCTTCTTTCTTATTATGATTCGGGTGCGGTGCACCCTTTTGACACCCTGATTTATTATGAAATAATTTCACCTGTTAGATTTTAGTTCCAAATTCCCGTATTTGTCAATTGATTGTTGAGAATTATGCGGGGAAAAGTTGTAATTTTATGGGAAATCCGCTATACTAATGAGAAAGCAAGCAGATGTAAGGAGGAAATCATGATTGATTTAAAATTTTTAAGAGAAAATCCGGAAGTGGTGAAACAGAATATCCGGAACAAATTTCAGGACAGTAAACTGCCGTTGGTGGATGAAGTCATAGAGCTGGATGTACAGGCCAGAAAGACCCAGCAGGAGGCAGACGCCCTCCGGGCAGAGCGCAAAAAGCTCTCAAAACAGATTGGGGCCCTGATGGGTCAGGGGAAGAAAGAAGAAGCGGAAGCAGTGAAAGCCCAGGTGAACGCAGGGGCAGAGCGTCTTGCCGAACTGGAGAAAATGGAAGGGGAACTGCAGGAAAAAGTAACGAAAATTATGATGACCATTCCGAATATCATAGATCCTTCCGTGCCCATCGGCAAAGATGACAGCGAGAATGTGGAAGTGGAAAAATACGGAGAACCCGTAACTCCGGATTTTGAGATTCCCTATCATGCGGAGATTATGGAGCGTTTTCAGGGCCTTGATCTGGACAGCGCCAGAAAAGTAGCCGGCAACGGATTTTACTATCTGATGGGAGATATTGCAAGGCTTCATTCCGCAGTGATTTCCTATGCGAGGGATTTTATGATTGGCCGGGGATTTACCTACTGTGTGCCTCCTTTTATGATTCGCAGCAACGTGGTAACCGGTGTTATGAGTTTTGCGGAAATGGACGCCATGATGTACAAAATCGAAGGGGAAGATCTGTACCTGATTGGAACCAGCGAGCATTCCATGATTGGAAAATTCATTGACACTATTTTAAATGAGGAGCAGCTTCCTCAGACACTGACCAGCTATTCCCCCTGCTTCCGCAAGGAAAAGGGAGCCCATGGAATTGAAGAACGGGGTGTGTACCGGATTCATCAGTTTGAAAAGCAGGAGATGATTGTGGTCTGCAAACCGGAAGAATCTCCCATGTGGTTTGACAGACTGTGGCAGAATACCGTAGATTTGTTCCGTTCTCTGGATATTCCGGTGCGTACGCTGGAATGCTGTTCCGGTGATCTGGCAGACCTGAAGGTAAAATCCGTGGACGTGGAAGCCTGGTCTCCAAGACAGCAGAAATATTTTGAAGTGGGAAGCTGTTCCAATCTGGGAGACGCCCAGGCCCGTAGACTGAAAATCCGCGTAAACGGCAAAGAAGGCAAATATTTTGCTCATACATTGAATAATACGGTGGTAGCTCCGCCCCGTATGCTGATTGCATTTCTGGAAAATAATCTGTGTGAAGACGGAAGCGTGCGGATTCCGGAAGCGCTGCGTCCCTATATGGGCGGTCAGGATAAGATTGTTCCGCCGGAAAACTCATGAAGAAAAAGTATATCGGATTGGGGATTGGGGCTGCAGTTCTGCTGTTCTTCCTGCTGCTGGCAGTATGGGCTGCGCCTCTGGTCCGGATGGCCTTTCTGCTGCGCGATGTGTCGGAATTTGAATATGAACTGTCCCTGGAGCTGGAGGAGAAAAATCTCACAGCGCAGCAGAAACAGCTTATGAATGTTCTGTCTCTGATACTGACCGGGGAAGAAGATGCCGCCCTGTCCTGGGAAATGGACGGAAGAGTATCTGACGGAATGGTTTATGGACAGATTTACTGTAAGGGCGGGAAGGAGCCTGTAACAGAAGTATATTTTCATCAGGAAGAAGGCTTTGTCAACGTGGAAATGCTGTACAATACCATCCGTGACAATGTGCTGAAGCAGCATCCCCTGCTGGGCAGGGCATTGCCGGAATGGGGGTACGGCGCCTTTCTGTCCACCGCTCAGGCAGAAGAAATCTTCCAGGTGGATTTGAAAGATTTGTTTCAGGGAGAAGAACTGGCGGAATATCACGGGAGCAGCGTTCCGGAGTTAATTCGTACCTTTATGGGAATGAAGCGGAAAAAGGGAACGGACGGACAGCGGCAGTTTGAAATGGAGTTGGAAAATTACCGGATTCTTCTGGAACCCGGCAAGGAGAAAGAGCAGCCTGCTGTCAGGGTAACAGCTTCCGACCATTCCGGAGAACAGGCAGCGGCAGTTTACGCCGGCAGATTTGTATTCGGAGCCCCGGAGAAAATAGAATTGCCCGATGATTTCATAGCGGACCAGGATATTGAGCAGTTTGCGAAACTGTGGGCCTCAGTCAGCAGCCTGCAGGAACTGTTTCAGTGAAACAACAGGTATTTGATTTTGTACATGTGAATCTGCCGTTTCCTATTGTAAAAATCCTCTGTTTGTGTTAATTTATTAACGAACGGTATTCAGAAAAGAAACTGTATCACCTGGATAAAAGCCATAATGACCGGCAGGCGGGAAATGGAGGCAGATATGCAGATAGGAATTGCAGGCGCCGGGAAAGTAGGAACCACCCTGGGAAAATATGTAAAAGACCACGGTGCATGTGTCACAGGCTTTTACAGCAGAACCGAAACCAGCGGGCGGGAATCCGCGGAATTTACAGGCACAGAATATTTTAAAACACTGGATTCACTGATGGAAGTAAGCGATACCCTTTTTATTACCACCACAGACGGAGAAATCTCCGGAGTATGGGATTGCATTGCAGAGAAAAATGTGAAAGGAAAAGTCATCTGCCACTTTAGTGGTTCTTTATCAAGTGATATATTTTCAAACTGGGAAGAGACAGGCGCATACGTCTGCTCTGTCCATCCGATTTACGCGTTCAGTAACAAATTCACAGCTTATCAGAATTTAACAGGTGCAGCTTTTGCAGTAGAAGGCTGCCGGACAGCACTGCTTAAAATGCAGGAACTTTTTCAGCTTTTGCCCAACCGAATTGTGGAAATTTCCACTGCGGAAAAGGTAAAATACCATGCGGCCACCAGTATTGCCAGTAATCAGGTGGTGGGACTGATTTCCATGGCGGTAGAGCTTATGAAGGAAGCCGGGATTTCCGAAACCTCCGCCTATGAGCTTTTAAAGCCGCTGGTGGAAAACAATGTGAAATCCGTTTTTGAAAGAGAACTGCAGGAAGAAGATACAGGCTGTACCGGACAGGAAGCAGGATACCGCGGATGTGCACAGGCGCTGACCGGGCCCATTGAGCGCAATGATACCGAAACTGTCCGAAAACATCTGGAGCATATGGACAGGCCCCGGTGGGAATCCGCTTACCGGGCAGTGGGAACCGTGGTCACGGAGCTTGCAGAGAAAAAGCATCCGGAGCGCAGTTATGAAACCATGAAACAGATATTGGAAAGCAAGTGAGGAAAGAACCATGAAAAACACAGTTGTAACCATACGGGAAGCGAAAGAACGGGGAGAAAAAGTCACCATGCTGACTGCCTACGATTATTCCATGGCAAAATTAATTGACGAAGCAGATATCAATATGATTCTGGTGGGAGACTCCCTGGGCATGGTCATGCTGGGATATGAAGATACCCTGTCCGTGACCATGGAGGATATGATACATCATACCAGAGCAGTGGCGCGGGGCGCGAAAAATGCACTGGTTGTGGCGGATATGCCCTTTATGTCCTATCAGACCTCTGTATATGACGCTGTATGCAATGCGGGAAGGCTGATGAAGGAAGGACGGGCCCAGGCGGTAAAACTGGAAGGAGGCCGGGAATTTGCAGACCATATCCGGGCTATTGCCAATGCTTCCATTCCGGTGGTGGCCCATCTGGGATTAACGCCCCAGTCTTTAAACGCATTCGGCGGATTCAAAGTACAGGGCAAGTCAGAGGCGGCAGCCAGAAAACTTCTGGAGGACGCACAGATTGTGGAGGAGGCCGGAGCAGTGGCAGTGGTACTGGAGTGCGTGCCGGCAAAACTGGCGAAACTGGTGACAGAGAAGCTCCGTATTCCCACCATTGGAATCGGCGCCGGAGCAGACTGCGACGGACAGGTACTGGTGTATCAGGATATGCTGGCCATGTTCGGCGATTTTAAGCCGAAATTCGTCAAACGATTCGGAGAAGCAGGCGCACTGATGAAAGAATCCTTCCGGAATTACAGCGAAGAAGTGAAGGCAGGGACTTTCCCCGCACCGGAACATACCTTTAAAATAGATGATGATGTAATTGAAAAACTGTACTAATGTATGAAATGGAGGAAACCATGCAGATAGTAACGAACATAGAAGAATTGCGCTCCATTGTAAAATGGTGGAGAGGAGAAGGCCATTCCGTGGGACTGGTGCCCACCATGGGCTATCTCCATGAAGGCCATAAAAGCCTGATTGTAAAAGCAGTCAGTGAAAATGACAGGGTGGTAGTCAGTGATTTTGTAAATCCCACCCAGTTCGGAGTAAACGAAGACCTGTCCAGTTATCCGAGAGATTTAAACCGCGACGCCGCTCTCTGTGAAGAAGTGGGAGCAGATGTGATTTTTCATCCGGAGCCGGAAGAAATGTATTTTCCCGATAACTGTACATTTGTGGATATGGACCGCCTGACCAAAGGCCTTTGCGGGAAAACAAGGCCCACCCATTTCCGGGGCGTGTGTACGGTGGTATCCAAACTTTTTAATATCGTAACGCCGGACCGGGCATATTTCGGCCAGAAAGACGCTCAGCAGCTTGCAGTCATTCGCCGGATGGTGCGGGATATGAATTTTGGCATTACCATTGTGGGATGTCCCATTGTCCGGGAAGAAGACGGACTTGCCATGAGTTCCCGCAACACATATCTGAATCCGAAGGAGCGGAAGGCAGCCCTGATACTGCACGAATCCCTGACTCTGGGAGAGGAACTGATACGGGCCGGAGAGAAAGACGCTGTAAAAGTGAAAAATGCCATTGTGAAGCATATGAAAACAGAACCTCTTGCACGGATTGACTATGTGGAGATTGTGGACAGAGAGACCCTGGAGCCGGCAGAGACCATTGAGGGCCCCATTCTGGCAGCCACAGCAGTTTATATCGGAAAAACAAGGCTGATTGATAACTTCAGCTATAACCCGGAACAGTAACCGGCAATTGCGAAACAGGCCGGTTATCAGAATTTCATGTACAATTACCAGGGAACAGTAACCACAAAAGGAGAACAACCATGTATTTTAAAATGTTAAAAGGAAAAATCCACCGGGCAGTGGTAAAACAGGCAGAGCTGAACTACGTGGGAAGTATCACGGTAGACCCGGAGCTTCTGGAAGCAGCCGGAATCCTGGAATATGAAAATGTGCAGATTGTGGACATTGAGAACGGAAACCGCTTTGAGACCTATACCATTATGGGAGAGCCGGGCAGCGGCATGATCTGCCTGAACGGAGCCGCAGCCAGACAGGTACAGACCGGAGACCATATTATTATTATGGCCTATGCCCAGATGACCCCGGAGGAAGCGAAAGACTTCCGGCCTCAGGTGGTGTTTGTGGACGAGGAAAACAGGATTTCCAGAATTACCACTTATGAAAAACACGGGGAGATTTCCTGATAAAATCTGAAAGGATTCAGAATCTGCAGAAAGGAAGAATATCCGAATATGTTACAAGGAAAAACCGTATTGCTGGGGGTGACGGGAGGTATTGCCGCGTACAAAATGCCCAACGTGGCCAGAATGCTGAAGAAGCTCCACTGCAACGTTCATGTGCTGATGACGGAGAATGCCACAAATTTTATCACCGCCACCACCTTTGAAACCCTCACCGGGAATAAATGCCTGATTGATACTTTCGACCGGAATTTTGAATTTTCCGTAGAGCATGTGGCGCTGGCCAAACAGGCGGATCTGGTTCTGCTGGCCCCGGCTACCGCAAATGTCATCGGGAAAATTGCAAACGGCATTGCAGACGACATGCTGACCACAACGGTGATGGCCTGCACCTGCAAAATCCTGCTGGCCCCGGCCATGAACCACAATATGTACCATAACCCCATTGTCCAGGACAATCTGAGTAAGCTGGAACGATTCGGTTACGAAATCATTCCGCCCGATACGGGAATGCTGGCCAACGGTGATACAGGAGAAGGAAAACTGCCTTCTGAAGAAGTACTGGTGAACTATGTTCTGAAAGAACTGGCCTTTCCCAAAGACCTGGCCGGACAGAAGGTACTGGTCACTGCCGGAGCCACACAGGAAGCCATTGACCCGGTACGCTATATTACCAATCACTCCACGGGAAAAATGGGATATGCACTGGCCAAAACAGCCATGTTAAGAGGAGCGGAAGTTACGCTGATAACCGGAGCCACAGCCCTGAATCCGCCCATGTTTGTGGAAACGGTACATGTAATATCTGCAGAAGAAATGTATCAGGAAGTTATCCGCCGGGCGCCGGAAATGGACGTGATTATCAAGGCTGCGGCAGTGGCGGATTACCGGCCCGCAGAAGTGGCGGAAGACAAGATTAAGAAATCAGAGGGTGCATCATCCATTCGGCTGGAGCGGACAAAAGACATTCTGGCAGAGCTGGGCCGGATGAAACAGGCGGGAGAAATCCACAGTATTCTGTGCGGATTTTCCATGGAAACCAGAGATTTGGAGGAGAATTCCAGAGCCAAGCTGGAGCGGAAACATCTTGACATGATTGCCGCCAATAATCTGAAAGTGGAAGGAGCCGGATTTGGCACGGACACCAATGTGCTCACCCTGATTACCGGAACAGATATTGTCCGTCTGGAGCGGATGAGCAAAGAGGAGGCTTCCGGCGAGATTCTGAATATAATCCGGCATATGCTTCCGGATATTGGATAATTTTGCCAAAAAAAGTTTACAGAATATACATTTTTTGTTAATGCTGTCTAAAGAATTGTTGGTTATACTATAAAAAAGACAGAAATGTTGTAAAACTGCAACAAAGGCGGAAAATGTATGAGAAAAAAGATAAAAAGAACTTTCATTTTAAAATACAGTGTGTTATTATGTCTGACAGCGGCTGCATGGTATCTCCTGACAGCAGGAGAAGGACGCCATGCGGCCGTTTCTTTTTTCAAAAATATGGAAACATTGAAAACAGAACAGACGTCAGAAGTCTCCACCAGTACCAGGTTCCGGTATGAAAAAGAATTTCAGAATACCTTAAACCGTTACGGATTCTTCCAGTCCCAGTATCAGGCAGACTACTCTACTGCGGTGCCGGGACTGGAATCTACTGATATTCTGGGGGAGAGCTGCAATCGGATGGTTCCCCAGGGAATCTGTGTGGCCGGAGACTATATGCTGGTGACAGCCTATGACAATGGAGCTCCTGCGGGTAATAAAACAGAAAACAGGCGTGAAGTCAACCCTTCCGTGCTGTATGTATTGTCTGACAGGAATCCGGAGAACAGGCAGCTTCTGACCACGGTGGTGCTTCCTGATATCAATCATGTGGGAGGCGTGGCCTTTGACGGAACTAATATCTGGATTGCCAAAAGTACGGACCGGCAGTGCAGTGTGATTTCCTATGATACTATCCAACAGGCGGTCGGTTCCGGAAAAAGCAGCTATAAACTGCCGGAATATGACCAGAACGTTTCCTGCGGTGCGGTGGCTTCTTTTGTAACCTGGCACGACAACAGGCTGTGGGTGGGAACTTACGGAAACCGGGTCAGCGGCATGGGAATGCTGAGAAGTTATACTGTGGAGAAGCAGATGACAGAAGAGGGAGAACGTTTCACGCTGAAAAAGCAGGAAGAAATCGTAATTCCGGGCTTTGCCAACGGAGTTACCTTTACGGAGCAGGGCGGGGTAACCTGCATGGCAGTTTCAACCTCCAGAGGCAGATATTTTCATTCCAATATTTATTTTTATCAGGTGGTGAAAGACTGCTTTACCGGAAAGAATCTTTACTGCTGTTACAATACCTGCAGTTTTCCGCCCATGGCGGAAGAACTGGTATGTGACGGAGAGACCACATATCTGCTGTTTGAATCTTCGGCCACCTGTTACAGTACCCCCGCGTACCTGAAATGTATATATCCCGTGGACAGAATCTGTGCTTTTTCCAGCAGCAGATTATTCTGGACGAATCAGAGGGGAATTTTAAGAAGAACCGTTGAGAGGGCAGAACGAATGAACGTCCGGTTTTCATGGGATAAGGCTTATCAGGAACGAAAATACTGGCAGCAGTATATTGCGCAGACAGGAATATGAACATGTGCTGCCGCATCCGGCTCAGACTGTCAGGGGCTGCCGGCACGGTTCATCGGAACAAAGAAAGGAATTTATCATAAATGAAAAAATATGCAGTGATTACAGGGGCAAGCTCCGGAATCGGAGCAGAATTCGCCGGGATTCTGGCGGGAGAAGGATACAGCCTGATACTGGCGGCCCGGAGGCAGGAACGACTGGAGAAGATGAAAAAGCATTTAAAGACAGAATGTGAGATTGTCACAGTTGACCTGAGAAAAACAGAAGACTGTTATCGCCTGTTTCAGACAGTGGAGGACAGGCCGGTGGAAATCTGGATTAATAATGCGGGATTTGGAAATTTCGGCGCCTTTGCAGCCGGCAGTCTGCAGAAAGAGCTGGATATGCTGGATGTGAATGTAAGAGCCCTTCACATTCTGACCAAGCTGGCCCTGAGAAAAATGATGAAACAGAACAGAGGTTATATTTTAAATGTTGCTTCCTGTGCAGGTCTGATGCCGGCAGGACCTTATATGGCCGCCTACTATGCGTCCAAATCCTATGTGACAAGTCTGACAAGAGCGGCATCAGAGGAACTGCGCAGCGAAAAAAGTCCGGTTTACATTGGATGTCTCTGTCCGGGACCGGTTGATACGGAATTCAATCAGGTGGCAAACGTGGAATTTGCCTTAAAGGGAATCAGCGCCGCTTACTGTGCCCGCTGCGGTTATGAACAGATGAAACGGGGAAAAACGGTAATTGTTCCGAAATGTTCCGTGCGTCTGGCCATGACGCTGGGAAGATTTCTGCCGGAAGAACTTTATATCCGGATTGCGGCTCATCAGCAGAAAAAGAAGAAGTCTGGAGGCAGGAAAGGTGCTGGCACTCAGAAGACGTGACAGGCATTTCCGGATAAAAGCGCCCTGCAAAGCGCCCCGCGTAAACTATTAGCCAGAAAGCTGCCGTACCCGTGAATTTTTATTCCCGCGAGCAATGAGGAAAATAGCCATGCTTGTATGGATATTTGACGAATGCCGCGAGGGTCAAATACCCCGCTGCTCTGCAGCGTTGCAAGTTTGATACCCTGTTGATTGCAGCGGGGTATTTGATTACAGGCATGGCAGCCTTCTGTATGGTATGGATATTTTGCCGTATCAGACAGGAAGCCCCAGTTTCTGGAACAGAACGTTCATGGAAGCATACTCCAGAATCAGAATCATACTTCCCTTAATCTGTGTGCCGGAGATACAGAAGCTTTCGTCAATGAACAGCACCTTTTTGCCAAGGGAGGTGAAATTGTGGGAGGGAATCGCCAGAATGTTGCCCACGGTATCAATATGGTCCTGAGGGGGAGTGATATTGATAAAAATATTTGTCATTTTGGCAATGGAATTTACATATGCGGCAGTGGTAATATTGCCCATTTCCCGCACAACGGATAAGTCCATTTCGCTGATATCATCCAGTGAGGAAATCTCTTTTTCATAAAATGTATTAATCAGTTTTGCGGCAAATTCTTTCTGGATGATTTGCAGCATCATTCCCTGAATATCTCCGTCCAGCATAACGGTCAGTCCCAGTGCATAATTGTCCGGGCCGCCCAGATACTGGGAAACGTCTTCAAAATTGAGCAGATGGATATTGGGAATTTCTATATCTACAAAGGTGTTCAGTAAAGTTGCCAGAGCCGTTGCGGCATTGCCGGAACCGATGTTTCCGATTTCAGTCAGTACGCTTAACTGCATGTCGTCTAATTTGGTAATATCTGTTACGCCCATAAGAATCTCTCCTTAAATAATTTTTTTCCATTATATCATAAATAAACCCAAAAGGAAAAGTTTATTCCGAAAAAATAGTACAGGATTTCAGAGCAAAATGTCAGGTATGGGAAAGTTGTGCTGCCGGTTCTTTTCGTGTATAATAAAAAGAAAAGTAAATATTATGATATCGAATATGTAAAAAGTATGGAGGTATGTATAAAATAATTTTAAGAAAGGATAAATGGTATGGCTATAGAGAATTTGATAGAAAATGTGGACAGCCAGATTGTTAATATCAGAACCAGAAGTCTGGATGTGTCTTTTAATGAATTGTATGATATGTATCAGAATAAAGAACTGATTATATCTCCGGATTATCAGCGTATGTTTCGCTGGGAACCGGAAAAACAATCCCGGTTTATTGAATCATTAATTTTGGAGATGCCGGTTCCGCCAATATTTGTAATTGAAATAAAAGACGGAGAGTATGAGCTGATAGATGGTTTGCAGAGGATATCCAGTTATTTGCGTTTCAGAGGAGAAAAACTGGAAAATGATGAACAGGAGCCCCTGATTCTGTGCGGGTGCGATATAGTGCCTGAGTTAAATAATTTATCGTTTGAGCTTATGCCCAGAGCCTTGCAGATAAAAATCAAGAGAAGTTTTGTGAGAATGGAAGTAATCCGGAAGGAAAGTGAACCTTCTCTTAAATATCATATGTTCAAACGGTTGAATACAGGAGGAGAATTGCTGTCTGCACAGGAAATCAGGAATTGTACTGTAAGATTACTTGGCTCTAAAGGAATAGATTTTCTGGAAAAATGCAGTGAAAATAAAGATTTTCGAACAATTGTATCTCGCATTGGAAATGAGAGGGAACGATTGCAATACAGGCAGGAACTGGTATTGCGTTATCTTGCCATGAAAAATGATTTGGACAGTTATAAATATCCCGTAACAGAGTATCTTACAAACTATCTGGAGGACATTACTACTGGTGAACGGGAATTTAACTGTGATAAGGAATGGGATATATTCTGTAAAACTTCCAGATTTTTCGCTGAAAAATTTGGGAAAGATGCTTTTTCCGGAAAGACGAAAAATGAAATATACAAAAAAGAATTTGTATTATATTATTTTGACGGAATGTTTGTCTCCGTTGCAAAAATGATTGATTCATTATCAGCATGTGAAGATTTGTCAAAATTAGTTGATAAACTGAACGAGATTAAATTTGGAGAGGAATTAAAATTTTATAATACAGGAAGTGTGAATGGTGTAAAAACAAGGATAAAGATATTTGCGGAAGGAGTGCAGGAGATACTTGACAGCTGATGAATTCAGAGCAAATTTAGAAAATGAGTTGAAATGGAGACAGGAAGAAATTGTATTTTTTAAAAATCAGTTAAATTACATTACAGAACATGATAAAAACAGGTATCGTAAGTCTCTGGTATTAATTTTATATTCTCATATGGTACATTATATCATTGCCTGTAGCCAGATAACCAGGAATATCAGGAACAAGAAGGGAGGCTGCCATGGAAAAAGATACGCGTCTTGTGAATATTTACATTAAAATACATAACAAACATACCCTGACGGTGGAAGATTTGAAATATCTTGCAAAGTATGACCCGGAGTGTTTCGAAAAGACATGCAGGAATCTTGTGTACCGGATGCCGGAAACCAGGGAAATTCTGCAACCGGAGCAGGAGCCGGGGGAAGAAAAGCAGGTTCCGGAACCTGTGCCGGTTTTTGAAAAGGCGCCGCCGGACAAACAGCAGATAGAAGCGGTTCTGGCCAATCTGAAACAGATGGAGTTGAAAGAACTTCCCGTTGAACAGGTGGATTCGGAACAGGTGAAAGAACTGTTGGGAAGCCTTTACATGGAAATGCTGTTTCCCCACAATGATATTGAGAAATTTTTCAATATGGCAGATTATGAGGAGTTTTCCGTATTTAACAAAAAAGCGTAAAATTTCTGCCCTCCTTTTTGTTCTACAGGAAAGACCTTGTTATGCTGACATGTGAAAGTATCTTCCTGTAGAATAAAAAGTTCTTATCATATCTGCATATGTGAAACGCTCGCTGAAGCAGCCGTGTTGATTTATTTTGTGACAGTGACAGTCTTTTTCAACGTTTTTTTACCCTTGATTTTTGCTGTGATTGTAGCTTTTCCGGCTTTCTTTGCGGTGATTTTGCCCTTTGAACTGATGGTCAGTACGGAAGGCTTTGAGGAACGCCAGGTAATGCCTTTTAAAATGTTTGCATTCGTGCTGTTGTTCCCGCCCATAATGCCAGGGTATACAACCTTGCAGGATACCGTTAAGGTTTTTGTTTTTTTCACCTTTATTGTGGAAGGCGCCTTTAAAGACATCTGTGTTATGTTTGCTTTGCCAACTTCCAGGGTTTGCATATAGCTTCCTTTTACTTTGGATTGTTTTTCAGACCCTGTGTTGCTGCTGCTGAATTCACCGGCGATGCCATACCAGCCGCCGGAACTGCGGACAAAGGAACCAAGGCCAATGTATTGATACTTTGGATTGATTAAGCTGGTATAATGTCCGGTGACAGCATGAGAATTCTGTTTTACCCAGTCATTTTTTTCTCCGTACCACTGTTCCATTCCCTGCATCAGTCCGGAATAATTCCATGCCAGATTCTCAGCCCAGCTTTGCTGGTTATTTCGGCGGATACTGAAACAGCTCAGCCCATTTGGGCGGGTATGGCTTTCATTTACGGTACTTTCCGCAGCTCTGAGCTGTGCAATCCATTCCAAATCAGAGGACCATTTCATGGGTACATAATCTGCCATGGTGAGTTTGCGTCCATTGGCAGGATTGGGATAGCCTTTTTCGCAGGCTTCTTTGCGGATGGCGTTGACTCTGCTCAGGATTGCAGATTTGTCTTTCTGTTCAAAGGTGCCTGAAACACCCACAAGGATGTTGCCGTTCCCGGCTTTGTTTTTGTCCGCGGGACGGGTGGATGCCGCCTGAACGATGCCGGACATCTGAAACAGAGAAACTGTGAAAATTAATAAGAAGGAAATAAGTTTTGCCGGGAAATGTTTTCTTTCTGCCGAAGCAGAACGAGACGTACTTTGTGATTTACTCATTTTATTCTCCTTTCCGATAAAAATATGGCACAGGCAATTGCGAAACTGTTAAATTGTCAAAATTTCATGTATAATTTCTGCACTTTCTATGAAATATTTTTTGAATTGCACATGAAATTGGTATAATTATTGAGTTTCGCAATTACCTGAAAAATATGGCAGGGTATGGTGTTCCATACTCTGCCACAGTTGTTTTTATATCAGGGTTTAGCCTTTTACACCGCCGGATGCAAGACCGCTGACCAGATTCTTTTCAATAATTGCAAAGAGAATAACCACCGGAGCGATTGCAAACAGAGAAGCGGAGAACAGATACTGCCATTCAATCATGTTGTAACCGTTAAAGATATTGATACCAACAGTCAGAGGTTTGTTCAAATCTTCTGAAATCAGTGTCAGGGCAACGGTATATTCATTCCATGCATTGATAAACACGAAAATCAGAGTGGTTACAATACCGGGCGCCGCTACCGGAAGCAGAATTTTTACCATAGCCTCCAGACGGTTGCAGCCGTCGATTTTAGCTGCCTGCTCCATTTCAGAGGAAATACTCATAAATGTGCCCCGCAGCAGCCAGATGGTAAAGGCCTGGTTAAAAGCAGCATTGATAAAGATTAATCCGAGAATGCTGTTTGTCAGGTTCAGAGTCATCATGACTTTGTAAATACCAATCAGAAGAACCACCGGTGCGAACATCTGGGAAACAATTACAAAACCCAGGAATATGATATCGCCTTTGAACTTCATGCGGGATAATGCATAAGCCGCAGGAATTCCGCAGAGCAGTGCGATAATCGTGGAGCCTCCGGCAATCAGAATGGAATTCAGCATGTATTTTGCCATGGGAGCTCTGTCCCAGATATCCGTAAAGTTAGACCAGAGGACTTTCTTTGGTAAAATTGTGCCCTGTGCCGAGAATATCTCGGAGCGGTCCTTTAATGCTGTGCACAGCATGGCAAAATACGGATAAAGAATCAGCACACATATAATGAATACAACCAGGTAAAGGAGAATCTTCAATGCAATTTTTTTGCCGTTTACCGGCTTCTTTACGTTTTCATTCATATTATTCATCTCCCTTCCTTAAAGTTACCACCATGTAGGCGGTCGCACATACTAACAGGATCAGAAATCCGATGACGGATACGGCTGCCGCTTCTCCCTGCTTGCCATTGTAAAAGGCCAGTTTGTACAGGTAGGTAACCAGAGTGTCCGTGCGGTTGCCGGGATCTCCTTTTGTCATATTCCAGATAATTGGAAATGAATTAAATACATAAATGATATTTAATACCGTGCTGACGGTCAGAGAAGAACTTACCAGCGGAATTGTGATTTTGAACAGTTTCTGCCAGTAGCTGGCGCCGTCAACAGTTGCGGCTTCGTAGTAGCTGCCGTCGATGGACTGCAGGCCGGACAGAACCGTAAAGGTAACAAAAGGTATGGTTACGAAAATACCGCAGGCAATTTCCCAGGCGAACCAGGCGCCGGCAGAAGGAGTCCAGTTTACTGCGTGGTCGATAATTCCCAGCTTTATCAGCAGTGTATTCAGCGTACCATAGTCCGTGTCAATGATAAATTTCCAGATACTTGCCTGTACCACCAGTGTGGTGGCCCAGGGGAATACCACGATGGCTCTGGCAACTTTGCGGCCCTTAAAGGCATTGTTTAACAGGAGAGCCAGAATAAATCCAAGCAGAGTGGAAAGGCCCACCACTGCCACTGTCCATACCAGGGTATTTTTTAAAACCATGGAAAAAGTAGGAGTTGACAGGATTTTTGTAAAATTGGCTAATCCGGTGAAGCCTTTAATCAACCCGGCCCTGCTGACTTTACTTAATGCCATCCGGAATACAAATACGATGGGAACCAGAATAAAGACAAGCATAAGCAGCACACTGGGTAAAATCCAGATATAAGGTTCTATTTTTCGAATTATTTTTTTCACAGGTTCACCTCATCATTCTTATAAAATGAGACCGGGCCTGTAACAGCCCGGCCTCATATTTCGCCTTAATCAGGGCTTGCGTGTTCACATCCTGGGATGCAGGTGATACAAAATGTTACGGAGCAATTTCTGCCTGTAAGCTATCAAGCAGTTCCTGAACATTTCCGCCTAACAGTGCATTCTGTTCTGCACTGATAACACCCTGTTTTACGTCTGCCCACTCAGTTTTTGCGGTAGGATAGAATTTACAGCTTCCTACGATGTCAATCCATTCAGCCATGGATTCGTCTTTTGCTGCAAGAGCTTCGCCGCCGGTCTTGGTAGCAGGCAGGAAACCTTCCATTTCAACCCATGCAGAGTAACGTTCGTCTTCAAAGAAATAGTCAAAGAAAGTTTTGATTGCTTCCATTTCTTCGTCTGTGTATTCATTGTCAAAGCACATGAAACGGTCCATAACACCGGCAGATACGGAAGTGCCGTTGTTGTTGGGGATAGGAGCCATGCCGTAGTTTACTTCATTGCCGCCGTCTTTTACATAGGTGGGAAGACTGTTAGGTGCGATCATCATGGCAACTTTACCGGTTCCGAACATATCCTGCAGGTCATAACGTGTTTCATTGGCAGGATCTGTGTTGGTATAACCATCATTGATAAGTCCCACAGCGTATTCGATAGCTTCCACATTTTCTGCGCTGTTCAGTGTCCAGTTTCCGTCAGCGTCTGTGAAGTCTCCGCCGTTGTTCCAGATATAGTATGCGAATGCTGCCTGACCTTCGTCAGTTGTCATATCAATACCCCATGGGTAAACATCCGGATATTTTTCTTTAATCTTCTTGCAGGCTTCTGTCAGTTCATCCCACGTGGTGGGAGGAGCTTCCACGCCGGCGCCTTCCAGGATATCTTTGTTGTAGTACATGGCACGTGCAGAAGCAAGGTCCGGAATAGCCCAGATGGTTCCGTCAACATTTGACTGCTCCAGGAACGCTTCATACATTTTGTTGTAGGTTTCATCTGATACATAATCTTTTGCAGGAAGAAGCAGGTCGTCCGCCTGGTAATCTGCAAATACGTCAATGTTCAGAATATCAGGAGCCTGATTGTTGGCAACACGGGTGTTGACTGTGGTGGAAATATCATTCCAGGAAATAACTTCCACGTTCAGGTCAATGCCTTCGTTGTCTTTTTCGAAATCAGTTTCAAAGGTTTTCCACCAGTCTGCTGTGTTCTGACCGTACTGAGCTGCAATCACGCTGATTTCTGTTTTGCCGCTGCTGTCTTTCTTTGTTTCTTCGCCGCTGTTCTCCTGTGTGGTCTCCGTTTCATCTTTTTTAGTATCATTGTTGGATGTGGGGGTGCTGCCACATGCCGCCAGGGATAATGCTGCTGCCATACTCAGAGAGAGGGCGAGAACTTTTGCCAGATTTTTCTTTTTCATAGTTTTCCTCCTTTTATGAAAGGCAATGTAATGGTCAGAATACAGGGATTCGTCTGTTGTCCTGAAGCAGCCGGTAATCCGGCGGTGCGTCCGCCTTCTGGCAGGGCAATACGGAAAATCCGGAATATATATGCAAAATAACAATGAAATTACACATATACTGAAAAAATCACTGCAAATAGTACAAATAAGGAATGAGATATACTCCGACATATGTACAAATTGCCAAAATTTTGGTGAATTAATATTAACATGTTATAAGTAATGTGTCAATACGGAAAATCAGATAAAGGCTTTGCACCTGTGATTTTGACTGTTATAATAAAAATCTTGAAAAATGGTCTGCAGTGTGTTAAAATCTTTACAATTCAGGCATAAATAAATAATGGGTAAAAGAACAGGAAAAAGACTGCAATGGTGCAATGAACTCTTTTTTTTTTGCAAAAAATCAGACAGAAAGGGCGGTAAATAAATGAAAGCATTTCTAATACTGGAGGATGAAACGGTGTTTGAAGGCATCAGCATTGGCTCTGCCGGAGAAGTAATCAGTGAAATTGTCTTTAACACTTCCATGACGGGATATCTGGAAGTTCTGACAGACCCCTCCTATGCCGGACAGGCAGTTGCCATGACATATCCCCTGATTGGCAATTATGGGATTACGCCGGATATGGAATCGGAACGTCCCTGGGCGGAAGGGTATATTGTCCGGGAACTGTCCCGGATGCCCGGTAATTTCCGCAGTCAGGGCACGGTGCAGGATTTTCTGGCTGAACATGATATTCCGGGAATTGCAGGAATTGATACCAGGGCCCTGACGAAAATCCTCCGGGAAAAGGGAACCATGAACGGGATGATTACCACCGATGAAAATTATCGGATGGAAGATATTATTCCCAGGCTGAAAGCGTACCGGACCGGAAACGTGGTGGATAAAGTGACATGCAAAGAGATTTCCACGTTAAAAGGAAAAGGGAAAAGAGTAGCC
Source organism: uncultured Eubacterium sp. (assembly GCA_949959185.1). Lineage (GTDB taxonomy): Bacteria > Bacillota > Clostridia > Lachnospirales > Lachnospiraceae > Petralouisia. Next base: position 7,088 of record CATLIX010000013.1, on the reverse strand, counting down.
CTTCTGGATTTGGGGGCCAAGAAAAATATTGCAAAATCTCTGCAGAACAGAGGCTGCAGCGTCACGGTTTATCCGGCCCATACCTCAGGGGAAGAAATTCTTTCTTCCCATCCGGACGGAATTATGTTAAGCAACGGGCCGGGAGACCCAAAGGAATGCGACGATATAATAGAAGAAATCCGGAAATTATACGAATCGGGTATTCCGGTGTTTGCCATCTGCCTGGGCCATCAGCTTATGGCTCTGGCCGCCGGGGCTGATACCCATAAAATGAAATACGGCCACCGGGGCGGCAATCATCCGGTGAAAGATCTGGAAACAGGGCGGGTATATATTTCCTCCCAGAACCATGGGTATGTGGTGGATACGGAACACCTGGACGATTCTGTGGCGGTTCCGTCTTTTATCAATGTAAACGACGGAACAAACGAAGGGTTAAGATATATCCGGAAGCCTGTGTTTACCGTTCAGTTTCACCCGGAAGCCTGTCCGGGGCCTCAGGACAGCAGTTACTTATTTGACCGTTTTATCAGTATGATGGGAGGGGACCGGTAATGCCAAAAAATTCTGAAATTAAAAAAGTATTAGTGATTGGTTCCGGCCCTATTGTCATCGGGCAGGCCGCAGAATTTGATTACGCAGGAACTCAGGCGTGCCGCTCTCTGAAAGAAGAGGGGGTGGAGGTGGTTCTGGTCAATTCCAATCCGGCCACCATTATGACAGATAAGGAAATTGCAGATCAGGTGTACATTGAACCTCTGACTGCAAAGGTGCTGGAACAGATTATTCTGAAAGAACAGCCGGACAGCGTGCTTCCCACCCTGGGAGGACAGGCAGGGCTGAATCTGGGCATGGAGCTGGCAGAGTCCGGGTTTCTGGAAAAACATGGAGTAAAGCTGATAGGAACCACAGCGGAGACAATTTTTAAAGCGGAAGACCGGCAGGCCTTTAAAGACACCATGGAGAAAATAGGAGAACCCTGCGCCCCTTCCATGGTAGTTAATAATATAGAAGACGGAATTGCATTTACCAATACCATCGGTTACCCGGTGGTGCTGCGTCCGGCTTATACCCTGGGGGGAAGCGGAGGCGGAATTGCCCGTAATGAAACAGAATTAATGGAAATCCTTGCCAACGGCCTGAGGCTCAGCCGGGTAGGGGAAGTGCTGGTGGAACGCTGTATTGCAGGCTGGAAGGAAATTGAATATGAGGTGATGCGTGACGGGGCCGGCAACTGTATTACCGTCTGCAACATGGAGAACATTGACCCGGTGGGCGTTCATACCGGAGACAGTATCGTGGTGGCTCCGTCTCAGACACTGGGGGATAAGGAATACCAGATGCTGCGCACCTCCGCACTGAATATTATTTCCGAGCTGAATATTACCGGAGGCTGTAACGTTCAGTATGCACTTCATCCCGCCAGCTTTGAATACTGTGTGATTGAGGTAAATCCCCGTGTGAGCCGTTCCTCTGCGCTGGCGAGCAAGGCTACGGGGTATCCCATTGCGAAGGTGGCGGCAAAAATTGCCCTGGGATATACCCTGGATGAAATCAGAAATGCCATTACCGGTAAAACATACGCCAGCTTTGAACCCATGCTGGATTACTGCGTGGTAAAAATCCCAAGACTGCCCTTTGACAAATTTATTACCGCAAAGCGGAGTCTGACTACTCAGATGAAGGCTACGGGAGAGGTGATGAGTATCTGCACCAGTTTCGAGGGGGCGCTGATGAAAGCCATCCGTTCCCTGGAACAGCATGTGGACAGCATGATGAGCTATGATTTCAGCGGCCTTTCCAGAGAGGAGTTAAGGGAGCGCCTGAAAAAGGTGGACGACCGGAGAATCTGGGTGATTGCCGAGGCGCTGCGCCAGGGGATTTCCTATGAAAAAATTCACGAGATTACCAGAATAGACCTCTGGTTTATTGATAAAATTTCCATTCTGGTAGAAATGGAAGAACAACTGAAACAGGAAACACTGACGCCGGAGCTTCTGAAAGAGGCAAAGCGGCTGGAATTTCCGGATTCTGTCATTGCCGCCCTTACCGGAAAACAGGAACAGGAAATCCGTAATCTGCGCTATGAACATGGAATTACCGCAGCTTTTAAAATGGTGGATACCTGTGCGGCGGAATTTGCAGCGGAGACTCCTTATTACTATTCCTGCTTCGGCAGTGAGAATGAAGCCTTTCCCGACAGAGAGCAGGGAAGTTCCGGCGGGAAAACCGGAGCGTCCGGTTCCGAAAAGCGCAAAAAGGTGCTGGTGCTGGGTTCCGGGCCAATCCGTATCGGCCAGGGGATTGAGTTTGATTACTGCTCCGTGCACTGTACCTGGGCTTTTGCAAAAGAGGGCTATGAGACCATTATTATAAATAATAATCCGGAAACGGTGTCCACAGACTTTGACATTGCGGATAAACTGTATTTTGAGCCCCTGACTCCGGAGGATGTGGAAAGTATTGTCCGTCTGGAAAAACCCGATGGGGCTGTGGTGCAGTTCGGCGGCCAGACGGCCATCAAACTGACGGAAAGCCTGATGAAGATGGGCGTTCCAATTTTCGGCACCAGGGCAGAAGATGTGGATGCAGCCGAAGATCGGGAATTATTCGATAAAATTCTGGAGGAGACGGAAATCCCGCGGGCGGCAGGCGGCACGGTATTTACTGCTGAGGAGGCCAGGGAAGTGGCCAACCGCCTGGGCTATCCCGTTCTGGTACGTCCTTCCTATGTGCTGGGCGGCCAGGGGATGCAGATTGCGTATACTGATGAGGAAATCGAAGAATTTATGGAAATCATCAACCGGATTGCCCAGGACCATCCTATTCTGGTGGACAAGTATTTACAGGGAAAAGAGATTGAGGTGGACGCGGTCTGCGATGGCACGGATATTCTGATTCCCGGCATTATGGAGCATATTGAGCGGACAGGCGTACATTCCGGCGACAGCATTTCCGTTTATCCTGCCCCCACCATCAGCCAGGAGGTAAAGGAGAAAATCGTGGAATACACCAGGAGACTGGCCAGGGCACTTCATGTGGTGGGCTTAATCAATATCCAGTTTATTGCCATGGATGAGGATGTGTACGTGATTGAGGTAAATCCCCGTTCTTCCCGGACTGTTCCCTATATCAGCAAAGTAACGGGAATTCCCATTGTGGATCTGGCCACAAGGGTTATTATCGGCAATACTTTAAAGGGTATGGGCTATCCCACGGGACTTGCGCCGGAAGCAGAGTATGTGGCCATCAAAATGCCGGTATTTTCCTTTGAGAAGCTCCGTGGAGCGGAAATCAGCCTTGGGCCGGAAATGAAATCCACCGGAGAATGCCTTGGAATTGCCAGAACCTTTGACGAGGCATTGTACAAGGCATTTCTGGGAGCGGGCGTACAGCTTCCGAAATACAAACAGATGATTATGACGGTAAAAGATGCGGACAAGCCGGAATCCGTGGAGGTGGCGAAACGGTTTGAAGCGCTGGGCTATAAGATTTACGCCACCAGAAGCACTGCGAAATACCTGCAGAATCATGGAGTCAGCGCAAGACGTATCAATAAGATTTCCCAGGAGTCTCCCAATGTAATGGATTTGATTCTGGGCCATAAAATAGACCTTGTCATTGATACTCCAACCCAGGGACGGGATAAGAGCCGGGACGGATTTTTAATCCGCCGGAATGCCATTGAGACAGGTGTGTACTGTATCACCGCCATGGACACAGCCAATGCCCTGGCGGAAAGTCTGGAACATGCCTGTGCCAGCGAAGAACTGGATTTGATTGATATTGCGAAGGTGAAGAATATTTAAAATCATCGACCAGGGGATACGCCAAAATGGCGTATGAAAACCGATTGTAATCTGTCTGATTTAATACTTTTTCCGGTTATTTTGTCAAAAAAATGTAAAGTGACATTGATTTTATCTTTATATTGTTCTAGAATGGTAGTTATAAGATCAGTCCTCCGGCATATGGTGATTTACCAGAACGAAAGATTTCCAGTATCGGCGGTTGATTGCCTGTTTTCAAATATTGTAATGGTATGGAGTATGCTGGAAAAGGAGGCTATTATGAAATTACAGGATTTTTGTGATATGGAAAAGTTCGAAGAAATCATGAATAACTGGGCGAGCAGTACCGGTCTTGCAACGGTGGCAGTAGGAGATGATGGTGAGTATATCAGCGACTGTTATAATTTTACGGATTTTTGCATTAAGCTGACCAGAGGCAGCGACGAAGGACGAAAAAGGTGTGAGAAAAATGACAGAGAGGGGAAGGGAGTATATCCCTGCCATGCAGGGCTGGTTGATTTCGGGATACCCATTACATTAGAAGATGGAACCGTGCTGGGGAGCGTGATTGGCGGGCAGGTATTGCCGGAAAATCCGGATGAGGAAAAGTTCAGGCAGACAGCCAGGGATTTGGGTATTGATGAGGATGAGTATATCAGGGCCCTTCGCGAGGTAAATGTTAAGACAGAAAAAGAAATTGAGGCTTCCGCACAGTTACTGGGGGATGTCATCAATATGTTTGTCAGAGCGAGCTATGCAACCATGCAGAATCAGAAACTTGTTCTGGAAATGAGGGAAGGAATCAGTAAAGCGGCAAAGCAGATTGTAGTTGCCAATGATAATACAAAGCAGATTGAGGGTTTCAGTAAGCGTCAGAAAATACTTGCGCTGAATGCCAGCATAGAAGCGGCCAGGGCGGGAGAAACAGGAAAAGGTTTTTCTGTAGTCGCAGATGAAGTTCAGAAACTTGCGCAGGGTATGGGCCGCACCAGCATAGAGATTAAGCGGGCACTGGAGGAAGTGACAGAGACGATTATGGCGTTAACCGGAGATGCTCAGGCTGATGATACCTGATTTTTCCGCTGAACATTTCATTGTCCGGGAGGAAACCGTTTTACTTTTCACTTGATATGGAAGAACAGAAAGATTATAATATATCCAGGTAATTGCGTAATTCAATAATTGTACATGAAATTTTGATAATTATATAGTTTCGCAATTATCTGACAGTACATTCACAGGGAGGAAAGACAATGAACGAAAAAGTTGCTTTTTTATTAAATGATCAGATTAACAAGGAGTTCTATTCTGCTTATCTGTATCTTGACATGGCCAACTTCTATTCACAGAAGGGGCTGGACGGATTCGCAAACTGGTATGAGATTCAGGCCAGGGAAGAACAGGATCACGGAATGCTGATATACCAGTATTTACAGAATAACGGAGAAAAGGTTACCTTTGAGGCGATTGCCAGACCGGATAAGACATTCGAGACAATTATGGACCCGCTGAAAGCCGGACTTGAACATGAGAGGTATGTGACGTCACTGATTAATACCATTTATGAGGCGGCGCAGGAAGCAAAAGATTTCCGTACCACACAGTTTCTGGACTGGTTTATCAAAGAGCAGGGAGAGGAAGAGAAGAATTCCATGGATCAGATTACCAAAATGGAACTGTTCGGAGATGACGCACGCAGCCTGTATATGCTGAACAGTGAACTGGCCGCACGTACTTATTCGGCACCGTCTCTGGTACTGTAACAGAGTTTTTTGAAAGGAGAGCATCTATGGAAGGACAGACAAATGGAGGAGTTGGATTTGGGGTAGCCTCGATGGTTCTGGGGATTGTTGCACTGGTAATGTCCTGCTGTTTTTATTTTATTTCCATTCCCTGTGCCATTATCGGTATCATATTGGCAGGTATTGGCCTGTCAGGGAATAAAGAAGGGAGAGGGATGGCCATTGCCGGACTTGTATGCTCTGTAGTTTCTCTGATTCCTGCAGCTATTGTTATCATAAGCGGTGTGTCCTTTATGAGTTCTCCGGGTGTTTAGACTGCCGGCAGAAAGTTCGTATCGGAATGTGAAAATCATCCGGGGGGTGTTTTGTCAGAAAAGGCATTGTTGTGTTAAAATAAAAAGTATTTTCCTGATATGATTAAGAAAATATACATATTATTTCGAGCCTGATAAAGTCATGAGGAGCTTTTATACTCATGGCTTCATTGTTTTTGTTAAAATTTGCAGGGCATGAATTTGCCTGTCCGATAATCCATTACCCTGTTTGGAATGGGTTTTGCAGAATGTGCGGACAGTATGGAACAGGCACGTCAAACGGCCGCCCAGGTTAAAAATGTATAAACAGTGAATTGCAAAAATCTGATAAGTCTGTATAATGTAAATGAAAACCAGAAGCCATAAGGAGGCAGGCATCATGACGCAGGATCCTTTCAGAGAATACATCCGACAGCAGGAGCCGGGAAAAAAAGAAAAAGGATATGCATGGTTTACAGCCATGGGTTTACAGGCGGTAGACCATCTGGAAACATCCGATTATCTTCAGAAAACTGCCGTGAAAAATATCGAAGGAGAAATTACCATGGCACAGGCCCGGCAGCTCCTGGACAGTTATTATGAAGAACGTACCGGACATGATACGAATGACCGGACAGAAGAAGCAGACAAAGTTTCGGTAAGAATTGCGGAACTTCTGGCAGAAAATGCCTTTTCATTCAATCCGAATCAGTACCTGGCCATTCACAGAAAATTATTTCAGGGAATTTATTCCCATGCCGGCCGGATACGTGATTATAATATTACAAAAAAGGAATGGGTGCTCGGCGGTGCGTCTGTGATTTATGGCAGTGCTTCGGAACTTCAGGCGACTCTTGCATACGATTTTTCCCAGGAGCAGGAATTTTCCTATAAAGGTCTGTCCATGGATGAAATCATTCATCACCTTGCTTTTTTTGTATCGAGATTATGGCAGATTCATGTATTTGCGGAAGGAAATACAAGGACGACAGCAGTGTTTTTTATAAAGTATCTGAAAACCCTTGGATTTGATGTGACGAATGATATTTTTGCAGAACATGCCTGGTATTTCCGCAATGCACTGGTCAGAGCCAATTATAATGATTTAAAAAACGGTATTCACGAGACCGGGGAATATCTGGAATTGTTTTTAAAAAACCTGTTACTGGATGAGAAGAATGAGCTGAATAACAGAAAACTGCATATCGGCAGCGGCAGTGCAGAGCGTTATGAAATATGGCGAGGAAAACTGAAAAAGGTGG